>NZ_CAKZNK010000086.1 GCF_937129525.1 uncultured Chloroflexus sp. | reverse complement strand
GGCGGATAGGCCGGGCGCGTCGCCGGCGGTGGCGGTACCGGCGTTGCCGTTGGCGGTGGCGGATAGGCCGGGCGCGTCGCCGGCGGTGGCGGTACCGGCGTTGCCGTTGGCGGTGGCGGATAGGCCGGGCGCGTCGCCGGCGGTGGCGGTACCGGCGTTGCCGTTGGCGGTGGCGGATAGGCCGGGCGCGTCGCCGGCGGTGGTTCTGGCGTCACTGTTGGTGGCACTGGCATTGCAGTGCGAGTTGGTGGCCTGACTGTACGGGTCGGTGGCGGATAAGCCGGACGGGTGGGGCGCGGCGTCAGCGTAGCTGTACGGGTCGGCGGCGGATAAGCCGGACGGGTGGGGCGCGGCGTCAGCGTAGCTGTACGGGTCGGCGGCGGATAAGCCGGACGGGTAGGGCGCGGCGTCAGCGTAGCTGTACGGGTCGGCGGCGGATAAGCCGGACGGGTAGGGTGCATTACCACTGTAGGTGGAGGATATAGAGCGAATTATGTCGGTCTGAGCGGCGTGTTTGTTGGTTGTCGAGTAGGAGTAGGCAGTTCTGCCGAAATTTGACAACCACTAAGCGCGAACATAATCACTATGGCAATACATGATGCAAAAAGCGTTCTGCTCATCATATATAATTCCTTCTACGGATTCGTCACAGCGAGAAATTAAAAATTTTTCACAATCCAACGTGTTTTTCACAAAGCTAATTATATCCAATCCGATTATGATCCTCCATAGTACTTCCTGAACATCACAGGTGCCATTTCAGTACCAGTCATCAATAGTATAAAAGTACTATTTAACATTTGCATAAACAAATGTTTATACTAAAAAATTTTGCAGGTGGTATAACTATCTGGCTGCTTTCTTCTGTCGCTCAGCAGCGATCCTACGACATAGAGCTGATTGCAGTTCACATTTCCCTACATACCCAATGCTGATTAGTAGAAACACTCTCAAGAGTGCAGTTCCTCCGCATGACTCAGAGACTGACCGGCAAGCAAACCTTTTTCAAGCCAGCAAACAATTTGCGACCACTGCCCGGGCATGCTATGATGAACAATATCGACCGAAATAATTGTCACCGTCAATCAGCAGCAATGGTGATAGTGCCACTCACACCATGACCCATCCAATCCACGAACTGGCCCTCACCAGCGTATACAACCTCTTCCGCCGCGCGCGGTTGTTACGGCATCAACTGTTCCGCCTGCGCGCGATTGGCGTGCGGGTCATCGTACAACGCGGTGACGAATTCTTACTCGTGCGCCATCGTGGTGGCGCAACACCCTGGGGCCTGCCTGGGGGCGCAGTCGATCACGGTGAAGCGCCGGCGGAAGCTGCGCGCCGCGAGGCCCGTGAAGAGAGTGGCTGTCCGGTCACGATCACCGGTCTCCACGGCGTCTTTCACTACCTGTCTCATGGTCTCAGCGATTATGTCATTGTCTTTACTGCGGTAGCCGATGGCCCCCCGGCGCCACCTGTCGCCGATATTGAAATCTGTGACGCGCAGTTTTTCCACCCTGACCGGCTGCCTGATGGGATCGACCCTGGCAGCATCCGTCGGATTGCCGAAGTGCGACGCGGCGAGCGCAATCTGTATCAAGCCTGGTGAGCGCAGGCGAGATGAGGCTAGAGGCACGGATGATCTCTTTGCCAGTTGTCATCAGCTATAATTGTCTGCAGCCTGCAATAGCGCGCACATTACTGAGGTTCTTATGCCTTACACACCCATTCTCGCCACGCTTGCCTACGTGCTCTCTCCTGACCGCCAATCGGTCTTGATGGTTCACCGTAATGCCCGACCCGGCGATCAACATCTGGGCAAATACAATGGACTGGGTGGCAAGCTTGAGCGTCATGAAGAGATCGTTGCCGGCTTGCAACGCGAGCTACGCGAAGAGGCTGCCATCACCGCGCTCGAACTCACACTGCGCGGCACGATAAGCTGGCCGGGGTTTGGCAAGAACGGCGAAGACTGGTTTGCCTTTATCTTCCTTATCACCCGCTTTCAAGGTCAACCACCTGCGACCAATGATGAAGGCCGGCTCGAGTGGGTGCCTCTGAACCGCCTGCTCGAACTCCCCCTCTGGCCCGGCGACCGTTTTTTCCTGCCGCTCGTCTTCGACGACGATCCGCGCCCCTTTCACGGGGTAATACCCTATCAAGATGGCCAACCGGTTTCCTGGCACTACAGCCGGATCAGCTCGTGAAACTTCGCATACCAAAGCCGATCACTGCCGTGGTATAATCTCATTCACAGCTCAAATCGCCCCCGCGCATCAGCGTGTGGTAGTTCAACAGACTAAAGATATGCTTGACATCAAACTGATCCGCGAGCAACCCGAGGAAGTCAAACGCCAGTTGGCCCGTTGTGGCGTCGATGGCGCGATCATCGATCAGGTGCTGGCCTTCGATGAACAACGCCGTCGCCTGATCTACGAAGTCGAGACGCGCAAAGCCGAACGCAACGCCGTTTCGAAGCAGATCGGCGCCATGAAAGATCCTGTCGAACGTCAGGCCAGGATCGAGGCAATGCGCCAGCTCGGCGATGAAATCGCGGCGCTCGACCGCCAGCTTGCTGAAGTTGAAGAACAGCAGCGCGCCGCCATGCTCGAAATTCGCAACCTGCCTCACGCCGATGTTCCCGATGGGGTAGATGATCGCGACAATGTAGTCATCTACCAGGAGGGTGAAGAGCGTCAGCTTCCCTTTCCCGCCCGTCCACACTGGGAACTGGGCGAGGCGCTGGGCATCCTCGACTTTGAGCGCGGGGTGAAGCTGGCGGGTTCGCGGTTTTATGTCATGCGTGGCGCCGGCGCGCGCCTGCAACGCGCCGTGATCCAGTGGCTGCTTGATCTCCATCTCCAACAGGGCTATCAAGAGGTCTACACTCCGTTCGTGGTGAAAGAATCGGTCTTGTGGGCCTCCGGTCAGTTGCCCAAATTCCGCGACAACCTTTATCGCGATGAAGAGTCGGGCTTGTGGCTGGTGCCAACTGCCGAAGTGCCGATTACCAGCCTCTACGCCGACGAGATTCTCGAAGCGAGTCAGTTGCCGATCTACCACGCTGCCTACACTCCTTGCTTTCGCAAAGAACAGCTCAGCGCCGGGCGTGATGTGCGCGGAATCAAGCGCGGTCACCAGTTCGACAAGGTCGAGATGTACATGTTTGTTAAACCCGAAGAGAGTTACCAGGCGCTGGAGAAATTGCGCCGTGACGCCGAGGAATGCGCGCGCCTGCTTGGACTGCCATTTCGCACCAAACTGCTCTGCGCTGGCGATCTCGGCTTCGGCTCGACCAAGACCTACGACATTGAGGTGTGGGCGCCCGGCGTGGGTGAATGGCTCGAAGTAAGTTCGTGCTCGAACGTCGAGGCGTTTCAGGCGCGACGGGCCAACATTCGTTATCGGCCCGAACCGGGCGCAAAACCGGAATTTCTCCACACGCTCAACGGTTCTGGCCTCGGCCTGCCGCGCACAATCATCGCCATTATGGAAAATTACCAGCAGGAAGATGGCAGTATCCTGATCCCTGAAGTGCTCCGTCCGTATATGGGCGGAATGGAACGAATTGGGCCATAACCTTTCCGGGTGCGCAGTGATAGCTCAACTGTGATCTGACTCTCTGGTCTGAGGTTAAGCTGTCACTGCGACCCACCAAGTTCGCTTCGAAATAGACCTATGCCAGTCGTCATTAACCTTACCAGCGCTCTCCACGGCGGTACCAGCCCCAGTTGTGGCACCGGCGATCACAGCAGTTGCGGGCCGAATTGTGCCTGTGGTTGCCCCTACACCGGTATGGTTGAGCGGGGCAAGGTCGAACCAATCACGCTCATCGAGCAGCGTTACCCTCGCCAATGGCTGGCGCTCGTTATTCCACCCGGAGAAGATGAGGAGCGTCCAGAACGAGCCATGCTGGTCGCTTACAGCAGCGATCCCGATGAAGTGTGGGACGCTGTGGCCCGGATCACCTTCAACCAGGTTGTACACGTCTACTACAATGGCCCGCTAGATGATTTTCTCAACCAGTTTGCCGACGAGGCATAGCACAACCCTCAACCCGAATCGCATCACTTCTGTGGCGCGCCTACAGCGCCTGTCTCTCACCACAATCGCTGAGTCTGTTTATGCCGGATATGCTGACTGTTGCGGATTATCTTGCCCAACCTGCCATACCGTCGGACGCGCGCATCTCTTATGGCGATCATCCCGATCAGTTTGGCGATCTCTACCTGCCGGACACCTCACGACCGGCGCCGGTCGTTGTGCTCATCCACGGTGGCTGCTGGCAAGCAGTGTATGACCTGACCCCTCTCGGCGAGTGTTGCGCCGCTTTACGCGCCGCTGGCTACGCCGTGTGGAGCCTGGAATACCGTCGCCTGGGTAACGGCGGCGGCTGGCCGCAAACCTTCCACGATGTCGCCGCCGGCCTCGACTACCTGCGCGCGCTGGCCGCGCAGTATCCACTCGATCTGACGCGGGTGATTGCGCTCGGTCACTCTGCCGGCGGTCAGCTTGCGCTCTGGCTGGCCGCCCGATCCAAACTGCCTGACACCAGCGCCCTCTACCACGCGCATCCACTACCACTCTGTGGTGTCGTTGCGCTGGCTGCAGTTACCGATCTAGATCTGGGTGTGACAGCGACCGCCTGCGGCGTTGCCTGCGCGGAACTGGTCGGACATCATTCGCATCGCTACCGCGAAGTCTCACCGCGCGCCCTCTTGCCCTTAGGCGTGCCGCATTATCATCTGGTCGGCAGCGATGACCAGATTGTTCCAGCCGCTTATGTCGAATCATTTGTTACCGCGGCTCGATCGACTGGCGATCCTGCCCATCTTTCGATCTTGCCTGATTGCGGTCACTTCGAGTTGACGACACCGCATAGCGCAGCCTGGCATGCAGTGGAGCGGGCAGCGCGCGAGTTGAGCGATGGATAGCCTCTTTGCCGGCTCGGAAAGATTGGATTACGGTTGCCATCATCGCCGTTGTCACCTGCTTACAACATCACCGACCCTCTCTATCTGCTATCACTTTAAAATATTCTCAAGTTTTTACCTGTACAATTCCATCAAAGACGCGCTATAGTATTCTTATCAACCGATCTTGAAATGTTCCGACCTGGTATTGATGGTCTGATCATCTTAGCGATGTCTACTGCCTATGGCCCGCCGTCCACGTCCGCCATTGCCACGTTTCCCAAACCGCACATCACCGCAACCACAACGCAAACGAAATGCGTTCTGGCACTGGTTGAATCGGCTTGCATTTGCCGGGCTGACTCTTGTATTGCTCGTTCTGATAGTGATTATCGGCCTCTACGTATACTATAGCCGCGACTTACCGCCACCCGAACTGATCGACCAGCACCGCAGCTTCGAGAACACTCGTATCTATGCCCGCGATGGCAACACGCAGCTCTACGAAGTGATCGGTCCTGGCGTGCGCGCGCCGGTCGCACTCGACCGTATCCCGAAGATTCTACGCGACGCAACCGTGGCAGTTGAAGACGCCAATTTTTACACCAATCCCGGCGTCGATCTGCCGAGCATCCTGCGCGCCTTCTGGCAAAACGTCACCGCCGGAGAGACGGTCTCCGGCGCGAGCACGATCACGATGCAACTGGTGCGAGCGATCCTGCTGACCCCGGAAGAGGCTCAACAGCAATCCATCGAACGCAAGATCCGCGAGGCGATTCTGGCCATACAGGTAGGGAAAGAGTACAGCAAAGAGCAGATCCTGTCTCTCTATCTTAACGAGGTCTACTACGGCGCGCAGGCCTATGGCGTTGAAGCGGCTGCTCAACGCTACTTCGGCAAGCATGTCTGGCAATTGACGCGCGGCGAAGCGACGTTGCTGGCCGGCTTGCCACAATCTCCCTCGACCTACGATCTGTTTAAGAATTTACCGCTAGCGCGCGCCCGGCAGCGGATCGTGCTCGATCGGATGGTTGAGGCCGGTTTCATTACCGCCGCGGAAGCTGACGCTATCTTTGCCGAACCAATCCGATTGGCAAAACCCACCTCCTCGATCCAGGCGCCTCACTTTGTCTTTTACGTCTACGATCTCCTTGTCCAGCGTTTTGGTGTCGAGATGGTCAATCGCGGCGGGTTGCGTGTTATCACCACCCTTGATCCGAACTGGCAGGCGCAAGCCGAAGCTGTTGCTGCCGAAAAGATCGCCGAGTTGCGCGCGCGTGACGCCAGCAACGCTGCCGTGGTGATTCTCGCGCCCGACGGCCAGATTTTGGCGATGGTCGGCAGTATTGACTATAACGCGCCCGACGGTCAGGTCAACGTGACAATGATGCCGCGCCAGCCCGGTTCAGCGTTGAAGCCATTTATCTACGCTGCCGCATTGCAGAAAGGCTGGACGCCGGCTACCATTCTGTGGGATGTGCCATCAAGCTGGACGAACAACGGCGTCGTTTACCAACCAGAGAACTACGATAAACGTTTTCGCGGACCGGTACGGTTACGATTGGCGCTGGCCAATTCGCTTAACATTCCGGCAGTGAAGGCGCTTGAATTTGTTGGGGTTGAAAACTTTGTCAACCTGATGAGTGAGTTTGGCATCACCACTTTCACCGATCCCGCGCGCTACGGTCTGCCAATGGCACTTGGGAGCAACGAGGTGCGATTGCTTGAGTTGACCGGAGCTTACGCCAGCCTGCAGGCCGGTGGCCGCCAGGTGCGGCCAGTCGCCATTCTGCGCGTGACCAATAGTCGCGGCGAGATTCTCGATTCGTGGCAACCCACCCGCGGAAAACCATTGCTCGGCCCGCAGAGTGAACAGATTGCGTTTCTCATCACCGACATCCTTAGCGACAACGCCGCCCGCCGCATGGTCTTTGGGCGCAACAACGTCATGGAATTACCCAACATTCCCGCAGCGGTCAAGACCGGCACCAGCAACGATTTTCGCGATTCGTGGGCGATTGGCTATACCAGCGCTGTGGTCATCGGTGTCTGGGTGGGCAACAATGATAACCGACCAATGAACGAAGTGGCCGGCGCGAATGGCGCCGGCCTGATCTGGCGCGAATTGATGCTACGCTACCACGCCAACCGATCGACGCAAAGCTTTACCCCACCGCCGAGAATTACTGAGCTGCCAGTTTGCAGCGAAACCGGCGGCCCGCCAACGCCTGAATGTCCAGGCGTGATCACTGAATGGTTTGTCGCCGGCACGGAACCGGTCAGCGGCATCACCTACCAGACCATCCGGGTTGGCGGTAACGGTTCGTGTCGGGCAACGATCCACACTCCACTAGAAGAGGTGAGAGTAGTCACCGTGCCGATCTACCCGACTGAAGTGGCCGAATGGGCGCAACGGAACGGACGCGCCGGGCCGACCGAATACTGTCCGCCACCGTCCACGCCGGAACAGGCTGTCGCTCTCATCAACCTCGACGAGAGCGCTGTGATCACCAATACCAAACTCTTCGTCAAAGGCACGGCGCGCGGCCCCTTCATTCTCGACATCGGCCAGGGCGTCGAACCAACCGAATGGCAGATGCTTGGGCAGAGCAACCTGCCGGTCGAAAACGGCCTGCTGGGTATGTGGAACGCCACCAATCAACCGACCGGCGAATACACTGTGCGCCTGCGCGTCACCCTTGCCGATGGAGTTGTCATTACCGAACGTCGCCGGATCATCTACGCGCCGTGACTGGCAATCAAGGCCCGTTGCCAGGCCGCTTCAACCTGAGCGTGCGTCTGCACCTGTGAACCGCTGTTGTCGATCACCACATCAGCCCGACTCAACCGGCTTTCCTGCGGCGGTTGGGCAGCTACCCGCGCCTGCGCTTCTTCCAGCGACATACCGCGTGTCGTCATCAGTCGTTCGATCTGCTGTTCAGGCGGACAGGTCACCACCCATACCTGATCGCACTCGTCGGCCCAACCCGACTCAATCAGCTTGATCGCATCGATCACGGCGATTGGCCGTTCTACCGGACGCAACCGGGTAGCATACGAACCCGCGCCGGCCACCTCATCGAGAAAGCGCCGGATCTCTGCCCGCACCGCTGGATGCACAATTGCTTCCAATCGTTTGAGCGCAACCGGATCGTTGAAGACGATTGCGCCCAGCTTGCGCCGGTCAATAGCTCCGCCGGGCACAGCGAGAATCTGCGGCCCGAAGGCAGCGACAATCGCCTGATAGACCGGCGTTCCCGGTTGTTGCAATCGATGAGTAACGCGGTCGGCGTCAATTGTGCGCGCGCCGAGAGCCGCCAACATCGCCAACACCGTGCTCTTGCCACAGGCAATCCCGCCGGTCAACCCAATCAGATAGATACCGCGCTGCTTCATGCCACTAGCTCCACATACTCCTGCAACACCAGCGCGTCATCGGGAATACCGGCCAGCTCAAGCAGTTCACTAATCAAACCTGCGCGCCGCTCGGCATCGCGTCGGCTCCAGGTGCGACTTTTGATCTCAAGGAAGGGGCCGGGGTCAGGCTGACCGACCAGCGTATCGAGGTTCATCGCGAAATCATGGTCTTTGTAGAGAATCCGCCAGCGCCGCCGTCGTTTCTCCAGCTCTTCGATCCGGTCAGGCTGAAAATATTCGCGGTAGAAGCGCACCGTATGATCAGCCGGCGCGGTATAGCGCGCGCGCGAAAGCATCATCGCCTTGGGATGATCAAACCGACGCGCTTCAGCCATCAGAGTCAGCGTATATTTCGGTTGCGGACGAGCGCCGGGATCGGTGCGATGATCTTCACGGATACGGATGCGTTCGCCATTAGCGAAGATGAAGTAGGTATCGTACTGAATCCGTTCACTGGTCTTTGTGACGGTGATAGTCGGACTCGCCAGCAGCGCGAGCGCGCGCTCAACATCAGCCGGACGCAAGCGCGCTTTGACCTGTATCTCGAAAATCTCAGCCTGTTGCACGCCACCCAGAGCCAAAATCTTGGCCAGCAAATTGCGTTCGCGCGTAGCGAGAAACTCGTTAATACGGGCCGCAATCGCTTGGGCGCGGCTGATAATCGCCTCCTCGTCGAGCGTCTGCAACTGACGATTGCGCAACAAGATCCGGCCATCGACCAGGACATCGCGGACATCGGCGGCCCGGCTGCTGTAGACAAGGTGCGAATAGATTGCATCGGGCGCATAGGTATAGCGTGGCGCGCTGTGCAGGCGGCGCAACTCAACGACCGCAACATCGGCCCGTTTGCCCGGTTCCAGCGAACCGACGAGATGATCGAGATGAATAGCGCGCGCACCCCAACAGGTTGCCAGCGCAAACGCTTCACGCGCCGGCACTGCCGTCGGATCGCCACTCAAGCCTTTTGGCAACAGCGCCGCCAACTGAATCTCGGTAAACATATCCTGGTCGTCGTTGCTGGCCGGGCCATCGGTACCGAGACCGACCCGCACTCCAGTTTCGATCATGCGGCGGAACGGCGCTACTCCGCTGGCCAGCTTCAGATTGCTGGTCGGGCAAGGCACTGCGCCGGCGCGCGCCTCGCGCAGCAGTCGCAGATCGTCTTCGGTAGCGTGAACGCAATGAGCGGCAATACAGGGCACATCAAAAGCGCCTACCCGTTTGGCGTAACGGATCGGCGTCACCTCGCGATCGCGAATGCTCTCTTCCACCTCGCGAGCCGTTTCCGAAAGATGGGTAATCAGCGGCGCGCCAAATTCGGCGCAGAGCGCAGCGGCCTGCCGATAGATTTCATCGGTGCAGGTGTAAGGAGCATGGGGCGCTACCGTTGCAACAATTCGCGGATGCCCCCGCCATTCGGCCATAAACCGACGCGCGCGCTCGATCCCGGCGTCAAACGAATCGGCGTCAGGAGTCGGCAAACGCATCACCGTCTGGCCGCAAATCGCGCGCATTCCAGCCTGATCGGCAGCGCGCGCCACCTCTTCTTCAAAATAGTACATATCGACAAACGTCGTCGTGCCGCCGCGAATCATTTCGGCGCAACTGAGCAGAGTGCCGGTGAAGCTAAAATCGGGGTCAACAAACTGGCTCTCCACCGGGAACATGTATCCGAACAGCCAGACATCAAGCTGCTGATCGGCTACCAGGCCGCGCAGCAGACTCATCGGCACGTGAGCATGACCGTTAATCAAACCGGGAATAATTGCGCAATCGCGACAATCAATCGTCTCAGCGGCGGCATAGCGAGCGGCGAGTTCAGCGCTCGGCCCGACTGCCACAATCACCCCATCGCGAATCGCGACGGCGCCATCGGTAAAAATACGCCAGTTCTCGTCCATGGTCACGACCGTGCCGCCGGTAAGCAGGGTGTCTACTCGCTCCATAGCCTTCCTCCCATGCAGGCAAACATGTTCTTCCTGACATTGTACGGGAAACCGACCAAAGATGCGATCCGTCAGATTGAGGAAGAAATGACCGAAGGGGAAGGGAGATGGGGCGATGCGGGCAACGCGGGCGTTGCGGACGACGCGGGCATTGCCAACATTGCGGGCATCGCCGGCATCGCCGATGATGCGGGCAATGGGGCGACGCGGGCAACGATAATGATGACAACGATGACACCGATGCCGATGATGACACCGATGCCGATGATGATGATGTAGGGGCGAATAATTATTCGCCCCTATATCATCGTCCCCCCATCACCGCCATCATCCCCATCCCATCATCCCATCCCATCGCCGCCATCATCAACGTCCCATCACCGCCATCATCCCCATCCCATCACCGCCACCATCAACATCCATCATCGTCACCGCCATCCCCATCCATCATCGTCACCGCCATCCCCATCCATCATCGTCACCGCCATCCCCCATCCCGTCACCACCACCATCCCCATCCATCATCGTCACCGCCATCCCCCCATCCCATCGCCGCCACCATCAACATTCCCCGCCCCCCAGAGAATGCGGCGATAGTAGCAACACGGGCAACTTGGGATCATCCGCCATCCCATTCCATCGCTATTGCTAACCAGGCCAGTAAAACCGAATATCGATGAAATACTATCGCGCTACTTTCGCCAGACAACTGAAATATTTGTTATACTGTTGGCTGTTGGCGAATTACATTCTTTAAATCTGACTACCCCGTTCAGAATTCATATGGCATACTTCATCACCAGCATCTTTCTCTCCGCATTCCTCATCTTCCAAATCCAACCACTCATCGCCAAGTACATTTTGCCGTGGTTTGGTGGTTCACCAGCCGTTTGGTCAACAGTGCAGATGTTTTTTCAAATCCTGCTAACCGGCGGATACGCCTACGCTACGTGGGTGAGTCATCCGGGAAGAGGACGCGAAAAATGGCATCTGGTCCTGCTTGGCATCTCGATAGGGGCGTTGATAATACTGGCATGGAACTGGCGTTCGCCTATCACGCCTGATGTGGCCTGGAAACCCGCGCCAGAGTCGCCACCTGTGCTGGAAATAATCAAGCTGCTAACCATTTCCGTTGGTATACCCTACTTCCTGTTGGCTTCCAACAGTCCACTTATGCAGGCATGGTTCCACCGTCTTTTTCCAGAACGCAGCGCATACCAGCTATATGCCATTTCAAACGTTGGTTCTCTCCTCGGCCTGATCACGTACCCGCTACTGGTTGAACCATTACTTACTTTACCCAATCAGGGCTGGATGTGGTCACTGTTCTATCTTGGTTTTGCCGGATTAGCTGCCTGGGGCGCATTTCGTATCTGGCGCCTTGAACCTGACCCAATGACGCTGAAAGCGTCTGCTCAACCTGGTGGCAGTTCATCCCAAGAGGCCATATCAATTCGCTGGCCGCGCTACATCCTTTGGATTGCGCTGGCCGCAACTGCATCACTCCTCCTTCTCGCGATTACCAGTCATATCACACAGGAAGTTGCGGTCATCCCGTTCTTGTGGGTGTTGCCATTAACTCTCTACTTAACGACTTTTATCCTCGCCTTTTCAGGCGAACGCTGGTACTCGCGACAATTCTTTATTCCGCTCTTATTCCTGGCAACTATCCTGGTGATCCTGGCAACAATACTCGGTCAATCCCTGGCTATCATCTGGCAGATAACCATCTATAACCTGTTCTTGTTTGCAGCATGCATGATCTGCCATGGCGAGTTGTACCGCGTGCGTCCACCAGCGACACATTTGACACTCTTCTACTTCCTGGTATCGGTCGGTGGCGCATTGGGAGGCATATTTACAACATTCATCGCTCCCCTAATTTTTCGCGCCTACTGGGAATTGTTTGCAGGTATTGTGCTGGTATGGATGCTGAGTCTGTTCTTAACTCTCAACCAACGTCAACCTGAACCACGCTGGCGTTTGATCCTCAACCGGGGAATACCAATCAGCGGCTTATGCCTGACAATCATACTGACAATACAGTACATCCGGTCTGACATTTCTGATGCAATCGTGCTCGAACGTAACTTCTACGGCGTGGTGCGCGTGAAAGAACTTGAATCAGAGGGTAGCTCAGCAAAGCGCTATGCGCTTGTGCATGGGATCACTATCCATGGATTTCAGTTCGCCGATCCCGATCGACGCAAATTGCCAACGGCGTACTTTACCGAAACAAGTGGCGGTGGTCTCGCCATTTCGAATCATCCGCGGCGCAGTCAGGGACTGCGGGTCGGCATTCTCGGTTTGGGTGTAGGCACTCTGGCCGCCTATGGACAGGAAGGTGATATTTACCGATTCTACGAAATCAATCCTGCTGTTATTGACCTCAGCCAGGAAACAGACGGTCACTTTTCGTATCTGACCGATAGCCGGGCCAAGATCGAAATCGTTCTTGGTGACGCGCGCCTTTCTCTCGAGCGCGAGCTAGCTGCGAATCAACCGCAACAATATGACATCCTTGTCCTCGATGTTTTCTCCAGCGATTCGATCCCGGTTCATCTGCTTAACCGTGAGGCATTCGACCTGTACCTCAAGCATTTATCCACATCTGGCATACTGGCCGTGCACATCACCAATCGTCACCTCGATTTAATTCAGGTCGTTCTGCCACTGGCTGACTACTTCGGTTTGGAACGGGTTGTGATTTCCGATCCCGGCGATTTTGAACGCAGTTTTCCTTCGCTGTGGGTATTGCTTTCTAGAGATCCAAACCTGCTTGCGACGCCTGCGTTTACCGAGCGCGCTAGCAAGGATGTAAATGCATTCCCGGCTGGCCGGCTTTGGACGGACGATTATAGCAATCTGATCCAGATTTTGAAATGATAATTCGCCACAGTGAGCCACAGTGATGTTCTACCGAATGGCCGGCAGGGAAACGCGGCGATGATGGTGAACGATGGGAAACGGGGGCAATGCGGACATCACGGGCATCGCCGGCATTGCGGGCATCGCCGGCATTGCGGGCATCGCCGGCATTGCGGGCATCGCCGGCATTGCGGGCATCGCCAGCATTGCGGGACGATGCGAACGACGATGGGGCAATGCGGATGCCGATGATGCCGATGATGCCGATGATGATGACGCCGATGCCGATAATGATGATGCCGATGATGATGATGCCGATGATGATGTAGGGGCGAATAATTATTCGCCCCTACATCATCGTCCCCCCATCACCGCCATCCCCCCATCCCATCACCGCCATCCCCCCATCCCATCACCGCCATCATCAACGTCCCATCACCGGCACCATCCCCATCCAATCATCCCATCCCATCACCGCCATCATCAACGTCCCATCACCGGCACCATCCCCATCCCATCACTGCCATCCCCATCCCATCACCACCATCATCCCCATCCCATCGCCGCCATCATCCCATCCCATCACCGCCACCATCCCCATCCCATCACTGCCACCATCCCCATCCCATCACCACCATCATCCCATCCCATCACCACCATCATCCCCATCCCATCACCGCCATCCCCATCCCATCACCGCCACCATCCCCATCCCATCACCGCCATCATCCCATCCCATCACCGCCATCATCCCCATCCCATCACCGCCATCCCCCCATCGCCGCCACCATCCCCATCCCATCACCGCCATCCCCATCCCATCGCCGCTATCATCAACGTCCCATCATTGACTTCAGCGCTAGACTGATCTTCGATCCGATCGTCCTGAGTGCGGGCATTGCGCGGTTCGAGCACACCGGTAATGTATTCCTGGCGCGGGTCATGGTCTGCCGGCAGAGTCTCGTAACAACCATCACGCGGACCCAGCACTTCGCGAACAAGAGCGGTTAGAAGTTCATCACGAACGTTCATTCCTCGTCAATCTCCCCTGTTATTATGGTTTCAACATACAATCGAAGAAGCGGCACCTGAAACTCGTACTCAGGCAGACAGTCATGCTGACGACGCAGAATCTCTTTGCGCTCCAGACGTTGCGCCGTCTGCCGCTGCTCGTCACTCAGTGGACGACCAGGATTAACAATCAGCGCGCGCACCAGATCGCGCCCCGCCTCATCCAGGGTCAGATTCCAGAATTCGCTGAAGTATTGATGGCCGCGTTCGAAGACTATCGGTAGAATGTTCCGCGCGTCATCGCGAGTGATCTGGCGTCGTTCCTCGCGATTGAGATTGAGCCATTCCACCAGCTCATAGCAGATCAACTGGGTCAGGTACGGCTGACCGCTGGTCAGCCCGGCGATCTCGTCCACTGCTTCACGGGTGTAAATGGATGGGAAGTCGGGGGTGGGATGCTCGATCAGATTGCGCGTGTCTGTCGGCGACAGATAACTGACCCGCAGGGCGCGGGTGTTGATCAGGAAGTCGCTCCAGTACGCCGGCAGTTCCTCAAGCAGATGCGATCCCGACAGAAGCACGCTCCAGCGCAACCGATGCTGGATAACGTGGCGCAGGAAGTGCAGCGCGGCGTGATTGCCGCTCTTCTGCACAATCTCATCCAGTCGCTCAAATTCGTCCAGGCAGAGGAGCACGGTCTCGCGCTGCGTCTCGCGCTCGATCGTGTCGAACCAGTCGAGCAGGGCATCGAAAGGATCGCGACTCATTCGCTCGTCATCCCACCGGGGCAGAGTCTGATTTCTGGATTCCCGCGCCGAACGGCTCATGGCGCCTGCCAGACGCCGGGCAATGCCTTGCTGAGTCTCCACTGCCGCCAATTCCTGCCCATCCACCAGCAAGGGCAGAACGTTGCCGCCCAGCGTTCGGGGGAGAAAATTCAGAAACGAGGTTTTGCCGGCGCGCCGTCCGCCATACAGGAGGAGGACGGGCCGCGCCGGCGCCAGCAGCAGACCCTCCAGCTCGCGGAACAGATCGGCCCGTCCCCGTAGCAGATTGACGCTCGTGGATGGATGCAGCGGCGGGCCTGCGACATACGCCTGCGGAATCTGCCCCTCGCGGCGCGCCTGCTCTTCCGCTTCGGCGATCGCCCGTTCGAACAGCGCCGACCAGGCTTCGGCGAGCGCGCCGTAATCGCGATCATCGCGGCGATCAGAGAGCGTCGCCGCCTTGCGAATGTCGGCCAGCGCGCGCGCGCCAGGGCGGAGATGGGCAGCGCGGGCCAGGCCGGAGCGCGCATACTGCGCCGCGCGCGCGCTTTGACTGACTTCGATGACGCGCGACAACAGGGGGCTGATCGTCTCGGGCAGCGGAGAAGGAATCCAGGCCAGTTCATCGGCCAGGTCGGCGATCTCTTTCAGCGCGCGCGCCCGGTTGCAGGTATCGAAAGCGACCCGGACCATGCAGCGCGCGGCAACGCGGGTCAGAGTAGTCGAGTTGCTGAGGTACATGATCGTCTCCTGCGCCGCCTGTGGATCATCGCGGTAAGCGCGCGCGATAAACTCTTCCAGAAAGGGGAGGGGCAGATGAATGACCTGATCAAACCAGGGTGGCAACCAGCGCAGGCGACGCGCGTGATGGCCTGATCGCGTCATCAGATGCAGAAGGATCATCCACAGCGCTTCCGGCAGCCAGAAATAGACCCGCAAGACGCCCAATCTGCGCCACCCCGCCCGCCTTGCACATCCATCCGTCACAGCCCCTTCATCGTGTCCGCGCACTCTCCGA
>NZ_CAKZNK010000085.1 GCF_937129525.1 uncultured Chloroflexus sp. | reverse complement strand
CGAGCGCCGCTCAACGACTGGCGCATTCTTCAGCCGGTATCCGGGCACATAACGCTGCACCTCACCCACCATCTGCTCAATCGACTGGCGGACAAGCGACTCATCAAAATCGTCTTCGGGAATGACGTAGATGGTATTGCGCATCAAAATGGGTGGATGGGCCGGGTTGAGAATGATGATAGCCTTGGCCTCTCTAGCGCCCCCAATCGCTTCCAGACCTCGCGCCGTGGTAAAGGTAAACTCATCAATATTCTGCCGGGTACCCGGCCCAGCCGATCGACTCGATACGGTACTCACAATTTCAGCATACCGTACCGGAGTCACCCGACTCACGGCGTAGACCAGTGGTATCGTTGCCTGACCGCCACACGTGATCAGATTCACGTTTATCGCATCGAAATGCGCTCCCAGATTAACCGGCGGCACCACATACGGGCCACGCGCTGCCGGTGTCAAATCAATCGCAATTCGTCCACTTTCACGCAACATTTTGGCATGACGCACATGCGCCTTTGCGCTGGTCGCATCAAAAACGATTCGAATGTCGGGGTCGGCCAGAATTGCTTCGATTCCGGTGGCACTGGTGGCAATACCGGCCTGTTGCGCCCGCGCCAATCCTTCTGAGGAAGGATCAATGCCGGAGACCAGGGCAAGCTCCATTGGACCTGACTGCCTGAGCAATTTGTACATCAGATCGGTGCCTATGTTACCGGAACCGAGTATGGCGACTTTGACTTTATCGACTTGCATACAGACGTTCCTCCATAATAGCCCAGCCGCTCAGAGATGCGCAGTGCGCCTTCAACGATCGCTCGCGTATACTGTTCACGATGGAGACGGAAGCGGTGGGTTGGCGTCGAAAAACTGACTGCAGCGATGACACGTCCTTCGTAATCGTAAATCGGCGCCGCAACGCAACACAAACCAATAGAAACTTCTTCCTGGTCGTAGGCATAGCCACGCTGCCGCACGCGGACCAGCTCTTCAGACAGCGCTTCAAGCGAGGTGATTGTATGCGGGGTAAATGGGTAAAGCTGCTCATTACCCACAACACGCAAAACAGCTTCCCAGGGCTGATAAGCCAATAAGACTTTCCCCACTCCTGAGCAGTGTGCCGGCAAACGAACACCAATCCCAGAGAGTTCAACCTGAAGGCCCTGTTGCCCCCGTAGCTTTTCCAGGTACACAACTTCTCCCGACTCCAACACCGCCAGGTGCATCGTTTCGCCCCAGGTGTTTACCATCTCTTGCATCACTGCCCGCGCTTCATCGCGAAATTCTGTTGTCTTAAGCAAGGTTTGGCCGAGTTCGAGTAGTCGCCAGCCTAACCGGTAACGTCCTGCCCCTACCCGGCGTAGCAGACCCTGTTCGGCGAGACTGCTAAGCAGCTCTGACACGCTCGATTTGGGCAATCCCAGCGCTTTTGCCATATCACCAACACTCCACTCTGGATGAGCAGGCGTGAAGAGTGTCAACGCGCGCGCAGCTTTTTGCAGAGTCTGCAACATACCTTGCTCCTTCCTGAAAGAGACCGCATCGCTACCGACTCGCGCCTGACTCGACACCTCGCGGACTGACTGTAGCCCTTCTCCTGAACTCCTGTTGCAAACGAGGAGAAGGGCTACACGACCGGGAGGTCGGGCTGATATACGCTACACCTGCTTTATGCCGAAGCCATTGCCGGCTCTTGTTCGTGAACCACCGGCGTGCCGTAGAGGAAGAACTCACCGGGAAGATTGCCACCGAACCAGACAATCCCAGCCGCCAGTGTCTCTTCCGTCCAGACAATTGGCTTCCAGGCCGGATCAAAGATCAGATAGCCCGGATCGCCAAATAGCTCAACCCGGTTGCCGCCCGGCTCGTAGACATACATAAACATTGCCTGGCTGATGCCATGCTTGCCGGGGCCGGCCTCGATATAAATCCCCTGCTCTCGGAATACATCGGCAAGATCATTGAGATTTTGCGGATAGCCGTACCAGTAGCAGACGTGATGGAGCCGACCACGCGCGCCTTTCCCATCGCGCATTAAGGCCACTTCATGCACCAGGGGCGACACGCTTAGCCAGCAACCGGCTTCAATGCCATTGTTGAGCACAATGTGCTCGCGCAGACGGAAGCCCAACTGCTCCATCATGAAGTTCTTGTTGACAGTTACATCTGAGGCCAGCAGGTTGACGTGATCGAGCCGTCGCACCGGCACACCGCGCAGAGGTCGCTTCTGCGGACGGTTGAGCAGCGGAGACTTCTGATCCTCGGCGGGCTGGAAGTAGTCGACTTCCCATAAAATCTCCATGGGGTGACCATCAGGAGTGGTAAACTGGTAGGCTGGCCCATGCCCAAGATCGCCATCTAGCCAACCCCTTCCAAGGCCAGAAGCCTCAATTGCCTTCACCCGTCGTTCAAGCGCTTGCGGTGAGCTAGCACGCCAGCAGACATGGCCGAGACCTGGCTATTTGGCTTCGGTGATTTTCAGCGTGTGATGATACCAGTCTTCATAGGCCCGCAGATACACCGATTGACCTTGCCGGGTGGTGACCTCCATACCAAGCAGATCGCGGAAGAACCAGAGTGTCTGATCGGGTTTGGGTGTCAAGATTTCGACATGGGCCAGTTGATGGGTGTCAAACATCGGCTCGCTCATCGTGAAACCTCCTTCTGTTGCTAATGCTGGCTCATTACCACATTAACGTCGGTCGGATTGATCAGATCAGATACCGTCCATCCATCCAGGTCGTATTCAGCCATACAGCGCTCGGCAAACGCCTTCAGTTGGGCTGTTACCCCCATTGCAGTGGCCGCTCCCAGCGTTTCGATCCGGATGTTTTCGTGATTGCCGGCATAGTTGCGCTCGTACAACTCATGTCTGCCGCCAAATTCACTGCCCATTGCATCCCAGAGCAACTTCATGAGCTTGATACGCTCCACTGCGCTGTAGCCGTTCGAACCGCGCACAAATCGGTCAAGATAGGCGCGTATCTCTGGATTCTTGAGATCGGTAGCGTGAGAGGGAAGATAGATAAGAGCGCTGGCAACGTCCTTCTCGATCAAATCCTTGATTTTGACGTAGGCATCCGGCGCCAGCACCCGGTATGCAAATGCTGCTTCGAGATTCGGCAAGAGATAGCCGTTAACCCATGGCATCGGATTGCGCACCATCGCTTCGGTGAGTTGCCAGAAGAGATTGCGGTAGGTCACAATCTCGCCCAGGCGGGCCTGGACACCGCGGAAATCGCCTACTCCGGTGGCTTCAACCGCTTTCAACATCAAACCGGTAATGAAATCAAGCTTGACGGCGAAACGCGCGCCTCCGTGTAATGGGAAGCGATGGCCGAAACCGGAAAGGGGGAAGAAGGTGTTGGTCTTTTCAATATCACCATAGACAAACACGTTCTCCCAGGGGATCAAAACCTGATCGAACACGAGAATCGAGTCATTTTCATCCAACCGACTCGAAAGCGGATAATCGAACGGGCTACCGGTGACTGCGACGTTGTATTCATATGAAGCGCGCGCAATCAGCTTCACGCCAGGTGAGTTCATCGGCACCGCAAAGATCAACGCAAATCGCTTATCGTTGATCGGTAATGGGCCATAGTGCGCAATAAAGTTGACGTGAGTCAATGCGCTTCCGGTTGCTACCACCTTTGCCCCTGAAACGATCAGACCGGCATCCGTCTCACGTTCGACGTGCATGTAGACATCAGATACTTCGTGAGGTGGGCGATTACGGTCAATCGGTGGATTAACGATAGCGTGGTTCCAGTAGATCAGCTCTTCCTGCGTTTTGCGATACCAGCGCCGCGCATTCTCTTGATACGGAGCATAAAACTCGGCGTTCGCGCCCAGGGTACCGGTGAAT
>NZ_CAKZNK010000084.1 GCF_937129525.1 uncultured Chloroflexus sp. | reverse complement strand
GAAGCCCTTCCCTGAATGGATGAGATCAGGTGTTTTCCGAGTAGCTTCGCGTGTTCTACTAACCACAGGACGACATCATGACCGATGAGTGGCTCTATTTCAATGGCATCAACGCGAGCCGCGGTGAGTATGCCCATGAGCCGCTCGCAGTGGATGAACTGGCCCGTCGCATTTTGGGCGATCGACCATCGCCTGACCAGATCGATCCCGATCCCGAGCAGCGCGCTGCGCTGCGCGATCGGTATCTCAGCGATGTTCGCGGTTCGTTTCGCGTCAAAGAAGGGGTTGACCCGACCGATCTAGCCCAGGCCGGCTGGGCGATCATTTTTCCCGCGACGATCAACGCTGCGCCGTTGCGTGAGGCGTTGAGCGAGTTGCTTAACTGGCGGCGGGCACAGGCTGGCCCACGGTATCGTGAATGTGTCGGACCGCAAGGCTACCGTCCAGGGGAGAGTAAAGTTGCGTTTCTGCGCCGCCAGGGTGCAGCGACCAGCGGCCCGGTTGATCCTGATCGCTTCCCCTACTATCTGTTGCTGGTTGGCTCACCCGAAGAGATTCCATTCCGTTTTCAGTATCAGCTCGATGTGCAGTATGCCGTCGGGCGAATTTATTTTGATACGCTGGAAGAATATGCCGCATATGCGCGCAGCGTGACGCAAGCCGAACGCGATGGTAGCCAATTGTCAAAGCGGGTGGTTTTCGCCGGAGTGCAGAATCCCGATGATGTGGCCACCAGCCGCAGCTTGCACGGATTGGTGCAGCCGCTTGTCGCCGAATTGACCGGCCATCCACAGCGTGGTGATTGGTCGTTTGAGTTGATTGCCGGCGCTGCGGCGACAAAAGATCGGTTGACGCAGGCACTGTATCGCGAGCCGCCAGCGTTGCTCTTCACCGCGAGTCACGGCGTTGAGTTCGATCTGTCTGACGCGCGCCAGATTCGCCATCAAGGGGCAATTCTCTGTGCTGATTGGCCTGGCCCGCAGGCATGGCGCCAGCGCGCGCTGCCGCCACAGTTTTATCTGTCTGCCGATGATATTGCCAGCGATGCCGTCTTGACCGGCGCGTTTGTCTTTCAGTTTGCCTGTTTCGGGGCCGGTTGCCCGCGTGAAGACGATTTTCCCCATCTCCGTGGCATCCGCTCAGCGATTGCGTCACAGGCGTTCATTGCCGGCCTGCCGCGCCGGTTGCTGTCATTGCCACGAGGGGGCGCGTTGGCCTTTGTGGGCCATGTTGAACGGGCGTGGACATTTTCGTTTAGTGACTCTCGCGGTGGCAGACAGATCGAGACGTTTAGCAGCGCGCTACGTCGCCTGCTCTTCGCAGGCGCGCCGGTGGGTTATGCGCTGGAGTTTTTCAACGAACGGTACGCCGAGCTGGCTACCGTTTTGACTGAAGATATTGAGAATGCGCGTTGGGGGCAAGCCCCCGATCCGGTTGAGCTGGCAACGCGCTGGACTGAACATAACGATGCGCGAAGCTACATTATCGTCGGTGATCCGGCGACACGACTATGCGCGCGCGCCAGCACCGGGGTAGAGGCCGAAGGCCAGAGGTTGACCGGCGTACCGGTACTAACCACGCCAGCGGTGACGCCAGAGCCAGGATGGGCAGCGTCGGAGCCGAAAGGAACGGCATCGGAGCCGACTACGCCAGTGGTGACGCCAGAGTCGGGAGGAACAGCGTCAGAGTCGACTACGCCAGTGGTGACGCCAGAGTCGGGAGGAACGGCATCGGAGCCGACTACGCCAGCGGTGACGCCAGAGTCACGAGAGACGGCGCCGACAATGCCGGTGGTGAGCGCTGCGGTTCCGGTACTGGCCGGTAGCCTTCCCCCTGAAACGCCGGTCATTCCGGTGACGCTACCGGATGCTGCGGCCAGTTTCGGCCTTTTTGGCAACAAACCGGCGGAGGCTGTGCAGAAACTTACCGAGTCGCTACAACAATTCGGTGAGCGATTGGCCACGACATTGCAACAGGTGATTGCCGATGCCGCTCATCTTGAAGTAGAAACCTACGTTGCTGTTGCGCCTGAAACCATTGACTACCGTCAGGGAGATTTCAGTGGCGCAACCTTGCGCGCTGTCACGCGCATGAGTCTCGATGGCGACACACAGGTATTGGTGCCCGTAAGTGACGAGGGCATTGACGAGCGATTGTGGGCGATTCACGTGAGCATGGTGCAGCAGGCGCAGGCCAATCGGGCCGAAATGGTGCGGGCCATTGCTGCGGCGGTAGCCGGTCTGTTAAGTGCATTGCAAGGTAAATGAGCGCTGGCTTCACGTTGATCGAGCCGTTACCGATGGCAGTTGCGCCACCAGGGCCATGGCAACCGCTGGCAACAGGTGGCGCCTTTGCCTCCGGCGACCAGATGGATGTGATCTGGCAGGCGCATCTGCCATCAGATCTGGCGACGGCGCAAATGGCATTGCGCGCGGCACAGGCGCAACTTGGCGCGCATGAAATAGCTCTAGCGACGGTCGAGCAACGATTGCAACGGCTGGTGAGCGGAACGGTTAGTTTCAGTGTTTCCACGCCGCCGGCTGAGCAAAACCTGCTCAATGTGTTGTCAGCAACGCCGGCGAGCGCCAGTTTCGGTTTGCGTGATGAGATACAGGAGCGCTGGCAAGCGGCACAGGAACAGGTTATTGCGTTGAGCGCGCAGGTTTGGGAAGCATTGACTACGTATGCGACGGTTGAAACCGTGCAGGGTGGCCAATTGATTGGGCGCACACGGATCAACTGGCACGGTGATGCCCGTTCTCTGCTACTGGCCGGGATCGATCTGGCGCAAGCGAGAATGCATCAACAAACGCTGGCGCTGGCATTGCGCTCACGGGCCGGTTTGCTGCGCCTGATCGGGCTGGTTGGGCGGGGCGCGGCGATTGTGGCGAGCATGGTGGCTTCACCGGCAGGCCCGGTTCTGGCCCTGCCCGCAGTCTGGCAATTCGTGCAAGATGTATTGGCTGAAGTGCGGCAACCGGTGGTATGATGCCTGTGTGGGGATGTAGATTGTCGATACACCGGATTTTGTTCGTCGCTCAATATGGGCTATTCCAGTCATAGCATGCGATTGACCGACAACCAGGGCTGGTTGCGCACTGGCGTATCTGCGTCACAGGCATCACCGATCATCGTACCCTGGCTTGAATAGAGGAGTAACTTCATGGCCAGCGAACTGGAAAACTCGATCCGTAGCGCAGCAGCGAAGGTTGCGGCGTATGTCGCCGATGCAGCCGTGATGGAGGTCAAAACATCGTATGTTGTAGTCGGGGCAACAACTGGCCCCGATACAGCCCGCCCGGCAGCCAGGACTGTGATCCGGCTGGATGGCGACTGCGAAGCGACGGTGCCAATGCGGGAAGGTCCAGGTGGCGTGCTTGAGGTTGACAGCGGCTTATTCGAGATCCATCAGGCGAATGTTGCGACTGCTACCGAATACCGGGCGCGGGTACTGGGGGCATTGATCGGTCTGTTACAACGCCGGTAATCCAATGGTGATCGGTAGTGGAATGAAGTGGATCTGACGTGCCGGCTCTGTCAATCTCGTTGTAAAGGGCGCAAGTGTGTGCCCAAAATGAAGGTTATTCTCTCTGCAACTACTGTCTTTGTATTTGAGCATAGCATATGAGCAATCAAACCTTTATTCCGACCAAACTGGCCGAAATTGCGGCTGAGTTTGGCAAAGCGAGTCGCGAGGAAAAGCTAGAGCTATTGTTGGAGTTTTCCGAGCAGTTGCCGCCATTGCCGCCAGAATTGCGCGACCATCGCGGAATGGAACAGGTGCATGAATGTATGTCGCCGGTGTTTGTGACTGCGCTGCGCGACGGCGATCGCATCATGTACCACATCGACGTGCCGCCAGAGGCGCCGACAATCCGCGGTTTTGCCGCTATCCTGCGCGCGGGCCTGAACGGATTGACCCCCGCGCAAGTGCTGGCAGTCTCAGGCGATTTTATTCTCCAAATGGGGTTGCATCAGGTGCTTAGCCCGCAACGGTTGAACGGGATCGGCGCGTTGCTGGCTTACATGAAACGGCAGGCGATGCGCCTGCTCGAACAAGAGCAAGCAGGCGCAGTCTAGACGCGAGCGTTGCGCAACGCTTGCGCAATTGTATTGAAGACGACTGCGGGCCGGCGACCATCGGCGATGCCAAGCCGGTAGAGCAATGCGCGGCGATAGACATGCGGCGAATCGTGGACAAGCCGGCAACGGCGCCGGTGGCCGCCGCAGGTTGAGCTGGTGGTTGTCCTGGATGAAAAGAGCTGAGTGATCATTTGAAGTCTCCACCAATTGTGCTATTGCTCACAATCTTACTATAGAAGGCGCGATGCACTTCGTCAAGCCGGAAAACAGTGACATATCGTTGACAAAAATTGTGACTACGCTTGACAGCATACAGGTTTTGCATAACCGGATTGCAACCGTCAACGTAGCAGTAACTGTATTGTTGTGATCCGTTATGATAGTGATATACCCGGTCAATAATCAGCAATGTGAAACGAGGAGGTTTCATGCCAGCAATGCTCATTAACGGTCAGTGGCAGGCGGCGGCACAGGGTGAGGTTTTTCCGGTTCACAATCCGGCAACCGAAGAGGTCATCGATTATGTGCCACGCGCAACGGCTGCCGACGCCGAGCAGGCGATGATTGCTGCCGAACGAGCCTTTCGCGAATGGCGGCGCGTAACTGCGCATGATAAGGCCCATGCTCTGCACGAGATTGCCCATAAAATGCGCGCGCATGCGGAAGAACTGGCTACGCTGTTGACCCTGGAAGGTGGTAAGCCGCTGGTAGAAAACCGTGATGAAATTGGCTGGTGCGCTGCCTGTTTCGATTACTACGCTGAGTTGCAACGTAATACCCGTGGACGTGTCATTCCGTCGGTTGAACCGACGCAACTGGCGATGGTGTTGAAAGAGCCGTATGGCGTGGTTGCCGCTATCGTGCCGTGGAATTATCCGTTATTGCTGATGTCGTGGAAGGTAGCGCCAGCGCTGGCTGCCGGCAATACGGTAGTGCTCAAACCGAGCGAAATGACGCCACTGGCCACGCTCCGTTTTGCTGAATTGTGTTGCGATCACTTGCCTCCCGGCGTGCTTAACATCCTGACCGGATTTGGTGATGTTGGTCGTGAGCTGGTGGTCAGCCCGCGCACGCAGATGATCGCTTTTACCGGTAGCTTTGCCACCGGACGCGAAATTGCCCGCCTGGCTGCCGACCGAGTCAAGAAGACCCACCTCGAACTGGGTGGGAAAGATGCCTTTATCGTTGCCGAAGACGCCGATCTTGACGTGGCTGTGCCCGGCGTGGCGTGGGCAGCACTGCTTAATGCCGGGCAGGTTTGCACCAGCACCGAGCGGGTATACGTGCATGAATCGATTGCCCGCCCCTTTACCGAACGGTTGGTTGAATTTGTCCGCTCGCTGCGGCTAGGGCCGGGGATGAATCCTGATACCGACATCGGCCCGCTGATCGGCGAAAAGTACCGGGCGAAAGTTGAAGACCACGTTGAGGAGGCGCGGGCGCGCGGCGCGACGATCCTTACCGGTGGTCGCCGTCCGCCCCAGTTTGATCGCGGCTTTTTCTACGAGCCGACGATCTTGACCAATGTTGATCATAGTTTCCGCATTATGCGTGAAGAGACTTTCGGGCCGACCATTCCGATAATGACCTACCGTACCTTCGATGAAGCCATTGAACTGGTCAACGATTGCGATTACGGGCTGGGCGCCAATCTGTACACCAACGATCCCCGCAAGGTTAAGCAGTATTACGAAGAGGTCAAGGCCGGTACCTGTTGGGTGAACGATCCGCTCACCGATAACGATGCCGGGCCGTTTGGCGGGATGAAGTTTAGCGGCGGCGCCCGCGAATTGGGTGAAGAGGGTTTGGAAGAGTTTCTGGAGACCAAGCATGTCCACTGGGATTTCACTATGGCGCGCAAGCCATGGTGGTATCCGTATGGCCGGCAGTCGTCGTGAGCGATGATGTGACCGGCCTGAATGAGCGATCTTTATTGGAGCAGGGTTCTGAGTAGCAGAGCTGACACGCGAGCAGGTGTGGTGTGGTGGCAGTTGCAAGGCCGCTCGTTGAATATGGCGTTCCAGCCGGTGATTTGCGCTGCCACCATAGCGGCGGGTAGTGGCGCTGGGCGCATCAACGCTCGAAACGCAGCGCATTATAATGACAGCGAGTCGCGTCTCTGCTCGTATTGGGTTAATCTGTTTGGATGGAAAGGCTGTCTCAAGCGCGTATGGAACTCTACCCCACGCCCCGCGATGTTGCTTTGATCGATGTCTATCACCTCGGTCGTCCGCACGTCATTAGTGCCTTCTTGCTCCTTGGCGAAGCGCCGGCGCTGGTCGATCCTGGGCCGGCCAGCACTTTGCCCGCGCTGAAGGCCGGTCTCGATGCATATGGGCTGACAGTAGCCGATCTACGCGCTGTTGTGTTAACTCATATTCACCTCGATCATGCTGGCGCAACCGGGTTGATCGCGGCTGAAAATCCCGATCTGGTTGTGCATGTCCACGAGCGCGGCGCGCCACATTTGATCGATCCGTCACGGCTACTTGGCAGTGCCGGTCAACTGTATGGCGATCGGATGGCAACCCTGTGGGGTGATGTGCGTCCGGTGGCTTCCGAACGGATTCGGGTTTATACCGGCGGCGAAACGCTCCGCCTCAACGGTCATCTGCTGCGCGCTTTCGACGCTCCCGGGCATGCCAAACACCATCTGGTCTGGTTTGATGAGTCGAATGGAGCCGCCTTTGTCGGTGACAATACTGGCGTGCGATTGCCTGGGGTGCGAATGACTCGACCGGCGACTCCTCCGCCGGATGTTGATCTGGTTGCCTGGCAGCGCACGCACGATCTGATCGAGCAGCTTCATCCGCAATGGCTCTGTCTTACCCACTTTGGGGCGTATAGCGATGTTGACTTTCATCTCACCGATGCCCGGTTGCGTTTGCAGCAGTGGGCTGAGATTGTGCGACAGAGTCTTCTTTCTGGTCACGATGAAGCAACCGGAGTTGCTGCGCTTGAGGCGGCACTGGCCAGTGAGGCGGCGCATCTGTCGCCGGCAGAGCAGGCTGCGATCATCCAGCAGACCGGCCCACTCACATTGAGCTGGCGCGGGTTGGCGCGTTACTGGCAGAAGTTCGGCAATCTGGGCGCGGCTTCATAATCCGGCGTGGTGAGCTGTTTTCACAAGTGTTTCAGCAGATACACCCGAGTTTCCGTTCAACAACAGATGAGTGACGTTGCGGGGCGACACAGCGTATCTCCCCGCGTTAAAATCTGATCACGACGCGCGTTGATGAGCGTGAACACGGGCGCGACCTGGCGGCTGATCATTCAGGCCATCCCAAGGCATGACAAAGAAAAAAGCTCCGGTGCGTTGTTGTAACGCGCCGGAGCAAAACCGGATAGCAGCGTTGCGACCAGTAACATAGCGGAATGGTGTCACTGCCTCGCAACATGAAGTGTTCAGTATCTGGTTATAACGTTACCTCACCGCGCAAAAAGCGCAGAGCAGTTTCGGCCAGAATAGCGGTACCGATTGGCAGCGCGCGCTCATCGATATCGAAGATTGGCGTATGATGGCCGCGCACAATCCCATCATCGATGGCTGCCCCTAGCATCAACATTGCGCCGGGAGCCTGTCTGGTCATATACGCAAAATCCTCTGCGCCCATCCCGGTGCGCGATGTATCGATGGCATCGGGGCCAAGAAATGCACTGGCGACATTACTCATCCACCCCGCGACTCGCTCATCGTTCCAGCCTGCCGGGTAGCCGCGGGTGATCTTCACCTCGGCGCTGCCGCCGAATGCTTCTGCGACGGCGAACGCTCGTTCCACTTCGCGGGCCAGTTTGGCGCGCACCTCTTCGCTAAAGCTGCGCAGGGTACCCTGGATAAAAATCTCGCTTGGAATCACATTCGAAGCGTGACCGCCGCGCACCGTGCCAACGCTCAGAATTGCCGGCTCCATTGGATTAATCAGGCGAGCGCGAATGCCAAACAGGGCATTGAGCACGTGCGACAGCATAAAGACGGGATCGGTGCCCAGATGCGGGTAAGCGCCGTGACCACCGGTGCCGCGAATGTAACCCTTGAAGTCATCGACTGCCGCCGAAGTCCAGCCACCGCGGATAGTTACCTGCCCGACCGGCAGTGTCGAATCGACGTGGAGGGCGATCACGGCATCAACTCCTTCTAGCGCGCCCTCTTCAACCATCCGCAAGCCGCCGCTCTTCACCTCATCGTCCCATCCCTCTTCAGAGGGTTGAAAGAGAAACCGTACCCGCCCACGCAAGTTCTCAGCGGCGAAGCGTTCGCGTAGCAGGTGAGCAGCGCCGAGCAGCATTGCAGTATGGGCGTCGTGACCACAGGCATGCATCACGCCGGGATTGGTTGAGGCGTATTCGACGCGATTCTCTTCCTGTATTGGCAGCGCATCCATATCAGCCCGGATCGCGATCACCGGCCCGTCGCCATCACCTAATTCGCCGATCACCCCGGTCTTGGCGATGCCGGTAGTGACCTTAATCCCGCCAATTTCGTGTAGTGTATCGGCGACAAGGGCGGCAGTGCGGCGTTCCTGGAAACCAAGTTCCGGGTGAGCGTGAATATCGCGGCGGATGCGCACAATCTCATCCGCCAGCGCCTGGGCGCGTTCGAGCATCATTCTTCTGTCTCCTTGCTACTGATCGCGACACAATGCGTACCACTGTATCAACCAGTGATTGCCGGTGAGGTATGGCCGGGTAGCGCTTCGGCTCGCGCGCAGCTTATGCTGTGCGCCTGCCACGCATACGGCTCTGTGTTTGTTGCTTCAATGCATAACTGATACCGTCTTGCAACGAGGCTAGCGCGCGAATATGGCTTAGATCCAAACCCAGGCCAACGATCGTCTGCGCTACCTCAGGTCGGATCCCGGTAAGCAATACCTCGGCGCCGAGCAGTCGCACAGCCTGCGCTGAACGCAACAGGGTATTGGCAACCTGAGTATCGACGACCGGCACGCCAGTGATGTCAAGAATGACGATGTGCGCGCCAGTTGTATTAACCCCTTCAAGCAATGTCTCAATGACCTGTTGGGCGCGCATACTGTCAATGCTGCCGATCAGCGGCATCGCAATCACGCCCTGAATAATGGGCACGATTGGCGTGCTCAATTCGCGTAGCGCTGCCTGTTGGGCGGCGATAATGCGTTCGTTGAGCGCCTGTCGTTCTTCAGCGGCCTGCCGTTCGGCGGTTACATCGCTGATAAAACCCTCGATAGCGGTAAGTTTCCCATTATCATCAAATACGCCGGAACCACGTTCCCACACCCAACGAATGCTGCCATCAGCGTGACGGATCCGATAGGTGACTTCATATGGTCGCTGCTGATGTATTGCAGTCAAGATGCTTTCATGCACGACCTGATAATCTTCGGGCAAAATCAATTCAGAAAAACGGCGACGTGGCGGTTGTTGATCAACGGATAAGAAATCACTGACAGGATAACCGGTTACGTCCGATACGCCAGCGCTGAGGAATTCGGCAATCCAGCCTTGCTCAGTTTTAGGAATCCGGTAGGCAATCCCCGGCAGATTACGGATCAAACTGTCGAGCCGGCGCTGACTCTCGCGCAACGCCTCTTCAGCGCGAATTTGTTCGGTGATGTCTTCGGTCTGCGACAGCCACCCGGCTACCCGGCCATCAGGGTGGTACAGCACAGCGTTATACCATTGACAAATGATTATGCGCCCATCTTTGGTCACATTGGCATTGCGACTATTCGCCGCCTGACCACTCAGCAGCGCATTCACGATCCCTTCAACGTGTTCGCGAGCAATGTTCGGCACCAGCAACTCAATCGCATGTTTTCCAATCGCTTCCTCGGCGCTCCAGCCAAAAATGCGCTCAGCCGCCGGATTCCAGCGGGTGATGATGCCGTGCTCATCAGCTTCCAGGGTTGCCAGCGGTGAAGTGCGAAAACTCTGTTCGAGGCGCTGATTGAGCATGTGCTCGCGACGCAGAAGCGACTCTTCCTCTCGGATCAATATCTGTTGAGCCGCGGCAATAATATCAGCGATTGGCCCGGCGGCTGCCGGATTGTCGGCAAGGAGCTGCGTGGCCCGCCGACGGGTAGTATCGAGTCGGGTAAACTCAACCACTATTGATTGGCCGTTACAAACCAGTGTGAGCAAGTGATCAGGACTATTGGTACTCAATGCTTCAGCTAATGCGATCAAGAGAGGGCGCTGATCGGCGGGCACTGATGGAATCCGCGCGCGCAGTGCATCGGCAATGGCAAGCTGTGTTGTGCTCATACTGGCATGTTCCTATCGCCGAAAAGAGGTGTTGCGCAATGATGTTCAAGTATACCACATAGGTGACTATACCACATAGGTGACGATTGGTGATAAGGCAAGTAATTTTCGCCCTGCCTGTAGATGTTCCGGCTGGTGGCATAGCGTGTCGCCGTACCAGGCTAGTTGACAGTCTGGTACGGCAACATCTGTCAGCGCAGATTGGCAAATACGTTACGTTGGGCTGTCAACTCATGTTCCCATCCGACGAGCCACACTGCTCGCCGCCACTGACGAGACATGTCCTCATTCCGCATTTCGTCGCATCCACCAGATACCGGCTGCAATTGCGAGCAGCAGTACCAATCCGATGACCAGGGGCAGTGGCGGGCCGGTTGGAGGACTGTCTGTCGTCTGGCGTTGCGCTTCTGGCGGCGGGCCGGCCTGCCCGCCAGCGCCAGTTGCTGATAGATTGCTGGCATGCTCGCCGTTTGATGGCGCTGTGAGCGCCTCAATGCTCTCGCCAGTCGCCGATGGATTGCGCTGAGCCGACTCGGCAACTGCGGCCATTGGCAAATCGGCGGTAACGGTTGGTTCTTCAAGCGGAACGGCGGCTGCCGCAGCGGGAGGGTTGGTTGGCGCCGCCATGGCCTGTGATTGATTGTCAAGCGTTGACCGGGTGCTCAATCCAATCACTTGCCAGCCGATCAACATAACTACGACGAGCGCAACCAATCCACTCAATGGTTGCAACCAGGCCGGGAGTGTAAACGCGCGCCGGCGAGCGCTCACCATTTCGGGGGTCAGCGTAAACGAGCGCGGTGGCGCGACCCACGGCTGATCACGCAACAGATCGCGGGTTGCGCGCAGCTCGGCCAGTTCACGGCGTAGCGTCGGATCACCGGCCAGGCGTCGTTCGAGCGTCGCGCGTTCGGCCAGTGTGAGCTGGTTGTCTATGTAAGCCGAGAGCAATTCTCGATCGCGCTCGGGCAATTCTGATTGGGAGGTGGGCGATGTTGTCATTGATCGTTCATCTGGCTATCAGCCGGGTATCATCGTGCAGTATTTGACTCATCATCTAGACGGAATTTTAACGGCAAGAGTTCCCCTGCCCGCAATATATCGCGCAATTTGGCGCGCGCCCGACTCAGGCGCGATTTCACCGTGCCGAGCTGCACGCCAGTAATCTGAGCGATCTCTTCGTATGTTAAACCCTGAATATCGCTCAGCACGATCACGATTCGCTGATCCTCTGGCAAGGCAGCCAATCCGTGCTGAATCGCTGCGCTCAGCTCTTGCCGTATGACAACGTCATCCAGACTTTCCCCTGGATCGGCGACATCCGTTCGGCCACCCTCATCTTCATCATCACTGCTATTCAACGAGACAGATGGCCGGCGCTGGCGTGCGCGTAACACATCGTAGCAGGCGTTAGTGGCAATCCGCAGTAGCCAGGACTTCAATAAACCACCGCGAAAGTTGCGAATATTACGAAAGGCGGCAATAAACACTTCTTGGGTGGTGTCGGCAGCAGTATCGACATCGCCCAGCATACGGTAGCAGAGGTTATAGACGCGAGTTTCGTACAGCCGCACGATCTGGTTGAACGCATCAAGATCGCCCGCTTGCGCTGCGCTGATTAGTCGTTGTTCTTCATTTGCCATGCAGTCGCTCGTCTTTCAGGCCAGCCTGCGCTCTATTATACCGCCTCGGCGGCAGGGTCAAAGACCAGTTGGGCGCGCTGGAAGAGAAAATCGCTGACACGACGCAGGCTGATCAGGCGGAGACGAGGTGGATGTTGCGGAGGGAAGCCGGTTCCTTCCACCAGGCCAGGACGCGCTGGCGCAGGCGGGGTCGGATTGCCAACGATAATCGGGCTGATAGTCAGGAAGACTTCATCGATCAGGCGCGTGGCTAGCAGGGTGCCATAGGTGCGACCGCCACCTTCGCTTAGCATTGTGCGAATCCCGTAATGCTGGCGCAAGGTGACAAAGGCGTCGGCCAGATCGATCTGGCCATCGGCCCCAACCAGGCAGATGAGCTGGGGATAGCGGGCCTGAGCGCGCTCGGCGCCAGACGCAGTCGTAATGAGAAACAGTGCGCGCGGTAAGGTTAGCGCAGTTGCCACCGGCAATTCACCGCTGGCAGAGAGTATCGCCAGCGCCGGTAATGGAGGGCGATCTTCGGCGGCGCGCAATGCGGCGAAAGCTGACCAGTCTACCAGTTCGCCCGGCTCCCAGCGATGACGGCGCGCGGCGCGTAGTGTGCTCGCGCCGAGTAGAATGGCGTCGGCGCGGGCGCGGACGACTTCCATCAGCCAGTGATCGTAACGATTGCCGCGACTGATCGCGTTACCGCCGTTCCATCCCGGCTGGTTGAAAGCGATTCGGCCATCGTGCGACACGACGAAATTTGTCCATACAGCCGGTCTCGATTCGGGGATCGTCGGTAAGCGCCAGTCACCCTGATAGATGGCGCGAATCTCAGCCGGCAGCCCTGGGCCGTGATTGGGTTCCTCTTCAAACAAGAGCGAAAACGGCTGCATCATGCGCCAGATCAGGCTACCACTGCGCCTAACCGGCTCTGAGCGGCCAGCATGCGATCGCCTGGCAATACCTGCGGCTCGATCACATCGCGCTGAATGTAAAGATCAACCTGGCCGCCGAAGCGAACGCTGGCAATGCGCATACCGGGTGTCAGAGTGGCGCCCTGGCTGGTTTCGCAGCGTAGCCAGCGTCCAAGTGGCGCTGCAATAATTGAGAGCAACACTGGGCCCCAGATCGTCTCGATTCCGATATACAGTCGCTCGTTGCGTTCGGGGGCCTGGGGATCGCGCAATGGACGATGGTCGCCACTGATCTGTTCAAGGTATGCGACCCGTCCGGCCACCGGCGCGCGACAGATTGGCACATCGAGCGGGCCGATAACGGTAGTCAGGCGCAAGCAATCGCTGTGTACGAAGCGATGTTCGTACACTTCGCGCACACCCTGGATATGACCATCGGCAACTGCGAAGACGGCGCGCGGCTCGTCGGGTGGGATGCGACGCGGATTGCGGAAAAGTGCCGCTGCCAGCGCTGTGAGCGCCAGGGTAGCTGGCGCCAGGCGGGGGCGCAGACCGAGCGCAAGACCGGTCAGCCCTAAACCGATGCCAACGACAGCCGTCGCTTCGGCATCAAAACCGGGGAGAGCAGGTTGACGCTGATTGGTTGTCGGCTCTGGCATACGAATACCCGACAGAACGTTTGCCGCTACACGATACCTCGATTCTAGCATGAATGAGCGGCCTGCGCAAACGGGTGTTACCGGCAGCGCCTGGCGCAGTTGGTTGTGACTCCGGTGAGTATGATCCAACTTACACTGGTGATATTCCCGTATTGACGCATTGTGTCAGATTGATTACACTATGGTAATCATAAGCTGTTCGGTAAAGATTTGTGTCGTGAAAGGAAGGCCCTATGGAGCGGACGGTTGGCGAGGTGATGCATGTTGGTGTGTTAACCTGCCGGCGCGAGACCCCGATCCAGGATGTCGCTCGCCAGATGTCGGAGCAGGACGTTAGCGCGCTGGTGGTCGTTGATGATGAAGGGTATATGGTGGGGCTGGTCTCGCGCACCGATCTGGTGAATGCGCGTCTGTATGAACAGTACTGGAAGCATTGGCGCGGTCTGACTGCCGGCCACATTATGATCACCGATGTGGTGTCGGTCACGCCGCAAGATACGCTTCAGCATGCCAGCCGCCTGATGATGGAACGTCGGATCCATCGCGTTGTGGTGGTGGAACCGGGCGAAAAGGGCCTCCGCCCGATTGGCGTTCTCTCGGTCACTGATGTGGTGCGTGACATTGCCAACGAGTAGGGTATTGACTAGTGCAGGTAGTCCCTGATCTGCCCGATCCACAATCCTGCCCCCTGCGCTACTATTGCGGCGAACCAGCCGGTTGCGGCCAGACGGCCCCAGCCGGCTTGTTGGGCAAGATGGTCGAGAGCGATGCCGGCAGTTATGCACCAGGCGGGGTAGAGGAAGAGCGCCCAGCGTAACCCTTGATCGGCTACCAGCAGCAGCGCGAGACTGGTGAGTGCGCCTCCCCACCACGCGCTGACCAGCCAGCGCAACCGGCTGGCAGTTGGGTGAGGCGCTCGCCATAGGAGCCAGAGGCCGATAAGATTGGCAATCGCCAGCCCTATCGGGATGGACAGGCTGCGCCGCTGTGGTGGTTGAAGTCCCGCCAGCGCTTTCATTGTGTCGGCGATAATCTGTATTAGCGCTTGTCCACCAATGGCGCCTTGCCCACTCCGGTTGCCGATCAATGCAATGTAGACAGGGGTGGTATACATAATTAGCATTGCCAGGGCAATGCCGCCAGCAGCCGCGATGAAGAGTCGAAATGGCGAAACCACCATCGGAGGTTGTCGCCAGGCCAGAACCCAGCTCCAGCCGATCAGTAGACCGAATCCCAGCGTAACCCCGGAATGTGCCATCAAGCCGGCAGCAATGGCCAGGGCTAACCCTCCAAGCTGCAATCGTGTGCCTGTCCTGGCTGCGGCTCCGGCGCTTAACCCGATCAAAGCCGGCAGAATTAAGGCCTGTCCGCCAATATTGGCTAGCTCGCCGATGGTGAGTGCTTCGAGCGATTGCGTCGCCATGACGTAGCACGCTGCGCCCAGAAGCGCTGCGCGCTCACTAAACCCTCCTTGCCTGATCCACCACCAGATCGCAATACAGAAAAGGCTGTCGAGCGCAACTGCCGTGATTGTAACCAGCAGTCGTCTACTGACAAAATCATCGCCGTACAAGAGTTGGAAAGGGAGCGCGAGCAGGTAGAATCCGGCAGGGTAGGGCGCCAGGCCGCCGCCGGCTTCAGACGGAAGACCGGCGGTGAGGTAGACATGACCCAATCCCAGCCGCAGCAGGTTGTTAGCGTGAAAGCCGGCGTCACTGCTGATCGCATGTGGATGCAGTAACCCGGCCAGCCTGACCAGAATGGCCAGCAGCGCGATCGCGATTGCCTGCCGCCAGGCCACCTGACGCGGCCAGCGCAGCGCCAGGATGACGCCAATGGTCGCTGTCGCCAGGGTCAGTAAGGCCAGGTGCGGCATCAACAACCCAAATGCCGGTCGCGCCAACCAGATTGCCGCCAATGCCGTCAGGCCGCCGCCGCCGATGAGCGCCAATCCCCACCGCGATGGTAACGCAACTGCGCGTCCCCATATCCAGGCTGCCGCCAGGGTCACTCCGATCCAACCCAACTGTCCCCAGTCGGGCGAACGCCAGCCGTTAACAGTCTGCACACGCACAGCGCGCAAAACAAAGCCAAGTGCGCGCGGGTCGTTGCTAACCTGAAACGGCTCACTGCGCATTGTCAGACGCACCGTTCCCTCAGCGGGGACGAGAATGGTATATCGACGCGCAGACGAGGCCGGTAGCTCAAGCTGAAATAGTGGCCAATGACCCGCTTGCCATGCCGACAGCGTTGGCGCACCGTCGGGCCGTCCACCCTGCGCGCGCACCGTGATCAACCAGTGTCCGCCACCAAGGCCGGGGAGGGTGAGCGTGCTCTCTGGTTGTGTCCAGCGGTAAGGATCGCGCGCGCCGGGCAATTCCCACCATGCCGCTACGGCTGGATCGGCTGGTTCGGCGGCATGCACTCCCTGCAGGAACGGCGTATCGTCTTCCCGCCGGCGCGTGATCGGATCACCGCCAACCGCGAGTTGCACGGTTAGCGGGATCTGATAGGCTAACCCGCAACCGATCAGGATCAATCCCAACGCGAGCAGAGCGGGTAACCATTCATCGCGCGCTACGATCATCGCCAGGCGACGGAAATAAGGCATAGTTTGCGTCGTAATTATGATTTCCCGCTCCCCCAGGTAATCACGATCACCCCAATTACGATGATCAGTGCGCCGACCAGTCGCATCAACGTAACCGGCTCATTCAACAACACTCGCGAAGGGATCAGGATAATCACGTAGTTGAGCGCCAGGAGCGGGTAGGCAAACGAAAGATCAACGCGCGAGATGACGCCTAGCCAGAAGATGGCGCCACCAAAGACGAGGCCGAACCCCAAAAGAACGCGCCAGTCGGTAAAGGTAGTCCAGAGCACCTGCGGGTTGAGCGAGAAGGCGCCAACTTTTGCAGTCACTTCATTCATGCCGATCTTGAGCAGCACTTCGCCGGTGACGGTGAGAGCGCTGGCTGTGATCAAGAGGGTGAGAACCAGCAACATAGTCGGTACTTTTTGTGAAAAGGAGAAAAACGGTTTCATCATGGTCGTCGGCGTAGGACATACACTGCGTAATCGCAAATTCCCGAACGGAGATGGTAGTTGCGCGTAATATCGAACCCATTACCAAACATGGCCTGATAATCGCCATCGCGGCGAATATAGCCCCCGCGATCAAGCGCATGCATCAAGTGCCCGAGTGGATTCTGTCCTGGCGGTGGTGGCGTATCCTCCATAACCAGCACCGTCGCGCCTGGTCGCATCACCCGGTAAACCTCATTCATCACAACGCGCGCAGTGGCATCGGGCAGGTGGTGCAACACGCCGAGAATCAGACCGGCGTCAAACGTCTGCGAAGCGAAGGGTAACGATTCACCATGTGCAGCAACGTATGTGCCTGGTCGGCGCTTGACAGCAAAGCGGATGTAAGTGAGCGATGGATCGACGCCGACGTATCGTTGAGGCGGGAAATCAGCGGCAAATTCACCTGTGCCACAACCGAGGTCGAGAAACCGGCGACGATCGCCATGCCATGGGCGTAGTTCGCGGGCAATCGCCAGATGTTCACCCGTGAAACCGGCTTCGACCAGCCAGCGTAGCCAGTTCCATAGTTCAGGGGTAGCGCTCAGGCGGTTGAGGATGGGATTGAACATACAGATAACCAGTATTCATCAGATGAGCGGTGACGCGCTGTAAGAGGCTCCATATTATTGAACAATGTCACACCCTTTGATTATATGCGGGAATAGCGTTGCAGAGATACACCTTGGGTGTGACTTGATTAAGTGTTGATTGATTCCGCTGACACCCCCTATCTGGATCAACCGACATCACCGGTTGTAATGCTCTCGGTTCTGTCACTTGCGGGCCAGCGCGATAACCGACAGGCCAAACGGCAATCTGCCGCCACGAGCGATTACTGCCGCTTCCAACATCATGGGCAACCGCAATGCGGCGTTCATTGGCGACGCCGGTAGTTCCATCGCCGAACTGTTGCTCGATTCTGGCAGCAGACGTTCGAGCAGGCGCAGGGTGGCCGAAAGCGGGAAGAGTAAAGTTAGCGCATAGGTCAGGTGTTCAATCGTAAAACCACTCTTGCGGAGCAGTTGAGCCAGTTCGCTCGCGGTGTAACGGTGACGAGTATGAACCTGGCGGTCGTGACGCGAACGCAGCCATTCGTAGGCAGGCAATCTGATCAGTAGCCGCCCGTTGGCGCGCAAAACCCGTCGCACTTCAGCTAATGCCTGCTGTTCATCGATGACGGCCCGATGGTACAAGACATCGAATGAGGTGACCAGATCGAAGCTCTGATCAGCAAACGGCAATTGCATGACCGAACCGCGCGCTAACCGACCAGGAATTCGCTCACGAGCCAGACAGAGGGCTTCGGTGGCCAGATCAAGGCCGACAACGTCGCCGTAACGACGCAGGCAGAGCGCATCGCCGCCGGTGCCGCAGCCGGCGTCGAGAATGCGTAGATCGCGGCGATTGCCGAAGGCGCGGTTGAGGAGAGCGGTATTAATTGCGCGCATACCACCATACCACCAGTGCCGCAGCTCAACCGCTGCCATTGTTGTGTACTCATTCTTTTCCATAGCCGGGCGGACTATACCAGATGGCGGGCAAGCTGGCAAGTGATACGTTCGGAGGTAGCCACCAGTAGGGTTATCCAGCAAAGAAACGATAATGATGTTATTCAGACATCAAATCAATTGGTGAGCGCAGGTGACCCAGTTCGGTACATTCGATAATTACTTCATCGCCGGGGTTTAACCAGGGGCCATCAGCGCCGTTGAGATCGAGCAGACAACCGCCGTCGGCTACGCCACTTACAAAGACTTCGCCAGGGTAGAGAGTGGTATCACGACTGGCGAAGGCGATCAACTCGCCGAACGAAAACCGCATCAACGCTGTATTGTAACGGCTGATTTCGCGCCCATTAATGACGAGCCGCAGGGTAAGCATAAGGCGACCATCATCATCGCGGTAATATTCCAGTTCATCGGATGTCACCAGCCATGGCCCCAACGATGTGGCGAAATCGCGTGGCCGGAGCGAGGCCAGCAATGGATCACGAATCGCCCAGGCATTGACCAGGAAATAGCCGGCGATACAGGCATCGGCTTCTTCAACTGGAATATTGCGTCCACCACGGCCAATTACGCATCCCAACGCCATGCCGCAGTCGAGCAAGCCGGACTCTGGCAACTCAACCGACTCATCAGGGCCATAGATAGTCGTATGGCCGGCAAAGCGAAAGGCGGGAAACCGCTGATGGCCCACCCAGTAGCCGGCGGCCTGACGTAAAGCTGAAGTTTGCTCGCTGACCAGCGCATCGAACTCGCGTAACGAGACAACTTGCGGCAACGGCGCGACAAGTCGTACCTGATGAATTGGCACCATCAGGGCGGTATCGCCAATCGTCAGGCCTGCCTGCCAGTCAAATCCATCGAGCGGTGTTTCAGTCGGATCCTCTCCACCTATGACGTTCACCACTGCCTGTACGATGTCAGCCGCCGCCGCCAGGTTAACATCGGGATGATCGCCGCGCAGAATAGTAAGCATATCCCACGGCGCTTCAGCAGCATCTTCACTGATGAGGGGCGCTGCTGCCGCCAGATCGATAATCGTTTCGCCGAGCAGAGCGCCGGCTCGCGCCGCGCCGCCGGAGGGTGAAATGAAGCTAAGCAGGCGCATGGTATCTCCTTCCCGGCATATCGTAAAGTGTTGGCGCTTTATAGTCTACCCCGATTCTTGTGCTGCGAGTCAGTCAATCATCCATGTTGACCGGCCCGCTCTGCGTCTTTCTCCTTATCCCGTTGTTCTTGCCGTCGCGATGGGGAATATGATGGCTGGGAGCGCGTTGCCAGAGAGAGCGGGTGAGGATAGGTGGATGGTGTGTTGTGGGGTTGACGTAGGGGCAATGCACGCATCGCCCCCCAGGACGCCGCGCGCATCGCCCCCACCCCCTGCAACCGAAGGATGGTTCAGGTCGAACAGAAGGATTGCTCAAAAATGCACACATCTACGCCATAAATTGCCCCCGTTTCCTCTAGGCAAGTCCCGTTAGACATGGTAAGATATTGCATATAAACAAGTCTTGTACACTGCAATCAAAAACAAATGGAGTACTATCGTTATGGAGTACGAGCTGACCGAACAACGCACCCTCAGTCGTCTGGATCTGTATATCCTGCTCTACTGGTTGATCTCGTTGATCATAGGGATTCCCCTGCTGGGCGATTGGTTAAGGAGTTGGAACGTACCGGCAACACTGGCGAATCCCTGGTTTGTAGTCTTTCTGCTGGGTAGCTTTGCATTCAGTCAGGTGTTGTATGTGCTGGTGGCTCGCCATGATGACCGTCCGTTTCTCTGGGGACCAACTATTATCTTCAGTATTGGCAACGGCGTGATTGAAACGTTTGCGTTCGCCGCCGTTTATCGCATCGGGGCCTGGATTGGCGATGGTCTGGCGACACTGTTCTGGCCAGCACTGGTTGGATCGCTCGGTTTTGCAATCGGGTTTACTGCCTTTGTAATCTATGGCGGTGTGATCCACGGCATGTTTTGGTTGCAACAACTGCCTCCCCACCTTGACGACTCTCCGCGTTCGATGCGGATCCGCAAGCTGCGTCCGCTGGCCGAGATGGCGCTGGTGTTGGGCTGGAGTCTCTGTTTTTATCTCTACCAGGATATTTGGACTGTTATCTTCATTCATATTCTGGTCGATCTTGGTTTGATGCTGCGGGTGCGACCGCCGGTCTTCCTGGGCGCTAGCCGGCGAGCTGGTTGATCGCATTTGTGTGGTTGCGCGCCAGTCGTGCTCTGTTGCATCAGGTGGGTTTGGGTCTGGTGATTAGTTCTTCATCAGACGCATACGAACTGTTGCCCCTAACCAGAGGTCTTGATCTGTATCGATCAAGAAGGGTAAGTGTGGGCGTAGTCGGCGTCGCACCGGCCCGTTAAAGACTCCAGATGGACTGGCCAGATCGACGATTTGGGCTGTCTCTTTGTTCAAGATGAGTTGCGCATGGCGGAGCGCAATGTCCGGGGCCAGAACTATTAGATGACAGGCCGGATCGCTGCCAATGGTGAGGATACCATCGGGCAGGCTGATTGTTCGTTCGCCTTGCTCGTCATAGATCACAGCGCGCCAGCCGATGGTAGTCGGTGATGTCGTTGATACATTCACTCTTCGCGTTGGTTGCCGGATTAGTTTGATACCTAGTAATCCGGTACCTATCAGTCCAAGCCCCAGTATGCCGATGAGCCATGTCGGTTGTTCTGGCGTGGCAACGACCAGAGTGGCGCTTTGACCACAAGCATATACCAGTGCTGCCGATGGTAAGGGATGGCTAAACTGCGCGCGCCAATAACCGGGCGCGTAGGAAGTGATTGCCTGTGGGCGCTGTGGTGGCGCTTCATCAACCCATACTGTTGTGTCGTCTGGTCGGTAATGGCAACCAATAAGCAGCGCCCACGCCGCTGACGAGATTCGTTCGACGCCGAGAATGAGGGGCATTGGAGTGTATGAGGGAGCAGGAGGGATACTTGCAGCGGCTGTTAACGCTGGCCATATGATGATCAGCATCAGCAGGATTAAGAGGGGTTGGCGGCGCATAACGATCTCCTCGCGCGGTACAGCTCTCATCATGTAAACCGCGCGAGATGGGGAAACGTTGCGCATTGTGAGCGGATTTTGGTCAAAAAGGCGTCATCCCGCGCGCCATGTCGTCAGGAGTCGCTTTGCTGGTGGGCGATGGCCGATTTTCAGGCGTGAGCATTGCCCTGCGCGCCCTGTCGCCAGGAGCCGCGCTATTGCCTATTTCATGAGACGCATCAGCGCATCTTGCGGTGATCGGGCGGTAGTGATAGTGGTCATATCAACCCCTAACGCAGTAATCGTCTGCGCCATCGTCGGAGAGATACCGGTTATCACTGTCTCGCACCCGATTAGCCGTAGCGCCTGCGCCGTTTGCAAGAGATGTCTGGCGGCTGCGGTATCGAAAGCCGGTACGCCGGCCACATCGATAACAACCACGCGCGCGCGGCGGGCGCTTACGGTCTTGAGCAATCTGTCTGTCAGCGTTGCGGCGCGTTGATTGTCGATTTGACCGACAATCGGCGCCAGTAACACATCGGCGGCAATTTCAACGGTTGGTGTTTCTAGTGATTGCACCAGTGTCCGTAGCATCTGCTCGGTGGCCTGGAGTTGAGTTGCTTGCTGTTCCAGTTGCGCTGCATGCTCTTCGGCGCTGCGGGCATGCATGCGCGCTCGCGCTGCTTCGCTCGTCGCCTGGTGGGCGAGTCCCTCTAGCCGTTGCAACAGGTAGAGCGATGGCGCCAGAGCCAGGGCTGTGCTGGCAAGGTAGAGACTGATCGCAGATGTCCAATCGGCAATAGTGCTTTGTGAAACCAGTATTGCAGGCGACACAAAGCTTGCATTGCTGGTAATGTAGAGCGCTGCGGTGCTCAACATCGCAATCAGTGACAGGATGAGTGTAGTAAGCGCTCCCCACCGACCAAAATAGATGAGCGCCAGCAGACAAACTCCGATCCAGATTAGCCGGCCACTGCCGATCAGCCCAAAGAAGACGAGCAAAAAGGTTGCTATTGCCCCTAAGATCGTGATGAGTAAGAGCGCGCGAACAGTTAAGTTGAGCTGTCGCATAAGGGCGACGGCAACAATCATGGCGTAAGTCAGGGTGTACACACCAATGTAAGGCAATGCCTGCTCGCCCATGACATTGTAGTCAGACCATGATCCAGCTACCAGGGCCAGACCACCCAGCGCCACGAGTACCCACGACAGGTTGTTGAGGATTTGCAGTCGCCACTGTGCAATGACCTGATCGGAAGCAGGCGCAATTTGAACAGTGGGTTGTACGCTCTCCATGACGTTATCTCCGTGAAGAGGTAGTGTTATGACTTGCGTCAGTGAAGAAGGATCGATGCTGCGAGTCATCATTTTTACTGATCAGCAGTTGTTCCGGCAATTGTATCATCAGGGGTGAAAGGTTGACAATAGGTGTCGTTCAGCGCCGCTTATTGCCGGGTCGGTAAGCTGCCAATCAGCGCGCCATCACTTAGTTGCAATGCAACCTGATCGTCGTTGAACATAATCGGTGCCGCAAGGCGCATTCCAGGCTGGCACGCGATAACATCGACGATTGCCAGTGTCTGACCATTAGCGGCGGTGAATGTAAACGGACGCCCCCATTCGGCGATGGCGCGCGCGAAGGCGTAAGCTCGCTGTACCGGCCAATCGGCGCTGAAGGTGAAGTCTTCCTCCCGCGGTGTGGGTAAGAAGCTGCCGGCGGTTGTTTGCGGTTGTGGCTGCCATCCCGGTGTTTGCAAATCGGTCAGCGCCTTGGGTAACATCTGGGCTGCTTGTTGTCCTGCCAACTGCTCCAGGATACTCAACCGCTCTCCTGCCGGAAGTTCAAACCACTCCTGACAGACAATCGGCCCGTGGTCGAATTCTTCGTCCATCAGGTGTAATGTCATTGCTGTGCGCGTCCAGCCCAACCGCAGTGCCCAAAAGAGCGGTTCTGGCCCCCGTAGTTCCGGTAATGGTGAGGGGTGCAGGTTCAGAAAGCCGTAGCGCGGTACTGGCAGGAGTTCACGCGGGATTCGCCAAGGCCAGCAAGCAACAACAGCCAGATCAACCGCTTGTTGATGAAGCAGCGTTGCCAGCATCGGCATGCCATCTCTACTCACGGCAATGCGGGGAATACCGGCGCGTTCGGCGAGCACAGTCAATGTCTCCGGCATTACAATCTCTCGTTGCGGTGATGGTGTCGCCAGTGGAAAGACGGTCAGCGCCGGCATCCCCCTCGGTGCCGGGAATACCACTCCAACCACCTGAACCGGTAATGCCGGTAGACTATGCCAGACTGCCAGCGCCAGAGGCCCCGGTATTGCAAACAGGATGATTCGCATGAAGCTCCTTTTCTTTCGGGTATAATAAATAACGATGTCACCAGATTGTACACATGAAAGAAGTGTCTATGCCCCGCATGGTGAATTGTGTAAAGCTTGGGCGTGAGCTGCCCGGCCTCGATAAGCCACCCTTCCCCGGCCCGCTCGGCCAGCGTATTTACGAGCATGTCTCGGCGCAGGCCTGGCGTTTGTGGCCGCAACAAGCGACGCTCATCATCAATCATTACGGTTTGAGTTTGGGCGATCCCAACGCGCAGCAGATCCTGATGAAGGCAATGGAAGAATTCTTCTTCGGCGAAAATGCGCGCATGCCGGAAGGTTGGACTCCGCCGTCGGCTGCGCCGGCAAAGGGGGGGCCGCGCCGCAAATGATGTTTCCTAGGCGGTTGTCGTCATTAGCGGGATCGCCGGCATAATGGTAAACCGTAGACAGGCGTGCGCGGCTCGTAGTGCCGCTTCGACTGTTGCCGGATCGGGGCCACGCGCGAAGATGAAGCCGAGATAGCTGTTGCCTTCCGGTAACGGTACCAGTGGGTAATTGATCGGCGCAGTGATTTCTACTGCCTCGACGCCGGGAATAGCCTCGGCTGCCGCAATGCCATCCACGCTGCGCAAGATGCCGGCCTGCGGGATCGGGATCATCATCACCCCGCCAGCCTGACCAGTCTGACTCAGCGATTCGATAGGCAATCCGGCAGCCTGGCGCAAGATCAATTCTTCAAGAGGAGTATCGCTGCCAAATCGTAATGTGCGCGAGCACAGGCCACCGATGCTGCGGTTCGCCAGTTCGATCATCCACG
>NZ_CAKZNK010000083.1 GCF_937129525.1 uncultured Chloroflexus sp. | reverse complement strand
CAGCACCGCTTCGCCCCTACCTCCCTACTCCCGGCTATCGGCTATAAGCTATCGGCTATCGCCAAACGCGCATGCCGCACTCTGGCAGATGGAGGGCGCAGCACCGCTTCGCCCCTACCTCCCTACTCCCGGCTATCGGCTATAAGCTATCGGCTATCGCCAAACGCGCATGCCGCACCCTGGCAGATGGAGGGCGAAGCATCGCTTCGCCCCTACACCCTACTCCCGGCTATCGGCTATCGCCTATCAGCTATCGGCTATCGGCTATCGGCTATCGCCAAACGCGCATGCCGCACTCTGGCAGATGGAGGGCGCAGCACCGCTTCGCCCCTACACCCTACTCCCGGCTATCGGCTATCGCCTATCGGCTATCGGCTATCAATTGTATCGTTGCGAGATCTTCACTATTTACCCCTTCTGAATGAAAGCCTCTTTACAAATTGATACATTATCTCTATAGTGACATATCATATAATATTCACAGCTTCTCATACAACAATGCAATGCGGCAGTAGCTGATACCGATCGACTCAACACCTGGCTGTTCCCACCTTGCAAACCGCTGCATCAACTAGTTCGAGGAGATGAGCCATGCGCTTCGTGTTTATGTGTATCGAAGCCAACAACGCTCCCGCCTTGCGACAGGCGGCAGCGGCAATCGAACGCGAATACGGTCTGCGACTGGCAATTGATTTCTTCACTCCGCCCGATATGCGTACTGCTGCCGACTGGGAACGGCTGGCAACGGCAGTCAGACAAGCCGATTTCGTTTTCGGCTCGATGCTGTTTGGCGAAGAGTATGTGCGACCGTTGAGCGAGATCCTTGCCGAAACACGCTGCCCGGTCTGCATGATTATGAGCAGTCCATCGCTGATCAGGCAAACCCGCATTGGTAAGTTCGATCTGCGCCCCAAGCCGACCACTGAGCAGAGCGCATTTCGTCAATGGTTGAGCCAGTTTCAGCCCAAGCACGGCCACGGCGAAATTCAACGCCAGATGTCACTGGTTCGCGGCTTGAGCAAGATGCTGAAGTTTTTGCCCGGCAAAGCGCGCGACATTCACACCTATGTAATGGCGCACCAGTTTTGGGCTGCCAGCACTCCGGAAAATCTGCGTCGGTTGCTGTTACTGCTGATTGAACGGTATGTTCCCGGTTACAAGGGCAAGCTACCAGTACTTGATCCGCAAGATATTCCCGAGATGGGTATCTTTCACCCCGATGCGCCAACGCCGTTCGCCGATGTCGCCACGTATCGGGCCTGGCGACGCAAACAACGCACCCGGTTTACTTCGGGCACAGTCGGCCTGTTGACGATGCGTCCATTTGCTCTGTCAGGCAACAGCGCTCACCTCAACGCGCTGATTCGCGCGCTTGAGGCGCGCGGCATCGAAGCACGTGCCGCTTACAGTCCAACCCTTGACATGCGTCCCACCGTCGAGCGTTTCTTCGTTGATACCAGTAGCGCTCGTCGTGGCGAGCCGGCTGCTGATGTCGATCTGCTCGTGAATACAACCGGTTTCGCGCTCGTGGGTGGGCCAGCCAGCACCGATCCGGCGCAGGCCAGCGCAATGCTTGACCAGCTAGATACACCTGTGCTCGATCTCTTCCCGCTAGTGTTTCAACATATCGAGCAGTGGCGCGCTGATGACCGCGGGATCGCTCCCTTCCAACTGGCGTTAAATGTTTCGTTGCCTGAGCTTGACGGCGCAACCGATCCACTGGTGATCGGCGGGATGCCACGTGGTCGCGAGGATGTCATTCCATTACCCGCCGAGATTGAGCTGGCAGCCGATCGGATTGCAGGGCGGGTAGCGCTGCGCCATACGCCACTGGCGGAACGGCGGATCGCGATCACGCTCTTTAACTTTCCTCCCAACCTCGGCAATGCCGGCACTGCCGCGTATCTCGATGTCTTCGCCAGCGTTTTCCGTCTGATGCAAGAGCTGCGCGCCGCTGGCTATACCGTTGAATTACCATCCAGCGCCGATGACCTGCGCCGACTGGTCGTCGAAGGTAATGCATTGCTGCACGGCACCGATGGCAATGTCGCCGATTCGCTCCCGGTTGAGGAGTATCGACGCCTCTTCCCGGATTATGTCGATATTGAGCCATACTGGGGGCCGGCTCCCGGTCAGTTGCTTAGTGACGGTAAACGACTGCACATTCTTGGACGCCGTTTCGGAAATGTGTTTGTCGGCCTGCAACCCAGCTTCGGCTATGAACGCGACCCGATCCGCTTGCTCATGAGCAAGGATGCAGCGCCACACCACGGCTTCGCCGCCTATTACGTCTGGTTACGCCACGTCTTCAAGGCTCACGCGGTACTCCATTTCGGCACGCACGGCGCGCTCGAGTTTATGCCCGGTAAGCAGGCCGGTTTGAGCGCCCGGTGTTGGCCGATGCGTCTGCTGGGTGGCTTGCCCAATTTCTACTACTACTGTGTCAACAATCCCAGCGAGGGAAGCATCGCTCGCCGACGCGGTATGGCCACGTTGATCAGCTATCTGGTGCCGCCGGTGCAGCAGGCCGGTCTGTATAAAGGTCTACGCGCGCTCAAAGATAGTATCGACCGGTACCATTCCAATCCTGATCCGACCCTGATTGATGATCTACGTGCCCAGGCTGAGGCATTGAATCTGGTAGTGAGCGGAGAAGGCGATGCATATGTGGCGGCCCTTAGCCACGAGTTGTTGCAGGTCGAGCAGCGTATGATCCCGGTGGGTCTGCACGTGCTAGGTCAGCCACCACAGGCGAGCGAGCAAGTTGATGTGCTCAGTCTGATCGCTGCGTTTACCCGCGTTCCCCGCGGTCAGCAGCAGTCGCCGCTTGAGCCGCTGCCTCACATCGTTGGCCGCGCGCTCGGCGTCGATTATGCCGCTCTTACCGGACGACTACGCCACGATCCGGCTGCGCAGATGCAATACCGTCAGATTGAAACGATCTGCCGCGCCGCCGTGACTGCGCTGGTCGAACGTGGCACCGGTCACGCTGCCGATGAGGTACTGATGCGGATGGCGAAGATCCCAGCCGGGCAGCTTGCGCCACTTTGGGAATATCTGCTTGATATTCAGCGCCGTCTGACAACCGAACGTGAGATCAGTAGCCTGCTGCGTGCCCTCAATGGGGGTTATGTCCTGCCTTCGGCGGGCAATGATGTGGTGCGCAATCCGTCGGTTGTGCCAACCGGTCGCAACATCCATTCGTTCGATCCGTTCCATGTACCGTCGCCAGCCGCCGCTGCAGCCGGTATGGCCGTCGCCAACGAGCTGATCGAGCGGGTGCGGGCCGAGCAAGGCTCGTACCCTGAAACGGTAGCGATGGTGCTCTGGGGTACCGATAATATCAAAACAGAAGGTGAAGGCATTGCGCAGGCGCTGGCGCTGGTCGGCGCACGCGCCGTCGCCGATGAGCTGGGGCGGATTACCACAGTTGAGCTGATCCCACTCGCCGAGCTGGGCCGTCCCCGGATCGATATCGTGCTGACAGTTAGTGGCATCTTCCGCGATCTGTTCGCTGCTCAGGCAGCCCTGCTCGACCGCGCCATCCGCATGGCAGCCACTGCTGACGAACCACCCTCGCAAAACTTTGTGCGCGCGCACGCGCTGGCGCAGGCGGCTGAATTGGGCTTGAGCGTAGAAGCAGCGGCAACCCGCATCTTCTCGAATGCCTCCGGTAGCTATGGGGCTAATGTGAACCATCTGGTAGAGAGTAGCACGTGGGAGGAAGACGGCCAGTTGGCCGAAGCGTTTATCACCCGCAAGAGCTTTGCATTTCAACCTGGCGGTGAGTGGAGCGAGGCGCGAGCCGTTATGGAAAAGGCGCTGGCAACGGTGAGCGTCACCTTCCAAAATGTCGATAGTGTCGAGAATGGGATCAGTGACATTGATCACTACTACGAATACCTCGGCGGCCTGACCAAGAGTGTGGAAAAAGTGCGTGGCACGCGGCCATCAGCGCTTATGGGAGAAGTAGCTGAACTGGTTACACCGGGTGCCAGCCGCGTGCGTTCACTGGAACAGATGGTGCGGATCGAGAGTCGGGCCAAGTTGCTCAATCCGAAGTGGTACGAGGGAATGCTCAAGCACGGTTATGAAGGCGTGCATGAGATTGAGATTCGGGTGAGTAATACCTTCGGTTGGAGCGCAACTGCCAGGGCAGTCGATGACTGGGTGTATCAGGGAGTCGCCGAAACATACCTTCTCGATCCAGAGATGCGCGAGCGGCTGGCCCGTCTCAACCCGCATGCAACTGCCGGCATTGCCGGTCGCCTGCTCGAAGCGCACAGCCGCGGCTTCTGGCAGGCTGACGAGGCGACGCTAGAGCAGTTGCGCGAGATCTATGCCGATCTTGAAGATCGATTGGAAGGAGTGCGCTAGGATCATAACGCCATGTCGTTGGCGACGCATGCAATGTATCGGGATGGTTCCCGCAACCGGTCACTGGCGAAATGATGGAATGATGAATACCCGACACCGGATGATGGACGATGGATACCCGACGCTGGATGATGATGGATGATGGATGCCCGACGCCGGATGATGGATGACGCCGGATGAATGATGGATGACGCCGGATGAATGATGAATGACGTACCGTAGGGGCGAATAATTATTCGCCCCTACGGTACGTTACAATACGGCCCATCCCGGCACAATACGATCCATCCCGGCACAATACGATCCATCCCGGCACAATACGGCCCATCCCGGCACGCCCCGGAACGGTCGTTGGCGACGCATGCGCAATGTATCGGGATGGTTCCCGCAACCGGTCACCGGCGAAATGGGGGCAATGTATTGCTTTGCTACTTGACACACCGCCACCGCTCCACTACACTGGCAAGGCACAATCGGCGCCAGAAAGGGATCGGCGCATGGCACGAATCGTAGCAGTCATCAATCTCAAGGGCGGCATCGGGAAAACCACAACCGTCGTCAACCTGAGCGCCGGACTTGCCCTGAAAGGCGCTCGTGTGTTGTTGATCGACATCGATGCCCAGGGCAATCTGGCGATGGCGCTTGGCGTGCGCTCGCCGCGCACCCTCTACGAAGCAATTGTCGATCACAAACCGCTTGCCGACCTGCGCATCACCGCTCGCCCCAACCTCGACCTCGTCGCTGCCGATGAATCGCTGCTTCTTGCCCAGCAAGCGATGGCCGGTCGCGCCGATTGGGTTCGCGTGCTTGAACAACTGGTACGACCACTGCGCCAGGAATACGACTTCATCTTTTTCGATTGCGGCGGATCATTGACAGTGCTCAACCAGAATGCGCTGATTGCAGCGACCGAAATTATCGTGCCGACAACGGTTGAACCATTCTCAGTGGCTGGTCTGGAGAAACTGATTACCCAGATCGGGCGCATCAAGGGCAGTACTGGCGTAGTGCGCGCAATCATTCCTACCATGGTCGATCCGCGCATGAAGCAATCGATCCAACTGCTGGCCCACCTCAACCGCATTTATGGACGACTGGTCATGCCACCGGTGCGGATCAATGTGCGTCTATCGGAAGCCTCGGCAGTCGGGAAAACCATCTACGAGCACGATCCGCGCTCGCGTGGCGCACTTGATTACGCTCAAATTGTTGAATTATTAAGTAAAGAGTGGAATTTTCAACCAGCATCATCATCGCCTGCGCGCTCACCTCAGATTCGCGCGATTGCAGGCGTGCCCCGCGGCGAACCGTTAGTGACCGGCGACGGTGAAGAGCAGATGAGCGCATGCCCCAACTGCGGGCATGCGCTACAACGAGCGACAGTTGCCGGTTATCGAATCACCTACTGCCTGAACTGCCGCTATCGCCGCCAGGAGCTAATTCGCAACGAGCGGTAGTCCATATCGGGGATGGACGATACTCGTTTGCCATGAGTACGCGCTCCCGCTGACCTGTTGAGATGGCGCTCAGCGCAGAGATCTCATGAGAGAGTGGGGCTGGCTATCACCGCGCGACTCAAGAGAAGCGAGCAACCCCGGCATCTGAGCCGGCCTGACGACTACGCACATAATCGATGGCAGCCGCCAGATCGCTGTAGACGCGCGAAATCGGCAACTCAACGCCAAGGCTCACCATTGTTTGGGCAACTTCTGGCCGCACGCCAACCAACGCTACTTCGGCCCCCAACAAGCGCACACTCTGTACCAGTTGCACCAGGCCGGCAGCGATCTCGGTATCGATCACCGGCACCCCGGTCACATCGAGAATGAGCCAGCGCGCTCGTTGACGTTCGATCTGCTCAAGGGCTTGTTGCACAATCATACGCAGCCGGTCGTGATCGATGACACCCACCAGTGGCATCACCAGCGCATCTTTTCCGACCGGCAAGACCGGCACGCTAAGCTGGCGAATCACGTCACGCTGAGCAATCACTTCGGCCAGCAAGCGATCTTGCTGCATGGCGCGCGCTTCCAATTCCTGCATCGCCTCCTGTAAGGCTTCTGTCTGCATCCGCACCCGCGCGTCAAGATCGGTATTGAGTGCCTGCAATTGTCCGGCTGTTTGCCTGGCCGATTCCAGTGCTGCGCGTAAGCGGCGATGTAACGCTTCGTTGCCGGCGCTCTGAACAAAACCAATCACAGCCACAAAACTATTCAGCACAATAGCTGTTTGAATGAGATCACGCGCGGTTAACCCGGTTGGCGTTGGCGCTCCTCTCAACCAAAATGTCAATAAACCGAGCGATACGATACCAAATACAATGACAAGATGGTATAACCGCAAAATAGTGACCGCCAACAATACCGGTATAGCCAAAAACATAGTTACAGGGCGTTGCGGATTAATCACCGAAGCCCCAATTGTCCCTATCAATGAAGCAATAACGACTATCCATCCAGCCAGATCAACCCGCCCTTGACGGGCTATGAGGATAGTGCTACCATACAAAACTACCGCAAGTAGGACAGGAATCAGAAGTTCAAACAGAAAGGAGAACGATAATAACACATTAAAAAACACCAGCACATTAATAACAATTAAACCCAGCGCAATAATGATAATATTGCGCCCACGCTGGCGGATCTCTTCATCGGTAGAGCGAACGTCGAGCAGGTTGTTGATAAAGGTTTGCATCATTATCATTGTAGTTGAGAATGACGGTTGCAAAAGTGACTGGCTACAAATTATAATGGCATGGCAGTTTTTTGACAAATCATTTACCTTTCCAATCATGTATGCGCCTGTTACCATTCGATCCGCTCCTCGCTCTCACGCGCCTGATCGGAATAGCGCTGGCAATCAGTGGGATATTGCTGCTTATTCCTGTCCAACGCCAGCCATTCACAACCGCCAACGGTTTGATCCTCGTTGATGGTTTAAGCTGTCTTGCGCTTGGCACTGCCGGATTGCTGGTTGTGGCGGCGCCGGTTCATGCGAGACGGATAGGCCAGCTCTTCGCATTAGGCGTTGCGATCGTAAGCGGACACCTCGGCGGGTTAGCGTTAGGTTTGTTGCTGGTATGCTTTCTGTCCGAACATATATGGAATCGTTTAGCCGGCATAGGATTGGCCAGCGGATACCTGCTGATTGGCTGGTTTGCTTCATCGTGGCGTCTGCCGTTCAGTGGTGATGGACTGAATAGCGTCAGTTTCCTCTTACTATTGACCGGAGCAGCGCTTGCAAGCGGAGCGCTCGATCTGCCATCGGATCAACCGGTGACATTAGATCCGCTGGTAGCGCTGGCGGGGTTTGCTGCCTTGCTGCGACTGTTTAGCGTCGGGCCATGGAATCTGGGCTGGCAACTGGCAACATTGCTGGTCGGTGTGGCGCTGGCACTTAGCGCAGCATGGCGTGCAGTGAATGCTCTTGAACCATCGTCCGCTGAAGAGTGGATACAGCGCAGCATTGGCGGACTGATTCTAGCCGCTACTGGCTGCGCGTCACCGGCTGGCGTGGTGGCCGCTGGCCTGTTGCTGTGGCACGTTAGCTTGCGTCGGCTGGCCCAACCTGCTGCCGGTACGAATGCCTGGGCCGGCTGGTTGCTGGCCGGCGCTGTGCCGGGAAGTCTGGGATTCGTCGCTCTCTGGTCGGTCAGCGCTGCCGCGATGACGGCTGGCGTGGCGGCGCTGGCAATGGGGGTGTGGGCAGCAGCGTTGTTGCTCATGCTGGCGGCTGGCCGCCAGATTACCGGCTCCGGTCGATGGCGTAGCACAACAGGCGCGCTGGTTGGGCTGGCTCTTGGCCTCCTTGCGCCGATACTGACCCGCTGGATGCTCCGTCCGCTCAGCGATCATTTGCAAGGTGGCCTCACCCCATATGGCGCCATCGAACCGTGGGGATGGGCCGGATTGCTGGCGCTCAACGCTGCATCGCGCACCACAGCGACCGCTCCTGGCCTGGCTTTGTTGGGATTGATGATCGTGATCGGCGCGCTGGCCTGGGTACTGAGTCGCTGGCGCAAATGGATCTAAGTGATGGCTTAGACTGGCTGATTTGAGCAATTTTCGGAAACAAAGACTTCTTTCCACAGGCTATCATTATGCTTCCCGAACGGAACGAGTTGTAAAACTATGAGCGATCTCCTCGGCGCAATCGGTCAGGCATGGCCGCGCCTGCTGTGCTATCCCGGTGGCGTCAGCGCAGCGCTGGCGGCGCTGCTGCTGGCGCGATTGCGCGGTGTTCGTCTGATTGACCCTCCGTCGGCAAACAGGCTCATCGACCTGATCTTGCCTCTTGGGGCGATCAGCCTGCTCCCCCTGCCGCTAGCAACTACTTTCCCGTACAGTCTCGATCTGCCAACTGCGCTGACTCTGCTCATCTGGCCTGGGTTGCGCCGCGCGGCTACTGAACGTCACTCTGCGCATCAACTAAGCGTGTATCTTCCCCTTGTTCTGGGAGGTATCGCGCTGTCCAGCGCCACCGCAACATTCGATCTCGGCGGTCTACTGCGCTGGCCGGCAGAACCAACCCGGCAGGCGACATTATTGCTTGGCGCCGCCGCATGGATCGTCGCCGTGCCGCGCATTGCGCCGCCATCGCCTGATGCAGCCATGGTCTGTAGTGGCCTGGGATTGATGTTAATCGGCACGCTACCCCTTATCGCTGCACTCAACGCCACACCGCTCGCCGACTCTGCGCCAGCCTGGCTGATTGCAGCACTCGCTGTCTGCATTGCTACTGGCGCCTTGATCGGCGCCGGTCGTTTACCTGAATGGGCAGTGCAGCTTCTAGCAGGTCTGGCGCTGGTGTCGGCTGGTGTGGCAGCAGTCGAGATGCGTTGATCGCTCCATGAAACCGGAACGACGCGAGGGCTTGCTTTGCGCGCTGAGGCCCCCGCTCCCCGATAGCCATTGTGTGCCGCTGACCCCCAATCACAAATCAATAGCTCCCTGACTCTGCCGGGAAGAGGATCAAGCGGGAAGCATTTGGCGGGGAGGATCACCAGGTAGGGGAAACGAGCCTTGTCTCACGCGGCATCAACTGAACGGTAGCCACCGTTGCCGTGGGGATGGAAGGTTTCACTCAAATTAGCGATGATCGTGCGCGCCAGACTCAGCTCTGAGCGTAACAGGCGGCGCAAACTCTGCGAGTCACGATCTTCCCACTGCTCGAAGAGATCGACCATCGTTGAGCTAACCAACTGCACTGTCTCCAATTCCACGCGCTGTCCCGCCGGCTGATAGATCCGACGCACTTCAACAGCTACCGGTTCAACATCGTTGATCTCTGTCGGGAAATGGCGCTCGAAAGCATGATATACCGCGCGCTGAAACATGCGCACCAGCTCAATATCGCTACGTTCGCGATGATTGGTCAGCGTGACGGTATAGGTCATGGTCAACTCGAGCGGATCGGCGGGCAAATCACGACCTTCGCTGATCAACTGATGCACTGGCGACCAGGTAAAATGTATCTCTAGCCACGGCGGCATCGTGGCCAGCGTCAGCGGCTCGCCGTGTTCGGGGAAGAGTTCAATCTTGCAGGTACGATCGTGCGTGGCCGGAATGACGCTCTCTATCAGCGCATGTTCGTGAAGACCTGCGCTCAGCCATGCATCTTCCAGCGCCAGCACGAGATCGTCATACGTTACCATCAAATCCACTCCTTAGAAACGGTATTATAACCGTTCGATTGTACCCCACTCTGTCAACGATAGCAACCTCCATTTGGAGGACAGTTTCTGATATTACTGTAGCACGAGAATTTCGTTGTTGCGCCATAATTCCGTGAAGAATCATTACCTGCCGCGCTGGACGACGCGGCTGACAACAATGCGACTTAAGAAGCCAGGCGGCGCAATTGTACCGGATCAACCAAAATGATAGCATCATCAGCGATACGGATGAGATTGGCTTCGCGCATATCACCCAACGCTTTGGTAACCGTTTCGCGATAGGCGCCGATCATTTCGGCCAATTGTTGATGCGTATAGCGCACGAGCGTTGCCGGCGCTGCGCCATCAACAGGATCACCGGCCAGATCGAGCAAGAGCGCGGCCAGACGTTGTGGCACACTCTTGAAGGCAATGTCGGCCAGTCGCTGCTCCATCGCGCGCAGGCGCGTACCCATCAGTTCCATCAGATCGATAGCGGCGCGGGGTTGACGACCGAGAAAGGATCGCAATACTTCGCGGTCGATACGTGCCACCACGCAATCGGTCATTGCTTCAGCGCACGTATCATGGATGCCATCACCGATCAGGGCCATCTCGCCAAACAGACTGGGAGGATGCAGTACCAGTAAGGTCAGCGCCCGACCCTCTGGCGAGAGTTTATAGATCCGCACACGACCCTGCTGCAAGAAAAACACATACCTGCCAATCTCATTCGGCATATGAAAAATGTGACCGGCAGGATACGAGTCGGTTTGCAGGAACGCCTCCAGATCAGCGTGTGCCGCCGGATCGAGATCGGGGAAAAGAGCGTGTAAACCGGTCATGATCGTGCTTCCTCAGCCACAAAGCGCGTCCCACCATCGCGCAAACCGGCCAGATTCACAATGCGCGCGCTTGTTGCGCCCCGGCTGAGAGCGGCCAGCGCCGAGCGCACCTTTGGGATCATTCCGCCGGTGATCGTACCCCGCGCGATATGCGCTTCGACCGCCGCAGGAGTCAGGATCGGCGCGATCTGACCATCAATGAATACCCCTGGCACATTGCTGACAAAGACCAATTCGGCGCCGGGCAACGCTCCGGCGATCGCTTCAGCTACCATATCGGCATTGACGTTGTAACTCAGACCGTCGGCCTGTCCCATGGCAACCGGCGCAATGACCGGCAGCCAACCTGCTGCAAGGAGATGGCGCAAGACCTCGCTATCAACAGCAGTCACGACCCCGACCCGGCCCAGATCGCGGCCATTAGGACGGTACGGCTCACAGCGCAGCAAACCGAGATCCAGTCCGCTCAGGCCGATTGCGCGCATTCCGGCATTGACGAAAGTCGTCACGATACGCTTGTTGATCGTACCGCAGACAACCATCTGCATAATATTCATCACTTCGGGTGAGGTCACGCGCAAACCATCAACAAATTCTACCGCCAGGCCAGCCTGCAAAACGGCTTCGTTGATCTCTTTGCCTCCGCCATGCACCAGCACAACCGGTTGGCTCATTGCTCGCAGCGCTGCGGCGATGCCGGTCAAAAATGCGGGATCGTCGAGTTCGTGCCCGCTGACCTTGATAACACTGACTGCATTCATTGCTTCACCTTGCTTGCCTGGACAGACTGCAATATAGCGATTCGCACTATTTTCGCGCCTCTAACGCTTTTTCGGATTGGCGAAGCTGGATGACCACCGGCAAGATTACCTCATCGATGCATGCCCGGTAACCAGATACTGCAACTGCTGTATACGCAGCGCCAGATCGGCTCCGTTGCGCTCGGCCAGCGCCTGCTGGTAATGCAGCGTGCTCCAGATTGGGATTAGCGGCATCGCGGCGGCAAGGCCGATCACCCAGGCAACAGCGCTGAGACCGCGGGTCAGCGGATGTTCGGCACCCAGTAGCAGACCGAAGGGAGCCGGTAACAAAACGCCAACTGTTAACGTGACAATCGTTGCCACTACGCTAAAAATCAGCGCAGCGCAGAGAAAAACAAGCATATTATAGGCGAAACGACGAAAGAGTAGACTCCACGATAGCCCGATTGCCTGAGTCAGGGAAATAGAATCATCGAGCACCGGTTGGACGGCATAGAGCGCCGCGATCAGGCTGGAACCACACAGCACCAGGTACAGGTAGTATGTCAGTATCGCTGCCACAATAACCAGTGGAAAGAGCAAGACGAACGCAGTGAGGCTACTTGTAGTACTGGTGATAACAGCCAGCGAAAAGAACACCATACAGCCAATAACGCTGAACAATACACCGCCTGCCGTCAAAACAATAAAGCCCCAGATGAATGTTAGAACGCTGCCATACCCAAACGCTATCAGCCAGCGCCCGATCCGGGGCCAACGCCAGATAATTCCAGCTATTGATAGTGGTTGACCGGCGAGCGCAACGCTAGTCGCTTGCGTCAGTGGCGGGATCATGAGCAACGAGGTTAAGAGCAAGCCAAATACGACCAGCAGGAAATCGGTGAACGTGGCGTCGCTTAGATCGCCAATTGAGAAAAGCAGACTGAACGTGACCAGCATAGCCGGCAAACTGAACAAACCTGCCAGCCCGGCAAAGACGATCAGGTGGCGACGGTAGAGGCTCACGCCGGTATCAAGCAGGCTGAAGACCTCCTGTAGGGTTGTGCGAAACGCCTGGCGCATCCCGTGATCTCCGTATTCAATGGATTCAAGCAAGCCGATCTGCTTCGCCGATCAGGCGCAGCAATTCCGCTTCACGCAGATCGGTGCGGCGCAATTCCGTCAACATCCGGAGTAACGCTTCCTGATCGACGGGGCGAACGGCAGCCAGCGCAGAGACAAAAGCCTGATCGTCAAGCGTCGTCGCCAGTCCATACGGCTGGCCAAGCCGCCGTCGTAGCGTCTGCCGATAGTGTTCCGCAGCATACGAGAGATGCCCGGCCCGACGCAGCATGCCGGCGACGCTGTCGATGTATTCGATGCTGCTACGGCGAGCCGCTTCGCTGCGCAACGGCAGAGGACGAGCAAAACGGCGACTACCGGCCAGGATAAACAAACCAACCACTACCACGCTATAGATGATAGCCCAACCTGCCGGATGACTCAGCAGCAACGCGCGCAGATCGGCTGTTGATCCAAAGCCATGATGAAATTCGTCAAACACGATCTGTTTCCCGGCAGGTAATCGACGCAGCAGATTGAGAATCAGGGCCGCCGATTCTGGCTCGCGCAACCCTTCATTTGTGAACGGATAGAGGCTCGCGACGGCGATGACGTAGCCATCTCCGTAGCGCTGACCGACAATGATCGGCTGCGCATCGGCCACTGCCAGCGGCGCAAAGGCCGGCAGCGGCGCTAATGATGCTACCGCCACTCCTGTCTGCACGGAAACCTGCTCAATGGGTGGCGCGCCAAGAGCGGGATGCAATACTTCAGCGGTGGTCACAAACCGTCCCATCCGCTCAAGCTTGAGATCAAATGCAGCCAGTAATGGCGATACATTGCTGCGCGGGTCAGGCACATTATCGGCAACCACCAGCACACCACCCGCTGCCACCCATGTCGTTACCTGGGCAACCTGATCCGGTTCGTAGCGCTCACTCGGCCCTAACACAAAGAGCATCCCATCACGCGCGTTCAGAGTAAATGGCCGATAAGCCAGTCGTTCCACCTCTTCGTACACCCGATTCAGCCAACGGTAAAGGGCCAGGGTACCATTGTCGTCGCTACTAAACGATGTCGCGCGCGCGTCGAAGAAGCGCTGACCGCTCTTCTGCTCGACATTGAAGGCGGCAAACAGCGCCAATCCGACGAAAAGGAGGCCAAGCACGATCAATTCAAGTCGCAGCTTCATTGCTTGTTCCCGCCTGCCTGGTTAACGATTGAACCGCCGCTACCTGTTCTTCGTAACGCGCAAACGCCTGATCGTCGATTGGTCGAAAACCATACCATACGGCGTCAAAAGTTGCGATAACCGGTTCGAGCAGGTCACGCGCTGGCGACGAAGACCGCAGCCGTTGCAAGTATTCGCGATTGGTAAGCGAACGGTCATAGCGCAATACACCCTGTTCATTGAGCCAGAGCAAGGCAGCGAGATAGAGATAGCGCACTGCGCTGCGCCGATCGCTGGCCTGACGCGCTGCCGCAGCCAGGCGCTGCGCTTCGCTAACTGTGACCGGATCGTCCGTCGCCTCAGCAGGAGCCTTGACCGGCGCGCGCAACACCCGGCGCGCGCCGCGCGCCCAAAAGATGATCACTCCACCAAGCAGCATTGCGGCAACGATCAATCCGATCTGGACGAGTGGGGTAAGACCGGAGATCGCTTCCGGTTCGTTAGCAACAGGCACTTCCGGCACTTCAGGCATCAATTGGGCGAACCACTCGAGCAGCCAGTTTAAGAAATGAGTCAGCCAGCTCTCATCACGGGTCTGGTTAAAGGGAGGCTCATTCAACACCTGCTCCCATTGTTGCAATGCCGTTGCCGGGACTCCGTGTTCGGGCATAGCAAGCGCATCGATCAACGCGCCTAATCGCGCCGCAATGGCCGGCAGATCGGGATCGCGTTGCGCCAATGCCTCTGCCAGCCAGCGCTGATCGACACGCGCGATCTGGCCGTCAGGCATCTGTACCCGATTGATCGGGATCAGTTCGCGCGCCAGGACCTGAAGATCGAGAAGATCGCCACGTTGCGCCGCAGCATAGGTTGCCCGCAGCAGACGGTCGTAATCGGCCAGAGAAACCTCAGCCGGCTGTGCCGCCACCGGCGTCGTCCATCCACACCAGGCGACGAAGAGGATGATAAACCACAGATGGATTCGCATTTTTCATCCTTGACCGTCAGAAAACTTTACGTTATAGTAAAAACAAGTACGTGACAAAAGCTGTGCAACAACGTCTTGTGGGAGGATCACCCATGGGCCCGCAACGTCGGGAAAAGCTAAACGGCATCTGGATCTCTGATGTCTCTATTCGCCAGCCAGTCTTCATCACCATGGTGATGCTGGCGTTCATCACGTTCGGTATTCTCTCATTCCGCTCCACCCCCGTCAACCTGTTACCGGAAATTGATGTTCCCATTATCGCGGTCAGCGTGACGTACCCTGGCGCCGGCCCGGAAAGCGTGGTTGACCAGGTCGTGCGGCCGATCGAGAACGCGGTCAATACCCTGGCCGGTTTGCAGCACATCACTGCGCAGGCCAATGAAGGCTCGGCCTTGATCATCCTTGAGTTCGAAGCCGGCAATGATGCCAGACAGCTTGAAGAGGATGTGCGACAGCGCGTCAATAGTATCTTACCGCAATTGCCGCGCGATGTGCGCCAGCCGGTCTTCCAGCGCTTTGACCCCAACCAATCGCCGATCATGCAGATCGCTGTTGCCGATACAGGTGGTCGGACTCCGCTCGAGCTGCGTACCCTGATCGAAGACGAGATTGTGCCCCGGATTCAGCGCGCGCCCGGCGTGGGATCGGTAACGGTGAGTGGTGGACAGCAACGCCAGATCAATGTCTGGCTCGATCTGACAAAGTTGCAGGCCTACGGTTTGTTGCCGGCGCAGGTGAGTCGGTCATTGCAGCAGGCTAACGCCGATCTCGGTCTTGGTACGCTGGTCGAGAATAATACAGAGATCAGTTTGCGCGTGCCATCGTTGCTGCGAAGCGTTGAAGATATTGCCAATGTGCAAATTTCAGGCACTCCCTACCGGGTCAGCGATGTGGCAGTGGTTGAGGAGGGTGTTGCCGATGTTACAACTATCTCACGCTTGAACGGCAATGAGGCAATTATCCTGAACGTGCTCAAACAGTCGGGTGCCAATACTGTCACAGTGGCCGATAACGTGTATGAAGCGCTCGATCAGGCCTTTGCCGCCTTCCCCGAACTGACCTATACCATTCCGCTCGACACTTCGGAAGCGGTGCGCTCATCGGTGCTTTCATCGCTCGAAGAGTTGATGTTTGCATCGATTGCGGCGTTTCTCGTAGTGTGGTTCTTCTTCGGCAATTTGCGCAGTACGATCATCACGATGGCCGGTCTACCGGTCATTCTGATCGGCACGTTCATCTTTATGCCGATCTTTGGCTTAACGATCAATCTCGTCACCCTGCTGGCCCTCTCGCTCTGCGTCGGTCTGGTGATCGATGATGCGATTGTTGTGCGTGAGAATATTTTCCGCCACCTCGAACGGGGTGAAAGTCCGCGAGTCGCCTCATCACGCGGCACGTGGGAAGTTGCGCTCTCAGTGGTGGCAATGACTCTTACCATCGTGGCCGTCTTCGTTCCGGTCACATTTGCCGAAGGCGTGGCCGGCATTGTTTTCAAGTCGTTCGGCCTCGTGGTCTCGATTGCTATCCTGCTCTCGCTGGCCGAAGCATTTACGTTCGCGCCGATGATGTCGGCCAACCTCTTCCCCAATATCAAGATCAAGCCCAAGCCTCATCATGGGAAGCATGAGCCGATTGTCGAAGTGCCAATCTCTGATGAAGTGAGTGAACGCGACATCGGCCTGTTACAAGAGGCGAACGAAGATCCCGGTCGGCTAGGACGCTGGTATGGTAAACTGCTCGCCTGGACACTGGCCAGTTTGCGCAACCAGTTCATCGTTGTTGGTGTCGCAATTGGTGTGCTGGCGCTGAGTGTCTGGGTCGCCAGCGGTCTCAAGCTGACTTTCTTCCCCGAACAGGATCCGCACGAGTTTGTGATGCGGTTTGAAGCTGCGCCAGGAACGACTCTCGCTGAAACCGACCGTCTGGCCCGCCAGGCCGAGCAAATCCTGTTGAGCGATCCGGCAGTTGAGAATGTCATTGCCCGTGTTGGCGCAGCCGGCTTCCCGGAGCGAGCTGAGTTTTCCGTGACCCTGGTGGGTCGCACGCCGACATTGCCGACGCAGGAGCGTTTGCGCGACCAATTGGACTTTTTGCCGCGTCTGAGCTTCTCGGTGCCGAGCTTCCAGCCCTCTAGCGCCGGTGTGGAAGGGCGCGAACTGCAGGTCAGTCTTCAGACGACACGACCTGCTACTGAGCTGGCGCCGCTCGTCGAGGCAATTAAGCGCGAGATGGCATCGGTGCCGGGGTTAGTCGATATTGATAGTAATTTGCAGGTTGGCAAGCCCGAGTTGCGCCTGCGCGCCGATCCGGCTCGCATTGGCGAACTGGGTATTACAAATGAGGATATTGCCACGTCGGTGCGCGCGCTAATCAACGGTGACCGCGCGACGGTACTGCGCAATAACGGTAGCGATACCGATGTGGTTGTGCGACTGGCACCTCAAGATCGGACAGGGGTTGAGACGCTCGGCGCGATTAGCATTCCCACGCGCGCCGGTGTGGTGCCGCTTAGCTCGCTCGGCACAGTTGAGCTGGCTTCGAGTCAGGTCTCGATCCGCCGCTACGACCGACTCAACCAGGTGCTGATCGGCGCCAATCTCGAAGGGGTCAATCTGACCGATGCCCAGGCAGCCGTGCAGGCCCGACTCGATGCGCTGAATATTCCGGCTGATGTGATCGTCAGCTATGTCGGTACCTTTGCCCAGACCAATGAAGGCTTCTCGTCGCTATACCTCGCGATGGGTTTGTCGGTACTCTTCGTCTACATGGTACTGGCCTCACAGTTCGGCAGCTTCACCCAGCCGCTGGTGATTATGATGGCAATGCCGTTCAGCTTCATCGGCGCGTTCCTGGCCTTGCGCCTGGTCGGCATCGATCTTGACATCACCGGCATGATCGGTCTGATCATGTTGCTCGGTCTCGTGGTGAAAAACTCGATTCTGCTGGTTGACTTTACTAACCGGTTGCGCGATCTCGGCCTCGATAAGCATTCGGCCCTCAAGCTCGCCGGCGCGATCCGGTTGCGCCCAATCTTGATGACGGCGCTCTCGCTAGTAGCTGGCGCAATGCCGACAGCGCTGGGCATTCACTTGCTGGCAACCGGTGAAGGGAATGAGTTCCGTAAAGGGCTGGCATGGGTCTTGATCGGCGGTATGTTGACCTCGACGCTGCTGACATTGCTGGTGGTGCCGACGGTGTATAGCCTGATGGATGCGGCAGTGACGTGGTTGAAGCGGCGCTTTAGCGGCGCGCAAGCCCACGAAGGGTTCGAGTTGCCGGCTCCTGGCCCCGGCGTGACGATTACATCGGCTCCGACCGGCGGATCGGCGCTGACCCGACCGGCGCCAGCAAGCCCGCCAACTACGCCGGCAACACCCGCCAGTGAACCATCGGCAGACTAGCGTAGAAGAAAAAGGGGTGGGAGTACGCCGTTTGCCGGTCGCTCCTTCCCCCTTTTCCTGATTATCTGTAATTTGCCAGCCATTTTGTGACAGGAGTAAACGCACAATGCGAAGAGTGGTTGCATCAACAGTGATCGGCGGCGCTCTGGCGCTACTGGCCGCCTGCGCTGCTCCGGCCCCTGCGCCGACTGCCGTCCCCACGGCTGCGGCTGAGACGCGCCCAACGGCGGTTCCTTTACCCACTACCGCGCCGGTCACTACCATCGATTTGGCGGGCGCGCCCGCCATCAGCCTCGGCGTTACCGCTAGCGGCGAAGTCGTTGCTCGCAGCAGTGCCGATCTGAGCTTCCGCATCCCCGGTGTGGTGGCCGAGGTTTTCGTCGAGGAGGGTGATCGGGTGAAGGCCGGCGATCCGCTGGTTGCCCTTGATGCCCGTGAACTGGAATTGCAGGTTGCGCAGGCTGAAGCCAGTCTGGCCCAGGCTCAGGCCAACTACGAACGGTTGATCGAGGGCGCTACGCCAGAAGAGATTGCGGCAGTACGCGCGCAGGTGGCGCAGGCGCAGGCTGCGTTGCGACAAGCGCGCGGTAGCGTGACCGACGCCGATCTTGCTGCTGCCGAAGCCGCGCTGGCACAGGCCGTTGCGCGGCGTAACGATCTGCTCGATGGGCCGAGCGATGCCGACCTGACGGCAGCGCGAGCCACTGTTGAGCAGGCGGAAGCAAACCTGAACATTCAGCGCACCAATCTCTCGGCGGCGAAGTCAAATGCAGAATTGCAGATGCTTCAGGCGGCCAATGCGTTGCGCGACGCTCAACAGGCGTACTCTGATCTGTACTGGGATAATCGCGAACGCGAGCAGCAACTGGCAAAGTTTGGCCTTGAACTGCCGAAAGAAGCGAAGGACGCTGAAGAGCAACTGTTACGCGCCGTTGAGTCGGCAGAGGCGCGGTATAAGCAGGCGCAACTGGCTTACGAACAGGCCCGTCAGAACGAGATCGACGGAATTGCAGCGGCGGAAGCGCAGGTGCGCGCGGCGCGTAGCAATTTGCAGCGCCTGCTCGATGGGCCTACCGCCGATCTGATCGCGGCGGCTGATGCGGCAGTGGCGCAGGCCCAGGCCACGCTCGAACGCTTGCGCGGCGAGCAGCGGGAAGGCGCGCTGGCGGCAGCGCAGGCTGGTGTCGCCGCGGCCCAGGCCAATCTTGAACGGATTACCGCTCCACCGACGCGCCAAAACCTCATCGCAGCCGAGGCCGCCGTCAAGATCGCAGAAGCGGCCCTCAATGCTGCCAGATTGAACCTCGAAAAGGCAGTATTGCGCGCGCCGTTTGATGGAATTGTAGCCAGAGTGAATGTTGATCCCGGCGATCTGGCCGGTACCGGCGCGCTTCCCGCCGTCCAGATTGTCGATATGAGTGAATTGCACGTTGAAGCTGCAATCAGTGATACCGATGTATCGCGTGTGCGCGAAGGTCAGTCGGTTGAAGTGCGGGTTGATGCGTTGCCCGGCACGGTCTTCCAGGGTACTGTTGACTTTATTGCTCCCATTGCCAATGTCGTCGGCAATGTGCGCACCTTTACCGTGCGGGTCAAGCTGAATGAGCAGGAAGGATTGCGCGCCGGCATGAGCGTTCGGATTACGATCCTCACCGATCGCTAAGACGGGTATCGATGGTTGCCGCAGCCGTGACAGTCATGCCGGCTGCGGCATAGTTGTCTGATTTGTGGTATAGTGCCGGCTATCAACGATGTTGTTGGCCGGTTGATTGAAACTCCTATGAGCACGACGCTCCGCGAACGCCGCCGCCAGATGCTGCGCGACGAGATCCTCGCCGCAGCGCAGCAATTTATTGCCGAACGTGGGTTTGCTGCCCTTGTGATGGATGAGCTGGCGGCCCGCGTTGGAATCTCAAAACCAACGCTGTACAATCAGTTTCCCACCCGTGAAGACTTGCTGGCCGCAATGATCGCCCGCCTCATTCGCGATCTCTTTGCTGCGGCTGCTATCGGCGAACCAGGTGACCGTTCGCCGCTCGAACAGCTTTGTGATCTGTTGCGGGCGAGCGTGGTATTCCAGATTCAGCATCACGCTGCCGCATTTCAGTTGTGGTTGCCAGAGGTAGCTGAGCTGCTGGAAAAACATCCTCATTCGCGCGATGAGCTGCTGAAGGCCCAGGCGCGGGTGATGCGTCTGGCCGCCGCAGCAATTGAATCTGGCGAAGTAGCTCCCGATTTACAGCCGGTAGATGTTATTCGCACCTTTTCGTCGCTCCTCTGCTTCCCGTTTGTTGGTGGACGCAACCTGCCACCGGCTGCTGACCCGGAAGCAACGGCTGAACTGGTAGTGCGTATCTTTCGCCAGGGGTTGCAGGTGCCGGCACGCGATCAGGGTGTGTCACTATCGTTGCCAGAATCGCAGTAAGATCCTTTGCGCGACCTGATGTATCATCACACTGCGCCATGTCTTCATTACCACCATCCTACCCGATCTGGCACGACTCGCCCGATCCTGTCTATCCCGTTCTCACTGAGACGATTGCCGTCGATGTCTGTGTGATCGGGTTGGGTGGTTCGGGCCTGACCTGCATCCACGAGCCTACTCGATTTGGGTGTGCGCGTGGTCGGAATTGATGCTACAACCGTTGGCGGTGGCGCTGCCGGACGCAACGGTGGGTTTTTGCTGGCAGGTCTGGCCGCTTTTTATCACGAGGCGGTCAGGGCGATTGGCCGCGAGCGTGCCGCAACCATCTATCGCCAGACCATGGCCGAGATTGAGCGGATGGCTACAGCGTTGCCCGGGATAGTGCGTCAGGTCGGTTCGCTTCGTATCGCCGCTTCTGCGCGCGAGGTTGCCGATTGTGAGGCGCAACTACAGGCAATGCGCGCCGATGGTCTGCCGGTTGAACCATACCGCGGCCCGGAAGGCGAAGGTCTGCTGTTGCCTACCGATGGCGTGTTTCAACCGCTCCAACGCTGCCGGTTGATGGCCGAAGCAGCCTGCCGCAATGGAGCATTCCTCTTCACCCATACGCCAGCGCTTGCAATCGAGGGCACAACTGTGCATTGCCCGCGCGGACGCATCCTTGCCCGCCACGTCATTATCGCCGTGGATGGGGGACTTGAGCGACTGGTACCGGAACTACGCCATACCGTTCGATCGACTCGACTTCAGATGCTGGCAACCGCGCCCGACCCGACGCTCGCGCTCCCGTGTCCGGTATATACCCGTTGGGGTTACGACTACTGGCAACAATTACCCGATCACCGGATTGCGCTGGGTGGGTGCCGAGACCGTTTCGCAGCCGAAGAATGGGACGCGCCACCGCATCCATCGGCGCCAGTGCAGGCCGCGCTCGAACAGATCTTGCGCGAGCGGGTCGGCAGCCAGGCACCGGTTGAACGGCGCTGGGCCACGCAGGTAGCCTACCGCCGCGACAGCATTCTGCCCATCGCGCGCCAGATTCGACCGCAGGTGTGGGCGATCGGCGCTTACAACGGCACCGGCAATGTGATCGGTGCTCTGTGTGGACGGGCTGCTGCGCGGGCGGTAGCGCGCGGTGATCTGACCCTCTTGCGTCTGCTCGATGGGTAGCATCGCCGATAGCTGCCATCCCTCCCCTCATCTGTGTCAACTTCGCCACTGTGGTATCATAAGGCACGGATCGCAATTGCGGCGGAATGTGCTATGAATGTGATCGAAACGATTGAACTCACCAAACGCTACGGTAAACGAGTGGTCGTCGATCAGCTCAGTTTAACCGTCGGCAAGGGCGAGGTGTTTGGCTTTCTCGGCCCCAATGGCGCCGGCAAAACCACTACCATTGCGATGCTGCTCGGCCTGGTCAAGCCGACCAAAGGTCGCGCTCTTGTGCTCGGTCACGATGTGCAACACGAACCGAGCCTGGCGCTGCGCCGGGTGGGGGCAATGATCGAAGCGCCGGCCTTCTATCCCTACCTGAGTGGCGCCGACAATCTGCGCGTCCTGGCCCGCGCCGGCGGCATTGCAACTGAGCGGGTAGCGCAGGTGCTCGACATCGTTGAGCTGCGCGATCGGGCGCGCGACAAAGTCGCCACTTACTCACAGGGGATGAAGCAGCGACTGGCAATCGCTGCCGCCCTTCTGCCCGATCCCGAGCTGATTATGCTCGACGAACCGACCAACGGTCTCGATCCAGCCGGCACGGTCGAGATCCGTAATCTGATCCGCAACCTGGCTGCCGGAGGGCGCACCATTCTGCTTTGCAGCCACCTGTTGCACGAAGTCGAGCAGCTTTGCCAGCGGGTGGCGATTATGAAAGAAGGCAAACTGATCGCTGCTGGCGATGTAGCGCATCTGCTTCGGCGCGGGCAAGGCGTGCGCGCGCGAGTGCAAGGCGATCCCGGGCCGGCAGTCAGACTGCTGAAAGCGCTGAACTGGGTGGCGAGCGTCACCGTGCAGGGTGATACCATCCTCATCGATGCGCCGGTCGAACGCACTGCCGAAATCAATAAGCTCTTGATCAAGGCCGATATTGTGGTGACTGAAATTGGAGCCAGCAATAGTTCGTTAGAAGAGTTTTTCCTGACGGTAACGCGATCTGACACATGACGCCGATCAGGTTGCGCTTCTGAGAGGTAGCCGGGCAATGGATACACGCGCAATGTTTACCAACCTCCTTGCTGCCGAGTGGATGAAGATCTCGCGTCGGCCAATGGCGCTGTTGCTGCTCGGTATCTTTTTAGCTTTGACAGCGCTCCAGCAGACCCTCTGGTTTTTGGTGGTGGCGTTGCAAGAGGGTACCTTCAGCAGCAGCAACGTTACCTTTACCATTCTCAGCGAAGCGGCGATTGAACAGGTCAAACGCCAGTTGAGTCTGCCCGGCGTCTTTGGAGCAATGCTTAGCGCAATCAACGGCACCGGTGGGATACTCGCCATCATCTTGACCGCCGGCTTCTTCGGGAGTGATTTCAACTGGGGAACATTGCGTGTCTTGCTGACGCGCGCGCCGCATCGTGGCATCTATTTGCTGGCCAAACTGGCAGCGTTGCAACTGGCGCTGCTGGTGGCGATGGTTATTACCATCGTTGTCGGCACGCTGCTTTCGCTGATGTTTGGCTCTATTCTCGGCTTGTCACAGCAGATTGACGCGATAGCATTTCTGCTCTTGCCAGTTGGCATGCTGCGCGCGCTCCTGGTTATGTTGCCGTACACGCTGATCGCTGCGGCCAGCGCCATTGTTGGCCGCTCGGTCATTGCCGGCGTTGGCGGCGGTTTAATCTTTCTCGCTTTTGATGTCAGCGCCGGCTCGCTCAATACCATCGGCGCTGTCGATCCGCTGATTCGCGCTCTGGTAAATCTCCTCTTGCAGCCGAATATCAATCGCCTGATCGTTGACAACAGTCAGATGTTCGGTCTTAACCAGAGCGTGTTAACTCCGGCGCTCGATCTCAACCTGCTACCATCGTCGTGGCAGGCAATTGGCCTGATCGTCATTTATAGCGCGATCTTCGGCTACAGCGCCTATCGTACTCTCAGCCGGCAAGACATTGGCGGGGCGAATTGATTTCAGCCAATCCGCAGACTCACCTCGCGTAAGCTTTCGGGCTTGCCGACAACGGTAATCTCGTCGCCATGGCGAAGCCGCGTGTATCCGTGGGGCACGATCGCCTGCCCACTGCGGCTGATTTCGAGCAACAACACATCCGACGGCAATCGCAGGTCGCGCACCAATCGACCATCGATCTCCTGGTTCGTCACCGTCATCTGCACAACATCGTAGACCGGATCGGTATGGAGCAGCAATGAGAGTGATTGCGGCGCGCGCACTGCCTGCTCGAGCAGATTGACCATTGCCGTAGCCGGATCGATGATAATTGCGCCTAATTCACGGAACTGTTCTCGCTGATCCATGCGATTGGGGCGCGCGATCAGGCGAGGCACGCCAAATTTCTCCAGCGCAATCTGACAGGCGCGCAGATTGTCTTCATCTTTTTCCAGCAGCGCTACTACCGCATCGGTAGAGCGGTCGATCAAGCCCGACAGGGTTTGCAGACTGATCTCTGGAATATATCGCTCATCGACATCCTCAGTCGCCATACGGCGCACGTGTTCAGGATCGGTATCGGCTACTCGCACCCGCCAGCCCCGCGCGCTCAACTGGCGGGCCAGCGCAATCGATTGCTGTTCGATTCCCAGGATCAGCACATCGCGCACATCGTCGCGAATGCCCGGCTCGGGCAAATTGGACTCACCCAGCCGCTGCAAGGCAAACCGCAGGGTGAGCGGGCCAAAGATCTCATTGAGCACGATCACGGCAATGATCAGGGTCGCAAACGCCTCGCCTTGAGCCGGCAGCAACAACGAAGCTTCGCGCGCCAGGCCGAGCGCAATGCCGGCCTGCGTGATCAATCCTAACCAGACCAGGCGACGAAGCCGGCTCGGTTCACCGACAATGGTGAGCGCAAGGCTGCTGCCGATAAAAATGGCCAGAATACGCACAAAAAACAGCGCTGCGGCAAAGATGAGCGCAGTTAACAGGATATCGAGTTTTAAGCTCAAACCGGTAATAGTGAAGAACGCGACGTACACGACCGGGCCAATGTCGTGCAATAACTCAGCAAATTCATCGCGGAACGGCGAAAAGTTGGTGATCAGAAATCCACCGATCAGCGTCACCAGCAACGGTTCGATCACGATCTTGATCGGCCAGTAGTCAGCGGAAAAGCTTTTGAGCCAGGCAGTGCCGGCAAAGATGCTATAGCCGATAGCAAGAATCAGGCCAAGCTTCAGCCAGTGTGGCCAGCTCAGGCTCAACAAGCGTCGTAGCAGCCACCCCACCCCCAGACCGACCAGGAACGACAATACCAGATCAAGCCCAAGCAAACCGAGAAAGGCCAGATTCAGGGCACTGCCCTCGACCAGGGTTACTGCCACCGATGAGCCGATCGCGAAGATGACGATAATCGCCACGTCCATGGCGATAGTGACACCTAGAATCAGGCGCGTAGCCGGGCCACGGGCGCGCAACTCTTTGATCACAGCAATGGTTGATGGCGGCGAAAGTGCCAGCAAGATCGTTGCGCCAAGGATCGCGATAGCAACCTTTTCGCCGGTATCCAGGCCTTGGGTAAACGGAATCAGATCGAGCAAACTGAAGAGAGCAAGGCCAATCAGTCCGAAGGCACTCACAACGATCAGCGCAACCGACCAGAGGATTGAGCGCAGCCGATTGATCAAATCCTTGTAATACAGCTCGCTACCGGCAACAAATGCAATGACTGCTAGCGCAATCTGGTCAACAAAGCGCAGATGTTCGCTCACGCTTGAGGGGATGAGTTGCAGACCGAAGGAACCAACCAGCACACCGGTGAAAAGATAGCCGGTAATGTAAGGAAGTCGGAGGTGGGAAAACCATTGTCCAATTCGATGCGAAGCCAGACAGATCACCGAAAAACCGGCCAGATAGATCAATGTCTGCAAGCTACTCTCCTTTTCCAGGCGCTACTGCCACTGAACGATCAGATCGCTCAGCGGGCGACGGGGGCGGCGCTTTGGCTCTTGGGCCAGATAGCCAATCGGAATGAGGGCATGCGGATGCAAATCTTCGGCTAATCCAAGCGCAGCGCGCGCGGCTGCCGGCGCGAAGAGTGGCGCGCACATCCAGCCCGCGGCCAGATCGAGCGCAAATGCTGCCAGCAACATGTTTTGCACTGCGCAGCCCAGACTCTGAATGGCCATTGTAGTCTCGGCAGCCTGCCGCTCCGGATCAGGATACCGGTCAAGATCGTTGAGATACAGACAGGGAATAATGATCACCGGCGCGGTCACCACCCGCTCGCGCGAACGGCACAGGCGATACTCAATCGTTGACGGATCGAGACCATCGAGCGCCAGATGGTAACGCCATGCCTCGGCCATTGCATTCGCCAATGCCAGTTTACGTTCTGGCGCTTCGACCACTACAAACCGCCACGGCTGCCGCCCGTGCGGTGATGGCGCCCAACTTGCAGCGGCGATGATTTGCTCAATAGCCTCACGCGGTGGTGAATCAGGCCGAAAAGCGCGCACAGTGCGACGTGTTTGAACCAGAGTGAAGAAATCCATATCCATGACACACAAAGGAATAAGGGAACGAGCGCAACACCGAGAGGAAACCGGGGTACATCCGGCAAGAGCACAGATCACCGGAACAGATCGAACCGCGGATCACGGATCAACTGGCGGGCAGTTCCCGTCTCAACCGGTTCATACTGGTAACCGCGCAAGATTGCCGCCGGTACCCGGTCAATCTTACCCATCACCAATTCAGCGGCAGCGGCCACCTCGTCGGCAACCGCAATCAACGTGGCCTGCATCGTATAACCGTAGTGGTCTTCAATCCCGGCAAAGTCGCGCAGCGGCGCCATGCCGGCCACACCGATCGCAACATTGACCTGCCCTTCCCGCCATGGACGGCCAAACGTATCGGTGATAATCACTGCCGGCGCGTGATGGTAACGAGCCGCCAACGCCTCGCGCAGCCGCGCTGCGCTGGCATCGGGATCAACCGGCAGCAACGACAGCCGTCTGCCGCCATCAACATTCGACTCATCGACCCCGCTGTTCGCGCACACAAAACCGTGGTGGGTTTCGGTAATCAGCACCCCATTGGCCATTTTAACGATCCGCTTGCTCTCACGCAACACAACTTCTTGATAGCGAGCATCTTTCTTGCCGGCGCGGGCAATCTGATACGCAAATGGCGATGGTTCGACCGTTGCCGGATCGATCAACCGTCCCTCGGCCTTTGAGACGATCTTTTGCGTCACAACCAGGATGTCACCCGGCGTCAACCCGCCAGCGCGATCGATTGCCGCGGCAAGAATGGCGGCTAGATCATCACCCGGCTGCACTTCGCCGATGCCATGAAGCGGGAGAATGCGAATTTCACCTTGTGTCATATATCTCGTTCGGCTATGCAGGGGTAACGGAGAGCGTTACCCCATGGCTAGAGGTGGATCACGACCAGTAGCGACCTGCAATTGGCGCCAGACGTTCTTTCACCGCTGCCGGAATATAATCAGGATGGGTCACAATTGCATGCCGGAGCGCATCGTGAGCCGGACTGGTAAAGCTCTCGTCGATCTGCGCCACCGCCAGCCGCACAATTTGCTGTGAGAGCGCAACATTCGCGCTCAACACCTTGATCACCTGCTCGGCAGTCACGGCATCATGTTCGGGATGCCAGACATCGTAATCGGTAACCATGGCAAGCGTCGCGTAAGCGATCTCTGCCTCACGCGCCAGTTTCGCTTCAGGCAAAGCCGTCATACCGATCAAGCTGTGGCCGCGGCGGCGATTTTCCTCGCTCTCAGCTTTGGTCGAAAACTGTGGCCCCTCCATCACCACCAGCGTCCCGCCTTGATGCACTACTGCGCCTGCCGCTTGCGCTGCGTGCAGGAGGATGTTGCTCAAATGCGGGCAGAAGGGACGATCAAAAGCCACGTGCGCAACGATACCACCCTCGAAGAACGTTGCCGGACGGATCCCTTTTGTGCGGTCGAAAATCTGATCGGGGATGACAGCGTGACCGGGAGCGTAATCCTCGCGCAACGAACCAACCGCGCTGACCGAGATTAAGGCTCGCACCCCCAGGAGTTTAAAAGCGTAGATATTGGCCCGCGCCGGCACTTCACTGGGATTGAGGCGGTGGCCGCGACCATGTCGCGGCAAGAACGCTACCCGGCGGCCCTCCAGTTCACCAACGATAAAGGCATCACTCGGATCGCCAAAAGGCGTCGTCAGGCGCACCTCTTCCGGGTTTTTCAGATCTGGCATTGCGTAGAGACCACTGCCGCCGATCACACCGATCATTGCGCTGCTCATAGCTGCATGCTCCTTGCTACAGAAGGCTACGCCAATATGCAGTATACCGTATATTAAGAAAAAAGATGAGCAAAAAGGGGAGCAGGTTCTACGCAACCGATTCCTCATCAAAACTCAGTTGGTTCAGTTCAGGAACTTTAGATAAAATATCGCTATCAGGTCCAAAACACAACCCGGAGCAACACCCAACCATGAACCAATCCACCAACACCAAACCAGACAACCTGACCAGGCTGTTGTTGATCCTTGTGCTGATGGCGCTGATCGGAGCCGGTTATCTGGTCTATCGCGTCGCAACTACCGTATTAGCGAACGGCTCACACTCAGCGAACGTAGAGTGCCTGAACGACCTGAAGTGGGAGGAAGCGACGCTACGGAAGGTTATTGACGGTGACACCATTGAAGTAGTGATTGGCGGGCGCGTTGAGCGCGTGCGCTATATCGGCGTCAATACCCCAGAGCGCGGTCAGCCATTTTACCGCGAGGCAACGAACGCAAATGCCACTCTGCTGGAAGGTAAACCAATCAGACTTGCTCGCGATGTAAGCGATCGCGACCGCTATAATCGCTTGCTGCGCTATGTTGTCGCTGATGACCGGTTTGTCAATCTGGCGCTGGTTGAACAGGGTATGGCCCAGGTCGCCACTTACCCGCCCGACGTGCGTTGCGTCGAAACATTCCTTGCCGCTCAACGCGAGGCTCTGCAGAACGGTGTCGGGCTGTGGGAGCGAACGGATGCAACGCGACCGGGATCAGGATTCACGTCGCGCCAGAGTTGTCACCCATCTTACCCGGATGCCTGCATCCCACCGCCGCCACCTGATCTCGATTGTGACGATATTCCTTATCGCCGTTTCCGCGTGTTACAACAGTACGGCGATCCTCATCGCTTCGATGGCGACAGTGACGGTGTTGGTTGCGAACGGTGAGGCGATTTGACAGCAGCATATGAATGCAGGAGTTCCTCATAAACGCATTCGCGATTAAGCTGAAGGCAGTGACAGCAGTTCGGTGTCACTGCGAGCGCGCGCCAATGCCGCTGCAAAAGTGGAATGGGTGAACGTAGGGAAGGGGACACAACAGTGAAGCCCCTTCCCTTCTCTCTCGTTTCGGTGATGTTGCGAATGAGAACCGCTCAATCCTGTTATAATTATTCCGCTATTCATTGTTCAGAAAACATAAATACCCTTATGTCAAGCGAGAGGACAGTGTTGTTACAGGCTAAAGTCGCGCCGCCGCGACCGCACCGCCATCGGCTGGTGCGCCCGGCCTTAACCGCGCGTTTGCGCGAAGCGTTTGACTATCGGGTAACCCTCGTGCAGGCCGGCGCCGGTTATGGCAAAACAACCGCGCTGGCTGAACTGGCGGCAAGCGCAGCAACCGTTTGCTGGTATACGATTGGCGAAAACGACCGCGATCCGGTGACGTTTCTGACCTACCTGACTGCGGCTTGCGCGCCGGTCTTGCCCCGAGGCGCGCCGGAAGCGCTGGCTGCGCTGCATGCCAGTCCCGCTGACCGCACTGCCTGGACGCAGGCGCTTGACGGTCTGCTCAATGCGCTGGCCGATGCGCCGCCGCGCCCAACGTTGCTCATTCTTGACGACTATCACTTTGTAACCGCTTCAGCCGAGATTCGGGCCTTGACCGAGCGCCTGATTACATATGCGCCGCAGTGGTTGAGCCTGCTGATCGCTACCCGGTACCCGATCATCAGCGCTGAGCTGGTGCGTTGGCGCGCTCGCGGTGAAGTGTTGGAATTGCAACGCGAGGCGCTGGCTTTCACTCGCGATGAGATAGCTGCACTCTTTGCCAATATCTTTGGTATGCCGCTGAGCGCCGCCGATGTGGATCTGCTCAGCCACCATACCGAAGGCTGGCCGATTGCGTTACAGCTCGTCTGGCAAGGCTTGCGCAGCGGACAGGCCCGGAGCGTCGCTGAGTTGCTGGCTAATGGCCCGGCATCGCTGGGAGCGCTGTTCGATTTCCTCGCTTCTGACGTACTTGACCGTCAGCCGCCTGAGATTGCCGGCTTTTTGCGCGCCACTGCGCCTTTGCGCCTGCTGACAGCAGCGGCTTGCGATGCCGTGCGCCAGGCGAATGATAGCGCCGAACTGCTTGCGCAGGTGCGCGATCGCGATCTCTTTCTGGTTGAACTTGACGCCAATCATTATCGCTATCACCACCTCTTCAGCGACTTCTTGCGCCAGCAGACCCGTCACGATCCCGATCTACCGGCGCGTCATCGACGCGCCGCGCAGCACTATGCTGCCGCCGGCGCTGCCGAGGAAGCCATCTACCACTGGTTTGCCGCTGGTGAAGTGACCACTGCCGCTGATGCCATTGTGTCTGCCGGCGAAGAGGCGTTGCGCAATGGCCGGCTTGATACGCTGGCCGGTTGGATCGATGCGCTGCCGGCTGAACTCATTGCCACTCGCCCGCGTTTACAGTGTTACCTTGGCGATCTTTACCGCTTGCGCGCGCGTTTCGAAGAAGCGCGGAACTGGTATGCGCAGGCCGAGACGACCAGCCGGCAGCGTGGCGACCGCGCCGAGCTAGCGCGCGCACTCTACGGTCAGGCGCAGGTGTATATTGATCAAGTGCAGCCGGCTCAGGCCGAGAGCGTTTTGCAAGAGGCGTTGCGGGTGAGCGAAGGGTTAGAAGATCAGGTAGCGCGCGCTCGCGTGCTTGAGCTGCTAGCGGAAAATAAGCTCAATATGGGCCAGCCAGCCGAAGCTGAAGCCTTACAGCAGCAGGCAAGCCAGTTACGCGCCGCCAGTCCCGCTGCCGATCTGCTCAGCGCGCGGGTGAAGTTGCGCACCGGTCAACTGATGGCTGCGCGGGCATTGTTGCAGGCATGGCGCGATCAGGAACGACTGGCGACAGCCCGCGGCGCAACGCCGACTCCGCGTGGACATCGCGAGGCGGTGTTGGTACTGGCTTTAATTGCAGCCTTTGAAGGCGACGCGGATCAGGCGCTGGCCCTGGCTAACGAGGGGGTGCAGGTCGGCATTGAGCGCCATTCCCGTTTTATCACCTCAGTCGCGTATGCCCGTCTTGGACATGCCTGGCTGCTCAAGAGTGCCACCGAGGGCGTTGCCGCCCGTCATTGCGCGCTTGAATATTATCGCAAAGCCCTGGCTGAAGGTCAGGCGCTTGGTGTCGAGCGGTTGCGGGTAGAACCGCTCTGGGGGTTGACCCGTCTCTACGGATTGACCGGCGATCTGGCCGCTGCTGAAAGCGCTGCCGCCGAAGGTCAGGCCTTCTGTCGCTGGGCCGGCGATCTCTGGTTGGGGGCGATGATCCAGCTCCAGCGCGGTGTCAGTCACCTGATTGCCGGCCAGCTCGAGCAAGCGCAAGAATTGTTGTTAACGACCCGCGCCGATTTGCGCGCCTGTAGCGACCGGTTCGGTCAGGCCGTCGCCGCTCTCTGGCTGGCCGTCTGTTATCACGAACAGCGTCAGGATGCAGCGGCTACGGCAGCTATCGGTGAAGCGCTGGAATTGAGCGCCACCCATGGTTACGACTATCTCTTCACCCGTCCCACCTTTCTGGGATTGCCCGATCCGCGGCGCGCGTTGCCGATGATGCTGGCTGCGCGCGCGCGCAATCAGCACCGCGATTACATCGAACGATTGCTCACGACGCTCGGTTTGCGCGGCCTGGAAGTCCACCCTGGCTATCAGTTGCGTGTGCAAACCCTGGGCGCATTTCGAGTCTGGCGCGGCGACCGCGAGATTGAAACCCGCGAATGGCAACGCGACAAGGCGCGCCAGCTCTTTCAAGCGCTGATAACCTATCGGGGACGATGGCTGCAACGCGAGGAGCTGGCCGAAATGCTTTGGCCGCACCTCAGTCCAGATGCGGCAGTTCGCGATTTCAAAGTTGCGCTAAGCGCGCTTTACCGCGCGCTCGAACCGGCTCGGGCTGAGGCGACTTCCTCGTTTATCGCTCGCGACGGCAGCGCCTATCGATTGCGGCCTAATGCCGACATTTGGCTTGATTGCGCCGAGTTCCAGACTGGCTGCGCCGCCGGTGTGCGCCTGCTCGATCAAGGCCAGACTGAAGCCGGTATGCAGCGACTGCATGCGGCACTGCAACTCTATCAGGGCGATTTCTTGCCCGATGCGCTGTACGAGAGTTGGGCCGAAGCCGAACGCGAACGGTTGCGCAATACCTTCCTGCGCAGCGCTGATCGGCTGGCTCAGGTGTATGCTGAGCAGCGGCGTGATGAAGAGCTGATCGCCCTGTCTGAGCGCATTCTCGCCTGTGATAATTGCTGGGAGCGCGCTTATCGCTTTTTGATGCTGGCCTATGCCCGCCAGGGCAATCGGGCTGCCGCTCTGCGCGTTTTCCAGCGTTGCGCCGACACGCTGGCCCGTGAACTCGATGTCGAACCGGCCCCGAACACGCTCGCGCTGGCCGAACAGCTTCGCCACGGCGATCTCATCGTGCCTCCTGTTACCGATTTGTAACCACGACGCAACCTGCATCTGCTACTCTCGCCAGCAAATCCCCGGCTGCAAGCTGCGCATGTGCGCATACCGCGGCGGCGACGCCGCACACAACTCATGGACGAGATGTACCTTGGCGACTGGCTTGGCCGACGCGCGCAACTGTCACCGCACAAGGTGGCGTTGTTCGACGCCCAACACGAGATGCGACCGATCACCTACGGCGAGTGGAATGTGGCGGTTAACCGTACCGCTCACCTCCTCCGCTCATTAGGAGTCGAACGCGGCGATCGAGTGGCAACGCTGGCTCAGAATTGTGTTGATCTGCTCGATCTCTGGTTTGCTTGCGCCAAGATCGGCGCAATTTTGCAGCCGCTCAACTGGCGGCTGACGGCGGTCGAATTGAGTCAGCTCATTGCCGATGGCGAACCGAAAGTGTTAGCCTATGGCCCTGAATACGCTGCCTTGACGCTCACTTTGCGCGATCAGGCGCCAACCGTCACTCACTGGCTGGCCATCGATGGCGCGTCTCCCGCCGTCCCCGCCGATCCGGTCATGACCCAACGCGATACGCTCCCGGCTGGCTTTGCTTCGGTTACCCTGCGCTGGGAAGATCCCTGGGTGATCTGCTACACCGGCGGCAGCACCGGTTTGCCGAAAGGGGCCATTCTCACCTACCGCAGCATCGCCGCGAATGCGGTCAACACGGTCATGAGCTGGGGATTGCGCCCCGACGATGTTGCCATTTTGAATGCGCCCCTCTTCCACACCGGCGGGATGAATGTCTTTACCGCGCCGCTGGTACAGATCGGCGGTACCTCCATCGTTTGCCGCAGCTTCAATGTCGATCAAGTCTTCGATCTCATCGATCACGGCCCGGCCACCCTCTTCTTTGGTGTGCCGACGATGTTCATCGCGATGCAGCAACATCCCCGCTGGCCTGAAGTCGATTTCAGCCGCATGCGGATCGTGATCAGCGGCGGCGCTCCCTGTCCTGAACCGGTCTTTCATGCCTTCTGGGAGCGCGGCATCGACTTCAAGACCGGTTACGGCCTCACCGAAGCCGGCCCCAATACCTTCTGGTTGCCACCGGAGCTGGTGCGAGTCAAACCCGGCGCGGTCGGTTACCCGCTCATGTTCGTTGATCTGCGAGTGGTAGCTGCTGACGGTCATCTCTGTGGCCCAGATGAAATCGGCGAATTGCAAATTCGCGGCCCCCATGTCTGCGCCGGCTATTGGCGGCGACCGGCGGAAACTGCTGCCACCTTTGTTGATGGCTGGCTGCGCACCGGCGATCTCGCCTGTTTTGATGCCGATGGCTGCTATCGGATTGTTGGCCGGTTGAAAGATGTGATCATTTCGGGCGGCGAAAATATCTATCCCGCCGAGGTTGAGAGTGTCCTGGCCGGATACCCCGCGGTTGCAGAAGTGGCGCTGGTCGGCATGCCCGATCCGCACTGGGGCGAAGTCGGCTGGGCCGCCGTGGTGGTGCGTCCCGGGAGCGAACTCTCGGAGCAAGACTTGCTCGCGTTCGCCAGCACTCGTTTGGCCCGTTACAAGCTGCCCAAACGGATCATCATGTTGCCCGAACTCCCCAAAACCGGCGCCGGCAAGATCGATAAACAGGCGCTAAAACGCATGTTTCAGCAGGAGTAGACGACGGAAGTCAGAGCGCCATTGAGGCGCTCTGGCGCACTGGCGGCAATGTTTAGCAAAGACTGGAGAACAATATGAGCAAAATCCCGACTTTGCCCGGCGTCACCTCGACGATGGTGCAAACGCCACGCCTACACATGCACGTCCTCAGCAGCGGCCCAACCGATGGCACGCCAGTGCTCTTCATCCACGGGAATGCCTCATCGGCGACCTTCTGGGAAGAGACGATGCTGGCGCTGCCGGCAGGCTTTCGGGCCATCGCGCCCGATCTGCGCGGCTACGGCGAGACTGAAGACGCGCTCATTGATGCTACCCGCGGCTGCGGTGATTGGGTCGATGACCTGCTGGCATTACTCGATACGCTCGGTATCGATCGTTGTCACGCGGCTGGTCACTCACTCGGCGGCGTCGTCCTCTTTAACCTCATTGCTGCTGCGCCGCAACGGATCATCACCGCGACCCTGGTCGCGCCCGGTTCGCCTTACGGCTTTGGGGGGTGTAAAGGGTTAAACGGCGAACTGTGCTGGCCCGACGGAGCCGGATCGGGTGGCGGAACAGTCAATCAGGCGTTTGTTGAACGGATGGCAGCGGGTGATACGACCGAAGAGGCCGGCCCAGCCGCGCCGCGCGTGGTGATGAATACCTATTACTGGAAACCTCCATTTCGTCCGGCTCGCGAAGAGGCGCTGCTCGCATCGATGCTCAGCGAAAAGATCGGGCCGCAGCGTTACCCTGGCGACTTCAAGGTCTCGCCCAACTGGCCGGGTATCGCCCCTGGAGTCTGGGGGCCGATCAATGCCATCTCGCCACTCTACGTCGGCGACTCGGTCACTCGTTTCATTGCCGCTCAACCCAAACCTCCCATCCTCTGGGTGCGCGGCGCCGACGATCAGATTGTGAGCGACATGTCACTCTTCGATGTTGGCACGCTCGGTCAGCTTGGCGTGTTGCCTGACTGGCCTGGCGCAGAGGCGCATCCGCCGCAACCTATGGTCAGTCAGACTCGGGCGGTACTTGAGCGTTACGCTGCCGACGGTGGTCAATTCCGTGAAGTGCTCTTCGAGAATTGCGGCCATACGCCGTATCTCGAGTATCCGGAGCAGTTTAATCAGGCATTCCATGCTCATTTGCAGCAGGCAGGGTAATTGGCACTACGCGCAAAAGGAGGGCTTATGCCCACCATCCAGGCAGGAGATCTTGAGATTCACTATCTTGACTACGGGCAGGGTGAACCGATCATCTTCGTGCATGGCAACTGGGCCAGTTGTGGCTGGTGGTTGCGTGTGCTCGAACGGCTCCCAGCCGGCTACCGCGGTCTTGCTCCCGACTTGCGCGGACGAGGCTCAACCCAGGGGCCAGACCACGACTACCGGCTGTCGTCAATGGCTGCCGATCTCTGGCATTTCGCCGATGCGCTTGGGCTGTCGCGCTGCCATCTGGTCGGGCATTCCCTGGGAGCGGCGGTCGTCTTGCAGGCAGCGCTCGAACATCCCGAACGAGTGGCAACGATCGCAGTACTGGCGCCGCCATGGGTTGATGGCATGCCGGATGAGGTCTATCAGCCAGAGCGACAGCAGCTATTGAAAGACAACCCTGACTTCTTTGCCCAGGCGATCAAAGCAATGGCGCCAACTGCGCCCGACGATGACCGCTGGCGCGAACTGGTTGCCATCGGCCACAGTCAGCGGTTGAGCGCAGCCAATGGCGCGATTAACGCTCTGCGCGAATGGAAACCCGGCGATCAATTGCGCGCAATCGGCGCGCCGGCGCTGGTCATGGGTGGTGAACTCGATCCATTGGTGACCGCCGAGACGGTCAAACGCGCCGCCGCAGCGCTCGGGGTCGAAGCGCATATCATCCCCGGTGTGGGGCATTCGGCCAATCTTGAAGCGCCTGACCAACTGCTTGCCTTGTTAGTGCCGCATTGGCGCGCGCGATGACATCTGTTGCGCGTCGGTCTTTACCGGAGCGCCGATCATACCAGGAAGCACCTGTATGACACCTATTCCAGTTGGCACGCGGTACAACCGTTCTCACATTGTCACACAAGCGGACATCGACCGCTTTGCCGAGGTGAGCGGTGACACCAACCCGATCCATATCGATCCCGCTGTCGCGGCAACAACCCGTTTCGGTCGCACCATTGCCCACGGCATGCTGCTTTACGGCTACCTGCGAACGGCGCTGCGCGCGCTTGCGCCAGCCGCAGCGCAGCGGCAACAAACGCTGAGCTTCACCAATCCTGTCTTTGCCGGCGATGAGATTGAGATCAGAGTTGAGGTGTTGGAAAGCAACCGCAACCAGATCCGATGCGCTGTGATCGTGACTCGTAACGATGGCAAAGTGGCGTGCAGCGGTGAAACGGTTCTAGAGATCAGGCATGCATAACCCTATGGTCACCATTCATCCTGATGGGCCGGTCGTAATCTTAACGCTCAACCGGCCAGAACAGGGCAACAGTTTAACACCGGAACTGCTGACAGCGTTGCTTGACGCGATTGCCGTTGCGCGCCAGTATCGCGGCCTGCGCGCCGTAGTGTTACAAGCCGCCGGTCAAACGTTTTCGCGCGGGAGCGACATTACGGCGCTAGTCAGCCAGGCCGATCGCGCTACCTACGCAGCGCATCTCCTGGATTGCTTGCATCGCGTCATTCTCGAACTGATCGATTTACCGGCGCCGCTGATCGTCGCAGTGCAGGGACCAGTTAACGGGAGCGCAATAGGTTTTGTGCTGGTCGCAGATGTCGTACTGGTGACGCCGGAAGCGACGTTTACTGCCTATGCCACCACCCTTGGCCTGGGACCAGAAGGAGGTTGGGCAACGCTCTTGCCACGCCTGATCGGTCAGCGACGCGCTGCTGAAACCCTGCTACTCGAACGTTCGATCAGCGCCGCCGAAGCCGTGGCATGGGGGCTGGCTAACCGGTTGATCCCGACCAGTCATCTCACCGAGGAAGCGCAGGCAATCGCTCATCAGATTGCGGCGCAGTTTCCCGGTAGTGTCGCCTGCGCCCGCCGTCTGCTCTGGCGGGAACGCGATCAATTAGCTGAGGCGCTACGATGCGAGCGAGAAACGTTTTGCGTCCAGATCCAATCGATTGAAGCGGACATCGGCCTTAAAGCGTTTCTTGACCGGCAACGCGCCCTGAGCCAAATGGAGGCAGAACCGTGAACCAGCTTGCTGTTGGGATGCAGGCTTCTGTACAGCGTGTATATGACCACAACCTGGTCAACGCCTATGCCGAACTCTGCGGTGACCAGGTAGGTGAGACGGTGCCCGAACCGCTGATCGGCGCGCTCTTTTCGTACCTGCTTGGTGTGGAACTACCCGGCTCTGGATCAGTCTACCTCAAACAAGATTTCACTTTTGCCGATACTGCCCGTATCGGCGAGCTACTCACCGCCACGGTAACGATCACACACATCCGCGCCGACAAACCGCTGATAACGTTACGCACTCTTTGCACTGGCGCCGATGGTCAAGTCATTGCTGATGGCGAAGCGCTGGTAATGGCGCCCCGCTAATACCGGTCATCTCGTTCGGGAGACAATCCCGCTGGCATAGGGAAGAGGTTAGTCAAAGGAGACCGTTCAATGCAGAGTAACTGTCTTATTCGCCGGTTAATCATCACCCTGCTGGTTATCCTCGCCATGGCGCTCAGCGCCTGTGGCAGCGGTCAGACCGCACAACCAACGGCTGCGCCGCAACCAACGGCTGCGCCGCAACCCACGGCTGCGCCACAACCAACGGCTGCGCCGCAACCCACGGCAGCGCCGCAACCGACCACTGCGCCTGCCGGTGAACCGATTGTGGTTGGCCTGATGACCGACAACTCGGGCTTGCTTGCGATCTATGGGCCTATGCTTGAGCGAGGCTTTACGCTGGGGCTAGAGTACGCTACCAACGGAACCAATCAGGTGGCAGGCCGCGAGATTCGAGTGGTCGTCAAGGACACTGCCAGCAACCCGGAAACCGGAGTTTCGCTGGCGCGTGAGGCTATCGAGAGCGATGGCGCTGATGTGCTGGTTGGTTCACCCAGCTCACCCGTAGCGCTGGCTATCTCGGCTGTCGCTGCCGAGAATAAGATCGTGTACATCGCCGCTCCGGCTGCCACTCCGGCGTTGACCGGTGACAACTTCAACATCTACACATTCCGCGCCGGTCGCACCAGCGTTCAGGATGCGCTGACGATGAGCGCTGCGCTCTTGCAGACAGGCAAAAAGTTTATTCAGATTGCGCAAGACAATGCCTTCGGGCGCGGTTCCGCTGGCGCATTCTACGCAACCGTCAAAGCGCTGGGGGGCGAATTTGTCCTCAACGACACTGCCGAAGGCGCGGGTACCGTCTTCGCGCCGCCGGATACAACCGACTTCACTCCGTACATCAACCAATTGCTCGACTCGGGTGCGGAAGTGTTGATCGTAACCTGGTCGGGCACCGGTTTCGTGCCGATGTTCCAGCAGATGCAGCAACTGGGTGTGTTTGATGTGATGACGGTTGCAACCGGCTTTGGCGACAACCAGACGATGGTGAACGGTTACGCCGACGCGATTGGCTCGGTGGGTGTGAGTGTCTACCACTACAGCCTGTTTGACAACCCGGTCAACAACTGGCTGATCGAGCGACACAAGGCCGAATATGGCGTTCCACCAGATCTCTTCACCGAGAGCGGCTTCAATGCAGCCATTATGCTGGTTAAGGCGCTCGAGCAAACGAATGGCGACCCGGCGGCGGATGGGTTGATTGCCGCGCTTGAGGGCATGACCTTTGAGGGGCCGAAAGGAACGTACACCGTGCGCGCCGAGGATCACGTCTTGCTGCAACCGATGACTCTGGTGCGCCTGCTCAACACCAATGACCCCGACTTCAAGTTCTTCGAGCTGGTGACACTCTTTACACCAGAGCAGACTGCGCCGCCGTGCGCAGTGCCGGCGGAATTGAATCGATGTAAGTAGTTAGTCCGGCAATCATTGCGCGGGTGGGAAGCAGCGCCAACGGATGCGATTGCTGCGCCGCCCGCGCAATGCGCAATCACTATTATTACGTCAACCTGAAGGAGTGCATGTGAGCGATTGGATCCTCACAACGCAAGCGCTTACCCGCGACTTCGGCAGTCTGCGCGCCGTTGATCACGTCGATCTCCAGGTGCGCGCTGGCAGTATCCACGCTATCATCGGCCCGAATGGCGCCGGCAAGACCACTTTGTTCAACCTGATCAGCGGCTACATCAAGCCAACCTCAGGTCGGGTATTGCTGCGTGGGCGCGACATCACCCGGGTTCCGCTGCACCGGATGGCTCATCTCGGCATCGGACGCTCATTCCAGATCACCAATATTTTCCCTACGCTGACTGTCCTGGAAAATGTGCGACTGGCGGCGCAGGCGCGCGGCGCCGACAATCTGCGCCTCTGGCGCAATGCCGGCAAGTTAACCGCCTACATCGAACGAGCGTACACTGCCCTGCGCCAGGTCGGTCTGCACGAACGAGCCGCGCAGATCGCCGCCACCCTGCCACACGGCGACAAACGCCGACTTGAGCTGGCTATCCTGCTGGCCGGTGATGCCGACATCCTGCTGCTCGACGAACCAACTGCCGGTATGGCCACCGAACAAGTGCCGATGCTGCTTGACCTCTTGCGTGGCATTCGGCAAGGAACAAACAAAACGATTTTGATTGTGGAACACAACATGTCAGTCGTGATGAGTCTGGCCGACACTATTACCGTCATGCATCAGGGTCGCGTGCTGGCCGAAGGCAGTCCAGCCGAGATTAGCGCCAATCAGGCGGTGCGTGAAGCCTATCTAGGCACAGCCTTTGCTGGAGGGCAGCTATGAATGAGGTGCTGCTCGAGGTTGATACCATCCATACCTTTATCGGTCAGTTTCACATTTTGGAAGGTGTCTCACTCAAGGTACGCGCCGGGAGTATCACTGCCCTGCTTGGTCGAAATGGCGCCGGCAAGACAACGACACTGCGCTCGATCATGGGCCTCAACCCACCGCGCAGCGGGAGCATCCGGCTCGGCGGCGAGGCGATCAATGGACGGCCAGCTTACGAAATCGCGTATCTCGGTGTTGGCTATGTGCCCGAACATCGCGCCATCTTTCGCGATCTGACCGTTGAAGAGAATCTCCGGCTGGCAGAGCGCAAACGGGGAGATCTGGCCAGACGCAGTGACTTCATCATGTCGCTCTTCCCCGATCTGAAGCGGTTTTACCGTCATCCCGGCGGCAAGCTATCAGGAGGTCAGCAACAAATGCTGGCGATTGCCCGGGCGCTGGTGCCTGACAATCGCTTGTTGCTGATCGACGAACCAAGTGAAGGACTGGCGCCGATCATCGTGGAGCAAATTGTGGCCGCGCTACGCCAGATGGCGACTGAAACGACCATCTTGCTGGTCGAGCAAAATTTTGCCCTGGCTGCGCAGTTGGCCGACGAGTACTACATCCTCGACGATGGGCGCAGTGTGCAACATGGACGGATGGCAGACCTGACGCGCGATCACGCCACCATCGACAAATATCTCGGCGCGGGGTGAAAAAGACCAGGGTGTGGAACGAAGATGACATCTATACATTGCGCAGGGCAGTGAACGGCGTGAACCAATGGCATTGTGAGCGTTCAGCGCCGTTCTGACAACCAGATCATTTATCACTCACGAGGGACTTCCATGATCGAACTGATCCAGCGCCGGCGTGGCTTGATTGCCGGCATTATCGCGATCATTCTCTTTGGCATGTGGGCATCAACCCAGTACGAACCGCGTGTGCTGGCCAGCATCTTGCTCTCTGGCCTCACACTAGGCGCGCTCTACTTTCTGGTTACATCTGGCCTTTCACTCATCTTCGGCCTGATGGACGTGCTCAACTTTGCCCACGGCACCCTTTTCATGATCGGCGCCTACATCGGTTTTACCCTCTATGCCAACCCACGGCTGCTGCTCAATACGCTGCCGTTTGGGCTGGCGCTGGTCGCGGGCTGGATCCTGGCGCGATGGTTGCCGGCAAACAGTCTGCCATCTGGTCATCGGCGACCACTCTGGGTTGCCGCAGTGCTGGTTGGTCTCTTCGCCATCTGGAATTTCGAGCTGGCTCCACTGGCGACCACTGCCCTCAGTTCGGGTGGACGAGTGCCAACTGAGCAGGCGCAAGCGCCAACGCCGATCTTTATTGCCCGCGCGCTGGGGCTGGCAGTTGCCGGCGTCATTGCCGGAGCCGCTTTTCTGGCCGGTAGAGAGCACACCCGCCGACCAGAACGGCGCGATCTGATCGTACCGATCATACTACTCGCGCTTGCTTTGCTCATCGCTCCTCTCCGCCTCACCCTGGAAGAGTGGCTGCTCAGTCTTGACTCGAACACGCGCTTTTTGCTGGCGCTGCTCATCGGAGCCGGCGGCGGCGCCGCGTTGGGCGGCTTGATGGAATGGAGCCTGATTCGTCCCCTCTACAGCCGCCCGATCTATCAGGTACTGGTCACGCTCGGCCTGGTCTTCGTCGGCACCGAACTGGTCAAAGGGGTCTGGGGGCCAGGTGGCTACTTCATGGAATTACCGGCATGGTTCAGCCAGCGCGGACCGAACTGTCCGTCACCTAACCTGATTGCATGGTTGCAAGACAACTGCGCCAGCATTGACGTATTGGGCCGCCCATTCCCCAGTTATCGCATCTTCATCATTGCGCTCGGCATCTTGATGTTTGTCGGGATTGCCGTTCTCTTGCGCTACACCCGGCTGGGGATGATCATCCGTGCCGGCGTGCAAGATGGCGAAATGGTGCAGGCATTGGGCATTAACGTTCGTCGCGTCTTTACCCTCGTCTTTGCGCTCGGCGCCGGTCTGGCCGCGCTGGGTGGCGTGGCTGCCGCGCCCTTCCTCGGCATCAGTCCTGGCCTCGGCCAGGAGTTTCAGTTACAGGCCTTCATCGCCGTCGTCATCGGTGGTATGGGCAGCTTCACCGGCGCAGCAATCGGATCATTGCTGGTAGGACTGGCGCGCGCGTTCGGCGACCAGATTGTGCTGACCGGCATTCAACTACCCTGGATGAGCGAAGCAATGACCTTTTCACCTTCAATCGCGCGCGCCTCAACCGTCTTGATTATGGCACTGGTGTTGCTATTGCGCCCAGCCGGCCTGTTTGGCAAAAAGGAGTAAGTGATGCGGGAGCGTCTGAAATCATCGCAGTGGGCCGGCCTCGGCTTGATCGGCGGCCTGGTTATCTTTCCGTTTGTGATTGCGCTACTGACCGGACAGCCGGTCGATGCCGGTGTGCCCAAGTTCTGGCAGGGGATGCTGATCCAGGTCTTCATTCTGGCCGTCTTCGCTATGAGCTACGACATCCTGATGGGTTATACCGGTATTCTATCGTTCGGCCATGCCCTCTTTTTCGGCACCGGCGCGTATACCGTCGGGATTCTGCTCAAGCACGCCGGTTGGGATCTCGGCGCGGCGCTGCTGGCCGTGATTGTCATCGCCCTCGTCCAGAGCCTGATTATCGGCCTGCTCTCACTGCGGGTTAGCGGCGTCTACTTCGCAATGGTCACGCTTGCCTTCGCCCAGATGGCCTTCCTGCTGGCCGAAGCGACCGACTTTCGTCAGTGGACGGGCGCTGAAGACGGGTTGCAGAGCATTCCGGTACCGGCATGGATCAGCCCGACAAATGAACGACTGCGGTTTTATTATGTCACATTAGGTTTCACAATCGTGATGTACCTGTTAGCGCGACAAGTTGTCAACTCACCGACGGGTAAAGTGATGATGGCGATTCGCGACAACGAGACGCGGGCGAAGGTATTAGGCTATCACGCGCTCACCTTCAAGCTGATCGCAATCACGGTGAGTGGTATCATGGCGGCGCTGGCCGGCGCATTCAACGCGCTCTGGAATCTCAATGCCAATCCGGCAGTACTCGGCGTTGGTACCACGATTAACGCTCTGTTGATGACGATTATCGGCGGTGTTGGTTCGCTCATCGGGCCAATGCTGGGGGCCGGCGTGATCCAGTTACTCGGCTACTGGTTGAACGTCTTTTTCGGGCCGAGCTGGCCGCTCCTGTTTGGTATCATCTACATTCTGATTGTGCTCTTTTTACCCTACGGCATTATCGGCACGTGGCGACTGCGCGGCGCAAGCTGGATGGCGCTATGGCGCAAACGGTTGCAAGAATTGCGGGCGCGGCTATGACACTGCCGGGTCTCAACACGCGAGATCAGGCATCCGGTTCTTCCACTACCCATAACGAGAAGGAGTGCACCACCGCGCCGGCTTCGGTGAGCGCGCACTCGATGGCCAGACGACGGTCGAAAGGGCAGGCAAATGCTATCAAGCCGCCGTTGCGCGCATTGCGGGCGCGGCTATGACACTACCGGGCCTCAACACGCGAGATCAGGCATCCGGTTCTTCCACTACCCATAACGAGAAGGAGTGCACCACCACGCCGGCTCCGGTGAGCGCGCGCTCGATAGCCAGACGACGGTCGAAAGGGCAGGAAAGTGCTATCAAGCCGCCGTTGCGCGCATTGCGGGCGCGGCTATGACACTACCGGGCCTCAACACGCGAGATCAGGCATCCGGTTCCTCGACTACCCATGACTGTACGCCGTGGGTCACAAACGAGAAGGGACGCACCACCACGCCGGCTTCGGTGAGCGCGCGCTCGATGGCCAGACGACGGTCGAAGGGGCAGGCAAACACCATAAAACCGCCGCCGCCGGCGCCGGAGATCTTTCCGCCCCAGGCGCCATGTTTGCGCGCCAGCGCATAGACCTCTTCGACGATAGGGGGTGCAATATGGGGCGAGAAAGCCTTCTTCACCTCCCAGGCATCGTGCAACAGCCGGCCAAAATCGGCAATTCGCTGTTCGCGGAGCAAGCGCGCCGCCGTATCGACAAAGGCTTTGGTTTCATGGTGCAGCCGCAATGTGTCACCTTTGACCAGGCGCTGCACCTGATCGGTCATCAGGTGGCGGGTGAGTAGCTGGCGATCGCCGATATAACCCAGGATCAGGCAGCTCTCTAATTCGAGCAACGCTGTTGGATCGCTCAACACCGGCTCGACAATAACCCGATCGCTCCCGAAGTGGTAGACGCACATGCCGCCGAAGACGGCTGAATACTGATCTTGCCGACCGCCGGGGATGCCGAGATCCACGCGCTCGATTCGATACGCCAGCTCGGCAAGCTGGTGTGGATCGGCGTTCTGTCCTGCCACTGCATAGAGCAGCTTAAGCATGCTAACTACCAGCGCCGACGATGATCCGAGGCCAGAGCCGGGTGGGGCATCGCTGAACATCGTAATCTTGTAACCGGCGGTAGCTGGCCGTAACTGCGGCAGCGCATCGAGCACTGCCTGGGGTAGCGCCAGCTTGCCATCCCATTCGCGGTCGCTCACCTGCCGGCTCACCTCTTGCAGATCGAGCGAGCGAATCAGAATGCCCGGCGTATTGCTGGTCGTGAGCATGCAACGCACATAGAGATTGATCGTGCAATTGAGCACTTTACCGCCGTATTCTTCGGCATAGGGGCTTACATCGGTGCCGCCGCCAAAAAAGCCGATTCGCATCGGCGCGCGGGCTTTGTAGATCTTCATGCGTTCCTCCGGCCATTGCGCAGTGCCGCGGCGCCAGTATACCAGAAAATGGCACGCTCTTCTCAAGCGCGCGCCACCGCTGCATGCGAGCAAGTTCTTTGGAACGCAGATCTTTGCTTCACGTTCAGACTACAGTACAATATTATTATGAAGATTTTTTACAGCGTCGATCATCATCATCACGATCCACCGTTTGAAGTGCTGGATGGGCGCAGTGTGCCCTACTTCGAGACACCAAGACGGGTAGCAATCATTCTTGCAGCCCTGGCTGCCGCCGGCTTTGCCTCGCCAATTGCCGCCTCACCGGCAACGCTATCCGATCTGACGGCGGTGCATACTCCCGACTATCTCGACTACCTTGCCCAGGCTGTCGCGCGCTGGCAGGCCGCCGGCCTGAGCGAGCCAGTACTGCCGTCAGCGTGGCCGTTGCCCGGCCTGCGACTGCGCAGCGATTGCCCACAGGCGGCTGCCGGTCGCTATACGTTCGACCTTAGCGCGCCGATTATGACCGGAACGCTCACCGCCGCGCTCTCATCTGCCGGAACGGCGCTGGCCAGCGCAGAGGCGCTCTTGCAGGGAGAACGCTACGCCTATGCTCTCTGTCGTCCACCCGGTCACCACGCTGCCGCCAGCATGGCCGGCGGCTATTGTTACATCAACAATGCGGCGCTTGCAGCCGATCGACTGGCGCGCAGTGTGACCGGTAGTGATGCGACTTGGACATTACGCGCGCCGGCGGTAGCTGTGCTTGATATAGATTATCATCACGGCAATGGCACGCAGAGCATCTTTTACGAGCGCAATGATGTGCTGACCGTATCGCTTCACGCCGATCCATCCCGCGAGTACCCCTACTTTCTCGGTTATGCTGATGAGCGGGGCGCCGGCGCGGGTGAAGGTTTCAATCTCAACCTGCCACTTCCGGCGGGAGTCGCGGATCGCGACTATCTTTCGGCGCTTGCGCAAGCGCTGCAAGCCATTGCTGATTACGGACCGCGTTACCTGATCGTCGCGGCAGGCTTTGACACCTTCTACGACGATCCTCTCGGTGATTTTGCCCTGACAACCGCAGCCTACCGCGCAATCGGCGCCGCGATTGCGCAGCTCGGGCTGCCCACGCTCTTCGTGCAAGAGGGTGGCTACGCCATCGATGCATTAGGAATCAACGTCGTCGCTTTACTACAGGGAGCACTTTCGTATGCTTGATCATTCGCTCGATCCGCCGCAGACGCCGGCGCCTATCGCGCCGACGTGGGGTTGGCGCGATTTTGTCATCACCCTGCTGGTCATCGGTTTTAGTGGCGCGCTCATTGTCGGCGCGGTGCGCCTCCTGGCTACTTTAACCGACTGGGACACATCGCGCGGCTTTATCAGTCCGCCGGTCTACATTGCCGGCACATTACTCTATCTGATTATTGGCGGCGCTATTCTTGCCATTATCGGCCCACGCGCCGGCTGGCGCGACCTTGGTCTGCAATGGCCGTCCTTTCTACACCTGGCCCTGGTACCACCTGTGTTCATCTTCGGCATGGGCATGATGTGGCTGACCAACATCGCCGTTATGACCCTGTTGGGTGAAATGGAAAACCCCCAAATCGAGGCGATCTCCGGTGGGCAACCATTCGGCGGTGGCGAGCTGGTCGTGTTATGGTTGCTGATCGGTGGGATCGTGCCTGTAGTCGAAGAACTCTTCTTTCGTGGCGCGCTTCATCACCTGCTCCGCCGCCATCTCAGCGCGACACTCACTATCGTGGTAGGCGCAGCGATCTTTGCCATCGTTCACTTCATTCCCATGCTGGTGCCCGGACTGTTCGTTGCCGGATTGTGCCTCGGCTATCTACGCGAGCAGAGCGGCTCGATCTGGCCGGGTGTGATCTTCCACATGCTGCAAAACACGCTGGCGCTACTGGCAATGGCGCTGGTACTGGCAGCAGGTGGAGCATAACTAACGCCGGTTTCCTCTGACATGCTCATCGCCAGAGCTGCGAGTGCCGGTCACGCACTCGAGACCGCTAGCGCTCGCAGCCTCATCCCCTCACCCGGCCTTCACCAAACATTTGCGCACAGTAGTGAATTCTTTTCTGCACAACCGTTGCCGGGCATACTATACTGCCATTGCCTTCAAAACCAACAGTAACGAGGTGAGGCAGTGGAAACCCCCGAATCACAACTCGAAACCCTGCGCCGGCTCCGGGAACGAGCATTGCAGGGCGGCGGTCAGGAACGAATTGCGCAACAGCACGCGCGCGGCAAACTGACGGCACGCGAACGGTTAGGATTGCTGCTCGATCCCGGTTCGTTTCAAGAGATCGGCGCGCTGGCGACCAGTATCACCGAGGATGAGGGGCAACGCATTCCCGGCGATGGCACCGTCACCGGCTTCGGTAAGATCAATGGGCGGCGAGTGGCAGTCTTCGCCCAAGATTTCACCGTCATGGGCGGATCATTTTCGGCGGTGCAGGCCAACAAGATCTGCCGCATGCAAGACCTCGCCATCGAGAGCGGGATCCCGATCATCGGGTTGAACGACTCGGGGGGAGCGCGCATTCAGGAGGGCGTGCGTTCCCTGGCCGCCTACGGAGAGGTCTTTGTCCGCAACGTGCTGGCCTCAGGCGTGGTGCCGCAGATTTCCGCCATCCTTGGCCCCTGCGCTGGCGGCGCCGTCTACTCGCCGGCATTGACCGATTTTGTCATCATGTCGGAATCAACCGGCTACATGTTCCTGACCGGCCCCGATGTCATCAAAGCCGTCTCGGGACGCGACATCTCGACCCAGGAACTGGGCGGCGCGGCAGTGCATTGCGCTCGCAGCGGCGTGGCGCATCTCTCGGCCCCTGACGACCAGGCGGTGATCGAACTGATCAAGCGCCTGCTCAGTTATCTGCCGCAGAACAACAACGAAGATCCGCCCCAGATCATGCCTTACGACCGCGCCGACCGCCAGGAACCGGCATTGAATGCGCTGGTGCCGGCTGACGAACGGCAGGGGTACGACATTCATACCCTGATTGATCTGGTCTTCGATTACGATAGCTTTCTCGAAATCCAGCCGCTCTTTGCGCAGAATGCGGTGGTCGGTTTTGCCCGGCTTGACGGCTACGCCGTTGGCGTTGTCGCAAACCAGCCCGCAATGATGGCCGGCGCACTCGACATCGACGCCAGCGACAAAATTGCTCGCTTTGTGCGGATCTGCGATGCGTTCAATATCCCGGTCATCACCTTTGTCGATACACCAGGATTTCTTCCCGGCATCGAACAAGAGTACGGTGGCGTGATTCGGCACGGCGCTAAAATCATTTACGCCTACAGCGAAGCCACAGTACCTAAAATCTCGGTCGTATTGCGGAAAGCTATCGGTGGCGCCTACGTGGCGATGTCAAGCAAGCAACTGCGCTGCGACCTCAACTTCGCCTGGCCGTCAGCCCAGATTGCCGTGATGGGCGCCGAGGGCGCAGTCCGCATCCTGCAGCGCGACGAATTGCGCGCCGCCGCCGATCCGGGCAAGCTGATGGAGCAGTTTGTCGCCGAGTATCGACGAAAGTTCTTCAATCCATACCATGCCGCCGATCTGGGCCAGATCGACGAGGTGATCGAACCGGCTGAGACCCGGCCACGTCTGATTCGCGCGCTCGAAATCCTGCGCACCAAAGTGCAGCAGAATCCGCCGCGCAAACACGGCCTGTATCCGTCATGAGGCAAAGCTGGAGGCGCAATGGAGAATCCAGGTTTCGGCTTAATGATGACTGCGCTCGGCATGGGGCTGGTGTTTGGCGTGCTGGCTCTCTTGTGGGGGATGCTAACCCTGCTGACCCGCTTTGATCGCCCTGAGGCGTCATCGGTCAATGAGAGTGTGCCCGCAGATGAGAGTGCGTCAACCGCTACCGAACAACTTACCGCCGAGGAGCTGGCAGCGATTGCGGTTGCAGTCAGCTTCCATGCAACGATGCTGCGTCGAGAAGCTGCGCCGGCAGTGCGCAGCTACTGGCCAGGCAGTCTACTGTTCGCCAGCCGCTGGGTAGCCGCCGGTCGCGCCCGCCAAAACCAGAGCTGGCAACGAAGGAGATAAATCTGCAATGCGCCGCTATCACCTGACTATCAATGGTCAGACCTACACCGTCGATATTGCCGAACTGAGTAACGACCGCTTCGCCGTGCAGCTCAATGGCCGTGAATTTGAAGTGCAATTGAGCGAGAGCGGCGAGGTGAGTGAGATTGTGCCGCGCGCCGCGCCGGCGCCGGTCGCGATCACGCCGCCACCGACCACCGCGCCCGCTGCGCCACCGACAGCCAAACCCCTACCCCCGCCAACAACGGTTGGTGACAACCTGATTCGGGCGCCGATGCCGGGCACCATCTTGCAAATTGTCGTCTCACCTGGCGCCAGAGTCAAGCGTGGCCAGCCGATCATCGTGCTCGAAGCGATGAAGATGAACAATAGCATCGGCGCCCCGCGCGATGGCGTAGTTGCGGCAATTCTGGTCAAAACCGGCCAGAGCGTCGGGTATGGCGAACCACTGGCCCAACTGGCGGATGCCTGAGCTGAACCGGTTAGAGGCAAGTATGACCTTGCCGGCGTAGAGGCACACACCGAATGTTGCATGACAAAGCGATAAACATATGGATGACATCGCGATCCGACTCGCACAGGGAATCACCTCCATCACCTGGCAATCGCTGGTGATGATCGGAGTATCAGCGCTCTTGTTCTATCTCGCGATTGTGCGCGACTACGAACCATTGCTTCTTTTGCCCATTGGCGCCGGCGCGTTGCTGGCCAACCTGCCACTTTCGCCACTGCTTGGTGAAGACGGGATGCTCACCATCCTCTATAACGCCGGGGTCGGCAACGAACTCTTTCCACTCTTGATCTTTATCGGCATCGGCGCGCTCACCGACTTCAGCCCGCTGCTTTCCAACCCGCGCATGGTCTTACTCGGCGCTGCCGGTCAATTCGGCATCTTCGGCACCCTGCTGGCGGCGCTGGCGCTTGGTTTTAGCCGCGAAGAGGCGGCTTCAATCGGCATTATCGGCGCCATCGACGGCCCTACCTCAATCTATGTTTCCAGCCTGCTCGCGCCGCAACTGCTTGGGCCGATCACGGTCGCAGCGTACAGTTATATGTCGCTGGTACCGGTCATCATGCCGCCGGTCATTCGCGCTCTCACCACGCCAGCCGAGCGAAAGATTCGCATGGCATACACCAGTCGTCCGATCAGTCGCCGCACCCGCATCCTCTTCCCGATTGTCACCACCATCGTGGTTGGCACGCTGGTGCCATTTGCCATCCCGCTGATCGGTATGCTGATGCTAGGCAATCTCATGCGCGAGTCAGGAGTCGTTGAGCGGCTCACCAACACCTCATCGCGCGAGCTGGCCAATATCGTCACCCTCTTTCTCGGGCTGGCAATCGGCTCGACAATGGAAGGAGTCCGCTTTTTGCAACCGGCCACGCTGGCCATCCTTGCGCTTGGCATCCTGGCCTTCGTACTCGACACAGCAGCCGGTCTCATCTTCGGCAAATTCCTGAACTTGCTCAGCCGCGGTCAATTCAACCCCATCATCGGCGCTGCCGGCATCAGCGCCTTCCCGATGGCAGCGCGAGTCGTGCAAAAGATTGCCCATGACGAAGACTTCGAGAACTTTCTGCTCATGCATGCAATGGGCGCCAACGCTGCCGGCCAGGTGGCAAGCGTCGTGGCTGGCGGCGTAGTCCTGGCGCTCATGGGAGCATCGTAAACGCGCAGCCGAACCGGAAGCTGTAACCGGCGGCGTACAATGAGAAGAGAGCAACGAATGATGGCAGAGGAGCTATCTATGGCAAAGACTGAGCGCGTAGCGGAATGGATGACCGAAAATCCGATTTGCGTGTCACCCGATTTCTCAGCGCTGGCTGCTTACGAGCGCATGCGAGCGCGCGGGGTGCGGCGAATGCCGGTCGTAGATAAACAGGGGAATCTGGTCGGGATCATCACCCGGAGCGACATCGAGCAAGCGATGAGCCATCCGCGTGACGACGAAGAGCGCCGCCTGGCACGGTTCAACCTGGCTGGCCAGACCGTCGCTGAATTGATGACACCGAACCCACTGACCGTCGCATCCAGCGACTCCATCGGCAAAGCTGCCGCCATCATGGTGCGAGCGCGCGTCAGTGGCCTGCCGGTCGTGGACGACGGACGGCTGGTTGGGATCATCACCGAATCGGACATCTTCCGCCTGGTCGCCACAACCTGGGCAGCCGAAGAGACCGCATAGCTGCCTATCGCTCACAGGTTGGATCAGCGCCAGTGCCAATGCATACATCGAACCCAGCGCCGCCAATGAGGGCATCGCTGCCCTGACCACCAATGAGACAGTCATTGCCACCCAGCCCATCGATGGTGTCATTGCCAGCGCTGCCCACGATGAGATCATTGCCGGCTGTCCCCTGGATCGTCCCGGCGCCGGTGATGATGGCGCTGAGCCCCATCCCGGCGCAGGCTGGCGGCGCTATATCCTGTGGACTCACAGCGACATTGATGTCATCCATCGCGGCTGCGGGGATGACAATCGTGGCCGCCGCAGCCAGCGCCGTGGCGCCAATTAGCACACCAATCAGTCCCAGAACGATGATGCGGGTCATGCCTCACCTCGTTCCCTGTCCCACCTGAGCTGACGCGCTTCCTGCCAGGCGCGGGCAAATGCCGGGTTCACGCTCCGTTCGCGATAGGCGGTAAACGGATCGATCCCGGCAGCCTGACAGGCTTCACCGATCAAACCACGCTGCCGCAGCGCAGCAAGAAACCGGTCGCGCCAGTCTTCCGACAGCGTCACACGCGGTACCGGCGCCGGGAGCGTCTGGGTATTTGCGTGATCGGTCGCTGACGCTGGCGAACGATACACGTACACGGTATCGTGATCGATCAACAGGTATTCAACCGGCGTTCGACTCAGGTCACGCATCATCAATCCGCCGGAGCGTTGCGTCAGCCGGGCCAGATCGGCAATGGTTGCCACTTCCACGCGCGGCAGATCAACGGTCGGCGCGGCTCCGCTGATGATCAGATTGCCGTACCAGACCTGAATCCGAAACGCTTCATCGTGTTGCCAGCGACGCCACAAAGGCCAGCCAACGGCAAGGGTAATGATCGTCAACCCACCGGCAATAATCGATCCCCACAACCGCAATTCCTGCACGCCGAGACTGTAAAAAAAGAGCGTGATCTGCGCCGGCTCGACGCGCATCCGGGTCAGATTTCCATCAGTCCAGGGCGCAAGCCCCTGCTGGCTATCGTTCGGATTGACCAGCGTCAACTGCGCTTTATCAAACCGAAACAGCAACTGTGGCGCAAAGGTGTCGTTCAAGGCCAGCCCTTCAATCTCACCGTTCATCATCACGGTGGGGATGATAGCGAGCAGATAATATTGATGACTCAATCCGGTCTGTTGTTCAAGCTGAACAATCAGCGCGCGCAGCTCGGCCAGATTGATGACGCCACGCGCCATTGCGACCGGTCCGTTGAAGGTCATCGCCGGCATCAATGTCAACCGCCGCCGCCAACCGTTGGCCGCGCTCACTTCGGCATCCATGCCGATAGTGCCATCAGCCGCCGTCACATCACGCAATTCGTAACGAAAATCAACGATCAGCGTCGATGAGAGTTGAAAGTAGACAGGATCCCCAGTCTGCGCTTGCGTCGTATCGTAAATACCGTCTGGCGCATCGGCAACATAGGTAAACGTCCCTTGCTGGCGATAACCGACCGACTCGGTAATCACCCGACTGGTCGGTTGGAGAAAGGCATAGCCGGTCAGTGCCGCCACAATGAGCGCCCCCATAGCGCTGAGTGTCACCAGGGCCAGTTTAAACTCAACCGGCTGCGCATCTGGCCAGCGCTGCCGACGCTGTCGGCCTGCATGTTGATATTGCCGGGTCATCAGCGTGCCTCCCACCAGCACAGCAAGGATCAAAAACCAGTATTGCCGCGCCAGCACGAAAACACTTCCTAAACGTGGAATGTGCAACCAGGCTCGCCCTTCGATCTCTTCCGGCAGCGGCTGATAGGGATCAATAAAATCATTGTGATCACCCTTTAACAGCCACCGTTCACCGTTCTGACCAATAATGCGATGAATGACCAGCCCAATCTCGGGATGACGATAGGTGACAATATCGCCAACTGCGTAATCGGTTGCCGCGCGAGTAATGACCAGATCGCCGCGAAGGTAGAGCGGCGCCATACTATTGCCGTTAATCACCACAAAACGAGTTGGGCCACCGAGCGAGATGGGGGCAAACCACCACCAGATGAGCGCCAATCCCACCAGGATTGCCAGTCTGCGTAACCATATGCCAGGGAGAGATCGTTGCATTCTTCTGCCTCATGAAAGTATTTGTATTCTCACGCAGACAGTGGGCAATTTCTCATTTCACATCAACTTCCCTTCCACCTCGCTCACTATCCAGAACGGGCAAGAAGACGATTCTTGCTCGTCTCCCTGCCCATTCCTCCCGCGCTGCAAATCAGACTAGTTGTGCGCCACGATGCGCAGCGTGGTGTGAGACGCAATCGCGACATTCGGCGTTGGGTCTGCCGTCCAGGTGCCACCCGACTCGGTTGCGGTCACCCAGTTTGAGCCATCAAGCTGAACAAGAACGGTCGTTGGCGCAGCCGCGCCGGTCAGGGTGAAAGTGACTTTGTCGATCATTGTCGGATCGGCGGCATCGTAGACATAGGTCAGGCTGCCGACCGTGTAGCCGCTGATTGTCAGCGAGCCATCGCCAGCCACCACAACCGCGCTACCAAACGAGTTGGTAGCAGCGAAGCCGTAAGCAGCAGCAGCCAGGGCCAGAGCCAGAACAGCGGCGATCAGGGTTTTGGGATGCAGGATGGTAGCCATATCACGCCTCCTTGCGGTCTTGAAACGGTTCGTTAACCGTTTCTTCAGATTTGATGATAGGCGCTACGTTGGCTTATTACAATCACATAAAAGTATGCTCCTATTATTTATCGTTCTGTGGCGAGCCATATGACCAAAGTACTATCCAATATCGTGAAAAATCACGCGATAAATCGTATCATCGTTGCCGTAGATCAACGACAGCGAGACGACGTTACCCCTGGCGGAATCAGTCGTTATCGTGTATAACAACACATACCGGTACCGCACATCACCACTCACAAAAAGGAGATGCAATGGAGCAACAGATCCTGGTGATCGGTGCGTTGGGGCAAATCGGCTCCGATCTGGTGCCAGCGCTGCGCCGCTTGTACGGCGCCAGCCGGGTCATAGCGAGCGATGTGAAACCGGCGCGCGACGATGAAGGGCCGTATGTGATGCAGGATTGCACCGACGGCGCTTCCCTGGCCGAATTGGTACGCCGCTCGCGAGTGAAGGTAATCTACCATCTCGCCGCTATGCTGTCAGCTACTGCCGAAAAGGATCCCCAACAGGCATGGCGTCTAAACGTTGACGGTCTGTATACCGTGCTGGAAGTGGCTCGAATCCATCAGTGTCAGATTTTCGTTCCCAGCAGCATTGCCGCTTTCGGTCCAGAGACACCACGCGATCCCACGCCACAAATCACGATCCAGCGTCCAACCACCATATACGGCATCAGTAAGGTGATCGGTGAGCTACTCTGCGCGTACTACGCAACCCGCTACAACGTCGATGCGCGCGGCCTGCGCTTCCCCGGTCTCATTTCAGCCACAGCCCCGCCCGGTGGAGGCACTACCGATTACGCGGTTGAGATCTTTCATGCAGCGCTCGAAACCGGCGCTTATACCTGTTATCTGCGACCAGACACTCGCCTACCCTTGATGTATATGGCCGATGGTATTCGCGCTATCCTGGAATTAATGGCCGCCGACCGATCGCGCCTGCGCTATGCAAGCGCTTACAATATCCAGGGTTTTAGCGCCACGCCTGCCGAACTCGCCGCCGCAATTGCCCGGCGGATCCCTCATGCACAAATTACCTACGATATTCAGCCCGACCGGCAGGCCATCGCCGACTCGTGGCCGCGCGCGCTCGATGATAGCGCCGCCCGCGAAGATTGGGGTTGGCGACCGCAATATGATCTGGAAGCGACGGTCGATGAGATGTTGAACGCGATCCGTTGCCAGCATACGTAGCCCGTTGGGGTGTAGATTGTTACCAGCTTGTTGTCAGGCCAGAGCGAGATGGAGACTGCCATGCCATACGACCGCCTTACCGATCTGCTGCAACGCCAGCTTGACCAGTTGAGCGCCGAACGGCGGCGCAAAGGGTTTGAGCGCGTCATCACTGAGCGAATTCCAGGTGATGGCATCCGCGGGCCGCGCTACCGTGTCGCCGGCTACGATCAGGTGTTTATTCGCATGAATTCAAACAGCTACCTGGGGTTAGCCAGCGATCCGCGCCTGATTGAAGCCGCCGAATCGGCCACCCACCGCTTCGGTGTCGGGCCTGGCGCTGTCCGCTTTATCAGTGGCACACTTGCGCCGCACGTCGAGCTAGAACAACGTTTGGCGGCTTTTCACCATCGCGAGTCTGCTATGCTCTTCTCCAGCGCCTATGCGACAGTTTTGAGCGTCATCACATCACTGACCACGCCCGATACAGCTATCATCAGCGATGAACTAAACCACAACTGCATCATTAACGCCATCCGGCTGGCTCGTCCGCGCGAGAAACTGGTCTACCGCCATCTCGATCTCGATCAGCTTGATGCGGCATTGGCGCAGGCATCCCGTTCGTGCCGGCGCGCCATCGTGATCACCGATGGCATCTTCTCGATGCGCGGTGTGCATGCGCCGCTCGACCGCATCGCCGACATTGTGGCCCGCCACGATGTCGCTTTTGCCGAAAATGTGCTTCTGATCGTTGATGACTCGCACGGAGTGGGAGCGTTCGGCGCAACCGGTCGCGGTTGTGAGGAATACTGCGGCGCGCAAGCCGATCTGCTGATCGGCACGCTTGGCAAAGCGTTTGGCGCTAACGGTGGTTATGTCACCGGCCCACAGGTGTTGATCGATAGTCTGCGTGAAACCAGCCCAACGTACATCTATTCCAATCCGATTACGGCGGCTGAAGCGAGCGCGGCAATTACCGCGCTTGCTATTCTCGATAGCGCTGAGGGGCAAGAGCGTCTGGCCCATCTCCGCGCAATGACAGCGCGTTTCCGGCAGGGATTGCGCGACAACGGTTTCGAGACGCTACCCGGTGACCATCCGGTAGCGCCGCTCTTTGTGCGTGATCCAGCAGCAACAGCGGCGCTGGTCGATCAGCTCTTCGCTCGCGGCGTGCTCGCCACCGCCATTATGTACCCGGTCGTGCCCCGCGGTGATGATAGCATTCGTTTTCAGATTAGCGCTGAACATACTGCCGCCGACATCGACGAGGCACTGGCGGCTTTGCAGAACGCGCGTTAACTTCTTGCGGAGACGCAGCGTGAACGGGTCGATGGTGTCGCTGCGTCTCTGTTCCCCGATCTTCTATTGACAACGCCTCAGCCTCCAACGTATGATACAAATATCAATAATTAAATCTTCACCTTTATCTGCAATCGATTATATCAACTGAATGTACAGGTCATTTCTCATGACGCAGCAACTGCGCCTGCTCTACGATTTTGCTCGCCCACATACTATCATTGCCACCAGCGTGCAAGTTGTGACCATGTTGATTATCGTCGCCGGGTGGCGTCTACTCTCGCCTGATCTGATCGGATTAGCATTTGCGACTCTGATCGTCTGTCTGGCCCTGAATCTTTACGTGGTTGGGATCAACCAGTTGACCGATGTGGCAATTGACCGCATTAACAAGCCATGGTTGCCGATAGCCGCCGGCAGGCTGAGCGCGCGTGCTGGTATGCGCATTGTTGCTGTAGCGCTAACGATTGCGCTCATCGGCGCGCTCTTCCTGAGTCCTCCCTTGTGGTGGACGGTGGCGATCATTGCGCTGATCGGTTCACTCTACTCGCTACCCCCGCTGCGGCTGAAGCGACGACCGTTTGCCGCTGCGTTGAGTATCGCCAGCGCGCGCGGAGTGATTGCCAATATCGGTCTGGCGCTCCATTATCAGCATTGGCTGCAAGTCGAACTGCCACTGACTACCCTTATTCTGGCCGGCGTCTTCTTCTTCGGCTTCGCGCTGGTGATTGCGCTCTACAAAGATTTGCCTGACGACCGCGGCGACCGTCTCTACCAGATCGAGACGTTGACCACCCGGTTGGGGCCACAACGGGTGTTGCAACTTGGCCGGCTATTGTTGACGATGTGTTATCTGTTGCCAATCGGGGTTGGGATCTGGTCGCTGCCCGCTTTTGCCGCCGGTTTCCTGGCCTTAAGCCACACGATAGTGATCGCACTCTTCTGGCTGGTGAGTCTACGGGTCGATCTACGGCAACAACAGTCGATTACAAATTTTTACATGTTTCTGTGGGGTATTTTCTATACTGAGTTTGCTTTGCTCAGTATCTATCAACTGACCAATTGACCGGCGCGCGGTAAAGCGAAGCGGAATAGCGGGTTTCTGGCTATGCACGCCAACTGGTTGCAGACCTCAATCGATCTCATTCGGCTCGGTCGTCCGCTACACTTGCTCGGCGGCGCCATCTTTTATGGCGTCGGCGTTGCTGCAGCAGGAGTCGCGCCACGCGACAGCGGGCTGGCGCTGCTCGGTCTGTTAACTACCTTGAGCGCGCAGCTTATGAACCATTACAGTAACGATTATTTTGATCGTGATGCCGACTGTGCCAACACGACGCCAACTCGCTGGTCAGGCGGGAGTCGTGTCTTGCCCGCAGGTCGCTTGCCGGCACAGGTAGCGCTGGTGGCGGCGTTAGGCTGGGGTGGACTGGCCCTCCTTTTGGCGCTGCTGAGCGCAGTGCGCTCACCTGATCCGACGCTAAGTATTGGCGTGTTTGGCATCGCCATTGCGCTGGCGTGGGTCTACAGCGGGCCGCCGCTCTATCTGCACCGACGCGGTTGGGGTGAGGTCATCGGCGCGCTACTAGTGCCGGGAATGACAGCGATTGCCGGATTTACGCTCCAGACCGGCACGATCCAGCCAATCATCGTCCTGGCCGTTATTCCCCTCTGCTGCCTGCAATTTGCCATGCTGGTTGCGGTTAGCTTGCCGGATGTTACCGGTGATCGAGCAGTCGGAAAGCGCACACTGGCCGTCATCGTTGGCCCGCAGCGGGTCGTGCAGTGGCAGATTGGCGCGATTGTGGCGGCTTTCACCTCACTGCCGCTTATCACTGCCGGTGGAGTGCCTTGGCTGGTCGCCGTCGCGCCGCTCACAACCGCTCCCATCGGTATCTGGCTGATCAACCGGCTACGGAAGGGGGCATGGGCCGATCCCTCCAGTTGGGATGTTTTGGGTTTCTGGAGTATTGGGCAATTAGTTGGAAGCGCCGGCATGATGTTACTGGCGTTTCTGGCGATAAATTAACAAATATTGCCAGGGCGCGCGAATGTACGCCCTGGCATTACGCTATCACCACAAAGCAAACACCCGGCTCGGCCCGCCTGAACCGGCAGCAATCTTCGGCGCACCGACCACCAGAGTTGCCCCACTCGGCGGGATCGATTCGAGATTGGCCAGATTTTCCAGTCCCCAGCGATTGGTTGGCAACAACGTATAATGCACAGCAAACGAGGTCGAAGGACCGTGATCGAGACTCAGCGTATCGACGCCAATTCCACTGATACTGCGCTCAGTCAACAGGAAATCGATTGCATCTTTGCCAAAACCTAGAAAATGCATCACGCCACTAGAATCGGTATTGCGAAACAGCTCAACCGAGTGTGCCCGCGCTCCCCAACCGCTCGCCATTAAGACAGCCGCATTGTTTGGAATCCGCCCATAGCGTCGCTCCCAGGCTCGAATATCGTCTGGCGTCACCACCGTATCGGGATCGCGCGCTGCCCGCTCGGTGATATTGATTACCACTGCCGGCACAACCAGCGACCGCGCCGGTATCTGGTCAACGAAGAGACCGTTGGGAGCAAAGTGTACTGGCGCATCCATATGAGTGCCTGAATGTTCCCAGTAGTTGAGAATGCTTCCATAGTAGCCATCACGGTCGTGGAAGACGACCGGCGTGATCTGAAATGGCGCCGCGCCGGGGAAGAGTGGAAATTGCGTTCCAAGGAGGTGCGTGAGATCGGCGACATTGTTGAAGCTCACCCGGCTGGTAGTTGCAGCCTCGGCTGTGAACGGCGCCGCGACGGCAGCAACTGCTGCGCCAAGACCGAATTTGAGCAGGCTACGCCGGCTGATCTCAGGTGACTGCAGCGAGTCGATGAAGCGTGGTGGACACATAGACAGCACTCCTTCACAATTGCAATCAGGCGGATCCTGTTATGTATGTTCCGGCAACCGCTCAACGCGACCGCGCAACGGTTGCGGCTGCAATACCGCCAGCAATACCGGGCACAAACGTTCCAGATCGGCTTGCAGCGCAGCCATCTCGCTATCACTCACCTCACCGCGGTAGTGCAGGGTGTAGCTAAGGCCGGTTGGCGCAACCGGCGCATCAGCGCTCACTCCCATTGCGCCACGATAGTCGATCTGGCCGGTCACTTCAACACGCAAATCGTCAAGTTCCAGCTCGCGATCGGCGGCCAGCGCCAGCGCCGAATGGGCAATGCAGCTCGCCATTGCCGCGAGCAACAGCTCTGGCGCATTCGGTCCCAGATCATAGCCGCCGAGAGCAGGGCCTGAATCACTCAATACGCTATGCTCACGCACCCGCACTGGACGCAAACCGGTGCCGGCTGCCACAGTTACCGTAGCGCGCAACGCAACTGGCGTCGGTGGTTGTTCGCGCAGGCGAGCGCGAAACGAGGCCAGTGCCTGCCGCTTGCGGCGCAAAAATTCGCGCAAACCCCAAATAGGCGCCATACCTGTCTCCCCGCGTCGCGAGATACACTCGCGTAACGTCGCTGAACAAATGTACCCGGTACGCCACCGATAAGCGCAACCGCGCTGCCATGAACATTTGCGGCAGCCTTTGCCGCGCAATCTTTCAACTGTGATTTTATTTATCGGGAACGTAATCTATATATTAAACGGATTGCTTTTTCTGTCAAGCTATACTAATGCTATCCGAAACTGTCCATTTCCGGCTACAATATCGACATACAATAGCAGTCGGCGCAACATCACTCACGCTGTCGTTCACTGCGCCGGAGGAAAAACCATGCTGACGATTGAAATACTGGTCGGCTCGCTAATTGTCGTCTGCCTTGTGGCTGCTGGCGTAGCCATATACCTCTGGCCGCGCCGAACTGTGCCAAGCGGGGCCGAATTTATCCTGATGTTGGTGTCCATCACGGTTTGGGCCGGGGCTGACGCAATCGAACTACTGGTGACAACGCTCGAAGCCAAGGTCTTTTGGCGTCTTGCCCAACAGGTTGGGATTGTGGTACTACCGCCAGGCTGGCTCCTCTTCGCGGTATCTTATCTTGATTTTCAACCGTGGAGTCGCTCACGCGCGCGCTGGTTACTCTTCGCGCTCCCGGCGACAACATTGCTACTTGCGCTAACGAATGACTGGCATCATCTTTTCTTCCAGGAACTGCGTCTCAGTCAGCCACCGAACAGCCAGCTCGAAATTGTGCCCGGTCGCTGGTTTTGGGTACATATCGGCTATTCATACATCTGTCTCACGGTCGGACTGGCTCTGATTGTCGGCGCTTTCTGGCAGGCATCGCCGCTCTTTCGGCGTCAGGCTTTGTTGATCGGTGCAGGTTTCCTGTTTCCTTTTCTCTCGAATGGCGCATTCTTGAGTCAGGTTACTGCGCTGGGTATCGATTTTACTCCCATCTCTTTTTTGCTCTCAGCTCCATTCATCATTGCAGGGCTATACCGCCACCAGTTTCTCAATCTGGTGCCTGTTGCCCGCGATCGCGTCATTGAAGCAATGGCGGATGCAATGATTGTGACCGACCGCCAGGATCGCATCGTTGATTTCAATCCTGCTGCGCAACGTCTCTTCGGTCGGTTGCTCGAACGCAACCGACTATTGTCAGACACGCTCAAATGGCCTGCATTACTGTCCGCGTTACAAATCGCGCAGTCGCAACGTATCGAGCTGAATTGCCCTGAGCATCCTGAGCGTTTCTTCGATATTACTCTCGATCTCATCTTCGATCGTAGTGGCCGATCAAGTGGTCGGATCCTGGTCTTTCGTGAAATTACCGAACGCAAACAGGCTGAGCGACAACTGCAAGAAGCTCTTCGGCGCTTCACCGATATTATTGAGCAAACGCCGCTTGTGGCGATCCAGCGCTTTGACCGCAACGGTATTGTGCTGGAATGGAACCGGGTCTGCGAGCAGTTTTACGGCTATACCGCCGCTGAAGCTTGCGGTCGCCGCATCCAGGATCTCATTCTGAGCGGCGATGAAGTGGTTGAGTTTGAACATGAGCTTGAGCAAATCTGGACAACCGGACAGGCATTGCCACCACGCGCGTGGCAGATCCACACCAAAACTGGCGAGCAACGCTGGCTCTACTCGGCTATGTTCCCGCTGTTTATGCGCGGGCAGGTGACCGACGTTGTCTGCATGGATGTTGACATCACCGACATCCGCCGCGCCGAAGAGAATCTGCGTCGTCAACACGATCAACTGGCAGCGCTTCATCGGCTCACGTTCGACTGGCTCAATCGCCGCGAGATGAAGGATTTGTTGCAAGCGATTACCGATAGTGCCTATCGTCTGCTCAACGTCAGCTATACCGAACTTTTGATGGCTGAAGGCGAGCATACCCTGGTTGTGCGCGCATGTACGCCATCACTACCCGATCATCTGTTGCGTTCTGAAACGCCGGCCAGCGCGCCGCTCTCCTGGCGCGCCTTTCAGACCCGCCAGCCTGCAATCGTGCTCAATTATACGCAGTGGCCGGATCACCCCCCCGATTATGCGCAGCTCAACTTTGGGCCGGCCATGGTTTTGCCGATTGTGGTTGGCGATGAATGTTTGGGTGTGTTGGGAATGGCGCGTGATCAGGATGGCGCGCCATTTACGCCTGATGAAATTCAGCATGCGATGCTGCTAACGCAACTGGCTGCGCTCGTGCTCGACAATTCGAATCTGTACACTGCTGCCCAGCGCGAGATTGCCGAACGCAAACTTGCTGAACAGCAGCAGGCTAAATTGCAGCAGCAGTTGTTGCAGGCGCAGAAGATGGAGGCGATTGGTCAACTGGCTGGCGGTATTGCGCATGATTTTAACAACATTTTGACCGTCATTACCGGAAATGTTGAGCTGGCCATGCTCGAGATCGAGCCAGATCATCCCATCCATGCTGAGCTTGAGCTGATCCGTCAGAGCGCAGCCCGCGCCAGTGAGCTGGTGCGCCAGTTGCTCACCTTTGCTCGCCGCCAGCCCGGACAGCCTCGACCGATTGATGTGAATCGCCAGATTAATGATACGATGAATATGATGCGGCGATTGATCGGAGAACATATTCGTCTGCGGTTAGAATTGAGTGAGCCAATTGACCAGGTGATGATCGATCCGCATCAATTTGAACAGGTGTTAATTAACCTGGTGGTCAATGCGCGCGATGCGATGCCTGATGGAGGTGACTTGATCATTCGCACAGCGATGACATACCTTTCTGCCAGCGAGATCCCATCCTTTAGCAAAGCGCAAGCGGGTAAGTATGTGCTTCTGTCGGTGTGTGATACCGGTATCGGGATCGATGCTGCAATACTCCCCCATCTCTTCGAACCATACTTTACAACCAAGCCGATCGGTAAGGGTAGTGGCCTCGGTCTGGCCATCTGCGATGGGATAGTGACCCAGCATGGTGGTTTTTTTGCAGTGGAAAGTCAGCCTAATGCTGGCAGTTGCTTTACTGTCGCGCTGCCGGCGATTGCCCGCGAAGCGATCCCGCTCGACGATGAGCAACCAACCGTCGCTCAGAATGTCGATTATACCGGTCACGAGACTATCTTGCTGGTTGAAGATGAACCTGAGGTGAGGCAATCAGCGGCACGGTTGTTGCGTGAACAGGGTTATACTGTTTTGGAAGCAACCCATGCGCAAGAGGCGATTGATCTGGCATTAAGTTATGGCGACGATCTGCGTCTGCTCATCAGCGATGTGGTTTTGCCTCACACCGATGGTATTTCACTGGGCCGGCAGTTACAGCAATTACTGCCACACGTGCGCGTCATTTTGATGTCAGGCTATGTGCAACGGATTCTGGCAAATGGAGATGAGTCACCCTATCCGATATTGAGTAAACCGTTTACACGGTATCAACTGTTAGGAGCGATTCGGAAGGTGATTAATCAACCATTACCAAATTCAAACGAACGGTAACCTGTGATGACGGCTGGAGGCAACCTATGGAACAACTCGGCGGTGTGCTGATAGCTATACTGGTCACCCTACTGTTGGGGATGATCGGCTTTGCAGCCTGGCGCTACTGGCGCGAGCAGGTTAATATTTCGCCTGAGGACGAAGAATTGATGCGCGAAATTGCCGAGCTCAATGACCGACAGGCCAACCGGATCAGCGATCAGCGTCTTCGTTCCGGGATTGATCCTGATGAAGCGTGGCGGATAATGGTTCAACGTGGACGGAATATGCGCCGCCGTCCCCATTCCACCGGTGATCGTTTACGGGATCGATCCCGATGACCCGTATCGTTGGCGTCAATGACCGTGACGACAATCGTGACGAAACGATGCGGCAATGTCCCGTTGCCGCGAACGTCCCGTTGTCGCGAACGTTGCATTACCGATAACGTCCCGTTGCCGCGAACGTTGCATTATCGATAACGTCCCGTAGGGGCGAATAATTATTCGCCCCTACGGGACGCCGGGACGCCGGGACGCCATCCCGCCATCCCGCCATCCCGCCATCCACCATCCCACCATTCCGTCATCCCGCCATCCGGCCATTCCGTCATCCC
>NZ_CAKZNK010000082.1 GCF_937129525.1 uncultured Chloroflexus sp. | reverse complement strand
GCAATGCGGTCGTGTCTAAAGAGGAAAGAGCGGCGCAGGGTAAAAGGGGAAAGGGCTGGCCAGCCCCAGCAGGGCAGGGGTGGAAGGGCGTAGCACATCCGGGCACCGCTCGCAAGAACGAGAGCGCTGGCGCGCGCCAGCAGGGCAGGGGAAAGGGGTGAAATGGTGATTCGCCGGACAGATGTCACAGACGCTACCTTTGCGCGGGGAAGGTAGCGTTTCTACAAACGGCTGTTCACGATGCAATGCGATACGATGTGATGTAGAGATACGATGTAGAGACGTTGCAATGCAACGTCTCTACATCCCTCGTGAGGCAGCCGATCACCGCTGCCCGCCCCTCAACCGTCGGGCCGTCTCTGCGCAGCGGTGGCGATTGGCAGCCACAAAACCGATTCTCGTCAACAGGGAGCATGTGGGAACGAAAACTGCGAGACAGGTGTTATTGCATAGCAAGGTGATTCACTGCCAGCATCCAGGGGCGACGCGAGCGCCACCCCTGATCTTGTCGGCGCTACGCTCAACTAAGAGCCGGATGGCGGCGATGCTGGAAGATGGTATCAACACTGACACCACTATGAATGCGCTGAATCACTTCGGCGATCAGCGTGCTTACAGAGAGGATGGTCAAACCGGGCCAGCGCTGTTCGGGGGCAACGGGGAGGGTATCGGTCACCACCAGCTCGCGGATTGAACTGGCTCGCAATCGTTCGATAGCATTGCCAGCAAAGACCGGATGGACGCAACAGGCATAGATCTCACGCGCACCCTCGCGCTCGAGCAACTGCACAACTTCGAGGATGGAACTACCGGTCGCAATCTCATCATCAACGATAACACAACGCTTGCCACGCACATCACCGATCAAATTCAAAATTTCAGGCACGGTCAGCGAACCGTCGCTGCGATCAAAATGTTGCAAACGGCGCTTTTCGGCAATTGCCAGCGGCGCGTTCAACGCCTCGGCAAAATTACGCGCGCGTTTGGCAAAACCGACATCAGGCGAGACCACGATCAGGTCATTCCACCCCTTATCGGAAAAATAGCGCACGAGCAGGTTCATCGCAGTTAGCTCATCCATGGGGATGGAAAAGAAGCCTTGAATCTGGCCAGCGTGCAGATCAATCGTCATCACCTGATGCGCGCCGGCCACCTGGATCATATCGGCCAGCAACCGGGCCGTAATCGGCACACGCGGCTGGTCTTTCTTGTCAGTGCGACCATAGGCATAGTACGGGATAACTGCTGTAATCCGGCCAGCCGATGCCCGCTTGCAGGCATCGAGCATGATCAGCAGCTCCATGATCCGGTCGCTTAGATTGGGCATCGACAGTGATTGGATTACGAAGACATCTTTTTCACGAACACTTTCGTTCAGTTTGACAAAAATATTCTCATTGCTGAATTTCACAATAGTGACATCACCCAGTGGCACGCCAAGGCGCTCGCTGATCGCGCGCGCCAGCAGCGGATTGCCATTACCGGCAAAAATCCGCATCTCATCGAAGCGGCTCCCCATTCCGTTCCTCCTTACCCGGTGAGAGACAGTTCAGAAAACGCCTGCATCAATTGCAAACAATGATAGTACATCAGGTCGAGACAAATGCCATCCGGTTGGCAAACCGTCAACAATATGACCATCCTCATATGCGATGCGCAAAGCACTTAATGCCGGTTGTTGCAGAAATACTGTTAACAGTCGCGCCAGCGAGAGGGTATGCAACTGCGGCACGCGGGTCAAACCGGCGGATTGCGCAAAACTAACTGCCGTATCAGCGCTGAGGAAGGCAAGCAAGATGCGCGGGCGCACAGGTGGTGTAGCCGAGGTCGTTACAGGTGCATCGACTTTCGTTCCGACGCTGGCTGTACGATAAACGTATAGCGTTTGTGGCGGCGGCTGACTATCAGCAATCAGTCGCTCTCGGAATAATTCTAACACATGAGCAATCCGGGAAGGCTCACCTCCGGCCCGTCTTACAGCCGTGGTCAACATGGCCAGATCAACCTGCGCTGTCGCCATAATCACTCCACTGTTCTGGACATTACCGCTTACGGAACATTACAACAGCGAACAGGACTCAGACCGTCTCGGCTAATATGATGTATAGATAGACGCGGACATCACCGGTTCAGAAGCAGGCAAGATGTTTCTCAGAAAAGTGCGTTTATCCCTCGTTGCCTCCGACGTTCTGGCGGGAACAGAGCGATCATGGGCCGTATTCGTCGCGAACGATCCAGATTATATGCTGCCAGCTATGTGAAGCCAGCAGCAGCTCTTGTTGTGCCACCAACACCGGAGGCAGGTATTGGCGCATTCCGCCATAAACCCTGCGCGCGAAACGAAGTTTCAGGCGCACACGTTGGCATAGCCAGTTTTATTGCGAACCTTCTGTCGCGACAGAAGGAACAGGAGTTGGGCGCGGCTGCACCGTCTGCGGACGCGGTTCACCGAAGTATAGCGCCGACCCGAGCAAACCTAATTGCACTTCGTAGGAGGGGTCACTCGCCTCAGGATGCCATTCAAAGCGCGCGCGCTCGAAATACTGCACGCGAAAAGCTCTACCATCAGGTTGCACCTCATCAAACTCGGCGCTGATTGGATACCCAAACGACGTTAAACCGCCATTCTCTTCCCAGTAGCGCAAGAAGCGACCACCAACCGCGAAACCGGTTTCGGGGAAGTACCTCAGATCGGGTCGCGACTCAAAAGGTTCAGGACGCAGAAACGTCCGTCCGGCTACATATTCTACCCCAACCAGACCGATTTGAAATTCGTAGGGGGTGCCGCTCAATTCAGGCCAATACTCGACTCGGGCGCGCTCAAACCATTGCACTTCGCGCCCATCGAGGATCAGGAGCGGGCTGATTGGCAAACCCAATCGGCGCAATCCGCCAAGTTGTTCATAAGCAGCGGCAAAGCGTGGCGCCACATCAACAACCCTGGACGGAGAGTTCACCCCACTCCGATTACCCGGCGCAATCGTGGGCGACTGCAAGATCAGATCGCGCGGAGTGAGGCGGGTTTGCGCCGTACCCGGCAGGCGAAAACCACCGATGCCACCGATGATAAGGGCGAGGATGATCAGGAGCAGCAACACCAGCAATGCTACCATTCCCGACCGCAGGCGATTATTGCGCAGTGGACGCTGACGCAGCGGTCGCGTCTCCACGCCGGATGAAGGGGTGGTTGCCGCCGTTGCCGTCTTCCTACCGCCACCAGCAGTGGATGATGGTTGTCGATCAGAGGGAGGCGAAACGGTACCGCTCATCGATCACTCCTGGATATGAGCGATTATCTCGTCGGCAACTGCGCGCAAATCATCGGTAGTGGCTGAGCCAGGACGCCACAACTTCACCGATCGATCGCCTTCCCAGCGGGGGATGATATGGATATGGAAGTGAAACACAACCTGACCGGCAGCCGCGCCATTATTCTGAATGATATTGAAGCCATCGGGCTGGAGCGCCGTCACGATTGCCCGCGCCACCCGTTGGGTTGTGAGCGCAGTGGCGGCAACCAGCTCTGGCGGGAGATCGAGCAAACCGGGCAATTCTGGTTTGGCAATGACGAGCGTATGACCGCGCGCAGCCGGATTGATGTCAAGAAATGCCAGAGTCAAGTCATCTTCGTACAACTTAAACGCAGGCAATTCCCCACGCACAATACGGGTAAAGACCGATGTCATACCACCTCCGAAGTATCCAATGCCGTCAGATCGTCCTGAGTACCAGCAACCCGGCCAAGCCATGCCAGGGCGATGACACCGAGCAGCACGCCGAACCAGAGCGTGCAAAAACGAATGACAATGGTCGCGGTGGTAGCAGCACTTGCGCTCAATCCTACCAGCGCGAGCAACAGGCCCACACTGCTTACTTCAGACGCGCCCAAACCGCCAGGCAAAAACGAAACCAGACCGAAGAGAGTGCTGGCGGCAAAGATGAAGGTTGCCTGCAACAACAGCAACCACGACGGTTCACTACCAACTCCCATCAGCACAAAAAAGAAGGCGAGGCATTCGAAACCCCACGAGATGAAACTGATGAGGGTCGAAACCAGCAAGATGCGCCAGTGTAACAATTGGGCAGTCGTGGTATAGATTGTCTCAAGGCGCGGCGCAATCCGCGTACCGAGCGGCAGACGGGCAATGAGTCGGATGGTCGCAAAGGCCAGATCGCGGCGCTGCGCAATCACAATCCCGGCAACGGTCAGCACGACCAGCACAACGAAGAACGGTCGCGCCGGCGGATAGAGCGTCAGCCCCAGACCCATCAAGAGCAACATCGCGATGCCGTCGGTGATCCGTTCGGCCAGCACAATCGGCGCTGAGCGTGTAATCGGGGTAGCGTTACGCTGGCGCAAGAGAAATGATTTAAGAACTTCACCCATCTTGCCCGGCGTGACCGACATCACCAGACCGGCGGTGAAGATCAAGCCGCTGGTCGCGTGACTGATATTGCGATCAAGGCGCAAGTAGCGCAGGTAATAGTCCCACTTTAGCCAGCGTAACCAGTAGTTGATCACGGTGCCGATCAAGATCAGCGGCAATAGTCGCCAGTCAAAAGTGAGAAGGTCATTGCCAACAGCGCGCAAATCGCTGAAGAGGCTGATCACGATCACCACGGCCAGGCCGATTGCCAGTGATGTGAGAATCGATTTGCGCAAGCCGGCGCGCAGTGAAGTTGTGGGTTTTGGCTGTTCCATAACGACTTCAATTATAGCATAGTGGCGTAGTAACTATGCCCAATCCTTGCGGGGCCCGCTTCCAGGGTCGAAACCTGCGCTGTGCAGGCCCACAGCCTGCATGTTGATCGCGGCATTGAGATCACAGTTGATTACAAGACCGTAGACAGGACACTGATGAACGCACAACACTATTATCCAACGGCTACAGGGTTGCGACATTCCGCGTAAGACAATCTCGATTCTGGAGCGAGTCAAGGTTGATTCCAGCTTTGTGAAAGACGCAGCGCGCGACAAACCAACCCGATCCACGCAGAGAGCGCCAGGGTCATTGCATTGTAACAAAGCCTTGCATCACACAACTGCCAGTGATCAGCTACAATACCCTCAGATGTGATAGCCGCTTGCGAGGAAGACCAATGCCTGCCCGTTTCATACTCTTCTGTCTGGTTGCGCTCGCAATCAATCTGATACCGCCATCTCCGATCTACGCCAGAACGACGAATGATGTGATCGTCAAATTGACTGATCCCCAACATCTCGCTACGCTCACGCAGATGCTGCGAGTGCAGCACATCAGCCTGATTGGCGACCATACGTACCTGATGCGTTTACCTGCCGGCAGTTCAGCCGAACAATTCAGCCGAGCGGCGCAACGTCTGAGTGGCGTCATCTACGCGGTACCTGACTACGAACGCACTCTTGCGTACACTCCAAATGATACGCTGCGCGAACAACAATGGGCGCTGGGCACGATTGGCGCTTACGAAGCCTGGAATATTACCACCGGCGGTTCAATTGTGATTGCGGTGATTGATACCGGCATCGATGCCGGTCATCCTGAGCTGAGTGGGCGAATTCTGAGCGGTTTCAACGCGATTACAGGCAACACCGATACCACCGACGACAACGGGCACGGCACGGCAGTCGCCGGGCTGATTGCCGCTGCCGGCGATAATGGCATCGGTATTAGCGGAATCTGCTGGGGATGCATGATTTTGCCGGTGAAAGCCTGCTTCCGCAACGGTCGCTGTCGCGACTCGAGCGTGATCAGCGCTATCCGATGGGCTACCGATAACGGCGCGCGCATTATCAACCTTAGTCTGGGCGGCACGATTAATTCACCCGCGTTGCAAGACGCTGTGCGCTATGCGACGGAACGCGGCGTGTTGATCATCGCTGCCAGCGGTAACGAACGAACCGAAGGCAATGGGCCGAGTTATCCGGCGGCCTATCCCGAGACGGTGGCAGTTGGCGCTACCGGTTATAGCGATGAAGTCACCAGCTTTTCCAATACTGGACCGTATCTCGATCTGGTTGCGCCGGGAGTCGATATTGTCACCACTTTGCCGGGCAGCAATTACGCTATCGCTAACGGCACATCTTTCGCCAGTCCGCTGGTGGCTGGCGCTGCCGCGCTGGTCATGACAGTACGACCCGATCTGAGCAGTCATGACATTCGCTGTATCCTGTCCATTTCTGCCGATGATCGCGGCGCGCCGGGGCACGACGACGAGTACGGTTACGGGCGCTTGAATGTTTTCGCGGCAGCGCAGACCGCAATGACCTACGGCGGTTGTCCGCTTGGCGCGCCCAATTCGACTGCGCAGACTAACTTCGATCCCTTTGCGCGGGTCGCTCCGCCGGCTGATGGTCGCCTGTATTTCCCGGAAACCGGTCATACCCTGGGCGGCGGCTTTCGCGCTTATTGGGAACGAAATGGCGGCCTGCCGATCTTTGGTTTTCCAATCAGCGAAGAGTTTACTGAGATTGGCAGCGATGGTCGCCCCGTGACCGTGCAATACTTTGAGCGGCATCGCTTCGAGTGGCGACCAGAATTTGCGCCGCCATACAACGTACTCCTTTCGCGGATGGGCGATGATCTGTTGCGCCGACAGGGACGCGATTGGAATACGTTCGAGCGCACCGGCCCGCAACCTGGTTGTCTCTATTTCAGCGAAACGAATCAGGCGCTGTGCGAGCCGTTTTTGAGTTACTGGCAGCGTAATGGGCTGGAATTTGACGGTCGATCTGGCAAGAGTTATGCCGAGAGTCTGGCCTTGTTTGGGTTGCCCCTCTCGCCGCCGCAGCTTGAAGAGACGCGACCGGGTACGGTGGTGGTTGTGCAGTGGTTTGAGCGAGCGCGGTTTGAACTGCATCCTGATGGTCGGATTTTGCTAGGATTGCTCGGCAATGAGCTGGTTGGGCGGTAGGCGATAGGCGATAGCCGATAGCTGATAGGCGATAGGCGATAGCCCATCAGCTCGCAAACACACAGCAATTACGCCCATTCCGCTTGGCAGCGTACAACGCGCGATCAGCCTCTTCAATCAAATCACACACATCGGCCATCGTCTCAGTCAGGATCGCGCCGCCGATACTGATCGTTACCGGCTGGTACGGCCAGGCTGCCTGCTGCACAATCCGGCGGAGCCGTTCGGCCAGTACTTGCGAGCCTCCGTGGCTGGTGGCCGGCAAAATGACAGCAAACTCCTCACCGCCGTATCGAGCCAGTACATCGTATGTGCGACAACCCTCATTCAACAGTTTGGCCACAACGCGCAAAGTTTCATCACCGGCAAGGTGACCGAAGGTGTCATTGAACTGCTTGAACCTATCGACATCGATCAGCAGCAGCGCCAGCGGTGTCTGGTAGCGTCGGGCTCGCCCAAACTCTTCGCGCAACCGTTGATCGAAGCCGCGTCGATTGTGCAGCCCGGTGAGCGGATCGGTCAATGATTGCTGGCGGGTCTCGATGAGCTGCAATTCTAACTGCTGTAGATGGGCGTAGAGCGCCTGATATTCCCGGTCTTGTTGCAGTACACGCTGCTCTAAGCGCAGGATATTGCGGCGTAACTCGAATTGAACGATAACCTGGCGTGATAGCGCGCGCAACATCTCGAGCTGTTCGGCAGAAAGCTGGCGTGGTTGGCGATCGATGACACAGACGGTACCCAATGCCAGACCGCTGGGAGTCACCAGGGGAGCGCCGGCGTAGAAGCGAATATGCGGGTCGCCGGCGACGAACGGGTTGGTTGCAAACCGGGGGTCGCTGGTAGCATCAGGAATAACCATAACCTCATCCGGGTGGTTGATCGCAAATGCGCACATCGCGAGGTTGCGATCAACATCGCCAGCGGCGAAGCCGAGCTGCGCTTTCGACCATTGTCGGTTGTGGTCAATCAGGTTGACCAGCGCAATTGGGGTCTGGCAGATATAGGCAGCCAGGCGAACAATATCATCGTAGAACTGCTCGGGCAGCGTGTCGATGATCTGGTAGTCGGCAAGTTCGCGTAGCCGTTCCGGTTCGTTTGGTGGAATCGGCGCCTGAATCAATGCGTTACCTGATGTGTGAGAGGGCTGCACATCATTGCTCGACGACTGGTCTGGTTGGAAGTGGCAGCTACGGCGTGTCATATATATATCTTACACTAAATGCGGCACGCATGTACAGAGCCATATGCAAAGAAACAAATTGCTCCTGTGTTATAATCCTTTCCATTCATGGCACAGGCTTCGATGAGAGGCAACAATGCGGTTGCAAAAACGTTATCTCGGTCTGATACTGATCGGATTGATCGGATTGTTAGGATTAAGCGCTGGTGGAGGGTTCCTCTGGCTGCGCCGGTCGTTGCCACAGACGAGTGGCGAGATTCAAGTGACAGGAATTAACGCGCCGGTCACGATCACGCGCGACCGCGATGGGGTCACGCATATCAGTGCCACTACTGAAACCGATGCCGCTTTCGGGATGGGTTTTGCGCACGCCCAGGATCGGCTCTGGCAGATGGAGGTGCAGCGAAGGATCGGGCATGCTCGTCTATCGGAGGTATTTGGCGAGACAACGTCGCGCACTGACATGTTTCTCCGCGCGCTGGGCGTTGCCCGCGCAGCTCGTAACGCGCTGGAACGACTCGATAGAGAGACGGTCGCCATACTCGAGGCGTATGCGGCTGGAGTGAATGCATTTCTGGCTACCAATCCACCCCTTCCCGTCGAGTTTTTGATTCTGGGAGTGCAGCCAGAACCGTGGCAACCGGTAGATTCGCTGGTTTGGGCCAAGATGATGGCGTGGGATCTCGGTGACAACTGGCGCGATGAGATTACGCGCGCGCTGTTGAGCGCTAAGATTGGTCAGGAAGATGCTAATTTTCTGATGCAGACGTATACAGTCGATGGGCCGTTGATTCTGCCGGAGGGTGTGACCACAACTACGCCATCCGGCAACGATATTGCGCCCATTCAGCCGGTTACAGCTCAGTCAATGCTTGAAATCTGGGCGACGATCGAGCAGACGCTCGGACTCGATGATCTGCTTGCCGGCTCGAATAACTGGGTGATCGGTGGTTCTCGCACGGCAAGCGGCAAACCACTGCTTGTCAACGATCCGCACCTGGCCAATCGGATTCCCTCGATCTGGTATCTGGCGCATATCCAGGGTGGTCGGATCCATGCCATCGGCGCAACGTTGCCTGGCTTGCCGGTCATCGTGATCGGTCATAACGAACGGATTGCCTGGGGAGTGACGAATACCGGTCCAGATGTGCAGGATCTCTTTGTAGAACGGATTGACGCGCAGAATTTTGTCGAATACAACGGACAGCGCGAGCCGGTCACTCTGATCAGCGAGGTGATCAAGGTCAAAGACTCTGATCCGATCACGATGACGGTGCGCGTGACCCGCCACGGCCCGATTATCAGCGATGTGCAAAGCGATCTGCCTGACAACCTTGCTTTCCGCTGGACTGCGCTCGACGATGAAGATCCAACCATCCGCGCATTCATCAACATCAACCGGGCGCAGAATTGGGATGAGTTTGTGGCAGCGCTGCGCGACTATAAGGCGCCGATGCAGAATTTTGTCTACGCCGATGTCGATGGCAATATCGGCTACTACGCACCGGGGGCAGTACCGATCCGGCGAAATGGCGATGGACGGTTGCCGGTTCCGGGATGGACTGACGAATACGAATGGGTTGGTTACATTCCATTTGAACAGCTACCGCATATCTATAACCCGCCCAAAGACTATGTAGCCACGGCCAACAATCGGGTGGTCGATAATGAGTACCCTTACCTGCTGAGCACTTCGTGGGCAGCGCCGTTCCGCGCCCAGCGCATTATCGAGCTGATCGAGCAGGGCAACCGGTTTACTGTAGACGATATGCGCGCCATGCTGGGTGATGTTGTATCGGTGCAGGCGCGCGAGCTGTTGCCGATCCTGAGCAATGTCACACCGGCAGGAGCGCGCGAAGAGACGGCGCTGGCGCTCTTGCGCGGATGGGATGGCGCGATGCGCGGGGAGAGCGCGGCGGCTGCGGTCTATCAGAGCTACTATCTTGCCACGCTCGAAGCGGTATTTGGCGATGAGTTGGGCGATCTATTCACCAGCATCTATCGGAACCGGCACGACTTTCAGGCGCTGGCAATCCGTGCTGTGCTGCTAGAGGGACATCAAGAGTGGTGTGATAATGTGCATACGATTGATGTCAGGGAAGATTGCCCCACAACGTTAGCCAGCGCATTGGTGAAGGGTCTCGATGCGATGGCAGCGGCGCAAAATGAGAGTGATCCCGCGCGCTGGCGCTGGGATCGAGTTCATCAGGCGGTCTTTCCTCACAACCCCTTCAGTCAGGTAGGGCTACTCCAGGGTTTCTTCGAGCGACGCATTTCCAACGGCGGCGACTCCTTCACAGTGAACTTTGCGCCGGTGCGCGTCGCCGAGCCATATCTGCAATACAATGCGCCGTCATACCGCCAAATCATCGATCTGAGTGACTGGAACGGATCGCGATTTATGCATACTACCGGCCAGTCGGGGAATGTGCTTAGCCCGCGTTACAGTGATTATCTTGAACGCTGGCAGCGGGTAGAGGACATTCCAATGCAGTTTAGCGGTGAGATTGAGGGTGAGCGACTGGTGTTGCGGAATGGCAGGTAACGATTCCGCGCTCAGATGACGAAGACAGGGGCACGGCATGCCGTGCCCCTGGGGGTGAAAGGCGTACCCTGAACTGATCGATAGTGATTGCCGTTACGGCTGGCCAAGTGTCACGATCAGAAGAGGGCGATTTTGGGCATTCCAATCGCCGGTGCGACTGGAAACGAAATATTTCCCGCTGTGATAGGCGCTATCAGCGGAATAGAGCGCGAGGCGCAGCGGCTGGCCGGCAGCATAGGCGCGCGCGACACCGCGGGTGACATCGATCTCACGTTTGGGCAGATTGTTCCAGTCAGGGAGGCTGGTCATCACTCCGACCCAGCCGGAACCAATATTCTCGCGCGCGAGTGGCGCATTATTCCAGGTAAGCGCATTGGGATCCCAATCTTCGCCGACAATCATCGCCTGAATCAGCGAAGGTTGGGCCTCGGTCGGTTCTGCATTTCCCATCTGACTTAAGATGAGTTTCGCTGATACCACTACGCGCCCGGCAGGCAAACTGGTGAGGGGAAAGGTGAGGTAGTATTTGGCAAAACATGGCCAGTCGGCAATATCAGACTGGTTTTGGACGCTGACATCAGCTTTGTCAGGCGGTTGCGACCAGTTGCCCCACCGATCCCAGAAATTTCCATCGGCATTGCACATATTGGTATCCTGACCACCAACACCAGCATCGGCGACGGTGATACCGTTGAGGCCATGACGGATGCGAAACTCTTGCGTGGCGCTCACAGCAGGTGGAGTGTAGACCGGGAGACCGAAATTGAGCGTTGCCCATGTTGCCGGCGCGTCAGGATTCAGGGTCGGTGGCCATTGCTGATTGGCGATTGGGGTACCGGAGGCATCATCGCGATCGTGCAGGATCATGGCGATCCGCCAGCGCGTGCCGTCAGGCGGTCGCTGCGAAAGGCCGAGACTAGAGAACGGTATGCGCAAGGTCATCGCCCACCCCCGATCTTCGGTGTCGTTATTGTCGTTCAGGCGGTCGCCGCGCCAACCGGGGATGGATGTGAAGGCAATATTGGCCGCCGACCATGCGCCGCCATTCCCGCGTTGGCTTAATTGATAGGCGGCGTTCGGGGAAGGGTCGCCACGAAACTGGGCCACGAAGCGATAACTGCTGGCACTGAGCGACTGATCGGTACCGGTATCGATCAGCAATGTGGCAGCGTCCCAGGCAGTGAGATCGGCGCTAGACGGCGTCGTGTCATACCAGAGCTGGCGATCAAAGCTGGCCAGATAGAGATACAGTTCGCTATTGTTGAAGGCGATGCGCACATCGGTATAGTTGGTGGAGCGACTGAGCTGACCAAACCAGAAGATGGCCATCTCAGCGAAACGATCGTCAAGATTGGTATTCGGAAAATAGGGCACATTGACCAGATACTGCGGCTCGGCTGTCGGCGCAAATATGGCCGGCAACCACTGGCGGAAAGGTGGATTGTTGGCCGTTGTCAGGGAAAAGGTGCAGAGTAGAACGAGCGTGATCAGGACAGCGGGTGACAAAGTGCGACGCATCAGGGAATACCCTCCTCGTGAAGCCGGTTGAGCAGCGATCACGGCAATCGCTGCCCCCACCGCGCAACCACCCTGGGATGTAGTTGCTGCTACGTCTCTTCGACGTAGATAATTTTACTGCCCTGGGGTTCGAATTGCATGGGCACATAGCGCAACTCGGGTAAAGCGGCGCGAATCGCTTCGTGTTGATCTTCGAGGGCATAGAGGAGCAAAAACCCGCCGCCACCGGCGCCGAGAATCTTGCCGCCGACAGCGCCGGCGGCGCGCGCGCGCGCGTACCATTCATCGATTAGAGGGTTGGTAATGCCGCTGGCCAGTTCGCGCTTGCGCAGCCAGCCTTCGTGTAAAATCTCGCCAAACGCATCGAGATCATCGTTTTGCAGCGCGACCCGCAAATCGTGAGCCAGCGCCGCCATGCGACGCAGATGCTGGCGACGGTTGTCATCGCGTTCCGTGTTTTCACGCTGTTCGCGCAGGAGATCGTTGGTTTTGCGCGTGATACCTGTATAGAGCATTATGAGCCGACGCTGAAGACGCTGCTTCGTCTCTGGCCGACAGATGATTGGATCAACAAACACCGTTTCATCAGGATTAAACTGAATAAATTGTAGTCCGCCAAATGCGGCAATGTACTGATCTTGTTTCCCAATCGGCGCGCCGCAACGCTCAATTTCGATATAGCAAGCTTCGCGCGCCAGTCGCTCGGCGCCGACAAAGCGACCGGTGAAGGCGTAGAGGGCATTGAGCAGGCCAACAGTGTACGTGCTGGAGGAACCGAGGCCGGTACCCTGAGATGGAATGTCGGAAATCGAGGTGATCTCGATAGCGTGCTGACGATTGACCAGCCGCAATGCCTCGCGGATCAGTTGATGCTTGAGATCATCGACGCGATCAACAATTTCCGTGATCGAATAGCTGGCGCGAATCTGATGATCGAACTTCTCATTTACCGTGATGTAGATATATTTGTTGATAGCAGTGCTGACTACCGCGCCCGGTTCGTGGCGATAGAAAGCCGGTAGATCGGTGCCGCCGCCGGTAAAACTGATGCGCAATGGTGTCCTGGAAATAATCATACCCTGTCTCCTGTGACTGCAATTCGTTCAATGGTAACGCATAATCGGCACATTACCAGAGCAAAATGACAAGATTGTCACAATTCATTCCTAACCCTGTTAGCAGATCTTCAGCAAAACGATGTACTGTAACCCTGTCGTAGCCTGCCACCTGCTTACTATGTCTCCATCTGCTTGCAGCGCTAGGGGAGGGGTCTCATGCGCGCTGTCTTTCTCGACCGCGATGGCGTTATTAATCACAATCGCCCTGATCATGTAAAAAACTGGGAAGAGTTTCAATTTCTGCCGGGAGCTTTGACAGCGTTACGTCTCCTCAGTCAGACCGGCTATCGCATCTTTATTATCACGAATCAGGCTGCGGTAGGGCGAGGATTGATTTCCATTGCCACCCTTGAACAGATTCACGCGCGCTTGCGCGCGATCGCCGCTTATCACGGCGCGCAGATCGAAGATATTCGGTATTGCCCGCATCGACCGGAAGAACAGTGTCGTTGTCGCAAACCGCAACCGGGTATGCTGGAGGACCTGGCGGCAAGGTATCGGATCGACTGTCGCCAGGCGTATCTTGTTGGTGACGCGCTGAGTGACATCGCTGCCGGCAAGCAGATGGGATGTCAGACCATCCTTGTTAAGAGCGGACGCGGCACCGACGAACTACGCAAGCCGGAATTGCGACGCTATCAGCCAGATCATATTGCGTCCGATCTGCTTGACGCAGCGCGCTGGATACTGGTTGAAGAGACGACGCGCGCGCCGACTGTGGCCTTGCCGCTGGCAGCAGGCACACTGATGGCACCCCAATGACCAGAGGAACGTATGGAACGCTATGTATACCTTGCCGTTCGTTATATCCTGGCGATCGGACTTGCAATTGGGCTGAGTGGCTGTAGCATTGGTTCACTGGTCGGCGCGCCGACACCCGAACCCTGGACGCCACCACCAACGCCTGAGCCAACTGCGGTCGCGGTTGTGCCGACACCAACCGAACCGGCTGTTGTTGAACGAACGGTGGCCGTTGCGGTCGGAACTTTCGCCGATCGCCGCGAGTTGAGCGGCCAGGTGACTCCGGTGTTGGAGCGTGGTCTGGCATTTCGTCAGAGTGGGGTACTGCGGAACCTGTACGTTGAAGTTGGCGCGCAGGTTCAGACCGGTCAGTTGCTGGCCGAGATCGATCTTGGCACACTCGAAGATCAACTGCGCCAGGCGAAGATCAATGCCGAACAGGATCGGCGGACGATTGAGCAGGCGACAGCGCGCGCGCAAATTGAGGTGCGCGCGGCTGAAGTGGCGCTGGAGTCAGCCCGTGATCGGCTAGCCGAACTCACAGCACCGGCCTCGCCGACCGAGATCGCAGAAGCGCGCGCCGCATTGCAACGAGCGGAGGCGGCGCTGGCCCGCGCGCGCAATGACGCCTCGGCAGTAAAGACACGGGCCGAACGGACCCTGGCCGACCGGGTCGCCGAATTGCAGCGGGTTCAGGAGGCTTACGGTAATGCCCGCGCCCGACTGGAGGTAGAAGACACCCCCGAAGTTCGCGCGCTGGTTGATCGATTATCGGTGGAATTGCGCGCTGCCGAGAGCGCCGTGGCGCTGGCTCAAATCGAACTCGACACGGCGCGCGGCAACGAGATTGCGGCGGTGCAGGCCGCCGAAGCCGATGTTACGCTGGCCCGCACCCGGCTTGAGCGTCTGCTCAATGGCCCCGATCCATTTGAAGTTGCGGCTGCTCAGCGAGCGGTGCAGCAGGCACAGATACAGCTTGATGCCGCGCGACAGCGCACCGCGCCCGATCCGTTGCTGGTTAAGAGCCTGGCAGCTTCCGAACTGGCAATTAAGTCGATTGAGCGTCAGATCGAAGATCGGCGCATTTACGCGCCGTTTGATGGCTCGATTACCGCTATCGAAGCGCTGGTGGGGTTTCCGGTAGAGGCCGAAGTGCCGGTCTTGCGACTGATGGATAACTCGGGCCTCCAGGTCACCGTCAGCGGCCTGAGTAGTGATGATCTTCAGCGAATTCCCGATGGCGCAAGGGTTGCGGTGCAGTTTGTGCGTTACCCCGGACGCACCTTCAGTGGCGTTGTTCGCAAAACGATAACGATGGCCAATCCGCTCCAGGGGACGGAATTACAGATTGCCTGCGATTGTGGCGATCTCCCGCTGGTTATTGGCGATCCGGCGCTGGTGACGATTGATTTTGGTCAACGCGAAGGCGCGCGCTGGCTACCACTGGAAGCCATTCGACGCGATGGTGGAACCTACGTGTTGGTGCCAACCGAACAGGGTCCGCAACGAGTTGACGTGCAGATCGGGCTGGTAGCTGATGGCAAAGTTGAGATCATAAGTGGACTGGAAGCGGGCGATCTGGTCATTTTACCCGTCTCTGGTTCAAATTGAGGAGAGAATCATGCTCACTTGGAGCGACATCTGGTCATACATCCGTATCATGCTGCGCTGGTGGTGGGTTGCCGCGCTTGCCACTATCCTTGCCGCCGGAGCTGCACTGATCTTTGTGATGCGACAGCCCGACTACTATGTCAGCCGGGCAACCTTGCGAGTTGGTGATACGCTCTCAACCGCAGCGCCCGATCCGCAAAGTCTGGGACTGAGCAATACGGTTGCCGGTTTTTACGCCGAAATGGCGAAACGCGCAGTGATTTTAGCGCCGGTAGTGGAAAAGCTGGCTCTGCCATTTCCATGGCAGGTGATCAGCACCTATATGCTGTCAACCGGCGTCAATCGGCAGGCCAGTTTGCTGGAAATAACGATCACCGATACGAATCCGCAACGCGCGGCAGCAATTGCCAATGCTATCGCCAGTGAACTGATTGTGTTCGGGCCGAATTCACCTGAGAATATCGCAGCCCAGCGCAACCTGCTGAATGAGCAGATCGAGCGCAGCCAGCGTGAGATTGATTTTCTCGAACGCCAGATCGAGCAGACCCGCGACATGATTACGCAGGCGACAAGCGCGACCGACCTGCGCGAAGCGCGTAACCGGCTCCAGGAACTTGAACTGTCGCTCAACAATGCGCAAAATGCATATGCCCAATTATTGCGCTTGCAAAACACCAACCTGGTCAACACGCTGGCAATCTTTGAAGCGGCACAGGCGCCGGCTGCTCCATTGCCGAATAAACGCAATCTCACCGTTGCTATAGCCGGACTGGCCGGATTGTTATTGGGACTGATCGCATCGTTTGGGCTAGAAGCGATTGATACGCGCTGGCGTAATCACAATGACCTGCGGAGTCGGTTTGGCTTGAACTTTCTCGGTAACGTGCCGGGTAGACGACCATTGGTCAGTTTGAGTGATGAAACGGCCCAAATGCGCGCTTCGGCGGTGAAAGAAGCGCATACTCAGATTGTCCTGGCCGGATTGCCACGCAATGCTCGCATATTGATGGTGAGCGGGCCGCGACCATCAGATCAACGTAGCGCCCTGGTCGTTGACCTGGCGTACTGCTACACGTTATCTGGTTATCGGGTATTGCTGGTTGACGCCGAAACCGAGCAGGCAACCCTCAGTAACCTTTTCGGCGATACGAGCAAAGTTCTGCAACCCATCACGATTGAAGGCGAAGCGCAGGTCTGGTCAAGCTTACAGGCAACGCCGCTAAAACACGTATTGCTGCTGGCGCGCAACACTGACGAATCGGGTCGGCCATTGCCGCCATCACAACCGTGGCCGGTACTGGTCGAGGGCTTGCAACGCGCCGCTGACATCCTGATCTTTGATGGGCCATCAACCTTAAGCGGTGTTGAAGCGGCGCTGCTGGCTCCGCTGGTCGATGGGGTTGTGCTCGCGCTTAAGCCAGATGCAGATAGCAGTCTTGACATTCAGCAGAGCCTGAAACGTCTGACGTTGAAACGAACTGACAGCGTGCTCGGCGCGGTGATGCTGACCGATGAATTCGTTCTCCCGCAAGCGGATCGGCCACGCCTACCGCTCCCCACATTGCGCTGGCTATTGAGCGATACGCCGTTACGATTACTGTATCCCGGCAAAACAGCGCAGACTGGAAACAATCTCGATCAGCAAGCTGAACACGATACTCAGCACACCGAAGCTGAAGCCAACGTTATTCAGCAACCGATTGAGCCGATAGATGCCGCTTCCCAAACGATCGCAATGCCAACGGGAGACGACCGGCGTATTATCATCACGCCATCACCCGCTGATGACTCGATCGTCGTTACGATGTCGGTAAACGAAGCAGAGCAGAGGCACGAATCGGTTGAGATCGGCCTTACCCGCGCGGTGGGTGAAGCCCTCGCGCGCCCACATGATGAACCGCTTGAGGCAAGGCAGGCTCGCGCAGTGGGAGAAGCGCGCCATATTCCAGTCAACACACAAATTGCCGCCAGCGAAGAAACTGTATTACCAGCATCACCAAAAGTCCGTCGCCGACGAACGCGCGATAGCCGCCGGCGCCGAACCTGACACCGACGCTTATGCACTATCTGTACCGATCGGTTACGAGACGAACCTTTTTGACCGGTATGTTGACTGCTGCCGGTTTGGGGGCCCTCGCTACATACAGTGCCGAGCACTGGCCGCTGTCGGAACCGAACCTGACCTCGTACCCTGTTGAGATAGCGCCGGTCAACGGCGTGGCGCCACTCTTGCTGGTTACCGACCCGGCGCCACGGCCTGATTTCACTGCTTATCTGGGCGAAATTCTGCGAGCGGAGGGATGGCTCGGTCTGCGCCAGATCAGGTTGCGCCAGCTTGATCGACCGATTGAAGGCGCCGTAGTCGTACTGGGTTCGACACCACTCGGTACCGAAGGGAAAGAGTGGCTACGCCAGTTTGTCAGCGCTGGCGGGGGATTGATTGGAATCCGACCTGATCCGGCGCTGGCCGACGTGTTTGGGGTTGCTTACACCGGCACGGCGCGGATTAACGATTTCTTCAAACCGACAGCAGCGACCGGAATAAGTGGACCGCTTCAGCTCCATACCGTCTATGACCGAATCGAATTGCGTGGCGCGGAGATCGTCGCAACGAGTGGCAACGGCGATCCGCTGGTGACGATACATCGATTCGGGGCCGGCATGGCCGCGCTGTGGACGTTTGACCTGGCGCGGACGATTGCGCTGATCCGACAGGGTAATCCGACCTGGAGCAATCTGGAGCGGGATGGGATGGATGGCGTGCGGGCCAGCGATCTGTTTACAGGATGGATCGATCTGGAGCGAATTGCGATCCCGCAAGCTGATGAGCACCAGCGGCTTTTGAGCCGCATGATAGAAGAAGTCAGTCCGGTACCGTTGCTACGGCTCTGGTATTTGCCAGATAACGCACCGAGCGCAATTATCGCTACCGGCGACGCTCATGGCAGTCGAGTCAGCCACATCGAACAACTGCTCCGCATCGTCGAACGACATAGCGGTACGGCTTCGATCTACTACACGCCACCACCGACTGATGCAAATGGCAGACTGGCGCGTAAGCTGCGCTGGATGCTCGGTCAGACACCGCTGATCGGCTCTCACATTGGCGGTGATGATCCGCTACCGGCACCGTATCACGTCGCCGCCTGGCGCGAGCGCGGCCATGAGTTCGGTATGCATCCATATGTTGAACATGGTCTGGCGGAGGGGTATTACCGGCACTGGAGCGAATTTCTAAAACTCGGCTACGGCCCGGTACCGCCTACTGTGCGCACTCACCGCATTCTCTGGCACGGTTGGGTCAAGAATGCCGTGGTGCAGGCTGCATATGGCATTCGCATGAATCTTGATCACTACCATAGCGGCCCGACGGTGCGTAAAGCCGATGGTACGTGGACGATGGGCTATCTGAATGGGAGTGGCTTGCCACTGCGGTTTGTTGATGAAACCGGCACTGTGATTGATGTCTATCAGCAGGCGACCCATCTGGTTGATGAGCATCTGATGCCGGTGTTTCAAACCGGCTACGAGGTTGGATTGGATGGCGCCGGCGCAGCAGCGCAGACTATTGCGCTGGTAGCCGCCGGGATCGATCGCTATCCGACGGCGTTTGGTTTGCAATGCCATGTTGACCCATTCTTGCTGGGTGAGCCGATTGCCGGTGAAGTCGCGCACTGGCTCGATGCGACACTGGCTTACGCTGAGGGGGCGCGTATTCCGATCATGGCTGCCGAACGCTGGCTCCGCTTCATCAATGCGCGCAATCAGAGCGATTTCAGCGATCTTAACTGGAATGGGCAACGACTGAGCGGTGTAATGACCACTCCGTCTGCACCGCTGCCACTCACGCTTCTCATCCCGGAAAGCCATCGCCATACTCGCTTACGGGCCGTACAGGTCGCCGATAACCGTCAGGCGCAACAGCAACGGACGATTGCCGGCAAGACATATCGAGCCGTAAGACTGGTCAGTGGACAACAACAGGTGATCATCGATTATAGTTGAACGAAGTGAGCATTGTATGACGTTTCCAACGCTGCAATCATCTGGCAAGTATTTCGGTCTCACGCTCTTGAGTGGAAGCATCCTCGCGCTTCAGATCTCATTCACCCGCATCTTCTCGCTGATGATCTGGCACCATTTCACTTACATGGTGATCGGTATTGCCTTGCTCGGTGGTGGTGCGGCAGGCACGTTCCTCGCAGTGCGGCGTTGGGGACCTGATAAACTGCAACAACAACTCGGCTGGTTGGCGTTACTGTTTAGCCTGACCAGTCTGAGCAATCTCCTCGCTATCAGCACGATTGCCATCGATCCACTCCGCGCTGCGCAGATCGTTTGGGCGATCATCGGACTCGGCATCTATTTCATCTGTCTGTTCAGCACCTTCTTCACCGGCGGACTCGTGATTGCAGCCATTTTCGGGCGTTGGGCCGGCGCGGCGCATCGGCTCTATTTTGCCGACATGCTGGGGGCAGGATTGGCGACGGTAACCGTATTGCTGGTCATCGAGGCGCTCGGCGGCCCAGCGGTGATCGGTCTGGTTGGATTGATTGGCGTGGTAGCTGCCGCTTTGCTCGGCTACAAAGCGAAACCTCGCTGGCTGTTGCCGGCAATCATGGTTGTGGAAGGATTGCTGCTGATTGCGCTTATTGTTCGTCCGCCAACCCTGGCCGTGCCCGGCTCGAAAGAGCTGGGGTGGGCGATACAGGCGCAGCAGGCAACACCTGAGTTTACGCGCTGGGATGCTGTGGGACGGGTCGATGTGATGCCGGAGATCATCGTCACCGAACCGATGATTGTTGGCGCAGTCAGTTCGAGTTACCCGCAAGAGGGCCGACCTGAATTGCCGCTGAAGCTGGTGACCATAGACGGCACCTCGATGACCGGCATGTATCAGTTCGACGGCAGTGAACGCGATCTGGAACGGTTCCGCTTTCTCGATCACGCCATCATTAGCGCAGTGTATCAATTGGGGGTAGAGCGTCCCCATGCGTTGTTGATCGGTGTCGGTGGCGGGCTTGACATTCTGCTGGCGCGCCGCTACGACGCCGAACGGATCACGGCTATTGAACTCAATCCAACTATTGTCGAGCTGCTCAAAGGGCGTTACGCCGACTACACCGGTCGCATCGCCTATCACCCATCGACCGAACTGATCGTCGCCGAGGGACGCAGTTTCCTCAGTCGCGCGACCGAACGGTACGATGTGATTCAGGGCATCGGGCTAGACAATCTGGCTGCGTTGTCGGGTGGCGCTTACGTGCTGGCCGAGTCGTACCTCTATACCGTTGATGCCTTTGAGCAGGCACTGCATGCGCTGACACCAAACGGGGTAATTTCCTGGACGCGCGATGTTAACAGTCCACCCCGTGAAATGCTCCGCTTGACCGGGCTGGCCGCCGAAGCGTTGCGGCGGATGGGGGTGAGCGATCCGGCGCGCCATATCGTCGTTATCGCCAATGAGAGCGGGAGAAATGCCACACTGCTGGTCAGCCGGTCGCCGTTCCGCGCAGAACAGATCGAACAACTGCGCGCATGGGGGGAAAGTCACAACTTTACAATGCTGCATGATCCATTCTCCCGGCTCGATACGGTCTTTGCCGAATATCTGCACGCGGCTGATCCACGCGCTTTTGAGCAGGCATATACTTTCCAGATCTTTCCGGTGACCGACGATAACCCCTTCTTTTACAACTACTTTCGCTGGGAGAGTCTGCACTTCGACCGCAACTATGAAGGTCGGCTCAACCGTTTCCCGATCGGCAATCTGATCTTGATCACGATGGCCGTCTTTGCGCTTGGGGCTGCCATTACCTTCATCATCTGGCCACTCGCGCGTTACCAGCGTGACGGTCTGCGCATACCCGGCGCTGCGCCGGCTCTGGCGTATTTCAGTCTGTTGGGAGCGGCCTACATGTTCATCCAGATCGTCTTGATCCAGCGTTTCACCCTCTTTATCGGCTATCCGATCCACGCTACAACGACAACGATTGCCAGTATGCTGGCCTTCGCCGCTGTGGGCAGCTTGCTGTTTAGCAAATATGTACGCTCCGCGAGCAGATTACGATTGGTAGGACTGGGGATCGCCGGACTGACCACGCTCTACATCTTCGCGCTACCGGTTTTGTTTGATATGTGGCTCCAATGGCCGGATCCGGTGCGAATTGTGGTCAGTGCGGCACTGATTGCGCCACTGGCCATCATGCTGGGGATTCCCTTTCCGGCGGGATTGCGGCAACTTAGTAGCCGCGCGCCTGAGCTGGTGGTATGGGCCTGGGGAATGAACGGTGTCTTTTCGGTGCTGGGTTCGGTATTGGTGATTGTGGTGAGTATGGCGAGCAATTTCACAACTGCAATGTTTGTCGGCGCAGCCGGTTACGCGGCAGCGGCTATCGCAGGCGGTACGCTCTGGCGCGTGGCGGTAGAAGGCAAACAGGCGCTTTCAGCTCCAGCCGAGGCGAAGGCGCTGGTGAAGACCCCATAAGCCCGTCAACGCGGGATGCCGTCAGGAGGAAACGTCATGAGCAGCGTGAGCATTACCGGAGAAACCAGGGCGTCGGTTGCGGCACAGAGCGCTACAGGGCAGCGGATTGTGGCCATCGACGCGCTTCGCGGCATTGCGCTGCTGCTCATGGCGCTCGATCACAGCGCATTTTTCGTCGGTGCCAGTATGCAGGCCGAGTCATACGGCGGACAGCCGGTAGTATTGCAGAGCGCAGCGTACTGGCTGAGTGGCCTGCTCACCAATCTGGCCTCGCCGATCTTCTTCTTCCTGGGCGGTTATAGTCTGGCCCTCTATGCCGCTGCGCAAGCGCGACGCGGGCAGCCGCAATATACCACGACCAGATTTATGGTGATTCGGGCGCTGGTCATTCTCTTGCTCGATGTGACGGTTTGCGCCTGGTTTTGGCGCGGCGCTACGCCATACGTACACGTGCTGACCAGTATCGCCGCAGCAATGTTGATCCTGGCCGGATTGCGTCACCTGCTCTCTCCGGGTCAGATCGGGGTGTTGGCAATTGGCACACTGCTGCTTCATCAGGCGATCATCGGTTCCATCGCTACTGAGCTGGCAAACAATGCGCCACAATCGTTCTGGCAAGCCTTTTGGCTCACATACAGCTACGACACCCGGCCTGCCATCGGTTTTGCCGTGCTGGGATGGGGGCCACTGCTCTGGCTCGGTTACGCGCTCGGGCACTGGCAGGATCATCCAGCGTTACGACAACCGCAACGATGGGCGCAGATCGGGATCGGTTTGCTGGCCCTCTGGTGTGGATTACGGCTCATCGGTGGTTTTGGTGATCTCGGCTCATTTGCAACAATTGGCGGCACACCAGTCCATCTGTTTGTCATGAGCAAAGCGCCACCCAGTTTGAGCTACTTCGCATTCAATCTAGGTCTTGCCGCATTCCTGCTGGCACTCGCTTATGCGCGACCAACTCTCTTGACGACAGGTTGGTTGCGCTGGCTCCCGCTGGTTGGTCAGGTATCCCTCTTCTTCTACGTTGCTCATATCGTGCTCTACCATCTCATTGCTCTGCTGCTTAGCCTTCTGCCAATGAGTGGCCCCCGCATCATCTGGGGGTACAGCGCCTGGTTGATCGGCCTGGCCGCGCTCATCCCGCTTGGTTACTGGTACCGTCAGCAACGCAAGCGCTATCCACGTCTGTTGAGCTACTTGTGATAGCGCGTGCAGGAAGCGGGGTGACGATGGAGTCATCTCGCGACAGTTCTCTGTTTAGCAGGATGTTAAGAGGGAATGGTAGGTTAGAGCTATGGGCAAGCGCTTACCGAAAACGCTGGTCGTGGCTACCAATCCACCGGTGCCGGAGCTGGCAGCGACTGTGAGCGCCGGCAAGCATCCGCGGGTTGATTATCTCGAGCTGGCCGCGCACTTTCGCCGTCAGCACGTTGATTACGGAATTGTGCGACCGCAGCGGCTAGTGCAGCACCTCGAGCAGATGTTGCGGATGGATCTCCGGCTGGCAGCTCGGGTCGCCTGGCTGGTGCGACGAGAAGGTTACGAGGCGGTGGTCAGCCTGTCAGAACGTGTCGGAATCCCACTGGCGTTGCTGCTACCACGCGCGGTACGCCATCTGGTCATCTTCCATCATGGCATGTCGGCGCAGAAGCTCCGCCTGATCCGTGCCTTGAAGTTGCAGTACCACTGGGATGTGACGGTAGCGATCAGTCAGGCCGAGGCTAAGGGCATGCAACGCGCATTGAACATAGAACCACAACGGATGATAGCGCTCCATACACCGGTTGACACCAGCTTCTACCGGCCAGCTATCGGCGCGACGACAGCTACGGTCGTACAAAGTCTTGGATTATCACACCGCGACTACCCGACCTTCATTCAGGCGATGCGGCGCTTACCGCATATCCCATGCCACTTACGGGTGGGAAGTAGCTGGGTCAGCGGCGCTGGTGGGCACGAGCGGGAACAGCTTCCGGCAAATATCAGTCTCGAACTTTTCGTGCCGATCGATCAGTTGCGTTTGTGCTATCTGCAAAGCCGGATCGTCGTCGTGCCAATCCGACCAACAACCCAGTGGAGCGCCGGCTGCACCTCGGTTCAGGCCGCGCAGGCCATGGGGCGACCGGTGGTTGCTACGCGCCGTCCAGGTCTGGCCGAATATGTGATCGAGAACGAGACGGCGCTACTGGTTGAACCGGGCAATGCCGAACAGATGGCCGCTGCGATTGCCACGCTCTGGGATAACCCGCAACGCGCCGAGCAGATGGGTCGGGCCGGACGCGCGCTGATGAACGAGCGTTTCGCGTTCGATCAATGGATGCAGCACATGACCGGTCTGGTGGAGTGGATGATGGATTGCCCGATCAGGGCAGTAAATGCAGGAAAAACAGGTTCAGTTGCATGAATCAGCTTGTCCGCACTGTGTTACGCAATTCGGTTGCCGGCATGGTCGCTCAGCTCGCGATCAAGGTACTTTCGTTCTGTTTTTCGATCATGATTGTGCGGCAGTTGGGCGCAACCGACTTCGGGCAATACGCTGCCGTGATCGGCTTCGGCAGCGTGTTCCTGTTTATCGCCGATCTGGGTCTGGCGCCGTACACTGTGCGGGAAGTTGCCCGTCTGCGCACCGAACCGGATAGCCTCAACCAGATTCGCAATCTCTACGCCGATATATTGAGCTTGCGCTTAATCCTGGCGGTGGTGGCCGGTCTGATGGTGATTAGCGCTGCCATCCTGACCGGTCGGCCATGGTTGATGATCGGCGCCATCGCGCTCAATGCTATCACCCTTCTGATGTATGCAGTACATGGCAGCAGTGAGGCGGTACTGGCCGGGTTTGAACGCCTCGATCTGACTGCCGGGATGCAGGTGGTCAACCAGTTGATATTTGTCACTCTTGGCGGATTGGCGCTCTGGCTAGGGCTGGGTTATTATGGCCTGATCTTGGCCACAATGATCGGTGTTGCGACGATGACCACAATGGTCGCGCGCGCGTTGTGGCGTCTGGGGGCGCGACCGGGACGCTGGCAACGCGAGCGCTGGCTGCGTCTGTTGCGCGCCGCTTTTCCCTTCGGAGTAATCGGGCTGACCCTCGGTCTGTCATACCGGTTTGACACTGTGGTCTTGAATGTGAGTTTCGGGGATACCGAAACCGGTTACTACAATGCGGCCTACAACCTGATCTTCGCGCTGGTCACCCTTTCAAATGTTCTCAATACGGCGTTATATCCATCGCTTTCCCGGCAGGCTAAACTCGATCCGGTTCATTTGCCGCGCATCTACGAACGGATTCTGAGCTATCTCCTGATTGTTGCCCTTCCGATCACAGCCGGCGGATTCATTCTGGCAGAACCAATTGTCAGCCTGCTGTTCGGCGACACCTATACCGCCAGCGCTCCCCTCCTGGCAGTGCTGATCTGGACATTGCCGCTCATGTTTCTGACCGAATTTCTCGGCTACGTCGTGGTGATTGCCGATCGAGAAGCGCTGGTTGCGCGGGCGATTATGGTTAGCAGCGCAGTGAATGTAGTGGCAAACCTTCTCTTCACCCCGCGCTACGGCGCGCCGGCAGCAGCCTTGATCACCGTGATGACCGAAGCGGTGCTCGCCATCCAGTACGGCTGGCTGCTGCGTGATCAGTTGCGCTTGATGCGCTGGCAACCGATTGGGCGGGCTGCCATTGCGGTCTTCCTGATGGCTATCGCCGTCTACCTGGCGCGGGAGTGGCCGGTGTTGCTGGTTATCAGCGGTGGCGGCGCGATATACGGCAGCTTGCTTGTCGGATTGCGGGTCATCGGGGCGGAAGAAGCAACCTTTGTGCGTAATATCCTGACAGCGCGTCGGTAGGAGAATGAGCAATGCGTATCTTACTGACCGTCCACCATTTCCCTCCTCGCTATAGCGCCGGCGCTGAGTTGTACACCATGCGACTGGCGCGCGAGCTGTTGCGGCGCGGTTGCGAGGTTGAAGTGGTCTGCGTTGAAACGCTCGATCCAGATCAGGCCTTCGGCTTGCGGGCTGAACGCGATCGCTACGAAGGGATTCCGGTGTGGCGCCTGCACCTCGGCTTACGCGATGCGCCGGCGCACTGGAGCTATGCTAACCCGGCGATTGAAGCGTGGTTGAGCGAACGGATGCGCGTCTGGCAGCCGGATATTATGCATCTGCACAGCGGCTACCTGATCGGCGTTGGCGCGCTTACTGCTGCGCGCGAACAGGGCATTATTTCGGTTGTTACCCTGCACGATTACTGGTTTCTCTGCCCGCGGATCACGCTGTTGCGCGGCGACGGTTCACTCTGCCACCAACCACCCGCCGATCCTGCTGAATGCGCCTGGTGTTTGCAGCTCGATCAACGACGTTATCGGCTACCGGAACAGATCAGCGGCGGCCTGGCCGGCAAGGCCTGGATAGCGCTGGCCGGACATGCTGGCCGCGCCGCTCTGCGCGAACGGCGCGAAACGCTGCGACAAGCGCTGAGCCAGGCCGATCTGGTCATTTCACCATCGCACTTTCTGGCCAGTCTGTTCAGCGATCTGCTTGCGCCTGAGCAGTTGCGTGTCTTGCGAATCGGGATTGATCATTCGCGTCTCAGCTCGATCAGGCCGGTTCAGGCAGGTCCCATCTTACGATTGGGCTATATCGGTCAGATTGCGCCACACAAAGGGATTCATCTGCTAATCATGGCTCTGAAAAGTTTGCCACGTGGCGAACCAACTGTTGAATTGACAATCTTTGGCAATACCGGGCAACATCCGACCTACACACGCCACTTGCGACAATTGATCGGCGACAACCCGCACATCCATCTGGCCGGCAAGTTTAGCCACGATCAATTGCCAGAGGTGCTAAGCAAGGTCGATGTGGTGGTTGTGCCATCGCTCTGGTACGAGAACAGCCCGTTAAGCATTCTGGAAGCGCATGCTGCCGGGCGACCGGTCATCACGGCGCGCCTGGGTGGAATGGCCGAACTGGTGCGCGATAACGTCGATGGGCTGCATTTCACGCCCAATGATCGACGCGATCTGGCCCGTCAGTTGCAGCGGTTGCGTAGCGAAAAAGGATTGTTAGAGCGGCTCCAACAAGGGATTCAACCGCCGCCATCGATCGATGATGAAATGAAGATGCTGATACAACACTACACAGCGTTGCTTGAACGCCGCGCTTCAATTCGGGGGCAGAGCCAATGACACCGCGCATTGCGATTGTCGTCTTAACCTACAACGGAGTAGCCGATACGCTGGCCTGTCTTGCCTCGCTTGGCCGGCTCACCTATCCGGCTGGCGCCCGTGATGTGATCGTGGTGGACAACGCCTCACATGATACCACCGTCGCGCAAGTGCGCAGCACATTTCCCCAGGCAGTGGTGATTGAGAACGGCGCTAATCTCGGTTTTGCTGCCGGCAATAACGTTGGCCTCCGGTATGCGCAGCAGCAAGGTTACGATTATGTCTTGTTACTCAACAATGACACCGAAGTTGCGCCGGATATGCTCGATCAGCTTGTAGCAGTCGCGGCTGCCGATCCGACCATTGCCGCCGCAGGGCCGATCATCTACTACCACGCTGCGCCGCAGCGGGTCTGGTCGGCGGGAGGGAGCATTGACTGGCAGCGCGGCATTTGCCTGATGGCCGGTGAAGAAGAGGATTACGGTCAGTACGTGGCGCGGCGGGTTGATTTCGTTACCGGTTGCGCGATGCTGATCCGGGTGGATGCGCTGGCGACGGTTGGTCTGTTTGATGAGCGATTCTTTATGTACTTCGAAGAGACTGAATGGTGTGTCAGAGCAAGCCGGGCCGGTTATCACTGCTATTTCACACCGGCGGCAAAGGTCTGGCACAAGATTCCGCTCAACGCCCGCTTTGACCGCGAATATCTGGCGTACTACATGACGCGCAACCGACTCCTCTTCCTGCGCGCAACCAGGGCGAGCTGGCAAACGTGGCTCAATGTGCTGATCGCGCAAGATCTGCGCACATACCTCAGCCTGTGGTTGCGGCCAAAGTGGCGGACACGCAAAGGGCGGATCGGCATGGGGTTGGGCTGGATCGATTTCTGGCGCGGGAGGTTTGGGCCGGCGCCGGCCCTGGTGATGAGAAAGGCAGACTGATCCGGATAGGAGATGACAAGCATGGCCGACCATTCGATCAGGCGACCGCTGCGGATCGGCATTGATGCCCGCTACCTCTCGCATGGGCTGGTAGGAGGCATTCATACCTATCTCACCAACCTGTTGCCGGCGCTCTTCGCCGTCGGCAGTCGTGAGCAATTCGTGCTGTACGCCGACGCTAAAGCGCCGTTTGAGCTACGCGAGCTACCGGCTAACGTAACGCTTCGCATTCTGCCATACCGAAATGCGTTATCGAGTATCAGCAACGACATCCTGGGTCTGCGACGAGCAATGGCAGCGGATCGGATCGACGTGGCGCATTTCCCGGCTAATTACGGATTTGGTCCGCCTGGCGCGGCAACGGTGATCACATTGCACGATGCGATCAACGTGATGCCCTGGCATGAGATTATCGCCGGTCACAACAAAGACCCGCGCTCGATTGCAATGATGACCTATCTTCATGTAATGACACGGCGCGCAGTCAGGCAAGCGCGCAGGCTTCTAACGGTGTCACACCATGCGCGCAACGACATTCTGCGCTACTGTCACTATGATGCAGCGGCTATCACGGTGACACCACACGGCCCACCGCCTGACATTCGGCGGATTACTGACGAGCGCGCGCTTAACGAGGTGCGGCAACGGTACGGTTTACAGCGACCATTTGCGCTGGCCGACGGGCTGAAAAACCCGGCTGTGCTGGCGCGAGCCTGGCCACTTTTGCCGGCAGACTTGCGCGCGCGGTATGAGATTGTCTTTTTTGCCCGACGAGAACCGTGGCCAGCAGCGCGGGCAGCGGTTGAGGCCGGCTACGCTCGCCTGATCCTGCGACCGCCGCGATCAGACCTGATCGCTCTGTTCTCAATGGCGGCGGCGTTTGTCTTTCCGTCATGGTTTGAAGGGTTTGGCATTCCCCTGCTAGAGGCAATGATCTGTGGCGCGCCGGTGATCGCTTCGGATCGCGGCGCGATCCCGGAAGTGGTGGGTGAAGCAGGATTGATCGGCGATGCCGAGGATGAACAGACCCTGGCCCGCCATCTTACCGCCGTACTCGGCGATCCGGAAGTGGCCGAACGGTTGCGTCAGGCCGGCTGGCGGCGCGCGCAACAATTTTCCTGGCAGCAGACAGCTCGACAAACGCTGGCCGCCTACTATGCAGCAGTCGCGCGCGATGATCGCGCCAGGGTCTGGATTGGAACGGCGCCGTGATCTGAACTGCTGTCTGATCGGTCTGGCAGTTTGACAGGAAGAAGAACGACCGCCAATCGCTGTATCGAGCTGGAATGCCATACACGATGATACTGGTTAGACCCAGAGGAGCCAATGCGTATCCTTATCCTCTCGACATGGTGGCCGGAACCCGATGACAATGGCTCGCGGATGCGCGCGATGGCGATCTTGCGCAATCTGGCTGCCCGGCACGAACTCCATCTGCTGGCATTTAGCCAGGGATCGCCGGCAGAGGTGCAGGCAAACGAGATCAGCCGACTCTGCCGGTCGTGGCGGGCCTTTCATCGGCCTGACCGCCGGCTCACAGTTACCGATCGGCTGATCAGCCTGACCAGCGTCAAACCGGCGTCGATCCGGGTCCGCTGGAGTCAAGAGTTTGCCAACGCTGTCTTGCAGGCAGCAAAACGCTGGCAGCCGGATGTTGTGCTGGCCTTACAGATCGATGTTGCGCTGTACGCCCGGTTGACACCTCATTTGCCAGCAGTTCTGGAAGAACTTGAACTGGCTACGATTCTGGAAGATTACCGGCGACAAACCGGTCTGCGTCGGTTGCGCAGTTTATTGACGGCCCTCCAGTATCGGCGTTATGTTGCCGCATTGCTTCCTTCATTTCAGGCCGTGACCACCGTCTCGGAACGCGAAGCCGATTTGATCCGACAGGTAGCCGGTAATCATACGACGCAGATAGCAATCATCTCCAATGGCGTTGATGCCGGCGCATGCGCCGCATACAGCTATCAGCCTCAGATTAACACATTGATCTATCCGGGCGCGCTCTCATACAGCGCGAACCTTGACGCTGTTAGCTTCTTCCTCAGCCAGATCTGGCTCCTGATTCGCGCCTGGCATCCTCAGGCGCGCTTTCGCATCACCGGCCCTGTAACCGACGAACAACGCGCAGCATTACCTGCGTTGCCCGGCGTTGAGTTTACCGGTTATGTGACCGACATTCGGCAGGTGATTGCGCAGCATATGCTCGAAGTGGTACCGCTTCGCGAGGGTGGTGGCACGCGGCTGAAGATTCTGGAAGCGCTGGCGCTGGGAGTACCGGTAGTCAGCACCAGCAAAGGCGCCGAAGGGTTGCGCCTCGAAGATGGAAAACACTTGCTGATTGCCGACACACCGATAGATTTTGCCGGTAAGGTCAGTCGCCTGCTTGCCAATCCGTCGCTGGCGCGACAGCTCGGCGAAGCCGGCCAGAAAGTCGTCGCCGAACGCTATGACTGGCAGGTGATCATTCCGGCGTTGCACGATCTACTGGAAACGATTGTTAATCAGAGGACACAGCGCTATGTCATGGCCCATCCCTGATGTCAGTATCGTTATCGTCAACTGGAATACCCGGCAACTGCTGCTCGATTGCCTGGCGGCACTACCGGCAGCAACTGCTGGAATCGAGCCTGAAATATGGGTCGTCGATAACGGTTCACACGATGGGAGCGTTGCCGCCGTCGCAGCGGCGTTTCCGGAGGTCTTTATTATTGCCAATCCTGACAATCGCGGCTTCGCGACTGCCAACAATCAGGCAATTCGGGCCAGTAGCGGGCGCTATATCTTCTTGCTCAACAGCGATACGGTGGCGCAACCGGGATCGATTGCCGATCTGGTTTGGTTTCTTGACGCGCATCCAGAGATCGGGGTCGCCGGCCCCCAGCTCTTGAATGCGGATGGCTCATTGCAACCATCGTGGGCATTGTTTCCCAATTTGTTGACCGAACTGACCGGCAAAAAAATTCGCTGGCGAAAGCCTTATCCAACCAGAGATGGAACACCGGCTTACGAAACCGACTGGCTCGACGGCGCAGCAATGTTGTTGCGGCGGGAAGTGGTCAGGCAGGTCGGTCTGCTCGACGAGTCGTATTTTATGTATACTGAGGAAGTAGACTGGTGTTATCGGATCAAACGCGCGGGATGGCCGATCTGTTATGTACCGTCGGCTCGCATCATCCATTTTGGCGGCCAGAGCAGTAAACAGGCAGCAACGCGCATGAAAGCTGAACTCTACTTCAGCAAACTGCGCTTTTTCGCCAAACATTACGGCAAAGTCATGACGCTTACGCTCAGCATAGGATTGCAGATGATCTTCTTCGGCAAACTGACACTGGGTAGCCTGCTGCTGATACTCGGTGGTGGTTACCATCCGCTCGGTAAGCTGTTTGTGCGCGATGGCGGCTGGCTGTGGGCGGCAATTGGGCGCAGAGTGCAACAACCACTGCTCCCAGAACGTTTCTAAAGGTCTGATCGCATGGCATCGCTGCTCAGTCGCATCGAAACACCGACATGGCTCGAACGCATCCCGCGACCGCTGCTCATCGGCGGAGTCGTGAGTGGAATTGCGCTCTACAGTGCAATCATTGGCGCGCTGTTTGGCAGTGGACGCCAGTTAGTAGCGCTGGCGCTGACCGCAGCGCCGCTTGGGATCATCGGGTTAACGCTCATTCTCTATCGGTTTGAGTGGTTTGTGCTCATGCTTCCACTCACCGGCCTGGCTATGCGTCCGCTGGCAGTGCCGGCGGGGAATGGCAGCGAATTACCGATCAGCATGCTCTTGACGCTGGCGCTGGTCGGAATCTGGATTCTGACCATGATCAAGCGGCAACGCTGGCAACTGGTACCATCACCGCTTAACAAACCGCTGATAGCCCTCATGGGGATCACCATGGTTTCGACCGTATGGGGGCTGTTGTGGTCAGATCCGATTCTCAACTGGTACATCATGGGCAACTTTCGCCTGGCGCAGATTGCTTCGCTCCTGTCATTTCTGGGATTGATGTGGACACCCCTGCTGGTAGGCCGGTTCATTCAGCACGAATGGCAGATCAAAGCCTATCTTGGCATGTTCATCGTTTGTGGCGGGTTGATGACCGCAGCCCAAACTTTTAGCATCAATCATGGTTTTTTGACCGATGCCGGGTTGTGGGGGCTATGGTTTGCGCTCCCACTGGCGGGGGTCTGTTATCTCATGCCGAACATCCACTGGGGGTGGCGACTGGCCGGGAGCGCGCTTCTGGTGTGGCATCTCTGGCTGGCAGCGGTGCGTAACTCACTCTGGATTTCAGGCTGGCTGCCAACCCTGATCGGATTGCTGGTCATGTCGTTCTTTGCTTCCCGCCGCATCTTTTTCATTCTCGTTATTATTGCTGCGTTGAATCTTGCGGTTGGACCTGGGCGCCACTATCTCGATCAGGTGATCAACGACAATATTGAAGAAGGCGGCCTGGGCAGATTGGAAATCTGGCAGCGCAATCTCTGGGTGGCGCAGCAGCACTGGTTATTTGGCACCGGCGTTGCCGGTTATGCGCCTTACAATATGACCTACTTTCGCGATGATGCGCGCTCGACCCACAACAACTATTTTGATATTCTGGCGCAGTTTGGCGTAGTTGGTCTGGGAATCTGGTTGTGGTTTGTGATCGCCAGCCTCTGGTACGGCTGGCGCGCGATCAAACTGGCCCCGCCTGGCCTCTTGCGCGCGACTGCGATCATCGCCACTGCCGGATGGATGGCTGCTCAGGCGGCGATGATGCTTGGCGACTGGATCTTGCCCTTTCTGTACAATCAGACTGTGGCCGGCTACAAGCACGCGATGTATAGCTGGGTCTTTGTCGGGCTGCTTATCAGCGTGCATCAATTGTCGCAGCGGGGTGAGGCGGCATGAAGATACGGCTGGCGCTTATCCTCCTCATGTGCTCTGCTTTGATCGGTATCGGCTACAGTGGTTCTGCCCACAGTCAGGGATTCTGGTCGAAGCCGATTGAAATTTCACCATTGCAATACGGTCAGGCGCCGTTGGAACAACTGGAGCGCCGATACGGCTGGTCGTGGCTGCCCGATACAGCATTAGGGCCGGATGGTAGTCTGCATATCGTCTGGTACGGTGGTCTCATCGTTGATCAACGGGCGGGTGGCACAATTGATCTGCTGATATATCGTCGCCGTAACGCCGATGGTTCTTGGACTCCGGTGCGTGAATTGATTGCGCCCGGGGTCGGCGGCTATACAGTGCGCGCCGGCATTGCGCTCGGTCGCGATGGCAATCTACATCTGCTCTACCGGGCCGGCACTCAAATTCGCTATGCGCGCGCCAGATGGGATGACGCTGACCAACCACAAGCCTGGTCAGACGAGCGCTTGATCAGCGATTCGGGCTATTACGTGGCGCTGGCAGCCGATCTGCATGGCGGTCTGCATGCCTTTTGGAGCGATATTGTGACCGAAAATACCAATCCACGCTGTTACCAGTGCGGCGAACTCTTCTACCGTCGCTCTATCGATGGCGGCAACACCTGGTCACCGGTTGTCAATCTCTCGCAGAGTGAGGATGGCGACAATCGTCCGCAGGTGTTGGTCGATGCATTCAATCGGATTCATGTGGTTTGGGATGAAGGAGCAGACTGGTATGCCGGGCAGGGGCAACCGCACTATGGGGTTTACCGCCGCTCTGACGATGGCGGATTGACGTGGACTGAACCGGTCAAGTTTAGCCTGCCGCCAACAACTGTACAGGCCATACGCCAGCAACTACGCGGAGCGAGCGATCTGCAGGGGCCACCGCTTGAGGCGGTGCAGCAAATCGCGTTGACCGTGGATAGCGCCGGAAATCCCTTTGTGATCTATCGTGGAGTTCGCAACGATCGTCTCTACTTTCAGCGCTCACTGGATGGCGGCAACACCTGGACGGCAGCAGTTGAGATCCCTTATGTGCGCGCCCGCAATATTGAAGACAACAATCTCGACTACTACAGCCTGGTCAGCGATAGCGCCAACAACGTGCATGCGCTGATCACCGGTTTTACCGGGGTTGTTGATTCAAACAGACCACCAGCCCTGATTCACATGACCTTCGACGGAACACGCTGGCTGACGCCGGGCATCGTCATGCAAAGCAACCTCTACCCGGAATTACCCCGACTGGAGATCTACAACGGCAATCAGCTTCATGCGGTCTGGTTTACCCGATCAAAGCTATTTAGCAGCGATAGCGACAGGCTCGAAGAGCGGGCGATTCACCAGATCTGGTATAGCACTGCGCAACTCAATCTACCGGCCCGTCCAGGCCTGCCACTCTTCACGCCAACACCGTTACCGGCGACGCCAACCACAATCGCCGCCGTAGCCGTTGCGCCGACGGCTACGCCGATTGCGCTACCCGACGAGATTCGCAACGCTCCGGCGTTGCAAGAACCAGTGCGTTGGGAGCTACACGGATTAGAGGCTATCGGCGCGGCACTGGCCTTAACAGTCATTGGAATTGGCGCAATTACCGGTTTCATTATGGTCATACGGTCACGCCGACCATAAGAGACCAGCAGGAGCATTGCGATGGCCATCTCGCAACCGACCAATCTGAGCGCGACGAGCCAGCGTGTCGAACCGCGGCTGAGCATCAACGCGGCGGAAGGGCGCTTTTACGGATTTGTCATTCTCGGTCTGATGCTGGTGATTTGGGCGCCGATTGTGTTTGCGTTCGTCACAGCGCCACCGGATCGGCAGTTTATGGGCGTGATCGACGGAGTGCCGGATCACAACCAGTATTTTGCCTGGATGCGCAGCTTTACGCAGGCCAACCTGGCTGCCAACCGACTAACGCCGGAGGTAAACGAACCGGCATTCTTCAACTTACTCTGGTGGGCAACTGCCCGGTTAAGCGTCATAACCGGTATCTCATACATCACGGCATACACTATCCTGCGGCTGATTGCCATTCTTTCACTCTTGGGGAGTCTGCTCATCTTTTTACCGCTGATCAATGACCATTCCCGCCAGCGCCAGATCGCATTCTGGCTAATCTGCACCGGTAGTGGGTTGGGAGTGATCTGGATTGTGGTCAAATACCTGGCCGGTTTGCCTGAAGCGCCCTTCCCGATCAGCATCTACACGGTCGAGCCGAACACCCTGGCGATCATGCAAGCCTTCCCGCACTTCACGATGGCCCTGGCGCTGATCATCACTATTTTCAGCCTTATGCTGCTGGCATGGCAGCGAAAGCAATCACGTTACGCTGTAGCGGCGGGTATTGTGGGAGCGGTGTTAGCGCTTCAACACGCCTACGATCTCTTGATTGTCTACGGGGCCCTGGGTCTCTTCGGCTTGCTGATCTGGTGGCGTGACCGTCGCTTCCCCACCCTCCTCTTCCAACAGGGTGTCATTCTGGCAATCTTTTCGGCGCCGGGGGCGCTCTATCTGGCTTATCTGGTCACCAGTGAACCAACCTGGGGGCGCAAACTCGATCAATTCGATAACGCCGGCGTTTTTACGCCCAATCCGGCACTGCTGGTCATCCTGCTGGGGGTGCCGTTGATCCTGGCCCTGGCTGGACTGCGCCGTCAAATGTTTCGCAGCAACGATGATCGTGAGATCTTTCTGGTTTCGTGGTTTGTCATCCACTTCGCGCTGATGTATCTACCGCTCAAGTTTCAAATTCACATGCTGCTCGGCTTACAGGTACCGATGATGCTGCTGGCAGCGCGGTTTATCGACGAACGCCTGATTCCACGTCTGCGCCAGCGAGGACGAACGGCGCTCGTGGTTGGAATGATCGCTGTTTTTGGTCTCAGTATGGTCACCAATGTGTACATACAAAGCTGGCGTTTCGTCTATCTGTCGCGTTACGAACAACCGCACTACTTGACCAACGACGAGATCGCTGCCTTGCAATGGCTCCAGCGCCACACGACTATCAACGATGTGACGCTGGCCGAGATCGAATTTGGCCAATTTGTGCCGGTCTGGAGCGATGCGCGAGCCTACCTTGCCCACTGGGCCGGCACGCTTGATTTCTTTGTCAAACGTGACAATGTGCGGATTGTTCTCGATCCGACCACGCCGCCAGAGCAGCGCCGGCAGATTTTGACCGAATTCGACGTATCGTATGTCGTGATGCGAGACAAAGACGGCTCACGTCAGGCTTTTCAGCAGCAAAGCAGCGAAGATGTGCAGGTAGTGTATGAAAATGAGACGGTTACAATTTATCGCGTCATTGCGCTGCGTGACAGATAAGCCTGCTTAACGATCATCTGGGAAACGCTTCAGCCGGTACAGGCAATACGTTCCAACCTGAAAGACCGGTTCGTACCACATGTGCAATCTATCCGGCGGCTCCATTTCGACCACCCGGTTTTCGGAGCCATCGAGCAGATAGGTTGCTTGCAAATCGGTTATGCTGCGCATTGCCGGTAGTTCGAGCGTTTTGCCGATCTGCTCGGCGATTTTCACTGCATAATACTCTTCAGGAATAGGAATAAAGAGACGGTCGCTATACATATGCACTTCCCACTGACCTGAAACGATCCGCTCTACAGGTGGAACATTGGCGTCAATGTAGGTTGCCATTGTGATGGCGGCAGTATCAACCGGCTCGAACACACGCCGAACGGTATTTTGGGCCGGCCATACGAGCACGATGATCAGGATTGAAATGACCAGCGCAACCAACGCCAGCTTCGTTGGTCGGTGTTGTGAACAGACAAGCTGGTTTCGTGTCCATTCCATCAGATCGCCGAGCGCCACTGCCAGTAGTATGCCACCGATGGCCCAAATCGGATACGCATACCGTGGCCAGCCGATGGAACCTCCGGCATACCAGGCCATCCAGATCAGCACGAAGACAATCAAGAGTTCACTACCCACACGACGAGGCGGTCGTACCGCCAGCGCATAGAGGGCAAGGGGAAATACCACCAGCAGATTGTGTTCGTAGAGAAATTTCAGGTTATTCCACCACAATGTGGGAGAAAACACGATAATTCTGCTCAGCGACAATTGCAACAGATCATATTGACCGGTTGCCGTTACGCCTGCTGCCCAAGACATTACGATCTGGAAGCCAGACCAGAGTGCAAATGCGGCGATGCAGAGCAGTGATGGCACAATCAGGAAAGAGCGAGCGAGATATTCGTGGCGATGAGCCAACCAGACGATGGTCAACGTCGCCACAATCATTGGCGCGAAGAGGTCTTTCGACCATACGGCTAAGACAAATGCAATCCAGGCCACAACCATTGCGCGCGAGCTTCCCGTTGCCGCGCGCGACCACCGCCAGCAGCCGAGAATGAAGAAGCCAAGCGCTGGCAGCTCACCGTATACCCACCGGCCCATGGTCACCGTATTCAGCCAGGGGGGACCGAAAAACAGCCATAACCAGACTGCGAGCAAGGCAATTCGCGAATCGTACCAGTCACGCATTGACCGGTACACAATCAGCGTACCAAGCACAAGCAGAGCGCCCATCACCGAGCGCGCCAGGATCAGTGATGGCTCAAACAGGGCAAAGAGCGCCATGATCGGCAGCAATACGACCGGACCGGTTGAGTCGCGCCAGTAGGCGTGAAAACCATCCTGGGTTAAGATTGCCCACCGCCCATAACGAACAACGTGTTTGATGAAATACAGTCGAAAACCTTCGTCGAGCGCCAGAAATTCAGGAAAGCCGGATAGATTGCAAAACGCCAAAAAAACGACCAGAAAAACAAAGGTTAGCACTAAACCTGCTTGGAGCACATTCCGCCAATACAATCGCTCTGCTACTATCATCGCTGAGCTTATCCTTGACGAGACAGTGTTTGCCTGTATACAGGTTTATCGAGAAACAAACAAACTCCAAAACACGAATTATCGCGATAAAGCTTTATTAGGAAATACTCTATCACTCTTACAACCATAAAAATATATAGAAAAAGTTTATTTTTCAAACTTTATCAGACACTAATAGCATCAATATCAGAACAAAAAGGTACCTTAGTACTATTCAACCGGCTGGTAAAGAACACTACAATGAATGATGTCATTATTCCCACCGTCACAAACATCCCAGCCCAACAAGTGAAAGAAGAGGGTCTATGAAGGTCTTCCTTCGCCTCATTACAATGCTTTGGCTGGTCGGTTCTCTGCTGGCTTGCGCCGCAAGCGTAGCGCCAATCTCTTCCGGTTCGATAGCGCTGCCAACACCCACATCAACATCAACCGCCACTCCGATTCAGCTCACCCAAACTGTAACCCGGACATACCTCCCACTCATCATTGGGCAACCGCCACCACCGCCACCCTCGCCGGCAGGCTGGTACCAGTTGGCCGGCAACCCACAACGCACCGGCTATTCCCCGGTAACCGTTCAGGGGCCATATCAGTTTCGCTGGATCTGGAACGGACCGGCTGGAGGCGGCGATACCGGGCCGGCATCAGATCATCTCGGCCTGCCCAAGGCGGTGCAGCCGGTCATCGGTAACGGTCTGGTGTTTGTTGGTCATAGCGATGGGATCGCGCGCGCGCTCCGCGTCAGCGATGGCAGCCTGGCCTGGAGCCGTTCAGTCGGTGGGCAGGTGCTGGGCACAGTAGCCTATCATCCCGGTCTGCGGCGGGTATTCGTGGGATCAACGAACGGTCGTCTGTACAGCTTGAACGCTAACGATGGCACCATTGTCGGCTCGTTCAACGTCGGCGGCCCCATTGAGATGTCGCCACTGCTGGTCGATGATGTCATCTTTGTTGGATCGATTATTAACAAGGGGCGAAACAACGGCGAAGGCACCAGCGGCCAACTGGTGGCACTCAATACCGCCGATCTGAGTCTGCGCTGGCAATACAATGCCAATGCCGGGTTGCTCGCTTCACCTGCCTATACCGCGCGCAACGGCGGTATGATTATCATCGCTGCCGAAGACAAGACAGTGCGCGCGCTCCGCGTCAGCGATGGTAGCCTGGTCTGGAGCCGAACGGTGAACGCTGGCCGCGATCCACAGCGACAGTGGACGGCGTTCCCGGATACCTATCCGGCAGTGTCGGAAGTTAACGGGGTCGTCATCATTCGTTCGTACTTTATGTGGCAACTGACATGGGCGCCTCCGATCCAGCAAACCGCGACGGTGGAATCGATTCGAACATTTCTCAGCCAGAATCCTTCTTATCAGTCCTTCTTCGTGCTCGATCTGGATACCGGTCAGCCGCGCTATGTAGCGCCGGTGTTGGGCGGCGGTATCGGCAATAACGATGATTACTACTCAACGCCGCCGCAGGCAGTGATCAGGCGGTTGAGTAGTGGCAGTGAGGTAGCGTATGTAACGTGGCGGAACAGCCAGGCCTGTCTTGACCCGAACAACTGTGACAGCCGCGAAGAAGGGGCAGTAGGTGAGATGGATTTAACAACCGGTAACATCCGGTTCATCGATGTTGACAAAAACGGCTGGCAATGGCGCATGCCGGTCGATGAACTGGGATCGATGACGATGGCCGGGGATGCACTCTTCTACTCGCACTGGATGTCGATGGCTGGAGTAAAGATTACCGATCGCTCACCGGCGCGCGGGAGCAGCGTGAGCAACCCGATCTTGACCAGCAAGCTGGTTGCAGTCACCAATTCGCTCGCTCCGGGAACATGCAACCAGCGAAATAGCGCGCAACATTACTGCCCAACCACCCACTACGATGCCGGTGGGGGCTATCTGCTCGGACCAGGATTCTATATCTACTATACCAGCCGTGTCGTCTACGATGAATTTTTTACGCCGCCGGTGTTTGGGCCGGCAATCGATGAAAACGGGGTTATTTACTGGAAGAGTGTTGATGGCGCCATTATTGCCCTTACGCCCCAGAGCGCCACTACGCCATAGCGGAATTGTTGGGCTGCTCACACTACTCTTCGTGATTGGTTGCGCCCCGGTGCCCCGACCGGAGGCGCGACCGACTCCGGATCTCGATCCGATCAGCGCCGAACGACGCGCAGTGCGCTTTGCTGCCGGTGATGGGATCATGCTGGCTGGCGAACTTACACTACCACGCAACCGGTCTCAGCCGGCTCTGGTCGTCATCATTCATCATTCCGGGCCGGTCGATCGTGACGCCTACGGCTACCTGGCCGAACTATTGGTGGCGCGTGGGTATGCGGTCTTCCGCTTTGACAAACGCGGCACCGGCGATAGCGAGGGTGTATATGGGTGTTGTGAAGCGGAAGATGCGCTGGCAGCCTATCGCGCGGCGGTAGCGCAATCTGGCATTGACACACGACGAGTATTTATCGTGGCCCAGAGTATTGGCACGCGCTATGTCGCGGCATCGTTCGCTGACTATGTTGCTGCCACACCGCCAAAAGGGGTTGCGCTACTCTCGAACTTGCTGGGGCCAGACGAAGTTATGGCGATCGTTGCGCCCATTCACATCATTGTTGCCGACAGCGAACCCGACCTGCAACGCATTGGACCTGATGCGGTTGCCGCTCACAATGCGCGCTGGCCAAAAAGCGCAAGCCTGTACATTGCCGAAGGGGCTGAACATACGCTGTTTGACATTCGCGACGGGCCGATTGATTGGAGCGATCCGGGTTGGGTGCGACGCTATCATCGGGGCGCAATGACAAGCTTGCTAGACTGGCTGGATGCGCAATCGCAACCGTGACATTGACGAAGCATATGAAGGACTGAGTGATAGTTTAATTGTTACTATAGTTTTACATTAATACCACCATTCCACCTGCGTAACGCTTCGCGCTACCGTCTCGCCCCGGAGAGTGCCGCACCTGAATACTGCTTGCTCGTTCGCGAGAGACTTCGCAGAGCTGTCGCGTCCCGGAGAGATACTCTGTTTTCGTTGCAATCCTCCTGAGATTGACACCTCTAGATGCATGCGTCAGCTCCCCACTCAAATATTATGTAAATATTTTTTCCCAAGCAAGAGGGGCAGTCGCTAACGCCAGAGTGTGCCGATACCGCGTCATTCACGACACGGCGCGCAACTCAGTAATACATCGACCACCCTCATATCTTATCGCTTACCAGTGCATCTATGAACTGCAACGATCAACCACCAAAGCGAAGTCTGGTATAAAGTAAAGATTTACCAGTTAAATAACTGTGCAAATTATCAGTGATTTCCGCAAATTACTGATAGTATTCATCAGAACAAAGAGTCGGCTCTGCCGATAATACAGCATCTTTATCCGATACTGGCGAGATCGCCTCTGTAACGAAATAATGTCGCTGTCCGAGAATGACATAATTTTCATCTCTGTGAAAAAATTTTTCAAAAGACCTTTAAACTTCCTTCTTACACTGACACTACCTGGTGTCAGATGGGGAGGGGTGCATTGAATACTCAGCGAATACCACCGCAATTCCTCAGGCTATGCAGTTCACTTATTGGAACAATTGTTCTGATTTGGATCATTGCTGGCCTGAATCCGGCAACACCGGTCTCTGCCACCATCCCCAATCGACAACCGTGGGTGCATCAGCCGGGGATATGCCCCCCCGCGCTGGAAGGCGCCGTCTTCGGGCGCGCCATTGA
>NZ_CAKZNK010000081.1 GCF_937129525.1 uncultured Chloroflexus sp. | reverse complement strand
GCCAGCGTCTGTGCCGGGTCGCGCTTGCCCGCATCTCAACGCGCAGCGGGCGGGGGGCGCGCAACCTTGCCGGTCACGGGGCGGCGTGGGGAGTGCGCTGCCAGTGCCTATGATTGCTCACTCGCCACCGCTCGTCGCACCAGCGCAGCGATGTGTTCTTCGACTTCCGGAGTAAGCCCGGTCACGGCGAAAGCGGTGGGCCACATTGCGCCGTCATCGAGCCGGGCGCTATCCGAAAACCCAAGGGTGGCGTAACGGGTCTGAAACTTCTGTGCGCTTTGGAAGAAGCAGATTACCTTGCCCATCAGCGCGTATGCCGGCATTCCGTACCAGAGTCGCGGCGCTAGCATTGGGGCGTTGGTCATGATAATCTCGTGCAGGCGAGTGGCCAGCGTTCGATCTGGTTCCGGCATTTCAGCAATCTTTTCAAGCACTGCGTTCACGTCATCGGCGCCAGAACCCTTTCCGCGTCGGCGCGAGGCTTCCTTCAACTCTTTGGCTCGTTCGCGCATTGCTGCCCGCTCTGCCGCCGAGAATCCGCTCTGATCGTCGTCTTCAGTTGATTGCTTTTCACGCTTCATGTGGCTTTCCTCTTTCATTATTGCTTGAAATTATCGAACAAAAGTTCGTAATTGTCAAGCTGCGTCCCGGTCGATTGTAAAGATTCTCTCCCCCTGGCGTCCTTGTCCAGAACTCAATTACGCGCGCCGGCAATGGTTGCAGTCTGCACAGAATATGTTGTCGCTTCTTTCTGCAGAACGTATAGCATACATGCTATAGTTGTCACGAGGAATCTTAATGGTCAATGTTGACCACAGGAGACAACAATGACAACCCCTCACATTACCATCGACAAAGAGATCGACGCTCGCGGTAGCCATTGTCCTGGTCCGATGATGGAACTGATCCGCGGCATCAAAAGCGTGCCGGTTGGCTCAGTTGTCGCCGTTCTTTCCAGCGATCCCGGTTCGGCAAAAGATATTCCGATCTGGGTGCAGAAAGCGGGGCACGAGTTTATCGGTGCGTTCCCCGAGCAAGGCTATACCCGCTTTGTTGTTCGCAAGACCCGGTAATCGACGGTCTGGCGCGAAGGCACAGTTCGCAGGTTGGAACCTGTTCCTTATGCTGGGCAGCCCCTCTGACCAGCCTCTATGCCTTCGCGTCTGTCTCTAACAGGTTTGCGCTGGCAATGCCTGGCGCAAGGTTTGTGTCGGGTGTTTTCCGATACGCAGAAGGTAAAACGTATGACAGTCAAAAATATTGTCGTTTTAGGCGGTGGCGTTGGCGGCACGCTAGTTGCCAATTTGCTCGCCAGCCAGTTGACGCGCAAGCAAGCGCAGATCACCCTGATCGATCGGACAGGCAAGCACGTCTATCAACCCGGCTGGCTCTACGTGCCGTTCGGCGGCGCGCCACCTGAGCGCTGGGAGCGTAATGAACGCTCGTTGCTGCGCCGTTCAGTTGATCTGATCATTGGCGATGCGGTGAAGATCGATCCCAACGAGCGTTACGTCGAAATGGCCGATGGCGCTCAGTTGCCATTTGATTATCTGGTTATCGCAACCGGCGCCCGACTTGAGCCGGATGCAGTGCCTGGCTACCGCGAAGGCGCCCATCATTTCTACAGCGCCGAAGCGGCGTTGCGCCTGCACGCCGCGCTGCGTGAGTTTACCGGCGGCACTGTCGTCATCGGTGTGGCCGATATTCCTTACAAGTGTCCACCCGCGCCGCTTGAGTTTACGTTTATGCTGGAAGATGAACTGCGCAAGCGCGGGTTGCGCGACAAGACCGAGATTGTCTATCTCTCGCCGATTGGGCGTGTCTTTACCATCGAGAGTGTTGCCGAGTTTGTTACTCCCATGCTAGAGGAACGTGGGATCAAGTACGAACTCTTCTTCAATACCGAAGCGGTCGATCCGGTGGCGCGTACCGTTTCATCGCTCGAAGGCGCCACCCTGGCTTACGATTTGCTGGTGCTGGTGCCACCTCATCGCGGCGCTCGCATCATTACCGACTCTGGTCTGGGTGACGCGCAGGGATGGCTGCCGACCGATCGCGAGACCCTTCAGCACAAGCAGTTTCCGTACATCTACGGCCTGGGCGATGCAACCGATCTACCGGTGAGCAAGAGCGGCGCAGCGGCTCACTTTGAGGCTAAGGTTATCGCTCATCGCATTGCCGGCGAAATCAAAGGTAAACCGAGCGACGAACGCTACCACGGTCAGGTGATGTGCTTCCTTGAAACCGGGCGCGGGCAGGCGACTCAACTGGTGTTTGACTATACCCATCCACCGCATCCACCCAAACCGAGCGCCTACTATCATTACGAGAAGGCGCTCCTCAATCGGGCTTACTGGCATCTGGTGCCGACGGGAATTGTGTAATGTGTAAGTGGGTATGAGGTCAGGCAGATATGCTTTAGTCGAACCTTGATGCGTTCTCGGCAGACAACGTTCTGCCTGATCTGAAACTTTGCGATGTCCCTATCCTGGATAACGTGGTTTCACGGGGCGACAATGGCGTCGCCCCCTTTTTGCATGAGCCGTGTGAAGGAGGTAAGCGCAATGGAAATGGATCAGGATTTCCCGCGCACAATGGGGCAACAATTCGGTCGCCGTTCGTGGGCCGAACCGTGGAAGATCAAGATGGTCGAACCGCTGCGCATCATCAGCCGCGCTGAACGCGAAGCGGCGCTCAAAGCGGCAGGATACAACACCTTTCTGCTTCGTTCAGAGGATGTCTACATCGATCTGCTGACCGATAGCGGCACCAATGCGATGAGCGACCGCCAGTGGGCGGCATTGATGATGGGTGATGAAGCTTATGCCGGCAGTCGCAGCTTTTACCGACTCGAAGCGACGGTGCAGCAGACGTATGGCTATCGCCACGTCATTCCAACTCATCAGGGGCGCGGCGCCGAGCATCTCATCAGTCGGATCGCTATTCAACCCGGCCAGTATGTGCCGGGCAATATGTACTTTACGACGACCCGCCTTCATCAAGAACTGGCTGGCGGCATCTTCGTTGATGTGATTATTGATGAAGCGCACGATCCCCTGAGTCAGCATCCGTTTAAGGGCAATGTCGATCTCGATAAGTTACAGATGTTAATCAATCGGGTAGGCGCTCGCCAGATCGCCTATGTCAGTCTGGCCGGCACTGTCAATATGGCAGGCGGCCAACCGGTGAGCATGGCGAACGCGCGCGCATTGCGCGAACTCTGTGACCGGTACGGCATTCGCATTTTCCTCGATGCGACCCGCCTGGTTGAGAACGCCTTCTTCATCAAAGAGCGCGAGCCTGGCTATGATTCTCGCACTATCGCCGAGATTGTGCGCGAGTTTTGTCGTTATACCGATGGCGCCTGGATGAGCGCTAAAAAAGATAGTCTGGTCAACATTGGTGGCTGGCTGGCGCTCAATGATGATCAACTGGCTGATGAGGCTCGCAATCTGGTGGTGGTGTACGAGGGGTTGCATACCTATGGTGGCATGGCCGGGCGCGATATGGAAGCGTTGGCCGTTGGAATCGAAGAATCGCTGCAAGAGGATTACATCCGGGCGCGAATCGGGCAGGTGCGCTATCTGGGTGAATTGTTGCTTGACTGGAATATCCCGATTGTGGTGCCAATCGGTGGCCATGCTATCTTTCTTGATGCCCGTCGATTCTACCCTCATCTGGCGCAAGACCTCTTTCCGGCGCAGACCCTGGCTGCCGAACTTTATCTCGACTCAGGTGTGCGGGCAATGGAACGCGGTATCGCCAGCGCCGGACGCGATCCAAAGACTGGCCAGCACCACTATCCTAAACTGGAATTGACCCGCCTCACTATTCCCCGTCGCGTCTACACGCAAGCTCATATGGATGTGGTGGCTGAAGCGGTGAAAGCGGTGTACGATCAACGTGAACAAGCGCGGGGATTGCGGATGGTTTACGAGCCGCGTTACCTCCGCTTCTTCCAGGCGCGATTTGAGCCGATCTCCGAGCAGGTTCGCTGATTATGCGCCTCGGCATACCTGCAAGTGCCGATAGCCGATGACCCATTGGACATGTCTGAGTGCGCTATGGAAACAAATCCGGTTGCTATATTCTCGATGATACTGCTAGCATAATGCGCGCAAAACGTGTATCCTGGAGTCACGGGAGCAACATGCAAGTGTAAGGAGCATTCCATGCGACCGCGTGAGCATTTCGATCAGGAATTGAATGCCCTGCGTCAGCAGGTGTCCGAGATGGGGCGGGTGGTCAGCGCGGCGCTCGAACGAGCAATTACGGCGCTAGAACGGGGTGATGTCGAGCTGGCGAAGGAAGTGATAGCCGGTGATGCAGTCGTCAATGAAGCCAAAGATGCAATCGAGCAGCGAGTCGTCAATCTGATCGCCACGCAGCAGCCGGTAGCGCGCGATCTGCGTCGCTTGATCGCGGCACTGTCGATCAGTTACGAATTGGAGCGGATTGCCGACTATGCCAAGGGGACAGCTAAGATGGTGGTCGGTAGCCCTGATCCAAACCGGGGGCCATTGTCTGCTCCGGCAGAGCTGATTGCTCTGGGCCAAACGGCAAAAGCCAATCTCGATCGCGCGCTCGCGGCGCTTGATAATGGTGGCGCCGATGCAATCAAGGACATTGTTTCACACGAAGATGAGATTGATCACGAGTACAAGCGGCTGAAGCGGGCGCTGGTGGCGCAACTCACGCCGCCTGAAACAGCCGATCTGCTCTTCATTGCCCACAACTTTGAGCGGGTGTCTGATCGCGCGCTGAACATGGCCGAAAAGATTATCTATACCACGAGCGGTGATCAGGTTGAGTTAAATGATTAAAGGGTAAAAGGGCAGGCACGGCGCGCTTGCGTGCTTGCGCAGTGTCGCCGTGCCCTGGCTATCGCGCCTGCACTTGTCCCTGGGCGCCAAGCTGGATCGGCCCCAATGGCGAAAGGCTACAGCTCGCGCACAGTTCGGTCACAGCTTGAAGCGCCGTTGGCGCAACGAGCAGCACCAGCCGGTCATTCGGGGCAAAAGTGGTGCTGCCGTTGGGAATGATATAGCCGCCTTCGCGCTGGATCTGTACAACCAGCAGACCCCGCGGCAGATCGAGATCGATCAGCGTTTTACCGATCAAGGCCGAGTCAGGTGGAATGTGCGCTTCCAGGATCTGACTCGCTCCACTCACTTCAGGCACAAAGAGGTGACTATCGACACTTTCCGGCTGCGCGCTCATCACGCCTAACCGGCGGGCAACCCAACTGATCGAAATACCCTGCATCAGCACCGATACCAGCACGATGAAGAAGACCAGGTTAAACAGCAACGGCGCGTCAGGCACGCCGGCCAGGAGCGGAAAGGTTGCCAGCACAATCGGCACGGCGCCGCGCAAACCGGCCCAGGCGATCATCAACAGTTGCGCCAGAGAGCGTCGCTTCCAGCCTAACGCGATGAAGACCGACAACGGTCGCGCCACAAACACCAGCCAGAGCGCCATCGCCAAACCTTGCCAGGCAACTGCCGGCAATTGAGAAGGAAAGACCAGCAAACCCAGAATCAGGAACATTGCGATCTGGCTCAACCAGGCCACACCGTCGTGAAAGCGCAGGATCGAGCGTTTATGCACGATATTGGCGTTGCCGAGCACAATCCCGGCCAGATAGACAGCCAGAAATCCATTCCCGCCGATCAGCGCAGTGAAGCCATACGTGAGCAGCGTCAACGCCATAGTCAAAACGACATACAAACCTTCCTGTTGCAACCGGATCCGGTTGATGACCCAGATCATGAGCCGGCCAAAGGCGTAGCCGCCGGCTGCGCCGAGCATCATCTGAAACACAAAGGCCGGAACAAGCTCAACAATCGATGCATCCGGATTGATGATCAGTTGGGTAAAGCCGATGGTGAGAAAGACGGCGATCGGATCGTTACTACCCGATTCGAGCTCAATCAGCGGTTCGAGACGATGTTTGAGATGAATGCCGCGGGTGCGCATCACACTAAACACCGCCGCTGCGTCAGTCGATGAGACGATTGCGCCCAACAAGAGCGCTAGTGGCCAGTCGAAACCAAGGATCAGGCGAGCGCCGACTGCGGCAACGAGCGTGCTGACCAGCACTCCCACATTGGCCAGAACAAGGCCTTCGACCAGCACCGGTTTGATGATCGGCCAATCCGTATCCAACCCACCTGAGAAGAGAATGTAGATCAGCGCAATCACACCGATGAGTTGAGCCAGGGCAGCGTCGGTGAAAGCAATCCCGCCGGGGCCGTCAGAGCCGGCCAGCATACCAATCGCCATAAATAAGATCAACGCCGGAACGCCAAACCGGTTCGAGGCGCGGGTGGCGGCTACGCTGATTGACAATAGTAGTCCGGTGGCAAGTAACAATGGTTCAATCGTCATATTACATACTCCGTGATGCCAGTATTACTAGCATATCACGGTTAGACAGGATTGCCCGTGAGTTGTCTGATCAAATTGTCGGCCTGAAGTGGCGCGTGCGTTGCTTGTTTCTATGTGTTCTGGAATGAGGCAGTGTTTTACAAGATGCTGTGATTGGGAGCTAGCAACCTGTGGCTCCTATTTGGTGGAATGTGTGGTGGCAGGCAATTCTTAGATCAGCAGGTCATGGCTCTGAGTGATCGGGCGGTTTAACCGGTAATGATGCGTGTCCATTGGCTACACCACGTAGACCTGCTTGCCTGAATAATGGATCATTCATCGTCGATTCTGGTGTATGTTGTCGCAGCAGATGCCTTTTCAGCACTGAGGAAAACGAGCATGTGATAGCGCCTGCGCTACAGATGATTGCCAGATGCCTGATGTAACGTCAGCCAAGCAAATCATCTCGGCAAGACGTGCCTGAGTGAGGGGCTGTTCTGGTAGGAAGGCATCTGTCATATTATCAGCACTGCAAAACCTCCTACCGCGGGCGCGCCGTCATTAGCGCGTAGTGTTCCCGATTACAAACCTGCGCTTCGTGACTTCGTGGCACTGATCACTCTGTGCTTGTCCCGCTGTGTGCCTCTCTGTTTCGCCTGTGCGGGTGAGGCGCAAGCATCTGTTTCATTGCCTTAATGCCGTTGGCGGTCGGCAACCGCGCGCATGCATCAGCGCAAGACGTGTCCGGCCTGTCCAGGTGTGGTATGTTCGCGACAGGCCGGTTCTTTGGCGGCAAGCTACTCCACCAGCTACCTCTCGACATCCACGGGCAGAACATGCCTTACAGTAGGCAGCGCATCACCAGGCGCAGGATCGCGATGAAGGATTACCTGATGCTGCCCGGCGACACGCGGCTTCTACGCCGATGTGCCAGCGCAAAGACCATTATCGACCGGCGCAAACACAGTGCGCAGAGTGCGCGCGCTTGTCATCGCCACGCCAACCGTGTGGGTGGCCTGATCGTTGACTGTCACCAGCGAGAAAGTTATCGCTCGGCCCCGGCGCTGGCTATCCGCCGTTGCTGACTGATCCGTAACTGACATTAAAATATTCTTGTCTGAAACCAGTGACTTGTTAAAGAACATTGCCCGTGGATGTCCCGCTGCACCGGCAGGACATCTACGGCAGCGAAAGGCCATGGATGTTTGCATACAAAGGAGTGGGCGATGAACGACGCATCCAATCGGGTTGTGGTGGTCGGTAGTGGTGCTTCCGGGCTGGTCGCAGCGCTGGCGGCAAAGGAAGCCGGGATGGATCCGGTTGTGGTTGAAAGCATGAGCGTGGTTGGTGGCTCATCGGCAATGTCTGGCGGCGGGATGTGGATTCCGAATAACCCTCTCATGCGGCGAGCGGGAATTCTGGATTCTTACGAGCGCGCGCGGTTGTACATGGATACTGTCATTGGTGATGTAGGTCCGGCTAGCTCGCCTGTCCGTCGTGAGACCTTCTTAAAACAAGGGCCGGTGATGGTGGAATGGCTGGCGAGTCTTGGCTTCCGTTTTTTCTATCGTCCGGGTTATCCAGATTACTATCCTGAGTTGCCGGGAGGGTGCAAAGAAGGTCGCTCGATTGAGCCGGCCCTGTTTGATCTGAATCGATTGGCGCAGCCCTGGCGCAAGAGATTGAATATTCCGCTCCCGATTCCGATGCATACCGTTGATGCAGCGCAAATCTGTGTCGCCTTCCGCGCAGCGCCGGCCTTTTTCCGCGCTGCCGAAGTCTTTGGTCTGCGTCTGATCGGTGGGCGTCTGCTCGGCAAACGATTGGTCGGGTTGGGTGGTTCCCTGATTGCTCAGTTGCTTTCACTCCTGTTGGCGCGGGGTGTGCCGGTATGGACAGACACGCCAATGGTGGAACTGATGCATGAGCAACAGCGGGTAACCGGTGTGATCATTGAAAAAGAGGGGCGCCGGATAGAGCTTGCGGCCAGAGCAGTGATTCTGACGAGTGGCGGTTTTGCCCATAATGAAGCAATGCGGCAGCGTTATCAGCCGCATCCGATTACCACTCGATGGACGGTTGCCTCACCCGGTGATAAAGGGGTAGCAATCGAAGCGGCCATGGCGCTAGGTGCTGCAACGGCGCTTATGGATGATGCCTGGTGGGGCGCTGCGTTTGTTGATCATAACGGCAAGGCCAATTTTATGCTCTGGGAACGGTCGCTGCCATACGGTATCATTGTCGATCAGTCGGGCCAACGATTTGTCAACGAGTCCACTTCATACGTCGATTTTGTCCATCGTCAGTACGAACGGCATCGCGAGGTGCCGGCAATTCCGGCTTTCTTTATCGGTGATGCACGCCATCGCGCGTATTATCCCTTCGGTACCATTCCGCCCCGGTTTACGCCGCGTGCCGCTCTTGAGTCGGGCTTTATCATCCGGGCCAATACCATCACCGATCTGGCGCGGGCCTGTGGAATCGATCCGGGTCGGTTGGAAGCAACGGTCAACCGTTTCAACGATTTTGCTCGCGCCGGCAAAGACCTCGATTTTCATCGTGGTGATAGCGCATACGACCGCTTCTACAGCGATCCCACCGTCAAGCCCAACCCCAATCTTGGGCCGATTGAACGACCGCCGTTCTTTGCCGTGCGGGTCTGGCCGGGCGATCTGGGGACAAAAGGCGGTCTACTGACTGACGAATGCGCGCGCGTCTTGCGCGAAAATGGCAGGCCGATAGAAGGGCTGTACGCCGCCGGTAATACATCAGCTTCAGTCATGGGCCGTACCTATCCGGGGCCGGGTTCGACGCTGGGGCCGGGAATGGTCTTTGGGATGATTGCCGGACGCCACGCGGCCAGGTTGGCGGAGCGGTAACGGTGAGCGGGGATTGGGGCAGGGGCATGTCTCGCTCCTGCCCGTGTGGCCTGGGGAGATGAAGGTACGCTCGTGCTGGTAATGTAGACAAAAGAGTCTGCTTTCTCTACCGAGCTGGCATCGATCCCTGGGCAGCAGCAAGCTGTCTTCGTCCCGGTTACTTTTCGTTTCCGCCTGATGGCACAACATCAGGCGGTCTTTTTACTCTACTTTATGGTCTGCGAATAGAGTCATACAACGATATGATAGTGATGGTAAAATTAGAGCATTCAATCTGTGACCGCAGTCCCCTGAATACCAGAAGCAGAGTGCTTTATGTCGATCCCTGATTTTCAAACGCTGATGCTACCGTTATTGCGCGCGCTGGCTGATGGGCAAGAGCATGCAATTCGCGATCTGGTCAATCATCTCGCTACAGAATTTCAGCTCACCGAAGCAGAATTGAGCCAGTTGATCCCAAGTGGAAAACAGCCGCTCTTCTACAATCGAGTTGGCTGGGCCCGCACATATCTGGTCAAAGCGGGTCTGCTGGAAATGACGCGACGGGCTACTTATCGGATTACAGCACGCGGTCAACAGGTATTGGCAAGCAATCCGCCGCGCATCGATATACAATTCCTGGAACAATTTCCTGAGTATCGCCGGTTTCGTGAAGGTGATCGTGACCAGGAGCGAGAGCGCGAATTTCCACAGAGAGTATCTCCAGATCGAACGCCGCAAGAGTTGCTCGAAGCCGCTTACCAGGAGATACGTGATAGTCTGGCTCAAGAGCTACTCACTCTGGTCAAGCAGTGTTCGCCGGTATTCTTTGAACAATTGGTAGTTGAACTGCTGGTAAAGATGGGTTATGGTGGTTCGCATCGCGACGCAGCGCGCGCAGTAGGCCAGGTAGGCGATGAGGGGATTGATGGAGTTATCGATGAAGATCGGCTTGGGCTTGATAGGATCTACATTCAGGCCAAGCGCTGGGATACCGTTGTTGGCCGTCCAGAGATTCAGAAGTTTGCCGGCGCTTTAATGGGAAAACGAGCGCGCAAAGGTGTTTTCATCACAACAGCGAGTTTTTCAGAAGAAGCCAGACGCTATGCCGAGAGTATTGATTATAATATCGTCTTAATTGATGGTAAGCGATTGGCCGATTTGATGATTGATTATAATGTTGGTGTAACAATTGTCTCAACCTATCACCTGAAACGGATCGACTCCGACTATTTCGGGAATGAATAAGAGCGATCTGGCTCTGCGGCTCATTTCAGGCAGAGCGCATCGGCTGTTATGTGGAGCAGTTGCTGTTGCAGTTACATCCATTGCTGCCTTTTCGCCTCACCATAATCGTAAGCATGAACCGATACCGATTGCGCTGAAACGCAGATTGTTGCCAGCAGGAGCAACCTATGAACCTGTCTCCTCCCCAACCGGTCGCTATTGCCCGGCATCGCATCCATCCCGACACAAGACCCGCTTACGTCCACCTGAACGTTGCCGATCTGGAACAACAACTGCGTTTCTATCAGCAGGTGATCGGCTTACAGATAAATTGGCGAGATGGGCAGCAGGCAGGATTGGGGGTAGACGAACGCGATCTGGTGCGACTGACGCAGCTTGCGCGCGGGAAACGGTACCGTGGCGTCACCGGGATCTACCATTACGCCATCCTCTTCCCCAATCGGCGAGAGCTGGCGCGCGCAGTTGGACGCTTGTTTGCGCTCCGCTGGCCCAACTACCCGACCGATCATGTGATGACCAAAACAACATATCTGGCCGATCCAGAGGGTAATGAAATCGAACTCTACTGCGAGTCACCCGAAGATGGAGTGTTTGGATTCAACGAGCGTGGTGAATTCTACGCGGTATGGGCCGATGGTCGCCTGAGTAATGGCCGTGAGCCGCTCGATCTCGATGCGCTGTTTGCGCATCTCTCTCCCACCGATCGGCTGGATACCCCGGTTCCACCTGACACCCGAATCGGTCACTTTCATCTGTATGTCGCCAGTCTGCCGGCTACTCGTCACTTCTACCACGATCTGCTCGGATTTGACGATATGGGCATGGCGCGCAGCTTTCGGATGGGCATGGTCTCGGCAGGCGGCTACCATCACCACATCGGCTACAACACCTGGCAAGGCGAAGGCGCGCCGCCACCACCATCAGATGCATTGGGTCTAAATCATATCGCTTTTACGCTACCCGATCAGCCAGCCTGGGATAGCCTGCTGAGCCGGATCGAATACCTTCAGCTCCCGTATGAGCAAACCGAAGCGGGCCTGATGCTTACCGATCCGGCGCAGAATCGCGTGTTGTTCAAGTTGTCGTAAGGTAGCCTGACAGGTTTGTCTGCGGACTGCATCGACGCTGACCCAGAGTGCAAACTGCCGCTGGCATGACAACTAATCTGCCGTAGCCGGGACTGGCGCGGGAGCAGGCTGGCGACCATTGGTGTAGGAACGCAGGATGGGTACCTTTGCGGCGACCATGGCTGTCATCGATACGCAGGCCAGGCCACCGAGCGCCACCGAGAGTTGTGTGCCGAGTAACCGTGCCGCTACGCCGGCTTCGATTTCGCCGAGTTGCGGGCCACCCGCGAAGAAGAGCATATTGACCGCTACCATCCGACCACGCAGTTCGTCCGGCGTTTCGAGGTTGCGAATATTGCCACGCACAACCATACTCACCGTGTCAGCGGCGCCATTGATGGCCAGCATGAGCAGGGACAGAGCAAAATTGGTGCTCAAACCAAAAATAGCTGTGCTGAGACCGTAAATAGCGACGGCCCACAACAACAGCGGTCCTTGCCGATTACCGGCTCCCCAAATTGAGCAGATCACGCTGGCGATCACCGCGCCGACCGATGGCGCGGCGTAGAGTAACCCTAAACCTTGCGGCCCGACCTGCAAAATTGACTGGGCATAGATCGGGAGCAGCGTGGTCGCGGCACTGAAAAAAGTGGCGAGAAAATCGAGCAACATCGTGCTCCAGATCAGGGGGGTGCGCCAGACAAATCGCAACCCTTCAATAGCGGCCTGGAGACTGATGTCACGCTTTTCGCCGATCAGAGGGCGCGGACGCATCAAGAGCAAGGCGAGCAGAATCGCCGAAAAACTGACTACATCAACCCAGTAGACGAGGCCAACGCCGCCAGCTTCGATCAGAAGACCGCCGAACGTCGGTCCAACGATGGTTGCCAGTTGCCAGGCAACGATATTGAGACTCAATGCGCCGGCGAGATGTTCGCGTGGCACCAGCGATGGAATGATCGCCTGGCGGGCCGGCAAGCCGAGTGTATGGGCGGCAGCGGCCAGCGCAGTTACGCCGTAGATCAACCAGAGTCCGACGAGGCCAAGATTGGTCGTGAGCGCCAGGGCAAGCGAGCAGAGCATCATCGCAATCTGCGCGCCAATCATCAATCGCCGACGGTCGATAGCATCGGCCAGCACACCGCTCCCGATCGCCAGCAACACCAGCGGAACGAGACGTGCTGCGCCGATGGCGCCGAGCGCCAGTGGGTCGCTGCCGGAAAGTTCAAGGATGTGCCAGCTTACGGCGGCGCGCGTCATTTCGGTGCCGGTCAGCGAGACGATATTCCCAAACCAGAGTAGTCGAAAATCGCGGGAACGAAATGCGGCTAGCGGCAGATGGGTTGTCATGACTGGTCATTGTGCCGGGCAGGTAAACTACCCGCGCGCTGGTGCTTGATGTGATAGTGCTGGTCAGGTAAATATTGGACAATACAGATAAATTATAACCGAAAAATAGAATTTGCTGGCGCTTCATTCACACCTGAGCGGGATTGTTAATCGCAGTGTTCCTGGTTGTCGGCGTGAGGATGTATCTGCTCAACCTCTGGTGGAGTCGTTGAGTTATTCTGCGGAATCGTGGGCGAAATCGCTACCGCACCTGCGCTACTAGCACGGAACCATGTCGGGCGACTGAGATTGCTCTGTTGACCAATCTGTTGATGTACCGACTGATGGAATAGAACCAAACGGGAACGTTGAAGAAGCATGGATTGCGCAGTCTGGCCCGGTCGATCGAATCCAGCGCGATCTGTTCTCACCTGCCCGGCACAACAGATCAGGTATACAATCGAGTGGCAATGTTGCGCCGGGATCAGATTGTCGTCAATGACACTATGGGCAATTTTGTCGATTGGGGTTATCTGAAAAAATATTCGTGAAACTGACAAGAGCGACTGCCGGGATTTGAATTGCTGAAGCTGCGGCACCGATCATTTCGGGTTGTGCTGGCGATAGAAATCATCTGAGGTGCTTTTCACCATCGACATCAGCTCTGCCAGGGGAACTCTCACCGGATACCATCGCTCAGCCTGTGAAAAGAACACAAAAGCATACCGTTCCCCGTCGAGGGCCGGTATGCAGCCGGTCAACAAGAGGGAAGGATTATCCCTCTACCCGTTCACTATCCGGCTTGCGGATACGCTTCGGCAACATCGCCTGCTGTCACTGCCACGCTGCTTAGCTCGAATGGAGGTGTTGTAATGACCAAAGCCGGCGAGTCAATGCAATGCTCTGTCTCTGTTTCGGCAGGGTCCGGCGTTGCACTATCTGCCGCAGCTTTCAGGTGGCGCGGCCTATGAGCGCCGACAGGAGCATACGCTTTTAATTGCCTGACCGCCATGCGGGCTTTGCCACTACACCACCGGGGCGAAGCACCGATATAGCGCAAAGCAGATTCTCCGTCGTTTACAGTAGTGCGATACCGCTTCGTGTTTTATGAAGTAGATTGTTCGGGCGACACCTCCTTCAGCGCTTCTTCAACAGGTATCAGAAGAGCCGGGCCACCGATCGGGGCGACAACGGTTTCGAGCGTAGGAGCGGCGACCGCGATTGCCGTGGTCACTGAAGGCACGTGGTAGCGCTGTGTGATGAAGACCACCGTCGGGCCGGTATCGGTGCTGGCATAAACCGGCACACCACGCGCGCGCAGATCGTTGCACATGCGAAAGAGGGTGATATTTTCCGGCTCCCAGCCGATGATCTTCTGTTCGCGCGATCCAGACATCGTGACGCCGTGGAGTCGCATGCTGTCGAGTTCGGCCAGTTGACCAATCGTCTGCCAGTCGCCACGTTGAACGGCGGCGATACACTCGCGGATCTCGTCGCCGCGCGCCAGCATCCACGAGCGGAAGAAGATGCTATTAGGCGCATCGTGGTGCGCTTGTTCCGTTCTCAGGCCGACTCGCGAGTCGATGGGAACCGTGATCAGCGCAACATCTTCCAGCTCGTGCTGTTGATCGAGGCGTATGGCGTAACTCTCTGCCGGTGGAATGCCAGGGTAACTCAACCAGAGGGCAAGGCCGCCAGCCACGCTGCGGCAGCCAGAGCCGGCCAGGAGGCGGGCAAGGGTCGAGACAAAACGGGTATTGCCGGCAAGTTCCGCTCCAAAGAGGGCGCCGACCGCAGCGCAGGCCAGTGCCGCCGCCGCTGAGGCGCTGGTCCCCAACCCCTTACCGGCTACTCGCGCGCGCAAGACGTTGCGCGACATCACCCGCGCGCGACTGGTGACATTGGCCAGGTCACGGACTGCATCGAGAACACGGACGACGCGCTCGCGTTCACGGCCTTGCGCCGGGACGCCGCCGATAATGATTGTGTCTTCGGGCAATGCCGGATCAAACTCGACCAGCGTTGTGGTGTGGGCAGCAGCGTTGTTGAGCGAAATCGAAGGCAAGAACGCAATCCGCTGTGCCCAATCGCTGAGTCCGTGATATTTGAGCACCCCTTGCATCGGGTAAGCGCGCGCAGCGGCTATCCCCCGACTACGAGCCGGTGGCAACACCGGCGCTGGCGGAAGTTCGAACCGGTGGCGCCGCAAATCGGCCAAAATCCGTTCGTGTGCGGCGCGCATTGGCGCCACAAGGTCGGCAAAGCCTTTGGGAATCAACGACTCGTTCACAGTGCGTCCCTCTACCTGCAACGACTGACGTTATTGGCGACCGCCATAGTTTGGTGCCTGCTTGGTAATGACCACATCGTGCGGATGGCTCTCGATCTGACCGGCAGTAGTGATACGAATGAAACGTGCATCGCGGCGCAAAGCTTCGATATTGGCTGCGCCAACGTACCCCATACCGGCGCGCAAACCGCCCACCAACTGATAGACGGTATCGCTGAGCGGGCCTTTAAACGGTACCATCCCCTCGATGCCTTCAGCTACCAGTTTACGCGCCTCAGTAACGTTCGTCTGAAAGTAGCGATCGCCGCCGCCACGTTGCATTGCGCCGATGCTTCCCATGCCCCGATAGCTCTTGTAACTGCGACCTTCGTAGAGAATCAATTCACCCGGACTCTCTTCGGTGCCGGCAAAGATTGAACCGATCATCACGCTGTGAGCGCCGGCGGCAATCGCTTTGGGAATGTCACCTGAATACTTGATACCACCGTCGGCGATAATTGGGATGCCATACGGTTCGGCAGCGCGCGCGCAATCGAAGATCGCAGTGATCTGAGGCATACCGGCGCCGGTCACAACGCGCGTCGTGCAGATCGAGCCTGGGCCTTGCCCGACCTTGACCCCATCGACGCCACGTTCGATCAGAGCGATAGTGGCTGCTGCGGTGGAGACGTTGCCGCCGATAATCTGCACCCGTGGAAACATTTCACGCAGCTTCACGACAGCATCGAGGACGCCGCGTGAATGGCCGTGCGCTGTATCAATCACCAGCACATCGACGCCAGCCCGTACCAGTTCGCTGGCCCGCTCGATATAGTCGCCGCTAACACCAACGGCTGCGCCGACGCGCAGCCGTCCCATGTCATCTTTGCAAGCGTTCGGATACTCGATCCGTTTCATAATGTCTTTAACCGTAATCATCCCGCTCAACTTGCCCCGTTCGTCAACGACCAGCACCTTCTCGATCCGATGGCGGTGGAGCACCTCTTTCGCTTCTTCGAGAGTGGTGCCTTCTGGCACCGTTACCAGATTGCGCGAGGTCATCAATTCACGGATCGGACGTGAGCGGTCGGTCTCAAACCGCAGATCGCGGTTGGTGATGATACCGATCAGATCGCCATCGGCAGTCGTCACGGGAACGCCAGAGATCTTGTATTCGGCCATCAGATCGAGCGCATCGCCGACAGTGCGGTCAGGCGGGAGAGTGATCGGGTCGGTGATCATGCCGCTCTCGGAACGTTTCACCTTCCGTACCATGTCAGCCTGATTGGCAATCGGCATGTTTTTATGAATGATGCCGATTCCGCCTTCTCGGGCCAGTGCGATTGCCAGTCGGTGTTCGGTAACGGTATCCATCGCGGCGCTAACGATAGGGATGTTGAGCCGGATATTGCGCGTCAACCACGTTGAAACATCAACCGTTGCCGGCAAGACATTAGATTCTGCCGGGATGAGCAGAACATCATCGAACGTCAGACCTTCGCGCGCAAATTTTTCTTCCCAGGCGATACCCATACATTCCTCCGTGCAATTGATGATGTACAAAAAATCCCCCGCAGCCAGCGCAGGGGAGAGAGCATAACTGCCGACACTGAAATGGCACTGCAAAGTGATGCATTGCCCTTTCGCTTGTACTATACTCTGAGCTGCTCGCCTCGTCAAACACGAGTCAGGTCAAGGATTGACCTGGCCGCAGACGGGCAATGAAACGCATACTCGAACGGGCGATCATTGGATTGATAGCTGCGCAGGTTTGCCATGCTGCATATGCCGGCGTGATACAGATGCGCTTCGGTAAGCTAATCGTTAAGCGATACTTCTACGCGCCGTGAATAGTATAAATTCGATAACATATCGGCGTAAACTGGTTGCGAGGTATTTGCGTTGAAGCGCTGAGATGCTATGATAAAGATGACACGGTGCGGCATTGTGAAGGAGGGTTGTGTATGGGTAAGCGCCTGCTGCGAGGACTAAGCTTTGTAGTGGCCAACGTCATCGTGATGATTGTCCTGCACGGCAACTCACGCCAGTTCTGGCCGAAGATTCCCTACCTGAGTCTGCGCAACGAAAGCACCCTTGAGCATACACGGCTGTTGTTTAATACGCTGATGCTTGTGACAATTGGGCAGGCGCTGATCGGCAAGCTGCCGCGCGAACGCTGGTTGCCGCGTGGCATCGTCCTGGCAGCGCTCCCGGCTTCGTTGCCGGCATTGATCTTCTTTGGGCAGCGGGTGTTGCGGTTGCAGGGTGATGCAGCCGAACGGTACAATCTCAGTCTGGTGCCATTACTGCCGATTGCAGCCACTGTGCTGGAAGAGATTTTGGTTGACAGGCTTAACCCGCCGAGCGCCGAGCCGCATGCGGATTATAGCCATCTGGTGTGATCGAGACGTAGAAGAGCGGTTATTGAACCGCTCTTCAATGTTTATTGTCCTCACCGCCATTCGGCAAACATCACATCGCTGCCGCGTGTTGGCACGCCGACTCCTCCCCGCACCGGCGCCCCCTGCTCGTCACGCACCGTAAAAGTAACCTCCTGGCGCGGTCGCAAGCCACAAATGCGAGTATTGCCGGCAGAATCGAAGGCGCCGCTCAGGCGTAAACCGTCAATCGATACCTGCCAGTCGGTTGTGTTAATGCCTCTAATCTGGATCGCAACACAGCGTGGATCTTCACTTTCGCTGAGCTTGACAAACCGCAATCGCGGCGGTTCTGGCGGCGTTGTCGGAGTTGGCGGCGGTGGCACGTTGGTATTATCGACCAGCCAGCGTTCGAGATAGCCGGTCTGTCCAATCAGACTCTGGTCAGTGCTGGCGCGAATCCGCAACCGGTACCAGCCAACCGGTTGATCGCTTAAAATCTCGACCTCATCGCCGTTGCGGATCACAGCCGTCAAAGCGCTGTCAAACGAAGGGGTGGCGTAGAGTTGCGTGAATGTTCCATTGGAGTCTGACGCAATCCGTCCGGTATAACGGTATTCAGCGCGCACACCGGCAACGACTCGCGCGCTGCTAAAATCGCGCAAGGTCAACGCTGCTCCGGGCACTGGCATTCCGTTGAGTTCGAGCGTAAAGGGCACGGCGCCGGTCAGTGATACGCTGGTGTCAGCGATCTGGAGACGCAATTCGGTATCACTACCGCCACTCAGGATTGTCAGCGCAATCGGTTCATAACCGGCAGCGCGTAGCGCCGCCGCGCGCACATTCGAAAGTCCGGTGCCCTGCACGGTAAATTCAAGCGGCGGCGCGCCAGTAAACAACTCAGTCGGAACGATCCGGTCAACGGTAAACGAGACCGCAGGTGATGGTGACGGGCTGATGATCGATGTTGGCATTGGCGTGGGCAATGGCGCTGGGGTTGGACTGGTCACCACTACCATGGTTACCACTGGCTCAATGGTCGGAGTCGGCATGGTCACGCGATTGAGGCCGATTGCGGCCAGCGCCAATAAAAAGACAACAGTGACCGCGCCAATCATCACGGGAAATACCCAGTTAAAGCCGGTTGGTGGTGTCGTGGCAATACCGGTGCGATCAAGTTCGCGTTCGAGTTCATCAATCTTCTGCATCACCACGCTGGTGCGTGAATCTGTGGTCGGCAACTGATCAAGTGCGCTGCGATACTCGTGCAATGCCTGCGCCGGTTGGCCTTGCTGGTGCAATCTCGTTGCATTGTCGATAAGTTGCCCTACCGGATCAATAGTTAATAGCGCCGGTGCAGTGGTTGGTAGTGGCTCACTGGCCGCCATTGCCAGCGGTGGCAGAATCGCCAGCCAATCCTTGAATTGAGGACACTTCATCGGTGTGTCGCTTTGCCAGAGCCGTTCCAGCATCTGTGCCGGGCCGATCCCCCAACGACGCGCGAGCGCGGCATGCAGAAGCTGGTACCGTTCGGTCGGCTTGAGCAGATCGGTCGTGGCAAAAAAACTATCGGGTTCCGCAGCAGCGCGAACATCCTCTTCACACCAACCGAGTAATTCCAGGATCAGGAGCGCGCCGCCGAATCGATCGATTGATAGACCTTGCGCCGCTACTGGATGTTGATATGGGCTTGCCGGAGCTGGTAATGCCAGCCGATGAATGCCGACGCCGTGCATTGTTTCCAGATCAACGAGCGCGACAGGCGCTGCTGCCCCTGGATCGATCAGTCCCGGCAACATCACATGCGCGGCCTGAAGATCACCATGGACGAGGCCGCGCTGTTCGATCTCGGCAAGTAAGTGAGCCAGCGCGCGGGCCAGGGTCAGGCTTTGAATGGGGCTGAGTGGTCGGTGGTGGCGAATCAGTTCCTGCCACGGCGGACCATACACCCATGGCATCAAAATAGCGTAGTTTAGTTCCGGGTGCTTTGCAACCAGTGTTGATTGATTTGCTGCGGTAATTATTATCCGGCGCGCTGCCTGTAAGCCAGGGATGACGCTGATGCTCTGCAATTGCTGTGCGTGATCGATCAGCGCTTGATCGTGAATCTGTGTCTGCACTTTGAGAGCGACAAACCCGCCAGTCGCGCGTAGTTGCACGACGCGACCAGTCTGACCTTCTTGAATGAAGGCTTGACCAGGAAGAGCCGGATGGGCGCAAACCTGATAGTTGACTCCGTCAATTTCGAGTTGCTCATCAATGGCCGGTTGAAAGGGCATAGATGTAACCATACTGTAGGCTGTGATAGGCGGTAAATGCGCCGGTTGCAATGTGTAACTGCGCCTGATATAAGAAGTATATCATCTCGATTACACAGACTGAGCAGTAACTCGTGATAATTGCGCGTGGGATCTGTGCGCGCAGGAGCTTTCGTTGCAAGTGGGCCTGCTTCTGGTCGTTGCGGCGAGGCAATATTTGGCGATGATACCATATCTGAGTATCGGCAATTATGTGCTACGCGCATACATTCGATTGAGATTTGATCTAAATGCGAATGCTCGCTGTCAGGCAATAGACCGATTTTTCACCAACAATAGTGAACAATTCTCAATCATTGAAGTCTTGACGAATTGTGTCATGGGGGTTAGTCTATAGTATGCACCCCTTGTTATCTATATCACAACCGGTAAGTTAGGTAGACAAGCGTCGAGGAGGACTGTCGATGATCGACACTGCGCCACCCGCCCCATCGCGGGCGCCCCGCTCTAATCCGATTCGGGATCGCGTTGATTGGGAAACACAACGCGCCGCTGCGTTGGCTGATCCCGGCGCCTTTCACGGCGCTATCGCGCGGACGGTCATTCACTGGTATGACCCTCAGCATCGTTGCTGGATCCGCTTTGATGAAGCCAGTCAGCGTTGGGAAGGTCTTGATGCCGCTACCGGCGCGCCAGTAGCAGTGGATTACCCACCCGATTATCAGCCGTGGGAAAAGGCGTTTGATGACAGCGAAGCTCCCTTTTATCGCTGGTTTAGCGGTGGTCTAACCAATGCCTGTTTCAACGAGGTTGACCGGCATGTCATGCTGGGTTATGGCGATGAAGTCGCTTACTACTTTGAGGGTGACCGCTGGGATAGCTCGCTGAATAATGGCCGTGGCGGGCCGGTGGTGCAAGAGACTATTACGCGGCGACGGCTGTTGGTGGAAGTAGTAAAAGCGGCGCAGGTGTTGCGCGATCTGGGGTTGAAGAAGGGTGATCGGATTGCGCTCAATATGCCGAATATTATGCCGCAGATCTACTACACTGAGGCAGCCAAGCGTCTGGGTATTATCTACACGCCGGTCTTTGGCGGTTTCTCGGATAAAACGCTGTCCGATCGCATCCACAATGCCGGTGCGCGTGTGGTTATCACGTCCGATGGCGCATATCGCAATGCCCAGGTCGTGCCTTACAAAGAGGCCTACACCGATCAGGCGCTCGATAAGTATGTCCCTGTGGAAACGGTGCGGCAGATTGTCACGGATACACTGGCTACTCTGCCGTTGACCGAAGAGCAGCGCCAGACGATTATCGCCGAGGTAAATGCGGCTTTAGCTGGTGAAATTACTATCGAACGTTCCGACGTGATGCGCGGTGTCGGCGCAGCGCTGGCGAAGATGCGCGATCTTGACGCAGGTGTGCAGGCTGGTGTGCGCACGACGCTGGCTCAGGCGTTGGTCGCGACGCCGCCGCGCGTTGATGCGGTGATCGTTGTCCGTCATACCGGTCAAGAGATTTTATGGAATGAGGGTCGCGACCGCTGGAGCCACGAGCTGCTAGAGGCCGCGCTCGAAAAGATCCTGGCTAATGCGCGCGCTGCCGGTGTTCAGGTTCAGAGCGAAGCGGAACTGCTGAGTCTGCCTGATGACCAGCTTATTCGCGCGTTGTATGCCAGCATTCCTTGCGAGCCGGTTGATGCCGAGTTTCCCATGTTTATCATCTATACCTCGGGAAGCACCGGCAAGCCAAAGGGTGTGATCCATGTCCACGGTGGCTATGTGGCCGGTGTTGTTCATACGTTGCGGGTGAGCTTCGATGCCGAACCGGGCGATACGATCTACGTGATTGCCGATCCGGGTTGGATTACCGGTCAAAGCTACATGCTTACTGCGACGATGGCTGGTCGCCTTACCGGCGTGATCGCTGAAGGATCGCCGCTCTTCCCGCAGGCCGGGCGCTATGCCAGCATTATCGAGCGCTACGATGTCCAGATTTTCAAGGCCGGTGTCACCTTCCTCAAGACGGTTATGTCTAACCCGCAGAATATCGAAGACGTGCGGCTCTACGATATGTCAACGTTGCGGGTGGCTACCTTCTGCGCCGAGCCGGTTAGCCCGGCAGTGCAGCAGTTCGGTATGCAGATCATGACGCCGCAGTACATCAATTCGTACTGGGCAACCGAGCACGGTGGCATCGTCTGGACGCACTTCTACGGTAATCAAGATTTTCCGCTCCGCCCCGATGCGCACACCTATCCGTTGCCGTGGGTGGCCGGTGATGTGTGGGTGGCCGAGACCGATGAGAGCGGGAATGTGCGCTATCGGGTGGCCGACTACGAAGAGAAGGGCGAGATTGTCATTACTGCTCCCTATCCCTATCTGACGCGCACTATTTGGGGCGATGTTCCCGGTTTCGAGGCATATCTGCGCGGGGAAATTCCGCTCACGGCGTGGAAGGGTGATGCTGAACGCTTCTTGAAGACCTATTGGCGGCGTGGGCCGAATGGTGAGTGGGGCTATATCCAGGGTGATTTCGCGATGAAGTACCCTGATGGTAGCTTTACCCTCCATGGCCGATCCGACGACGTGATCAACGTGTCGGGTCACCGTATGGGTACCGAAGAGATCGAAGGCGCGATTTTACGCGACCGTCAGATTACCCCCGATTCGCCGGTCGGTAACTGCATTGTAGTTGGCGCTCCGCACCGCGAGAAGGGTCTGACCCCGGTCGCTTTCATCCAGCCCGCGCCCGGTCGCCATCTGACTGCCGCCGATCGCCGTCGGCTCGATGAGCTGGTGCGCACCGAGAAGGGTGCCGTGAGTGTGCCGGAAGACTATATCGAAGTGAGCGCCTTCCCCGAGACGCGCAGTGGCAAGTATATGCGTCGATTCTTGCGCAATATGATGCTCGATGAGCCGCTGGGTGATACGACGACGCTGCGCAATCCCGAAGTGCTCGAAGAGATTGCTGCGAAGATTGCCGAGTGGAAGCGCAAGCAGCGCCTGGCCGAAGAACAGCAGATTATCGAACGCTATCGCTACTTCCGTATCGAGTACCATCCGCCAACGGCTAGCGCCGGCAAGCTGGCGGTGGTGACCGTTACCAATCCGCCGGTTAATGCGCTGAACGAGCGCGCGCTCGATGAGCTGAATACGATTGTCGATCACCTTAGCCGGCGCAATGACGTGGCCGCCGTGGTCTTCACCGGTCAGGGCGCCAAGAGCTTTATTGCCGGCGCTGACATCCGTCAGTTGCTAGAGGAGATCCATACCGTCGAAGAGGCGATGGCGTTGCCGAACAACGCCCACCTTGCTTTCCGCAAGATCGAGCGCATGAACAAGCCGTGCATCGCCGCGATCAATGGTGTGGCGCTCGGTGGCGGCCTTGAGTTTGCTTTGGCCTGTCATTATCGAGTTGCAGATGTCTACGCTGAGTTTGGTCAGCCTGAGATCAATCTACGCCTGCTACCCGGTTACGGCGGTACCCAGCGCCTGCCGCGATTGCTCTACAAGCGGAACAATGGCACCGGTTTGCTACGCGCGCTCGAGATGATCCTTGGCGGGCGGAGTGTGCCGGCTGATGAAGCGTTGGAGCTAGGCTTGATCGACGCGATTGCTTCCGGTGATGCTGATGCATTGGCGTTGGCCTGCGCGCTAGCGCGCGAAGCAATCGGGCCAAATGGTGAGTTGCGGCCCGAAGCCGCGGTGACGAAGGCTTTCCGCCAGCGCCACGAGCAGCTCGAAGAGTGGCGGCGTCCCGATCCGCATTTTGCCGATGATCAGTTGCGTTCGATTATCGCCCATCCGCGTATCGAGCGGATCATCAAACAGGCGCATACGGTTGGGCGCGATGTAGCTGTGCATCGCGCGCTCGAGGCCGTTCGTTACGGTTTCATTCACGGCTTCGAAGCCGGTCTCGAACACGAGGCGAAGCTGTTTGCCGAGGCGGTTGTCGATCCGAATGGCGGCAAGCGCGGTATCCGCGAGTTTCTTGATCGCAAGAGCGCGCCGCTGCCGACTCGTCGCCCATTGATTAGCCCTGAACAGGAGCAGCTCTTGCTCGAACAGAAAGAACTGTTGCCGATCGGTTCGCCCTTCTTCCCCGGTGTTGACCGGATTCCGAAGTGGCAGTATGCGCAGGCTTTCCTCCGCGATCCTGAAACCGGCGCAGCAATGCACGGCGATCCGATTGTGGCCGAAAAGCAGATTATCATTCCGGTCGAACGGCCTCGCGCTAATCAGGCTCTGATCTATGTGCTGGCGTCCGAAGTCAACTTCAACGATATTTGGGCGATTACCGGTATTCCAGTGTCACGGTTCGACGAACACGACCGTGACTGGCACGTGACCGGTTCGGGTGGTATCGGCCTCGTGGTCGCGTTGGGTGAGGAGGCGCGTCGCGAGGGCCGCTTGAAGATCGGTGATCTGGTGGCGATTTACTCTGGTCAGACTGACCTGCTCTCGCCGCTAATGGGGCTCGACCCGATGGCCGCCGATTTCGTCATTCAGGGCAATGATACGCCTGATGGTTCGCACCAGCAATTTATGGTCGCGCAGGCGCCACAATGCATGCCGATCTTGCCCGATATGACCCTTGAGGCGGCTGGTAGCTACATCCTCAATCTGGGTACCATTTACCGCGCTCTGTTCACTACCCTGCGAGTACAGCCCGGTCGCACTATCTTTATCGAGGGTGCCGCTACCGGTACCGGTCTCGACGCGGCCCGCACTGCGGCTCGCAATGGGTTAAACGTGATCGGTATGGTCAGTTCGTCAGAACGGGCTGCCACGCTGCTTGCCGCAGGCGGTAAGGGCGCAATCAACCGCAAAGACCCGGCCATTGCCGGTTGCTTCACCCGGGTGCCTGCCGATCCGTCCGAATGGGCAGCATGGGAGGCAGCCGGTCAACCGCTGCTTGAGATGTTCCGCGCTCAGAATAATGGCCGGCTGGCCGATTATGTGATTTCGCACGCTGGCGAGACGGCTTTCCCGCGGAGCTTCCAACTGCTCGGTGAGCCACGTGATGGTCACATTCCGACCTTGACATTCTATGGCGCCAGCAGCGGCTATCATTTCACCTTCCTCGGTAAACCCGGCGCAGCGTCGCCAACCGAGATGTTGCGACGGGCAGGTCTGCGCGCTGGCGAAGGGGTGTTGATCTACTACGGCGTGAGCAATGATGAGCTGATCGATAGCGCCGGTCTGGAAGCAGTTGAAGCGGCGCGGCAGATGGGGGCGCGGATCGTGGTGGTTACAGCCAGCGACGCGCAGCGCGAGTTTGTGCTGTCACTCGGCTTCGGCGCGGCGTTGCGTGGCGTGGTCAGCATTGCGGAACTCAAGCGGCGTTTCGGTGATGACTTTGATTGGCCGGAAACAATGCCGCCACTGCCCGATGCGCGCAAGGATCCGCAAGGGTTGAAAGAGGCGGTGCGCCGCTTCAATGACCTCACCTTCAAGCCCATCGGTACCGCCGTCGGTGGCTTCCTGCGCACACCTGACAACCCGCGCGGCTATCCCGACTTGATCATCGAACGCGCCGGACACGATGCGCTGGCTGTTAGCGCCATGTTGATCAAGCCCTTCACCGGACGCATCGTCTACTTCGAGGACATCGGTGGACGGCGCTTCTCGTTCTTTGCACCCCAGATCTGGGTGCGCCAGCGCCGCATCTACATGCCGACGGCTCAGATCTTCGGTACGCACCTCTCGAACGCCTATGAGATTGTGCGTATGAACGAAGAGATCAGCGCCGGCCTGATCACGATCACCGAACCGGCGGTTGTGCCGTGGGATCAGTTACCCGAAGCGCACCAGGCAATGTGGGAGAACCGTCATACGGCAGCTACCTACGTCGTCAACCATGCCTTGCCGCGGCTTGGTCTGAAGAGTAAAGACGAGCTGTACGAGGCATGGGCTTCAGGTGAGCGTGAGCTGTAGTGTCACATAGGGGCACAGCATCGCTGCGCCCTGAACCAGGTGAAGTTGTAAGGGCGCAGCATTGCTGCGCCCTCCGTGTTTCTGAGCGCGTTTATTGTTGTCGTACCTGTCCCGCTGGACAAACCCGCTCAAACCAGACGATCCCGCCAATGGCAACCGTTAGCAGCCCTGCCAAGACCAGGTACGCTTCTGATGGTCGAGCCTGGGTTACGTAGACCCCGATCAGGCCACTGGCGCCAGCCAGCAAGTAACAGGTCAGCACCGCTTCACGTTTCGTCATGCCCAGCGCATGGAGCCGATGTGAGACGTGATCCTTGCCGGCAGTAGTGAATGGGTTGACACCCCGGCGCAGACGAGAGACGATAACGAGCGCGGTGTCAAAGAGCGGCAATCCGAGTACGCATACCGGCACCATCCATGTCACGATGGGTGTGTTCTCCATAAAGCGGAGCTTAATTGCCAGCGCAGCCAGAATAAAGCCGATAAACAGACTGCCGGTGTCACCCATAAAGATACTGGCCGGGTTGAAGTTGTAGCGGAGAAAGCCTACACATGCGCCAATCAGAGCAGCGGCCATAGCGCCGACCAGCACCTGTCGCGGTTGATTCATCGCTGCCAATAGCAGAAAAAAGGCGGCGGCAATGGTGGCAACCCCACCTGATAACCCATCCATATTGTCGAGAAAGTTGATTGCGTTGGTGATGATCACTAACCAGAGCAGGGTAATTGCCCAGTTGACCATGGGCCATGGAAAGAGTTGCACCTGCGTGCCGCCGAGCAACAAGACGGTTGCGGCAAGCATCTGCCCGCCTAACTTGATCAGGGCCGGCATGCCCCACTGGTCATCGGCCAGCCCAAAGAGCGAGACGATCGTCGCGCCGAGCAAAATGCCGACCAGCTCGCGGATGTGAGCGAGATCGCCGAATAAGAGCAGCGCAGCGACAAAGGCGGCATAGATTGCGGCCCCGCCAAGCAGGGGTATCGGGGTAGCATGGCTGTCGCGCGCTCGCGGCACGGCGATGAAGCCGCTGCGCAGGGCGGCCCGCCGGGCAATCGGTGTCGCCAGAATGGAAAATGTCAGCGCAGCGATCAGAATGAGGGCGATATTGGACATAGTGTTAATGATAAAGTTGGTAAGCGTTTAAAACCCATCACTGGCGGGCGCGCTCAACAGCCGTGATCAATTGCTCAACGCGCGCGATGTCGTTGACGCGACCTGCTGCGCGCAACACTGTCAGCAACCGCTGCGCCTCGGCAATAGCCGCATCGTACTGAAGCGTTTCGCTCAGGACGAGCGTATATTGCTGACTGAGCGCCACGCTGGTCGGTTGCAATTCGGTAGCGCGGGCATAAGCGGTCAATGCGCCATCGAAGTCGCCGGTTTGCACGGCCAGTCGCGCGACGGCAGCGTATAACTCTACCGTCCGTGCCTCGAGAGATGATAGCTCAAAGGCGCGTTCCGGTTTGCCTCGCGCCGCCGCCAATTCCTGGTCAGCGCGTTCAGCCTGTGCGGCAAAAGCAGCCCGTAGTTGTTGCAGCAGATCGGGCCGACTGTTCAACGCGCGGGCGATCCGGTCGAGATTTTCCACCATCTGTTGGGGTGAAAGCTCGACGGCTTGCGCGTACAGTGTCGCCGCAGCATCGAGGTCACCGGTGCGGAAGCGGATCAGATCGCCAAGGCGTAATGCAGTATCACCGTAGCGCGGATCGAACCGCGCCGACGTTTGTAACAGCTCTTCGGCTTGCTGGAAGAATGCCCCGGCTTGCTGAGGTTCCCCGTTGATTGTGGCATATTCAGCTAACTGCATCAAGACCCCGGCGCGTTCGTTGATCAGCGCAACATCGCGGGGCGCAATCTCGGCAACCCGCTCATACCAGTTCAACGCCACGTACAGCCGTTGCACGTCACCTGTCCAGCCATACCAGAACGTATTGATCCGGCCAAGATTCGCATAGTGATCTTTGTTGAGCGGGCTGAGCTGATGCGCCCGTTGCAAGGCTGCTTCAGCATAGGCCAGCAAACTTAGTGGCGATGATCGTTGCGCGAAGGCTGTAACTTCTTCAACGCCGTTTAGTCTAAGCAGCGCATCGAGATCAGGCGTTCCCGCTTCGCCAATCGCTGCTCCCTGCGCGCGCAGCAGGTCGGCCAGCGTCATCAATGTGCGGGCAAGGTGAAGATAATAGAAGTCTTCACCGGGATTTGTGCGAATGGTGGCAATGTATTCATTGAGCGCTGTCAGGAGTGCGCGGCTTGAAGTCTGTCCCTGTTCGTTGTAGCTTTGCGCCTGTTGAAAGCGCATGTCGGCGTATACCGGCTGTACATTGAGCCACCAGATCAGACCGGCGGTCGTCAGGCTGATCAGTCCAACGATACCCGCCATACCGACGCCCGGTTGCCGCGCAGCCGATCGGCGTGTCGGTGAGCGTGTTGGTGGCCGACGGTTACCCTGGCGAGCGGCTGGACGCGCTTCAACCGGCGTAGCCTCCAATGTCGTTGTCTGCTCGGCGGCGCGTTCTATGCGTTCTGCCGCAACACTCAAGCCCAGCATCATCCAGAACAGCATGAGCGTAGCCACAATCGGGATACCGGTCAGTCCTTCCACCAGATGAGCGGTAATGGCGCTGAGCAGGGCAATGATCAACACTTGATGTCGCCAGCTCGCCGATTGACGTAACTGACGCACACAGAACCACCCGAAACTACCGATCAACCAGAGGTACGCGGCCAAACCGATCAGACCTTTGGTGACAATCTCGTCGAGGAATGCCTGATGCGAGCGGTCGGGCGAAGCGCCGCGCGCCTCAACGTTGGCCAGCGATGGCGGATAAAAACGGTTGAAGGCGACAAACATGCTCTCAGGCCCCCAACCGATAAACAGCCGTACCGGATCGCTGGTAATCAGACCGATAGTTCCACGGGCGTGCTGATCGCCCACCCAAATCAGGCGACGCACCAGACCGGTACCGCTCTCCACCTCTAACAGGCGGCCCATTCGACCGATATAAGGCACTTCGCGCAGGCGGGCAAAGAGCGGCGCATCAGAAAGATTGAATGCGATCAGAAACCCGCCACTGATGAACGTCACCAAAATCCAGATTGCAAGCGCGCGCGCCATCCAGCGACTACCACGCTGATAACCGCTCGCCTGGAGATGTTTGCGCCCATACCAGAGCGCAAGTGATCCAAACAGAAACAGACCGGCGCCAAGACCGATCCAGGGGCCGCGGCTCTGGCTGAAAAAGATTGTGATCAAAATAAGCGCAAGCACAGCAGCGCTGGTTGCCGCGTGTAGCGACCATCCCAGTCGTGACGGCCCGGCGGGTGGATTGCCGAAAAACGACAGCCCATACCCGCTGAGAAGGGCGAGAATTGCCAGTGCTAACCAAAGCCACCAGTCCTGGGCATTGGTGGCAACATCCACGGGGGCGAATTGTTGCACACCGGCAGTTGCATTGAATGCAAAGGCTAATCCGAATCCGAGCAGGTAGGCAAGGGTCAAGAATAAGGGCCAGTGGGGCCGGCGCTGGTGACGAGGCACAGTCAGCAACCACCAGATTGCAGTCGCACAGATGATAGCGCCGGGAAAGACCCACCAGTAGCGGAAGTCGATGGTGCGAATGGCGACGCTAAACTTCAATGTCGCGATAATCAGAAACGTTCCGGCCAGCCAGAGTATGCCGGCGCCGAACGCATGGCGCCATTCGGCTAGCGGTTGGGTTGCAGGTGGCGCTGAGCGAGCGGCTGCCAGCGCTACAACCAGTCGGTAAAGCGCCAGCGGCACGATCATTATTAGATACGCGGCCACGAAGATTGAATTGCCCAGGGTGGAAGCCACTCGCGCAATCACATCGCCTCGCCACGGCAAGGGATCAAGCTGATAATGCTGCATAATCCCGTAGATGGCCACGACTGCGCTGGCGGCCAGACTCAACGAGATGAAACGTTCGCGCTGGTCAGGCGCGCGCAGTGCTACCGCAATCAGTCCGCCCAGCATCAGGTAAGAAAGATAGGTGTACAACCCCTGCATGCGCTGGTACGAACCCCACAGACTGGCGGCTGGCGTAATTGAAGTGATCGTTGTGACTGCAAAGATACCGGTATACGCCACAACCGGCCAAAAGAGTGGGTGATTGCGCAGCGTTGTCCACCACGAACCGGTCAATTGTGTGGCGCCAGTGGTACGATGGCTTGAACGATCGATGAACCAGACCAGCCCGGCAGCGATACCGATCAAAGCCAGTGAACGCAAGACGACTGCTTTGTCAGGCTCGAAATGGCGAGCGGAGTAGAGATTGAAGTAGATCGGCACGAGAGTTAATGCCAACAGCCAGCTCGCCTCTACAATGCGCGCACTCCAGCGACTTATCGTGCTCTGAGCTGACATACCAAATTGAGGCCTCTCTATGATTTACACACAAGCTGCGACCAAAACGGCACAGCGGCGACCATCCTGATGGTCGGTATGCCGCCGGTCAATCTTTTGCGGCTAGCTCGATCTGTCGGTGCAACTTCCAGGCCTGCGCTCGTTCGAGGATCTGACGCGCGTTGGCTCGACTGTGATCATTGGGAATGCCATCAAGCATTGCGGCAATTTCTTCAACCCGCTGGTCTGGCGACAGGAGCGTTACACTGGTGCGTGTGCGTTCTGCAACCACTTCTTTGCGGATGTGAAAGTGGGCATTTGCAAACGCAGCGACTTGTGGCAGGTGAGTAATGCACAGCACCTGATGACGCTGACTGATCGCCCAGAGTTTCTGCCCAACCACATGCCCGGCGCGACCGCCGACACCGACATCGATCTCATCGAAAACCAGGGTGGGCACTTCATCGACCTGCGATAAAATCGATTTCAACGCTAACAGCAGGCGCGCGCTTTCGCCGCCTGAAGCGATGCGGGCCAACGGTTTAAGCGGCTCGCCGAGGTTAGGCGAAATCAAAAACTCAACCCGATCAATGCCGGTACGGTCGCATACCAGCCGCCGATCGTGAATCGGCAGACCATTGGGATCTTCGACGTGTTCGATCTGTACCGCGAAGCGCACATTCGGCATCGCCAGATCGTGCATAGCCTCGCTGATCAGACGACTCAGCTCATCGCCTACCTGTCGTCGGCGTCGCGATAGTTCGGCAGTATGGCGAGCCAGTTCGGCTATTAATACCTGCGCCTGCTCTTCCAGACGAGCAATTTGCTCGGCGCTGTTGCTGAGCTGCTCGATCTCAGCTTCGGCATTAGCCGCCTGCTTGATTAACGTTTCCAGATCAACGCCATACTTGCGTTGGAGATCGCGCAGTGCGGTCAGGCGGTCTTCGATCGCGTCGAGTCGTCGCGGATCGACATCAAGATCGGCGCGATAGCGACGCAAGGCAATCACCAGCTCTTCAAGCTGATAATGCAATTCGGTCGCTTGCTGCGCCAGCAGCCCGGCCCGATCATCGAGTCGGGCAAGTTCGTTCAATGCATCAACCGCCAGCGCCATCGCCTCGATAGCCGCCCGGCCACTACGCCCGTCACTGCCGGTATACAGCGCTCGATACGCTTCATCGGCCAGTGTCGCGATTCTGGTCGCGTTCTGCGCAATGGCCCGTTCGCGCAACAAGGCTTCCTCTTCGCCTGGTTTGAGTTTAGCAGCCGCCACATCGGCGCGCAGCATCTTGAGTTCTTCGATCCGGGCCTGACGGCGCGCTTCGCCTGCGCGGAGGTCGGCCAACTGCGCCTGTACAACCCGTAACGCTGTTAACTGATCGGCTACTTGCTGACGCAACGGTAACAATTCACCGAAGCGATCAAGCAGGTCGATATGCGTGCGTGTGTTGAACAATGATTGACCTTCGTGTTGGCCGTGGATGTCGATGAGGCAGCTACCAATCTCGCGCAGCTTGGCACTATTCACAGCGCGCCCGTTCACACGGGCTACACTGCGGCCCGATTCGGCTGAAATCTCGCGAGTCAGAATCACCTGATCGTCGCCTTCATCAAGCAAGTCAAGCTCGGCCAGCAGTGGAAGAATCTGAGGGCAGTCATCCAGGCTAAAAATGCCTTCGATGCGGGCGCGCGCACATCCGGCGCGCACGAAGGTGGGATCAACCCGCTCGCCGCGTAGCGTGCCGAGGGCGTCGATAATGATCGACTTCCCGGCACCGGTCTCACCGGTCAGCACATTAAAGCCCTGCTCAAAGCGCAGATGCAGCCGGTCAATAATGGCAAAATCCTGAATCTGCAACTCAATCAGCATACCGCAGGCGCTACGCAAATCTGAGCTTTGATACCACTATGCAGCATTGTACCACAATCGTTTCGGCTCTGTTCGTTACTGTGCGGTAACGCCACGAGAAAAGTAGTACAAAAGTTCTTGACAGTTGACGACACCTCTGCTATACTTTCGAACAAGTGAGCTAAAGAACTTTTGTTCTACTTCTATGTTTCACAGAGGAGGACTGTGATGGCTGTGACGAGTCGCGAAATCCGCTCGCCGCGCCGGGTCTCTTCAATTGCCGTGCCTGCGTCAACGTTCAGCAACACGGCGTATCTCGTAACCGGTTTGCTGGCAATACTTGCGCTATACGTACTGGTAAGCGCTGTGATTAGCTGGGGGCAGGTGATTGTTGACGACTGGCGGTATGGGCGACCACGCACTTTTCATCTGACGGCGGAAGTTGGTCGCGCTGAAGAGAAGGTTGGGCCAACACGCTTGATTGCAATGAATCTTGATCGGCAGGTGCTGATCCTCGAAATTCCCGGCGGTGACGTGAGCAAGACGCGCGCGCTAGTTGGGCCGTATCTGGTTGGCGCAAACGAGGATTTGACCCCGATCGTTATGCGATTGGCCGATCTGAATAGCGATGCTTTGCCGGATCTGATCGTTGGAATCAAGAATGAGGAAATTGTCTATCTCAATCGTGGCGATAGTTTTGGCCTGGTCACTGCTGAAGAGCGACAGCAGATTGCTCGCCAGATGAGTGGTCAGTAGCAGGACAGGAAATTCATGACTGCAACTTGTCATCGTTTGCCGGAATCGCTCAAGTCTTGGATTATGGGGATGTGCCCGTCTGCAATCAGGCGGGCACGCCGTATATCTGGTGTGCGATCGATGCCTGCCCCGACGAAGCACGTGATTCTGGCGCGCCGGCCACACGCTGTATAGCGTGGTATGCGATGGATACTACCGCTTTACCTGTCTACTACCGAAAATAAGAACAGGTAATTCTGTTACCAGCAGAGGCTGACAATTTTTTTTCGCCTTACTGTATGAGAATGAAACCCCACTCCTCTGCAGTCTGACCGAATAAAGCGAGCCTTCTCCGCCCATTTTTACGGCTATCGTTCATCGCTGCGTATAACCCCCGGTATTTCACAGATCAGATCAGGTCCGTACAGACCGGCAGGGGTGTGAAAACCCGGCGCGCTGGAGCCGTTCAAGACTCGCTTGACAATAAGCAGGGCTGTCTGTACGGTGAGAGCATATCCCTCTGGTCCCGTCAACCGGCTAACCACACGCTCGCCAGTCTCGTTGATGGCTTCACCAACGATCATGCTGCGCCCGGTTGCGCGCATTTTTGCATCTGGGCCGACAATAGCGCGAGTAATTAAATGGCGTAATCCGGCCTGAGCGACTCGGGTTTGGATAAGTGGAAGAAGTGAACGGGTCAGGCCGATCCAGGTTTGGGCCTGGCGGGGAATGGCGACATAGACCTTGATGTTGGGAATGCCGGTAGTGTAATATGCCGTCGCTACATCGCCCCAGGGTATACTGACACACGGTCGTGGCCCATTGCCAAAATCGAACGATCGCACCTCTTGAAATGGTGGTGTCGTGATCAAACGACCATTGCAACGTTCACATCCTTGACCAGCCATTGTTAGCATTGTAATGGCAGTGCCGCGCGAAATACTACCGAGCGCTCTGAAAGCCAGCGCAAGTGTGGTTGCGTCTGGTAGCCGACGGGCGAGATGGGCTGCCAGGCAATCAGATGGCACAACATCGAAGCCCACTCCTGGCATCATCATAATTCCTGCCTTCCGAGCGGCACTGTCCTGACGCGCTGCTGCTTCAAAGACGCCAATCTCGCCAGTGATGTCGAGATAGTGAACCCCCGTTTGCAAGCAGGCTTCCCGCATCGGTGCGCTTGTTTCCTGGAATGGGCCGGCGCAGTGTAAGACGAGCTGCGCGCCTTGCAGCATTGCGCGTAGACCACTCTGATCTTCAAGCCGGCAGATGGTAAACGGCAACCGCAACTCGTCGGCGAGTGATGCAATAGCCGCTGCGTTACGTCCTGCTAGTCGTGGCCGCATACCAGCCGCTACTGCCGCGCGCGCAATCAGCTCGCCAGTGTATCCATTAGCGCCGTAGATAATCCAGTCTGACATCGTTATATCCTTTAACAATCCGTCTGTAAACACCATCATACCTGAACCCTTGATTTGTTGACAGGTATTTGCACGCTTCTACATCGTCTCACCTTCCGACGTTTGTTACAATGTGCATCGCAAGCATCTCTATTCGTTGTCAAGCTCCCCTGGTTGTTTTCGTATCAATGGGATAGCGTCATGTTTAAGGATACTGAACTCTGCCTCCAGCCGGCCACAACCATCGCCCGTATGATCCGTCAGCGCGTTGTCTCTGCTGTTGAAGTGCTCGAAGCCCATCTCTCCCAGATTGAAGCGATCAACCCACTGGTTAACGCTATTGTGACTCTCGATGTCGAGGGTGCCCGCCACCGCGCTCACGAGATTGATATGCAATTAGCGCGTGGCGAGGACCCGGGTCCACTTGCCGGGCTGCCGGTAGCCCACAAAGATCTGGCTGAGACCAAAGGGATGCGCACGACCTACGGTTCACCAATTTTCACCGACTTCGTTCCCGATTTTGATGCTCTGATCGTCGCTCGTCTCAAGGCCGCCGGCGCGGTGACGATTGGCAAAACAAATACGCCTGAATTCGGCGCTGGCTCGCAGACGTTTAATCCCGTCTTCGGCGTTACTCGCAATCCCTACGATTTGAGCAAGACATGTGGTGGTAGCAGTGGTGGCGCTGCCGTTGCCCTGGCATGTGGCATGATTCCGATTGCCGACGGGAGCGATCTGGGCGGTTCACTGCGCAACCCGGCTGGTTACTGCAATGTAGTAGGGTTTCGCTCTTCGCCGGGTCGGGTGCCGATCTGGCCCGATCCGACGCCATACCTTCCCTTTGCGATTGATGGCCCTATGGCGCGCACTGTTGGCGATATTGCCCTGATGATGCAGGCCATTGCCGGCCCAGATCCGCGGGCGCCGCTCTCGATCAGCGAGCCGGCAACCATCTTTGCCCGGCCACTCGAGCGCGATCTGCGTGGCGTCCGAATTGCATGGAGTTCTGATCTAGGCGGATTGCCGGTCGATCCGCGCGTCAGTGACGTGATTGCCGCTCAACGTTCCGTCTTCACGCAACTGGGTTGTATTGTCGAGGATGCAACGCCCGATCTGGCTGACGCTGATGAGATTTTTCAAGTCATGCGCGCGTTTCGCTATGAACTGACCCTCGGCACCTTGCTCGACCGCGAGCGAGCGCGGATCAAGGATACTGTGATCTGGAATATCGAAGCCGGACGCGCGCTGAGTGGGCCACAGGTGGGGCGGGCAATGCGATTGCATGCAGAATTGCTTGCCCGGTTGCATGAGTTTATGCAGGACTATGAATTCATTATTGCGCCGGTTAGCCAGGTGCCGCCTTTTCCGGTGGAACAGCCGTATGTCACCGAGATCAACGGCGTGCCAATGAGCAACTACATCGAGTGGATGCGCTCGTGTTACTACATCTCGGTATGCAATCTCCCGGCTATTTCGGTGCCAGCCGGATTTACTCGCGACATGCTACCGGTGGGATTACAAATTATCGGTCGACCGCGGGCCGATCTGAGCGTATTGCAACTGGCACATGCATTTGAGCAGGTGACTCAGCACTGGCGATACCATCCGCAAGTGGCAACCGCGCGCGGTTGACGGTGTTATAATGCAGATGTGCAAACGACATCTTCGCCAGTTGAAATACCGCTGATGTCAGGCCGGCCACAGATCATCTTCTTTTGTGAGCTGGAAGGGTCGGCTTTGCTTGGCTTGCTCGCCGATCCGAAGCTGCTCTCCTTCCTGACTACCGGCGATTATGGTATCGCGGTTGCCCTTCACAATCTCTCAGCCGAAACGGCACAGGCTATTGCCATTCTCAATCAGCATCGTATTCCCGTCATCGCCTGGCTGCTCTTATCGGCTGAAGAAGGGTTTTGGTTCAACCTCCAGAACTATCCTCAGGCAATCGAACGATACCGTTCGGCGCGACAGTGGATCAGATCACACAATCTGCGCATTCAGGCGATCGGTCTTGATATCGAGCCACCGTTGGGTGAAGTGATTGCCAGCCGGCGGCGTGGCATTCGTGATATTGCCCGCCGCATCTGGCTCGCCCACGAAAATGTTCTCTACGAGAGCGCGCGTTCCGCCTACATTGATCTGATCGCCGAAATTCATCATGATGGTTATGAAGTTCATACCTATCAACTACCCCTGATCGTTGATGATCGGCGGGCCGCAACCACTACAATTCAGCGCGCGCTCGATATTGTTGATTTGCCAGCCGATGTCGAAGTTTTGCTCTGTTTCAGCAGTATTCCGATCGAGCAATTTGGCAACGATCTTGGCGGCGCCCTGATTGATATCTATGGCTCCGCAGCCGATGCGATCGGTGTTGGATGTATCGTCGGCAGCGCAGTGCGTTCGAGCAGTGTTGAAGACCTGCCACCGTTAACCTGGGATGCGCTCGAACGCGATTTGCAGCTTGCTGCCCACTACACCGATACCATCTATCTCTTTTCACTGGAAGGATGTGTCGAGCGCGGGTTGTTGCCTCGGCTGGCTCAGATCGACTGGACGGTTGTGCCACGACCTGAGCTAACCAAACGTCTGTTGGTGCGTGGGTTGCGCGCGCTCTTACTCGTTGTGATGCTGGCGATGCGGTTTAGTCGACCGTTGCTGGCATGGTCTGGTTGGATTGTAGCACTCATTCTGTTTGTTCGCCTTCGCCAACAGAAACGTTATGACAACGACTTCTCACGCTGATGTCGAAATGACGCTGCGCGCCGAAATGGTACACTGCGGTCGCTTACTTTACGAACGTGGCCTGATTGTGGCCGGTGATGGCAATTTGTCGGCGCGCTTACCCGACGGCTCAATCCTGATGACTCCGGCAGGTCTCGCCAAAGGGATGTTGCAGGTTGATGATCTGGTGGTCGTTGATCTCGATGGTCATCTATTGCGTGGCGCGCCAGGTCGTCAACCTTCATCCGAACGCTATCTCCATCTCTTCGTCTATCGGCAGCGATCTGACATCATGGCCTGTGTTCACGCCCATCCACCCACAGCGGTGGGCGCAACTCTAGCCGGAGTCAGTCTGGCCGAGCCATTGTTGCCCGAAGCGCTGATTGCACTGGGGCCGATTCCAACCGCGCCGTATGCCCTCACCGGCACTCCTGAGATGGGTGAGGCAATTGCGCCATTCGTTGCCGATCATGAGGCGATCTTGCTTGCTTATCACGGCGCGCTCACATATGGAGTGACTCTCATGCAAGCGTTTCACCGGATGGAACAGATCGAACACTGTGCGCGCGCGTTGCTGGCGGCCCACTTGTTTGGCGGCGCGCGCCCTCTGCCATCCGAACGGCTCGCCGAGCTGGCTGAAGTACGGCGCGCGTTTCGCGCTGCTGGCCGAATTTGATCGGAAAGGGGAAAACAATGAAACTTTCTCCGGCTAAAATTGATCAACTGGCGACAATGTTAGTCGATGTCCTGGCTGAGACCGATGGTGTGCTGTTTCAGACCAGTGATCCGATATTGCGCGCGGCAATTGTCGAAATAATGACTGATGAGCTTGAGGTGGAAGACCGTCTGAATGCTGAAGTGCATCGCATGTTGCAGGCGTATAAATATGAAATTACCCACGAACGGCTTGATTACGACACGCTGTTTCGTCGTCTGCGTCAGCGCCTGATTGCCGAGCGCAAAATCGTGCTCTAGAGAGGCTATTTCGTGAAGCAGTGGCTATCACATCACATCATCACGGATCGACGCGAGCAAACCACTGCTGCTACCGATTTGTTACTGGCATTGGCGGCGTTAGCAGCAATTCAGCGTCTGCACGTCGGCACATCGTGGCGGCGACCAGTGTGGCAGGCAGCCTTTGCTCTTCTGGCTGCAAGTGGCCTGCTAGGAGCCGTCATCCATGGTTTACGTTTGTCACCTGCTCTGCGTGAGCGCCTGTGGCAGCCACTCAATTTACTGCTTGCGCTTATCATTGCGCTTTTCACCACCGGCGCAGTCAGCGATCGCTGGGGAGCGCGCGCTGGTCAGCGCGTCTTGCCGGTGCTCGTTGGCGTCGCGCCTGGTTTTGTCTGGATCAGTCGGCGCATCCAACGCGGTTTTCTGGCTTTCATCGCCTACGAGCTAATTGCTATGATCGCCGCGCTGGCTATCTACGCCGATCTGGCTCAACGCCATCAGCTACCCGGCGCCAAACGGATCACGGTCGGCATCCTCATCACAATGCTGGCTGCCGGTGTGCAAACGAGTTCGCTAGAGCTGGTTGTTGGCGATGTTCCGTTTGATCACAACGGTCTATTCCATATTGTGCAACTGGCAGCTTTACCGTTACTGGTTGAAGGAGTGCGGGCCGGTTTGCTGACTGATGACGAGAGGTGATGGTATGGCGAGGGCGTGCAAGTGCCCACAGCGGTGCCTCTCAATCACAACAAGAGGCGTCTTTTCCGGGATCACAGCTTTAATCCGGTCACATTGTCTCATTGTCATACTGATACTGTTAGCCGCATGCAGCAGTGGTGCCATTCCGCTTCGAGAGACTCAAGTGGTCGATGGACTATCGATCACCCTTGATACACCCGATCGTCCACGTATGAACACGGCTATCGATTTTGTCGTCCTGCTTCAGGATGCGAAAGGGCAGCCAATTGATGACGCCAGTGTCTATCTTGATCTCGATATGCCGGCGATGCCAATGGGAGTAACACAGCCGGTGGCATTGCCCGATGGGCCGGGTCGTTATTGGGCGCGTACTGCATATACGATGGAAGGATTGTGGGAAATTACCGTTGTGGTGGAACGGGCAGAGGAGACATATCGGGCCACGTTTCGCCGCGACGTGCTCAAATAGATGGAGAAAACCGTATGCAACCACATTTTAGAATCTTGTTGGTATTGCTCGTCGTAGGGTTGATGACCGGGTGTGGTAATCAAACAACGGTCAACACGCCAGAAGCAGCGCCTGTTGCGCCGGTGATTGCCGCGTCAGAGCTGGTTATCGGTCTGAATCGATTACCCTTTGGTCTGTTGCAAGGTGGTGTGCCGCTTAACGATCCTAACCTTCAGCTTGATATTAAACTGTACTATGTTGGCCCCGGTGGTGATCGCTCGACTCCGGTTGCGACCACGCAGGCTATCTATCGTGGGCAAGGGCTGCCGGTTGGTCTCTACGTTGCCTATGCAAACCTTGATCGGGCTGGTGGTTGGGAGGCCGAAATTACCATTCCACAGGCAAGTGGGCCACAAGTCAGTCGGATTCGGCTGGATGTCAGCGAGCGGGCTTTTGCGCCGATGGTCGGTGATAAAGCGATTCCTAGCCGAAACCTGACTGCTGGTGATGTTCCCTCGCTCGATCAACTAACCTCGGATCCCAGGCCTGACCCCGATTTTTATCGGATGACGATCGCTGATGCACTGGCCAGCGGGAAACCATTTGTCGTTTCGTTTGCCACCCCTGGCTATTGCCAGACAGCGGTCTGCGCGCCGAATATGGCCGTCTTGAAACAACTCAAAAACGAATTTGGGGATCGGGTCAACTTCATTCATGTCGAAGTCTATCCGTATCCATTCGGAGAGTCATTTCAGCAGGCCAGACTGGTGCCGGCAATGCAAGAGTGGAATTTGCGCACTGAGCCATGGACATTTCTGGTCGATGGCAATGGTGTAATTCAGGCCCGCTACGAAGGTGGTATCACCTTTGATGAGCTGCGACCGGCCATTGCTCAACTTGCCACCGGCCAGACGGTCAATCCTATGCCGTAGTTCGAGACTCGATAGCCAGCTCAACGCCTACCTGTCCGTCTTGCGCCGCCTCGGTCGGCAGCAAGACGGGCGAAACACAGGCGTCAAGTGGGGCGAAAACTGATAACCATTCGGCAAGCGAGCGCTGGCGAAATATCGTTGCCAGTACAGCGATCAATGTGGGCTGCGCGGATTGTTCGTATTGCAAAGGTATCAAATCAGGTCGATTGATTGCTATGCATATACGCTGCCAGAAGTGACTCTCTAGAGCAGCTACCGCTAGAAAACGTCCATCAGCAGTTTGATAAAGTCGGTAACAGGCCAGACTCCCGTTCAACGTATCAGCAGTATGCAATCCGGCCAGTGCCAGAGCAAGGGCCGGCGCATTGAGCCAGCGCGCTGCTGCTAGCATTGAAGTCTCGATCCGTCCACCACGTCCTGTAGTATTCCGGGTCAGCAATCCGGCCAAAGTAGCGCTGGCTGCCATCAAGCCGCTGACCATATCAGAGGCGTGAACACCAGGCACACGTGGTGGCAATTCGCCGGTAGAGAGCAATCCACTCAAAGCCTGGGCATTTAAGTCATGCAAGGCCTGATCACGCTCGGCATGGGTAGAGGGAAAGCCGCCAATAGAGACAATCAGCAATCGTGGATTGGTATGCCACAGGCTGTCATCGGTCAATCCAAGCCGGGCGAGTGCGCCGGGTCGCAAACCGTCGATCAGTACATCAGCAGACTGTAGCATATCGCGTAAGTTGGCAATGTCGGTTGCCTGGCGCAAGTTGAGCGCGCGACACTGCTTTGAGCGATTGAGTAAAGCAAACAGAGGGTTTTCACCGCTCTGGTCAAGCGGCGGGAGCGATCGCATCGGGTCACCACCTGGACGTTCGATTTTAATCACGGTTGCTCCCAACCCGGCCAGGATCGCAGCGCATAACGGTCCCGGAATGTAGCTGGCCACTTCAACTACCAATACCCCGTGAAGAGTCTGGGAAAGGTTCAACATACTGCCTCGCGGGTCGTTCAGAAGGGTGTATGTACATCCATCGTAGCACAGGTCACGGATAAAGTTCGTCGCGAAAGTGGTCAAAAATTCCCGACATCGTCTGTTTAAGAGAATAAGCGATTATGGCTTACTAAAGCGGAAAACGTTTCAAAAAAACTACCTCTTGACAAGCTTCGACCGACATGCTATACTACGCGAGCTGGAACGAACGAGGTCTCACTCGCGGAACGGCGAGGTAGACCAAACAAGTGGAGAGCAAACCGAGCGAAACGCGCTGAAGACAATTCAGAGACGTCGCCAGGAAACTTCAGTACTGCTGAATTTTCCTGGTTTTGTTTTCCCTCGTTCCGCAAAGCACCTTCACAACTGAATGACGAGTGTTATTAGAATCAACGCCACGTCAATTCGGTGAAGGGAGACGGCGAAAGCTGTTACTCGACACCAAGCATGTAGAGTTTGATCCTGGCTCAGGACGAACGCTGGCGGCGTGCCTAATGCATGCAAGTCGAACGCAGCGA
>NZ_CAKZNK010000080.1 GCF_937129525.1 uncultured Chloroflexus sp. | reverse complement strand
GCGCTTGCTGGAGCCGGGTGAGGTGGTGTATACCGTTTACGTGCCGGCTGCTCTGCGGTAATATGGGCTGAGCTGTCAGATTGACTGCTCAGCCTTGCGCGAATTTAGGTGGAAACGGGGCGGCCCTGTGGTTTGCCCCGTTAATGTATTTCTTCGTTCTGCAACCGCACAATCTGAGTCGGTGGCGCAATCCCCTCGGCGCGCAACCGTTCGCGCAATCGTTTAATCAGCTCGTGACGCAAGAGAAACTGATCGGTGAAGCTTTGTCCGCGCAGCACAACGGTGAAGCGAGTACTCGAAGCATCTATCGCGTTGAACCGCACTAGTGGTTCGAATGTTGCGACACCGCCAGGCGTTTCGGCTAAAACGGATCGAGCCACGTCCAATACAATTGCTTCAGTTCGGGTTAGATCGGCATCGGCGCCGACCGCAAAATCGACCAGCACGGCCAGCTCTGGTTCGGGACGGCTAAAGTTGGTCACAATTTGGGTGATCATCTGTGCGTTGGGGATAATGATGATGTTATTGGCAAGCTGGCGCAGGTAGGTGTCAGACCAGCGAATATCGATAACGAAACCCTCTTCACCGGATGCGAGGCGAATATAATCACCTGGACGCACCCGGTTCGAAGCAATGATCTGCACTCCGGCAAAGAAGTTTGCCAGCGGTTCGCGTAAAGCCAGGGTCAGGCCGAGACTTGATCCGGCAATGACGGTCAGTAATGGCCCAAGCGGGATACCATAGCTGATCAGGAGCGTCCCACCGATGGCCAGCGCTCCCAGCCCGCGCAGTAAGTTGTTGATGAGCGAGATGTTCCCAATCTGGCGATGGCGCAGGTATGAATCAACCAGATTGATGATCAGCCGGATGACGAAGATGGTAATTGCCAGGACGATAGCGAGATCGAGCGCAGGTCGCCACGCCTCAAGTAGGGTAAGATCCGGCCAGAGGCCGGCAGAAAGCAGCGTGATTGCGATCAGCGCCCAGAAGGTAAACTGTCCGCCCAGAGCAATGGCGCTGGCTTCAATGACGATCCGATTGCTGGCATCGGCCCAGCGCCGCACTCTTGGGCGTATCATCCAGTCAAGAACGAGGCCGACGACAAGCAGTAACGAACTGAACAGAAATGTTTCGGTTAAACTAATTTCGCGCGCAAACATAGCGTTATTATATACTGGTATGGCCCCATGGCAAACAACCGTTACACGGGTGAGCGGCCAGTGGCACTGGCAAGCCGCATGATTGACGTGTTGTGGCGGCAGGACAAGGTGATGATACCATGCCTGGAATGGGCGCTCGCCATCCGTAGTGTCGAGATATAAGCAGGCTTTGCGCGTATGGACGATCAACAACGTATTGTCGAGTTGCGTCGCATGCAACGCACCGCGACCGGTTTGCTGGTTTTAGCGGGAATTGTCTTTGTATTGACGAGTGTCTGGCGCGACGCGGCGCCGTGGGTGCCATTTGTGCGCGCCTTTGCCGAAGCGGCGATGGTCGGCGCTTTTGCTGACTGGTTTGCAGTAACAGCCCTCTTCCGCCATCCATTGGGTTTGCCAATTCCACACACTGCCATCATCCCGGCCCGCAAAGAGCGAATTGCGGTGAGTTTTGGCCGTTTTATCGATCAGAACTTTCTCAATCCTGATCAGATCACCGAACGGATTCGGCGCCATGATCCGGCTACCCGGCTGGCGCACTGGTTGCGACACCCCAAACGCGGTGAGCAGGTGGCCGACGTGGTCGCGGAATCGCTAGGCGGCCTGTTGCGGGTGGTTGATGATGAAGATGTCAGTCAGGCGCTCGCGCGTGGGTTGAGCCAGCGGCTCGAAACCATTCCGGCTGCGCCGTTAGCCGGCAGGCTGTTGGGAGTATTACTGGCTGGTGGCCGACAACGTGATGCGTTGATGCAGTTGGTCAGTCTGCTGGCCGAAGTAATAGCGAGTAACGAAACGGAGATCCGTCGCCGCATTGCCGGAGAACTGCCGGCGTGGGTGCCGCGGATTGTCGATCAGCGAATCTATGAGCGGCTCCTTGAGAGCATTCAACGCCTGTTACGCGAGTTGCGCGAAAATCCGGATCATCCGCTCTACCAGCAGTTTACTGCTCTGATCGATCGCTGGATTGTCGATCTGCAATTCGACCCAAATGTGCAACAGCAGGGGGAAGCATTGAAGCGCGAACTGCTGGCGCATCCGGTCGCGCGTGAACTGGCGCAGGCGAGCTGGCGCGATCTGAAGCTGACCCTGCTCGCTCAGAGTGTTGCTCCTTCGTCGTCGTTGCGGCGGTCAATTGCTGTCGCTGTAGAGCGGTTGGCCGACCTCTTAGAGCGCGATCAAGAATGGCGTCTCAAGATCGATCGCTGGCTGGCAGCGCTGGTGGCGGCCCTGGTGCGACGGTATCGGCGCGCAATTGGTGAATTTGTCACCCAAACTGTCAATAGTTGGGATACTGCCGACGTAACGCGCAAAATCGAGTTGCAATTTGGGCGCGATCTGCAATTTATCCGCATTAATGGTACCATTGTAGGCGGATTGGTTGGTTTAATCATCTATAGCGTATCGTTACTGTTAGGATAGACGGGCGATGACGCTCTAGACGCGAGGAGGCGTTTGATGACCAGGCAGAGCAAGCAGACAACGATTGACGGTCACCGGTTGCATCCCGAAAGCCTGATGATGAGTTACGGTTACGTGCCGGCACTCTCGGAAGGCGCTATTAAGTGTCCGATTTTCCAAACGTCTACTTTTGTCTTTCAGACCGCCGAAGAGGGAAAGGCTTTTTTTGAGCTGGCTTACGGTTTGCGTCGCCCTCGCGAAGGCGAAGAGATCGGCCTGATCTATAGCCGGCTCAACAATCCCGATCTGGAGATTCTCGAAGATCGGCTTACCTTGTGGGATCAGGCCGAAGCGGCGGCGGTGTTTGCTAGCGGGATGGCGGCAATCACGACCACCCTGCTCACCTTCCTGCGACCCGGTGATGTGCTCGCGCATAGTGAGCCGGTCTATGGTGGCACCGATTACTTGCTCAAGCACATCCTGCCGGCTTTCGGTATTCGTCGATTTGGATTTGTTTCGGGTATTGCGCCTGAACAGGTCGAAGTTCAACTGCGGCGCGCCGGTTTGTTTGACTCGCTCGGCATGATCTACCTTGAGACACCCGCGAATCCGACCAATGCGCTGGTCGATATTGCCGGTTTTGCCGCGCTGGCCAGACGCGCGCCGCGACGAGTGCTGACTGCCGTTGATAATACCTTCCTTGGCCCGCTCTGGCAGCATCCGCTGGCCCATGGGGCCGATCTGGTGCTCTATTCAGCAACCAAATACATCGGTGGACACAGTGATGTGATTGCCGGCGTTTGCCTGGGCAACCGTGAATTGATCGCCCAGGTCAAAGGGATGCGCACGATCATGGGTACGATGTCCGGCGCGCACACCGGCTGGTTACTGCTCCGCTCGCTGGAAACGCTCAAGGTGCGGATGGAAGCGCAGCAGGCGGGGGCGCGGCGAGTAGCCGATTTTCTTGCTCACCATCCCAAGGTGGCAAGGGTCTATTATCTGGGTCATCTGAGCAGTGACGATCCGCAGTATCACATCTATCGACGGCAATGTTTGGGACCGGGGGCAATGATCTCGTTCGATTTGCACGGCGGTGAAGCGGAGGCGTTTCGGTTCCTCAATCACCTGCAACTGATTCATCTGGCTGTGAGCTTAGGCGGCACCGAATCGCTCATCGAGCACCCGGCAACGATGACCCATGCCGATGTCGATCCCGAAGAACGGATTGAGTTTGGCATTGGGCCGGGCATGGTGCGTCTCTCGGTTGGGGTTGAGCATCCCGACGATCTGATTGCAGATCTCAATCAGGCATTGCGCGCAGTATAATAGTGAATAGATCAATGGGTTTAATGTGGTAATTTTCACATCGGTAAGCTTGACAACGAGTCGGTATAAATACATCATGCTAGCGAGCGGGAAAGATAAGGGAATTGCACGTCGATCCAGACCCGGTTAGCAGGTAGCCTCAGAACATCATCGGCAAGTTCTCCAGGAGCTGAATACTTCCGTTTAATAACGCGCGTGGTTAGATGGCGCGTAGTCCTGCCGGCTTTCCGTTGAATGCAGGCCCAGAAATGAGGTGATGGCCATCGAAGCGCAACCTCGCTCGAAAGCAGAAGACTTTTTACGAGCCGTTGTTGCTCATGACGCCGACGGCGCCATCGTTGTCGATCAGCATGGGACAGTACGGTTTCTCAATCGCGCCGCCGAGCAGCTTCTCAATCGCCATGGCGCCGAACTGAAGGGGCAGGTATTTGGTTTTCCGCTAGTGGTCGGCGAGCGAGCGGAAGTGGAAGTGTTGCGTCCAAATGGTGAATTTGCCGTAGCCGAGATGCGCGTTCTGTCGATTGAATGGGAGGGTCAGGACGCGCTTCTCATCACCCTGCGCGATGTCACCTTTGAGCGACAGGCTGAGGCTGCCTTGCGCGAAGCTGAGGCGTTTAGCATTGCCATTCTCAATTCATTGACGAGTGAGATTGTGGTGCTTGATGAACAGGGCAAAATTGTGGCTGTGAATGAGGCATGGCTTGAGTTTGGCCGCCGGCATGGCGTCACCGATGTGTCTACCATCGGCGTGGGAGCCGACTATTTTGCCATCTGCGCGGCGGCAGAGCCGGGCACGGGCGGACCGGCAGTCTTGCAAGGTTTGCAAGCAGTGCTGGCCGGTGAACTGAATGAGTTCACGTATGAGTATCCAGTATCCACTCCGGAGGAGACGCGCTGGTTTGCCCTGCGCGCTGTGTCATTGCGCAGCGCGCGGAAGGGGCTGGTCGTAGCGCACAACGACATCACGCAACAACGCCGCGCAGCGCAAATTGCGGCTGAGGCCGAGATGTTGCGCGAACAGGTTCGTCAGATGGAACGCGAGCTGGCGAATGTTGAGGCTATCTCGCGCCCTGATGACATGGCGCGTTCACGGCTGGCGCCGCTCCGCCAGCGCGACGCGGAACACTTTCAGCGGGCGCTGAACCGGTATGGTGAGCTGCTCGAAGCAGCCCTGGCCAGTCGAGTGCATCGTTTGCCGGCCCCATCGCGCTCGCTGCGAGAGCTTGGTGAATGGCTGGGCTCAATTTGGGCCGCCCCGCGTGACCTGATTGATATTCACCTCCAGGCAATGCGCGATCGGAGTCAAGATCATACGCCGAAAAAGTTGCAGGCATACTTTGAAGAAGGGCGGTTGCTCTTGCTTGAGTTAATGGGTCATCTGGCATCGTATTATCGATCGATAGCGGCTGGGGAAGTCTCTTTCCGCGAATAGCGGCGGCTGTCGAAAACTGCTGCCGGGATGAGTATAGACTGTGAGCAAGATTGTTTTGCATCTCTACATTGCCGGTCAAACACCACGCGCTGAACGGGCGATTAATACGCTTCGCCAGATGATCGAGCACGATCTGGCCGGCTATGAATGTGAATTGACTATTATCGATGTGCTGGCTAACCCGCAGCAGGCGGAAGAACAGAAAATTCTGGCTACGCCTACGCTGATAAAGAGTTTACCGTTGCCTCATCGCCGAGTGATCGGTGATCTTTCAAATGTCAAAGATTTGTTGAATGTGTTGAATTTACCACCACAATCGTAGTTTATCTCCTCTGATGTGTAATTTGTAAGGAGCAAACCGGTGTGCGCTGACCAAATTGAACGGCTTCCGACTGGAATAACCGGTTTTGACCATATCGCCAATGGTGGATTGCCAAAAGGGCGAACTACGCTCGTTTCAGGCACTGCCGGTAGTGCCAAAACGGTCTTTGCCGCTCAGTTTTTGGCTGCCGGGATCAAGCGTGGCGAGCCGGGCGTGTTCGTGACCTTTGAAGAGACGCCAGAGGCGCTGCGGCGCAATATGCTGGGTTTTGGCTGGGATATTGCCCGTTGGGAAGCGGAAGGCAAGTGGGCGTTCGTCGATGTCTCTCCGCAACCCGAAGAGGAGCTGGTAGAGCTGGGTGCCTATGATCTCGGCGCGCTGCTGGCCCGGATCGAACACGCGGTGCGCAGTATCGGCGCGGTACGCCTCTCGATGGATTCGCTGGGGGCGATCTTCACGCGCCTCAATGATTCGCGGGTGGTGCGCAACGAATTGTTGCGAATTGTGAGTACGCTGCGTCGGTTGGGCGTCACGGCAGTGCTGACTGCCGAACGAACGCAGGAGTACGGCGAGATTGCCCGTTACGGGGTTGAGGAATTTGTCTCTGATGATGTGGTCATTTTGCGCAACCTGCTCGAAGACGAGAAGCGTCGCCGCACGGTAGAGATTCTCAAGTTCCGCGGCACCTCACATCAGAAGGGGAGCTTTCCCTTTACCGTCATTCCCGGCGAAGGTATTCACGTTATTCCGCTGTCGGCCATCGAGCTGAAGCAGCGCTCATCGAGTGTGCGAACAACCTCGGGCAATGCCGAACTTGATCGCATGTGTGGCGGTGGCTTTTTCCGCGACTCGATCGTGCTGGTGAGCGGCGCCACCGGCACCGGCAAGACCCTGATGGCGACCACCTTTATGGCTGCCGGCGTGCGCCAGAATGAACGCTCGCTCTTGTTTGCTTTTGAAGAGAGCCGCGATCAGCTCTTCCGCAACGCAATCGGCTGGGGGATCGATTTTGAGCAGATGGAGCGCGATGGTTTGTTGCGCGTGATCTGTAACTACCCTGAGGTGACCAGCCTCGAAGATCAACTGATTTTCATGAAGGCCGAGATCGATCGGTTCCGCCCTCAACGGGTCGCGGTCGATAGCCTCTCGGCGCTCGAGCGCGTGGCAACGATTAAAGGTTTCCGCGAATTTGTCATCGGCCTGACCTCGTTTATTAAACATCAGGAGATGGCCGGTCTCTATACTGCGACCACGCCGACCCTGCTCGGTGGTTCTTCGATTACCGAAGCGCACATTTCCACCATCACCGACTCGATCATCCTCTTGCGTTACGTTGAACTGTTCGGCGAGATGCGGCGTGGCTTGACAGTGCTGAAAATGCGTGGTTCGAGCCATGACAAAGATATTCGCGAGTTTACCATCGATAGTCGCGGCATGCACATCGGTCGGCCATTCCGCAATATTTCTGGCATTTTGTCCGGGCAATTTACACACATTGCGCCGAGTGAGATCGATCGACTAAGCGCAATGTTTCGTGATGATGAAAGTTCTGATGCGGCGCAAGACAAACCGTCAGCCAGTTAGCGCATACTGTTACGACAATGGCCAGTTGCAGGGGGGATGGTCGCGGTGCAGCATGACCATATCGATTTAAACCAGGCCAGTTCTGCTGATCCTCAATCTTCGTATCCTGACCAGCGATCGTTGCAGGCTATTGTCGCCAACAATGTCAATGCGCTGCTGGTGCTTGATCGCTCTGGCACGATTCTGTTTGCCAACGAAGCAGCGCATCACCTGTTTGGCCGGTCAAGCGAGCAGTTACAGGGGAAGCCGTTTGGGTTTCCCCTGCAACCCGGCCTGACGGTCGATGCTGAGATTGTGCGTCCCGATCAGTCGGTTGTGATCGTTGATCTGCGCGTCGAGCCGATCGAGTGGGAAGGGGCGCCGGCGATGCTGGCCGTCTTGCACGATATTACTGAGCGTAAACAGGCCGAACAATTTCTGATTGAAACGCAGCAATTACTCCATTCGGCGCTCGATGCCCTGCCGTCAGCGATTGCCATTCTCGATCACGATGGTCGGGTGTTGGCTGCCAATGTGCGCTGGCTGCAACTTGGCCCGCTGCTAGAAGTAAGCGCGCCGGATTGCGTGGTAGGCGCTTCGTTTCTGGCTGCCTGTCAGGCAAGCACCGGTATCGCAGCAGTGCTGGCAGAGGTGATCGAGCAACTGCTGGCGCGTGAACTGGAACGGTACGAGAACGAAATCGCCGCAAACGGGAACGGCGAGGTCTGGCTGTCGATCCGCGCAGTGCGGTTTGGTATCGGCGAGCGCGTGCGCGTGGTGCTGACGTTAGAGGATGTCTCGACGCGCCATCAGGCTGAGCAGATCGCGTTAGCGCGTCGTCGCGTCCTCGAAATGATTGCCCGGCAGTACGATCTCAGAACTATCGTCCGCGAGATGCTGCAATTGATCGGTGAGCAAATACCCGATCTGGTCTACGCAGCGTATGTGGTGCGCTCGGCGGCTATCTTTGTGAGCCACAGCCACAACGTTTTGCACGATGATAAGCAACGGCTTGATCAATGGGTGAGCGATTTGCTCCTCCACTCGCCATTTCGTCAGCAACGCTTTGTTGAGCTGACAACCGACTCACCAGATTGGCAACGAATCCAGTCTTTGATGCCGCTGGATGTATTCAACCGATGCTGGATCATTATGCTCCGCACCAATCGCGATCATGCCGATGGCGGATTGCTGCTTTGCCGTCGCTACAATCTGCCGCTTGATGCCGAGGATCGGCAATTGATCGATCAGATTGAACAATTGACGACTATCGCCCTTGAACAGCACATCACCCTGCACAAACTGGCTTATCAGGCACATCACGACTCGCTGACCGGGTTGCCGAACCGACTCTTGTTCGAAGATCGTTTGCAACAGGCGATTGAACACGCGCGACGCCAGAACACATTGGTGGCAGTTCTGTTTATCGATCTCGACCGCTTCAAGCAGGTAAACGATACACTTGGTCATGCGATTGGCGACATGTTGCTGATCCAGGTGGCGCGGCGGTTTGAGTTGTGCGTGCGCACGACTGATACGCTGGCGCGCCACGGCGGCGACGAGTTTATGCTGGTTTTGCCCGATATTACAACGCCGCAGCAGGTGATTACTGTGGCGCACAGGCTGCACGAGTCGCTGCGAGAACCGTTTTTTGTCAACGGTCACGAGATCTTTGTGAGCGCCAGTATTGGCGCAAGCCTGTACCCGATCGATGGCGCGGATGTGATCTCGTTACAACGCGCTGCCGATATTGCGATGTATCGCGCCAAGAGCACGCTGCGCAATAGCTTTCAGTTTTTCGACGCCGCCATCACTCACTCGTCACTCGAGCAGCTTCAGATCGAGACCCTGCTGCGACGGGCTATTGAGCGCAACGAATTGCGGCTCTACTATCAGCCGAAAGTCGATCGCGACAAAAACCTGGTTGGATTCGAGGCGCTTTTACGCTGGCAGAGCGCCGAGCTGGGCACGGTTTCACCGGTACAGTTTATTCCGGTTGCCGAAGAGACCGGACTGATTGTGCCGATTGGCGCCTGGGTGTTGCGGACGATTGCCCATCAGCTTTCTCAATGGCAGCAACGAGGGTTGCCGATAGTGCCGGTTGCGGCAAATGTCTCGGCATTACAGTTTACCCAAACCGATTTTGTCAGAGTGGTAGCTGATATTCTGGCTCAAGCGGGTTTGCCTGCCGGATGGCTTGAGCTTGAGTTGACCGAAAGTATGTTAATGGAACAGATCGATAATCTGCGGCAACGGCTCAACGAATTGCGTCAGATCGGAGTGACGCTGGCGATTGACGACTTTGGTACCGGCTATTCATCGCTGTCTTACCTTCATCGCTTGCCGATCAATGTGCTCAAGATCGACCGTTCGTTTGTGGCGCAGCTCGGTGAAGGAGGTGCAAGCATCGAACGCAATCTGGTTGATGCCATCATTGGGTTGGGTCATCATCTCGGTATGCGCGTTGTCGCCGAGGGAGTCGAAACGGCAGAACAGTTTCAGACTCTGCTCAACGCCGGTTGCGATCTCTTTCAGGGATACTATATTGGCCGACCGTTGCCGGCTGAAGCTGCTGAACAATGGTTGCAGATGCTGGCGCAATGATCCAGG
>NZ_CAKZNK010000079.1 GCF_937129525.1 uncultured Chloroflexus sp. | reverse complement strand
AATTCCTGTTGTAACACATGATGGCGATCGCGGGCCGCATCCACATACGAGTGGACATGGCCAGGCAAACCCTCTTGCTGAAGACCTAAGAACGCTTGCCAGAGTCTATCCAGGCTTAAATGTTGAATGTCAAGACATCGATCTGCAATTCCCATATCACTCAAAATACCGATGCTTTTGCTCAGATAACCTATCACTAACGCTGGTACGCCGGCATTGGTTGCCAAAATGAACGAATGTAGCCTGGTAGCTACAAAATAGTCCATACATCCATAGAGTGATTGTAAGAGATCAGGTTGAAGGATCTCGTTGATCACAACAACACGTTGTGGATCGCGAACCTGCTGATGGAGGCGATGGTTCACTAATCGATCGTCTTCGGATCGAAATGGACCAAACGTCTGGGCAAAGAGTACAACTACGGCGCCTTGGGCTGTCACTCGATTGATAAACTCTACCAATACTTGTTCGTAACGTTGTTGTCCGCGAAAGCGTGTATTCTGCTCTTGCCAATCAATTGCAGTGAGACCTATATACATTGTGGCGTTGATCTCAGAGGGTATATACCTTTTGATCAATTCCTGTGCCAGGGTTGATGGAGCAGATGGTAAGCCAAAGGCAAGATCTGGTTCGCAGCGCGCCTCTCGCGCGCCGAGATCAATTGCGCGTTGCCAGGAGATAGTCTCGCGTGTCAAAACCAGATCAGCGCCACGCACAATACTCTGAGCCAGACGCACTTGTAACGGATGATGGAATGGACCGATCGATTGCGGAAATAGCACGAGTGGTCGGCGTAAGATGATACTACACCAGCATAATGCGCCAGCAAACGTAAACCAATGGTAGAGGTAGCCACCGCCACAGGCGATAACAAGATCGGCTTCAAACAGTTCCGCTAGTAGATCGTGTTTCTGTTGATCGACAAATGTGCGAACAGGTTTGCCAAACCACCGACTGAGCAAAGCGCTCAAAAATAGCAGGAATAACATGAAGCCGCGAATGACTCGTGATGTCTTGACAGAATGGCGATGTTGATTCTGACGAATACCCCAAGCCGGCGGCGCAGCATAGATCCGATAGTGCGGTAGCGCCGCGCGCGCGGTTGCTGGTTCATTGAATGTCAATACTATTTCTGCTTCAGGAAAAGCTCCATGTACGAGGTGAAGCGTTTGCAGTAAGATAGCATAGTCACCAGCATTCAAGACCGAGTGATTGTTAATGAGAACAATTTTCATATCTATCTGTGTCGCAGCGAGACAATCGCACCGCACCAATACAGCAGGCAGAGCATACCCTCGGTAACGATGTAGGTTGTAGTAGCTCCATCAATGCCCAGGCGTGGTATTATAATAATCCCTCCTACCAGACTAGAGGCGACAACCAAACTCTGGATCACTACTCGCAGCTTTTGCGCCCCTTGGGCTAGCAATACCGCTACTGCAACAAAACTGAGCGATTTGAAAAGAGGCACAATACTCAATGGTGTGAGGAGTGGAATGGTTGTTTCGTATTTATGACCATACACGAACTGTAACACAGACCCGCCAAACCACCATAAACCGATCATCACTGCTAGGCCGTAGAGGAATGCAATCGTAAAAATTAAGATGAGCAGTTGATAATATTGTCGTCGCTCCAGTTTAGGGCGACTTAACATTGGCAGCGCTACGTTAAACATTGCGACCGGTACGAGAAAACTGATTGTTATTAGATTGATTGCAGAACGGAAAGTGCCAACAATCGTATCGTTATTAAAAAAAGCCAGTAATGCAATGTGAACTTGTGAATAGATATTTGCAAGTACATCAGCTAAGACAAAAAAACCTGCGCTTTGAATAAGATTGCCAAACCGTAGTGGTCGCCATGGGCCTTGCCAGTAATGAGCAAGCAAAAAAGCCATAACGATGAGCATAATACTACTTACCACTGTTTGACCAACAATAATGGCTGCCACCTGTGGCGGCCAGATCATGAGTAGCAAGATCAATACTACTGCTAGCAAGGCATCAAAACTCTGCAAAATCGCCACCGTTGAGTTGCGATTTTGTGTATGTAGTATCACATGACCGGTTCGAATGTAACTTTCCGCAATCACGCCGATCATTCCAGCGATCAAAAGCCAGTTAAGACTGGTTTGCTGCCAGGCGATGAGAAGTGCTGTTATCAGAATACTTGCTGCTATCAGTTTGAAGATTAACAGACGACGCGCATTTAAGGCCAGTTGATCGGGTTCACGCCCTCCTTCGCGCAGCAACCAGGTATCAAAACCAAGCCCGAGGAGATTAGACATCAGGGCGAGAGTTGTCATTAGAGTTACATATTGGCCATAGAGTTCTGGGCCGTTGAAGTAGCGTACCAACAGGATACCGGCAATAGCACTAAGTGTCCGTCCAAATATTGCGCCGGCAGTAACGGTGGCGACGCCGCGAATCAGTCTAACCATCACCGGTGAGGCATGTTGTTGTAAACGCACTTTCCACTTGTGAGATTTCGGGGAGATCATGATTTACATTTGGCACGCGGCTGTATTGAGCTTGTTTCGTTGCCAGTATCCTCCTCCACATGGCTACCGGTACGAACTATCTGCACCAGCTCAGCATAATTAGACACCAGCTTTTCGTAAGGATCTTCCCAGGTCTTGACCATCTTTGTAGTCAATGGAATGACCGGCACATCGAGGAAGGTAAGCACTCGTGCGGTCGATGTAGACCATTGCTGTGGATGAGCCAGATCCTCTTCATAGATGAGTGTGATGTGGGGGATATGTGATAGCAGCTTAGCTTCCCGTGCAGTAAGGATTCGATCCTGCTCTAGTAATCTTTGGAAGAGTTCAGGATCGATGTAGATTGCTTCGTCACTCCGCATACTTTGTCCGTAGCTGTGTGGCTTACGGGTTGTAAAGAGCACTGCTTCTGACAATACCCGCTCGATGATATTGCGCCGACGGATTGATATAACAAGCCAGTTTTGTTCAACAAGCCGCTCCATGAGATTCGCAAGCGCTTCGTTTTGATGTGCCATGAGTTTGAATCCAACCACGGGGCGCGAGGTTGTCAGGCATACCAAATTGAGGTACAGAAGAGGGTGGCGAAACGCAAGTGGTTTGATGAGTCTCCTGATGTGAACATTCCAACGTCCAGGATAAAATAATTCGCTATAGCATCGAATATTTGGGTGAGAATTGAGTAAAGAAACAAGTAGCGTGCTTCCTGTTCTACGCTGGCTAAAAATAAAGAAACGCTTTTGTTTTTTTAACATAGTTTTCTCTCGCGAAACAAAATTAATAACTCAACATTTTTTATGTTTAGTGACTTGGCTGTTTTCTTATTGAAGTTACATTTGATAGTATTACAGACACGGCTGACCGCCGTTAAGTTTGCTGCGCCGCGTCTTTATCCCGTTCAAGACTAACAACCGGCCTGGTTGGTGAACTTGCGACTACAATCGAAATACCAGCAGGTTTTGATCGTTCGCAAGATTCTGCCGAATGCGCGAAAAAGCCTGTATCGACCAGCCATACGCTTTATGAGCGCTTTACAGGTTTGCATTTATACCGAGATGATAGTAGCATATAGCGGTGATCTTATCAACCTCCACGGTTTGGAACCAGAACAAGCAGAATTCCTTGTCCAATGCGCTACACTGCTATCGAACAAGCTTTTTGATTTCTGTGAGGTTTCTATGCGTCATTTCCTTCTCTGCTGGCTCTGTATCATGATTCTGGCGAGTTGTGGCAATCCTCCGGTTGCAGAACCAACTGCTACTCCTGCTAGCATATATCCGGTTCCAACGGCAGAGGCAATTTCTGGCAGGACAACCAGTTATCCTGGTCCTTCAGCAACAACTGACGCGCAACTATCGGGATTGTTTTTCTACATTGCGGAGCCGGTGCGCGTAACTGATAGCCAATTGAGCGGTGGTGGGCCGCCACAAGCTCCTATTCTTGTCGTCAATCTTTCGAAGGATAATGCATTGCTAGCTGAAGCTGTTGTTGACGATAATGGCCGTTTCTTGGTTCCACTTCGCGAGGTTGCTGCAGGCGATACGGTTGCCATCATATTCAATGATCGGGTTGCGTCGATGTATACTCGTGAGCAGTTGCAGAACTTTAGCATTGCAACATTACCCTCTGGTGAATTGATTATGAGTAGTGTGATTGTAGCTCCTTAGACATAGGTGGCCGTATAAAACGAAAATTTGCTCATGATCCCTCACTCCACCTGTCGCGGTCGATACTGAATCGCCTCGGCGATATGCACTGCCGCGATCTGTGCCGCGCCGTCGAGATCGGCAATCGTGCGGGCCAGGCGCAGGATGCGGTGGTAGCTGCGCGCCGAGAGATTGAGCCGCTGCACTGCCGATTTGAGCAGGGATTGGCCGGCGTTGTCGAGCGCGCAAAAGGTTCGAATTTCGGCAGGGCCGAGATCGGCGTTGCTGCGGCAGCGAGGGTGATTGTGGAGTCGCTCGCTTTGGCGTTGCCGCGCTGCTGTGACCCGCTCGCGTACCGCAGCAGATGTTTCGCCGTGGGTGAGACTACTGAGCTTGTCGTAGTTAACTCGCGGCGCTTCAACGTGAATGTCGATCCGATCGAGCAATGGCCCGCTGACCCGGCGCTGGTAGCGACTGATTAACAGCGGTGAGCAGGTGCAGACTCGCTCGGGATCGCCATGCCAGCCGCACGGACATGGGTTTTGGGCCGCTACGAGCATGAAGGCCGCCGGATAGGTGATGCTGCCATGGGCTCGACTGAGGGTGACGATGCGATCTTCAAGCGGTTGTCGCAATACTTCCAGCCGGTGCCCAAATTCGGGCAGTTCGTCAAGGAAGAGTACGCCACGATGCGCGAGCGAGATCATGCCCGGCTTCACCCGACTGCCACCGCCAACCAGGCCGGCAGTAGAGACGGTATGGTGTGGCGCGCAAAAAGGCCGCTCGCGGATTAACGGCGTCTCTCGCGGCAGTTGTCCGGCTACGCTGTAGATCTTGGTCACTTCCAGCGCTTCAGCAAAGCTGAGCGGCGGCAAGATTGAGTGTAGCGCGCGCGCCAGCATCGTTTTGCCCGCTCCGGGTGGGCCGCTCATCAGTACGTTGTGTCCGCCGGCGGCGGCAACTTCGAGTGCCCGCTTGACATGCTCTTGTCCGCGCACATCGGCAAAATCGACTGACGCGGTTGGAATGGTTGGCGTGAAGCCGGTTTGGCCGCAGTATGGTTGAATCTGCCGCCTACCGCTGAGATGTTCGACCAGCTCGTAGAGCGATTGTACCGGCATGATGCGCAACCCCTCGATCAACGCCGCTTCGGCGGCGTCTTCGGCGGGCAGGTAGAGCGTCTGTATGCCGTGAGCCTGCGCAATTGCGGCCATCGGCAGGATACCGTCGGTGTGGCGCAGGGCGCCGTCTAGCCCCAGTTCGCCGATAAATGCCGCGTCGCTGACATCGGCGTCGAGTTGTTCGGTGGCAATGAGCAGTCCTAACGCGATCGGTAGATCGTAGGCTGGCCCGGCCTTGCGCAGGTCGGCAGGGGCCAGATTGACCGTGATGCGCCGCATCGGGAAGCTGAGGCCGCTGTTGCGGATCGCCGAACGCACTCGCTCGCGACTCTCTTGCACTGCCGCATCACCTAATCCAACGACGCTGAACAGCGGCATACCGGTTGCTACATCGACTTCGACTGTTACGATCAGGCCTTCGAGACCGATTACGGCGCAACTGGATACTCGCGCGAGCATAGATGTTTTCCTTAGTAGACGCTATTGCGCAGGTGTTCCTATTAGATATACCGTTTGAAAACAGCAAAGGATTCGCCGTGAAGTGAAATGCGCTTCCAGGCCATCGCTTACGCTACTCGTATCTTGCCAATTGGTATGATATGCAATATAATGCACTTACATGTCAGCAGGTTGAGTGAGCGGGAGGCTAACGATGGAGATGGAATATTCGCTGGCGCTGGCGCTGGAGGATTACCTCCCGGTGATCTTTTCGATTATCGGCGTGTCGTTGATTGCGCGCACTATCTGGCAGCTTGACCGTCCGTTGGGGATGATGGCATTCGTTGGGGTTGGTTTGATGGCTGTCGGCGGTGTTCTGAAGGCAACCTGGAAGTTGTTGATGGCAATCAACGGTACCGATGTTCCGCTCTTCAGTCAGGCGCTCTTTCCGATGATTGCGCCCGGTTTCACCCTGATCGCAATGGCTGTCTACAGTTATACCCGGCAGTTGCGCGGTAAAGCAGGTGTCCGCTGGCCGTGGCTGGCTCCGCTGATTGTTATCAGCTTGTTTGTCGGCGGTTCGGCCTTGATCGCGGCGAATGGCGGCCCCTGGCGGGTGCCGCTCATTATGCTGGCCACTATCGCTAATGTCGCGTTGCTGTTGATGCTGGCTGTCGGCGCCTGGAGACGCAATATGCGTCCGCTGGCAGTGGTGTTTGTGGTCGTGCTTCTGGTAGTGATCGGGATGTCGCAGATGGCAAGCAATGTGCCGCAAACGATCGCGGTGCAGTGGTTTGAGCAGATTGCGCAGACGCTGGCGCAACTGGCGTTCTGTCTGGGTGTCTGGCAATTGACCCGCCGAATGGCGCAAGAGGCGCCGGTACGTCAACTGGCTGCTGGTGTAGCATAGCCCGGCAGGGTTGTTCGTTCGAGCTGGTTGCAGGGCGGTGTGTTGCGCCGCCCTGTTTGTGTGCGCGGGCGAGCAGGTTGATGACATCAAACCGCTTCTTGCTTCGCTTTGTAGCCGGGGAGCGACGCCTGGTTGTGTTTTGCTGCTCACTACACGATTATCGTTGCTCTGTCGCGCAGGAGTTTGCGCTGCAACGCGAGGTCTGATGTTGATCGCTTTGCCCGGCACGAGGTTGGAGTGTCCCTGAACCGCTGCGCTTACGGTTGGCTGGCGCTGTGGCTGCCACGTTCACCGGGGAAGATAGCGCCTGGAATGGATCGGCGCTATGCCTGCGATGCTTCTTCTTCGATCTGGCGCACTGTGCTGCGGCGGCTGCGTCGCCGTGGCCCCGGTTCTTGCGGGAAGAATGCGTCGAGCGCGGCCATGATTGCGGCATGTTCGGTCTGTACGCTGGCGGTATGCTGGTCGAACCATTCACTGTGGCGCCACGTCAGGGCTAATGGCGCAATGCGGCGAATATCTTCGGCATTGACCACGTTGCGAAAGTCGGCGGCAGCGCGCGCCCGCGCGCCTTCGAGCAGAGCGATTTCCGCTCGATGCGAGGGAATGCGTAATTGTTGCACCAGCGCTAACGTTTGCTCTTCCAGGTCAGGGGGAATAGTGACGTGCGGCAAGATCTCGCGCGCAATCATCACCTCTTCGGCTAGCGCTGCGGTTTGAGCGGCATATGCCTGGCGGAATCCAACCGGATCGGCGCGAAAATCACGCGCGCGCCGATAGATTTCGAGCCGGGCGCGATGATCGGTGACCGGCGCGACCCAGACGCGCAGCCCAAACCGATCAAGAATTTGGGGCCGTAGCGCCCCTTCTTCCGGGTTCATCGAGCCGATCAGCACAAACTGACTGGGGAAGAGCCGTACCATTGCGCCGCGACGCACAAAGGTGCGACCCTGGGCGGCGGCATCGAGAATGGCGTCAACGACAGCCTGATCGAGCAGGTTGATCTCATCGACGTACAGCACATTGCCATGAGCGCGGGCAAGCACTCCCTCTTCCAGCCGCACGATGCGCTGCTCAAGCGCAATCCGTTCGTTAATCCCGCCGACGACATCTTCAAGCCGGGCGTTGAGCGGCAATTCGATCAGGCGCATGCGTTCGACCAGCGGTTTTCCATCGCTATCAAGCGGCTCGCGGGTGACCAGGGGCATCAGATCGAGCAGGCTCCGCACTGCCGTCGTCTTGCCGACGCCGTAGGGGCCGCTCAGCAGAATGCCGCCGATCTGGGGGTTGATCAGACCGAGAATAAGCGCAGTCTTCAATTCGGTCTGGCCGACCATTGCCAGCAACGGAAAAGGATAGATGTCACCGGTCATAGTTCATTAGGTTGGTATCAATCCTTGCAGGTGGCTGTTTCCAGACTGGTAGCACGGTTTCAGGATCGTGAGCTGCTCGTCTGGCTTTGATCGTATGAACGCTCATTGCAGCGAGCTATCGGATATATTCACTCGTTGTTCTTACAGGCGATCCTGCGCGAGCAACCAGCACCAGGCAATTCCACGTCGCACTGAGCTGCGCTCAGGCGACGCAGGTATGGCAGACTGTATCTGTCACGACATTCATATCCGTCGCGCCTGCCTGACGATTCTTGCCCGTGTCTCAATCAAGGGATTATGGCGCTCACCACTTGCCATTGATGCGCTTGCCAGACCTGGAATGGCGGCCAGCCTGACAAGATGGGTCGCGGCTGCTCTGGTTTGCGCTGGGCACTTCACAACATCTCGATTTCATACGTGAGCAGCGGGCAGTCGGGTCGGTTACGCTCGATAAAACTGACCACCGACTCGAGCTGGCGTTGAGCATGGAGCCGATCGGTTGCCACCACTGCCACGCCAATGATGGCGCTCTGCCAGCGATCTTGATCATCGACTTCAGCAACCGAAACGTTAAATTCGTTGCGGATGCGGGCAATCAATGAGCGCAGGACCTGTCGCTTCTCTTTCAACGATTGGGCTGTGGCGATGTGCAGATGGATGGTGCATGAACCGATAATCATAGCTGTGTGGACTAGTTGAGACTATTCCAGCCGCCAAACATACTCTGCGGATCGAAACCCTGCGGGCCGCGTGGCAGGATGGCGAGTTCGGTGCGCAGAGCCTTGATCAGCCCCCGCAGTCGTCCGGTCACATCGGCTTCGAGCCAGCGCTGTTTTTGCGCCGGATCGATCTGAAGTCGGTCAGCCAGCGCGTAGCTCAGCCGAATCGGTTCCAGGGGCAGCTCTTCAACATCAATCTCAACTCCGGTAATGGTTGCCACGCGCTCCCAGTAGCGGCGATATGTGTCGCGCAATTCGGTGGCGGCTGCCAGGGTTTGTTCATCGACTCGATCAGGCAGGAGCTTGACTTGCGCAACCAGATAAGGTGTTTTCTCGGTGATGGTGGCAATCCGAAACCGTTTTTGCCCGACGACATGTAACAGGTAACGACCATCCTCCAGGCGGATATGCTCTTGAATGAGCGCGATGGTGCCAACGTCGTAAGGTTCCGGGGCGATAGCCATCCGCCGGCCTTCAATCACTTCATGACCGCGCCGCAACAAAACGATTCCAAATGGCTGTTGGGTTGACAGGCAACGCCCGATCATCAGCCGATAGCGCTCCTCGAAGATGTGCAAATTCATGTCGCCACCGGGAAAGAGCAATGAACCAAGCGGAAACAATGGCAACGTCAACGTCTGTTCCATACAGATTATCCATCCGTCCAGGTGCAGGTCCAGACGGTTGTCTCGGCCAGCCCCATGTTCAGGTCGATGGTCAATTCAATTTCCGGGCCGGACATCGTCTGCACCAGGGCCATTGGGTCAAAGGGCGTAGGCGTGCCACGCAGCATAACCGGTACCGAACCGATACGCAAATCGAGCAGATCGGGGCGCAGTTCAACCATGCTGGCGCCAATTGCAGCCAGTAGCGCTCCCCAATCGGATGAACTGCGGCGGCAGGCGGAGCGCACCGAGCCGGATCGAGCTACAGTGTGGGCGATTGTCTGCGCAGCAGTTTCGTTGACGGCGCCTTGCACGACAACCTTTATTACTTTGCCGGCGCCGGCGGCGTCACGCACGATCTGGCTGGCCAGGTCGGCGCAGAGATAATCGAGCGCCTCTTGAAACAGGCCGAATTCCCAGGTACTCGAATCGGTGATCGGTGGGTGATCGATGGCGCCATTTGCCAGCATGATAACACTATCGTTCGGGCTGCAATCACCGTCAATATTGAGGCGGTTAAACGAGCGCTCAACACTTTGATGCAGCGCGCGTTGCAAAAGCGGCTGGCTGATGGCGAGATCGGTTGTGATCACGGCCAACATCGTGGCCAGCCGCGGATGGATCATGCGTGTGCCTTTTGCCATCCCGGCGAGCGTAAAACGAGGCCCGTTGCGCAGAGAGACGCGCAGGACGCGCTCTTTGGGGCGGGTATCGGTAGTGAGAATGGCGAGCGCGGCCCGGCGTCCGCCGTTACTATCAAGCTCACTCACAGCGCGGCGAATGCCGTTGCGCATCCGCTGCATCGGCAAAGGTACGCCGATCAATCCGGTTGACATAAGTAACACCGAATCGCGCGGCACCTCCAGTTCGTCGGCGGTAATCTTAGCGCATTCGATGGCGTCATTCAGACCAGCTTGACCGGTGCCGGCATTCGCCTGGCCAGCGTTAATCAGCACTGCGCGGATCGCATCGTGATTGCGCAGTAAAATCGCTTGACTGAGAAATACTGGCGCAGCTTTAAACACACTGGTGGTAAACAGCGCAGCGGCGCGGCATGGATATTGTGAATAGACCAGCGCCAGATCGCGCGCTTTGCTCCCCTCTTTCAGACCGGCAGAGACACCGGTAGCGCGAAAGCCGGTTGGGCTGGCGATATGACCATCTTCAAAGATTGTGAAATTCATAGCGGCTCTACGCTCAACAAGAATATCACTAGTTTACCACACCCGGCAGATGAATCCTTTCAGGTATTCAGACTCGGGAAAACTGAGCAGCACCGGATGATCCGGGGCCTGGGTTAAACGTTCCAGAATCTGTACGTCGCGTCTGGCATCGACTGCGGCGCTAAAGATGACTTTTTGGAAGAGATCGGCTGAAACCAATCCGGAACAGCTAAATGTGGCCAGAATGCCACCGGGACGAATCAGATGCAGCGCCTGTAAGTTAATATCTTTGTATCCGCGTGTAGCCCGTTCAAGATGAGCCTGCTGATAAGCAAATTTGGGTGGATCGAGGATGATTGCGTCAAACTGGCGTTGTTCGCTGCGATACCGGCGCAGGATATGAAAAGCGTCGCCTTCCACAAATTCGGCTGGCGTGGTGATGTTGTTCAGGCGCAGATTTTCACCTGCCAGCGTCAGCGCGTCGGCGCTAGCGTCGAGCAGGGTCAATCGGCGCGCTCCGGCGCGGGCAGCGGCGAGGGCAAAACCACCGGCATATGAGAAGCAATCGAGTATGTCTGCGTCAGTGCAGTATGCGCCAACCCGCGCATGATTGATGGCCTGATCGAGGTAGATACCGGTCTTTTGACCGGCGGGCAAATCGGCAAACATCCGAATGCCGCTGGCCGGTTGGCCGAGCGCAGTGATTGGAGTGACCGGCATGCGGGGTGGCATTTCACCCCAGCGCAAGCCGACTGCTGGCAGCAAATCTTCTTTTTCGCGCACATCGGCATCGCTGCGCTCGTAGATACCCCGTGGCGCAAGCAGATCGACCAGCGCCGCTACTACCTGATCGACGCGCGTGGCCATCGCCTGGGTCAAGAGCTGGATGACCAGGTAGCAGCCATAGCGGTCAACGATCAGGCCCGGCAGCCCATCCGACTCGCTAAAGACAAGGCGACAGGCAATTGCAGGATTGATCAGCCATTGCTCGCGCCCACTGACTGCGCGGGTGATTGTGTCGCGCAACCAAGTTTCATCGAGCGGTTGATTGGCATCCCAGGTGGCAAGGCGCACGCGCAACTGGGAACTACTGCTCCAGAAGCCGCGGGCTAGCCAGCTTCCGTCATGAGCGCAGACTTCAACCACCTCGCCGGGGGCGGGGTTGCCGGAAACGCGGGCGATTGCGCCTGAGAAGACCCACGGATGCCGTTGTAGAATTGGTCGTTCACGACCAGGACGAACAATAATAGTTGCCATAGTAGGCTTACTCTATCACGCGCCTGCGGCCCGGTCAAGCTGCCTGCGCGCCGGCAGGTCGTTCTGCTCCCCAGTGATCATAGAGAGGGTCTGGCGAGATAGCCGCAATGCGTTCCAAATGCTTGCAGGATGTTGGATGTTTGCAACCTGACGAAGAACTTTTGTTATGATACGATTGTCTCCCGCTTTCATTGCGCATCAAGGAGTCAGCTTATGCAGTATACTCGTTTCGGTTCAACCGGCATGCAGGTCTCGCGGATCTGTCTCGGTTGTATGAGCTACGGTTCGCCGGCGTGGCGCGAATGGGTGCTTGATGAAGCTGCCAGCCGGCCATTCATCTTCCGCGCCCTGGAACTCGGTATCAACTTCTTCGACACTGCCGATATGTATTCGCTGGGTATGAGCGAAGAGATTCTGGGGCGCGCGATCCGCGATTCTGGTTTTCGACGCGAGGAACTGGTTATTGCGACCAAGGTCTACCAGCCGATGAGCGACCGACCTAACGATCGTGGTCTCTCGCGCAAGCATATTATGCAGGCGATTGATGCTTCGCTGCGTCGATTGGGAATGGATTATGTTGATGTGTATCAGATCCATCGCTGGGATTACGAGACGCCGATTGAAGAGACGCTTGAGGCGTTGAACGACGTAGTGCGCGCAGGCAAGGCGCTCTATATCGGCGCGTCGAGCATGTTTGCCTGGCAACTGGCGAAAGCGCTCGGCATTCAGGAGCGGCGCGGTTGGGCACGGTTTGTTTCGATGCAAAACCACCTCAACCTTGTCTATCGCGAAGAAGAGCGCGAGATGTTACCGCTCTGTCGCGATGCCGGGCTGGCAGTGATCCCCTGGAGTCCGCTCGCGCGCGGCTTCCTGACCGGTAACCGACCGCAGGGAACCGGCGCGGCAACGGTGCGTGGTCGCTCTGACACCATTTCCCACGCGATGTACGATGCCAGCGACTATGTTATCGTCGAGCGGGTGAGCGAGATTGCCCGCGAGCACGGGGTGAGCAATGCTCAGATTGCCCTGGCGTGGCTGTTGCATAAGCCGGAAGTGACTGCACCGATCATTGGCGCGACCAAGATGTATCAGCTTGAAGAGGCAGTGGCTGCGCTTGAGGTGCAATTGACCCCTGAGGAGATTCAACGGCTAGAGGAACCGTACCGACCAAAACCGATTCGCGGTCATGCCTGATCCTGAAGTGGTCCAGGCCCGGCACTGTCGTGCCTGGGCAGCCTTGTTGCCGCAGCGATCGATTGTTATGACAGGAATCGCAATGACTCTATCTGTTACCCCTGCCGACATCCTGGCTGCGCGCCATCGCATAGCCGGTATTGCGCAACCAACGCCACTCGAATTGAGTCGGCCATTGAGCGCTATCGTGGGAGCGGAAGTCTGGCTTAAGCTCGAACTGGCGCAGGTTACCGGCAGTTTTAAGCTGCGCGGGGCTACCAATGCGTTGCGTCAGTTGCCGCTCGATGCGCATATTGTGGCGTGTTCGGCAGGCAATCATGCGCTGGGAGTTGCGCACGCGGCAGCAATGACCGGCCACCGCGCTACATTAGTGGTTCCAGTCACCGCTTCTACAGCTAAGGTAGCAGCGCTACGCCGGTATCCGGTTGAGCTGATCTTGCGCGGTGATAGCTACGATGCGGCTGAAGCTGAAGCGCTGCGGCTGGCGGCTGAAAACGGCTGGCAGTTTGTTTCACCCTACAACGATCCGGCAGTGATTGCCGGTCAGGGGACGCTGGCAATTGAAGTGTGGGAAGCGCTCCCTGACGCTGATACAGTGATTGTAGCGGTCGGCGGCGGTGGATTGGCCGCCGGCGTTGGGATCTGGGTGAAAGCGATCAATCCGCGCGCGCGCATTATTGGTGTGCAAGCGACTGCGTCAGCCGCGATGGCCGCTGCCTTACGCGCTGGCAACGTGGTGACTATCACCGATCGGCCAACCCTGGCCGATGGTCTTGCCGGTGGGATCGATCCGGCAACGATCACCCTCCCGATCTTGCAACGAGTGCTTGACGAGATGGTATTGGTCGATGAGGTAGCCATCGCGCGGGCCATGCGCTGGTTGTTTGAGGAACACCATCTGATCGCTGAAGGCAGTGCCGCTGTGCCTCTGGCGGCGTTGCTGGAAGGACAGATCGGTAACTTGCAGGGGCGCAAAGTGGTTGCGCTGGTCTGTGGGCGGAATGTTGCCGGTGAAGTGTGGCAGCAGGTGATAAATGGGTGATCCGAATCATAGCGCCGAATTCACCTTCCATTGCAATTTGAAGCAGTTGGTATATCTGCCGGTATACGTGAACAGATATACCACCTTCGACCTATTGACAGGTGCATTCAGGCGTGCTATGCTGCACAGGCAAATGTTCGTATTCGGCTAGAGGAGGAGTCAAATGACACCGATATTCAATCTCGCTACACCAATTGTCAGAGTCTTGATGGTGTCGAGCGACTCCGCTGACGCAGAAGGGGCTTCTCACAGCACGAGCTAAACAGGATCAACCTGGAAGACCGGCGGGCTGTGGGAAGCAAGATAGCGCCTGCAGCCCGCCTTATGTTTGGCTGTGGCGCAGCGTGTGGGCCACAGCCTTTTTGTTCCCTTCACGTAGCGGACGTTCGATGAAGCAGGGCAATCAATGCCGATAGAAAGGGTTTACTCAGATGGAAGACCATAACGCCATCGGTACTGCTCGCCATCGTTTTCAAACGCTAAACGTGGAGGGAACAGCAGTGATTATTCTTGAGCGTGATGGCTCATTATCATACTATCCGCCTCCTTCGGGGCGCCAACAACAAGCGCAAACGACACTATATGCGGCCACTCCCAACGCTCTGCCGTCGGCGTCGTTGATTGAACGGATTGTGTCGATGGCCTTCGATCTGCTAGGAGTTCATCGTCTGGAGGTGCGCATCGATGAGTCTGAGTCGTAAAGTTGCTGCCGAACTGATCGAACCACCGCCGTCAGAAGCTGCTAACCGGTTGATCGGCGCAGTTTTGCGGGCGCAAAGTGGTTTCTTCTGGGTCAAAACTGAGCAAGGCGTGCTTGAATGTCGCCTGCGGGGACGGCTGAAGAAGGAGCGGCAAGCGACCGATCTGGTAGTGATTGGTGATCAGGTAGAAGTAACACCGGTGGGCAATGGTCAGGGAGCGATTGAAGCGGTTTTGCCGCGTCGTAGCCGGCTGGCGCGCCGCGCCGCCGGGTCGCGCGGAGCTTATAAAGAGGACGTGATTGTTGCCAACGTTGATCAGGTATTGCTGGTCTTTGCTTGCGCCAAACCCGATTTCACCCCACGCATGCTCGACCGCTACCTGGTGATCTGCGAGCATAGCGAGCTGCCGGTGATTATTGTTGCCACCAAGATCGATCTCGTTGGTCGTGAAACCGCAGCGGCGATGTTTCAGCCCTATGAGCAGATCGGTTATCCTGTCGTCTACACCAGCATCGTTAGCGGTGAAGGGATTGCCGAACTGCGCGACCGACTGGCCGGTAAGATCAGTGTTGTCACCGGTAAGTCAGGGGTAGGCAAGAGTAGTTTGCTCAACGCTATTCAGCCTGGTCTTAACCTGCGCACTGGCGAAGTGAGTGAACGTTTGACCAAAGGTCGTCACACTACGACCGTCGCCGAACTCATCCCGCTCGATATGCCGGGTGGCGGTTATGTTGCCGATACGCCGGGTATTCGTGAGATTGGCTTGTGGAACCTGCCACCGAAAGATCTGGCCTGGTGCTTCCGCGAATTTCGTCCCTTCCTCGATGGGTGTTATTTTGCTGGCTGCACCCATTTACACGAACCAAATTGCGCAGTGCGTGCCGCAGTCGAGCGCGGTGAGATTTCGTCTGCGCGCTACGATAGTTATGCTCGCTTGATGCAAAGCGAGGATGCGTAAGATCGGGACTGCTCCGGGGTGTGAATGGCTGGGACGTTGAACCGCCAGAGCAAATGCGGCTCGTTCACGCGCAGTTGGCGCAGCAAGCATGCGTCATCGTTCATCTGGGTGATTGGGATAGTGTAGCGAGGCGCTGCGCGCTCTGGCTCGTGCCAGGCACGCAGGCTGGAGAGGCGACGTATACCTGTCCCCGCTCATCTCCTGTAACAGTGCGCCGTCCTTGTTCAAGGTTGTAGCGAGATGCTGCAAGTTCCAGTTTCAGCGGAGAAAATCGCGCTGCGACGCCTCTCCCACATTTCGCTGCGCATTGCGGTCTCCTGCCGTTGGTTTTAGTTGAGCTGTCACGAGGAAGAAAATGAGCAACCAATCGCGACCGCGACCTGTCATTATGGCGGGTGAAAGGGTGTTTCTCAGTCATGTCTTTGCCGAAGATGCGCCATTGCTGGCGCAGTGGTTTGCCGATCTAGAGCTGACAGCGCTGTTGGGTTTGCAGGGACGTAGCTTTACCCTTGAGCAAGAACAACAGTGGATCGCGGCAAATAATGCCGATCGTGATGACCAGCGCGCATTTGCGATTGTTTTGCGTGACGGTGAGCAACTTATTGGTACATGTAGTTTATTCCATATTAATTTATTGCATGGCATTGCCGGGCCAGGCATTGCCATTGGCAATGAAGCTATGTGGGGATGTGGCTACGGTCGCGAAGCTGTGCAGTTACTGGTCGAGTACGGTTTTCGCTATCTCAACCTCTACAGTATTCATCTGTGGGTGCATGGCTTCAACGAGCGCGCCTATCGCTCCTACTTGCGCGCAGGATTTCGTGAAGCGGGTCGTCTGCGCGGAGCAACGCTCCTGGATGGGCGGCGTTATGATCGGATTTTGATGGAATTGACGAGGAATGACCAGGCGGACTGAGCGACCATTGGACGGATGATGATGCTGGCGTGAAGAGAGTAGAGCCGTTGCACTGCAACAGCTCTACTAAAAACGACGGCGTTCTGCCGCTACCTCATCATACAACGGTCTGATCCGCCGGTAGACGGCATCCCAGGTCAGTTCGCGCAATGCGCGCGCTTGTCCGGCTGCGCCCATCGCCTGCGCCAGCGCGCGATCGCGCAGCAAACGATCGATGGCAGCGGCAATGGCCGGCACATCGCCAAACGGCACCAGCAAGCCATCAGTTCCGTGTCGGATCACTGCGGGTACCCCGCCGGCCCGCGCGCCGATCACCGGCACACCATTGCACCAGGCTTCGAGATAGGTGATACCAAAGCTGTCGGTGCGCGATGGTTGCACGTAGACCGCAGCGGCAGCCAGCGCATCGCGGCGCGTAGCGTTATCGATGTATCCCAGTATGCGCACACGCGCCTGCTCAGATGGGGTCAGCGCCGCTACTGCCGCATTGAAACCGCCAAAAGCCGGGCCACACTGTACCCATACCGCTTCACTGCCCTGGGCCCACAGGCGTCGCATGGCGTCCAGCGTATGTACGGCTCCCTTGTCGAAGGCGGCCACCCCCAGGCTCAGCACCACCGGTTCGTTAATATTGTGGATAGCGCAAAACCGTTTGCCGTCGCCGCCGGTGACTTCGGCAGGGTTCACGCCGGCTCCCACTGTAGTGATATGTTCAGCGGGTACGCCGCGGCGAATGAGATAGGCCCGCTCGAGATCGGTCATTGTCAGCACGTGATTCGCCTGGCGTAGCAGATCGATCTGGTGCGGCATCGCATAGTAACGCACCACTTGTTCGTTCCCCGGCTCGCCGAGATGAACGAACGGCGTGCAGAGATGAGGAGTGCCTCTTTGTTGCGCCCAACGCGCTACCGGGATCAAAGCAAAGTCGAGCGTAATGTTGGTCGTGTGTACCAGTGCCACATCAGCCAGCGCTGGATCGGCCAGGGTCGCGACCAGATCGGGTAATTGAGGGGTCAATGTGGCCAGTCGCCGCAACAGAGGTATGCCAGGCCGGCCAATGCGACCAACCTCGACCATCAGCCGACGGATAATCGGGTAGATCAGCGAGGGGCCAGGCAGACGACGCACTGCTAGCCGTCGGATCTGCACGCCATCGCGCGAGCCGATTGGTTCGGCAATATGCCGTTTCCCTGCCATCCAGAGATGTTCGAGATCGAAGGCATCGGTTGCCAGTACCGTCACGCGATGCCCTTCGGCAGCCAGTCGCGCGCCGATTTCCTGAAAATAGCGCGCTGCGCCACTCGGCGCAGGCCAGTAGAGTTGAACGACATGCAAGATGTGCATAGATGATGTTGCCGCAGTAGAGTTGAACGACATGCAAGATGTGCATAGATGATGTTGCCGCAGAGGTCTTAAGCGCGTCGCAAACCGCTGAACGTTCACACTGCCCGCATTATGCCACAGGCCAGTCGTTGCCGGCGCAGGTGCCCGGTCAGACGACTGGCCTGGCAGTTGGGCGTGGGCCTGCCTGTTGAAGTGTCTCTACCCACCCAACTGGGCTTGCAACGCGGTCAAGCAGACCGATAACGCGCATTAAACGTGAAGTTGAAGTGTCTCTACCCACCCAACTGGGCTTGCAACGCTGCTGGAGTTGTAACCGGCAACTGGCAGGTAAACTGCTCGCACAGGTAGGCAGTTGGCTGGCCGTCGATCATCGTCCGACCGACGAAGAGTGGGCTGATGCTCGTAATCGGATCGCCAGGAGCGGCGCGGGCGATAACCAATCGGGGCCGATACGCAGCGCGCGCAGTCATCACCAAAGCCTGCGTGGCCGGATGGTCAGGCGGGCCGATAATGGCCAGCTCGCGAGTTGGTCCAACCGCCACGTCGGCGGCGCACAGCATCCGGCCAAAACCAAGCGGAAAACGGCTCAACATCGGCGCCGTCTGTTGTAATACTTGCTCGGCCCGGGTCGCGTACAGATCATTCCCGGTGATAGCGTACAGGCGTAGCAGCGCCATTGTGGCTGCTGAAGAACCGGATGGTGTTGCGCTATCGCTCAGATCGCGCGGGCGCGTCACCAGTGCCGGCTGATCGTTGCCGGTATCGAAAAACATCCAGGCCTGGCCATCCCAGAAGAGATCGAGCATTGCGTCGGCCAGCTCAATTGCCGTCATCAGGTAGCGAGTTTCGCCGCTGGCGGCGTGCAATTCAAGCAAAGCATCGCATAGCAAGGCATAGTCGTCGAGAAAACCAGCCGGACCCTGGCGACCGTCCTTCCAGCTTCGCAACAATCGACCGTCGGTGCGCCGCAGATTGGCGAGCAGGAAATCGGCGCACTGCCGGGCCGCAGGCAGATATTCCGGCGCGCGCGCGCTAGCGGTCGCTAAAGCGCGAATGGCCAGCGCATTCCATGCGGTGATAATCTTCTCATCGCGGAAGGGGCGAGGGCGGTGTTCACGGAAGGCGCGCAGGATCGGCCTGGCCCGAGCCACAGTCGCTTCAACCCGTTCGACCGACACTCCCAGCATAGCTGCCACTGCTGACGGTGGCCGGGGCACATACAAAATTGACTTGCCTTCAAAATTCCCGTGCCGTGTCACACCATAATAGGCGCTGACCAGCGCTGCATCGTCGCCTAAGGCTGCCCGCAATTCGTCAGGCGTCCAGACATAAAATGCACCCTCTTCAGCGTGAGCAGCTCCTGGCGCCGGCAGGCTATCGGCGTCTTCGCTGCTGAAAAAGGCGCCATCAGGATGGCGCAGATCGCGCAACAGATAAGCAAAAGTTTCATCGGCGATCCGGGTCAGGAAAGGATCACTGGTGACCAGTGACGCCAGATGATACACCTCGGCTAGCAGCGCGTTGTCGTAGAGCATCTTCTCAAAATGAGGCACCAGCCAGCGCGAGTCGACACTGTAGCGATGGAAGCCACCGCCAATCTGGTCGTACATACCACCGCGTGCCATCTGTTCGAGCGTCTGATGCAGCATCGGCAGCGCCTGTACATCACCGCGCACATGGGCACGGAGCAAAAATTCCAGCACGAGCGGCTGAGGAAACTTTGGCGCGTCGCCAAAACCGCCGTACTGCGGATCAAACTCACGCCCAATGTTCGCGGCTGCAGTCATCAACAGCGCCTCATCAACGGCGGCAGTGTCAGGCAATGGCTGCGCCAATCGTTTGATATGACTTAGCAGTTCGTGGGCAGATGCCGTAACCTCGTCGCGGCGCGCGCGGTAAGCTTCGGCAATCGAGCGCAACACCTGTTTCCAGCTCGGCATGCGATAGCGGGCCGCCTTGGCATCGGGCGGGAAGTAGGTGCCGGCGTAAAATGGGGTGCCGTCAGGCAGGCAGAAGACATTGAGCGGCCAGCCGCCGCGTCCTGTGAGCGCCTGCGCCGCCGCCATGTAAATATTGTCGAGATCGGGCCGCTCTTCGCGATCGACTTTGATATTGATAAAGTGCTCGTTCTGGATCGCGGCTACCTCAGGGTCGGCAAAACTCTCGTGGGCCATCACATGGCACCAGTGGCAGGCGGCATAGCCAATGCTAACCAGAATTGGCTTATCTTCGCGCCGGGCGCGTTCAAGCGCCTCTTCACCCCAGGGATACCAATCGACGGGATTATCGGCATGTTGTTGCAGGTAAGGGCTAGCCTCGTAGGCCAGCCGGTTCAGTGGACGCGCTCCGGCATTCATTGCTCCTCCTTTCGATAGCAGGTGCTGTCTGAATTGTAGCACAACCCTGTCTGATAGAACATGTTTTCGCAACTATTCGACAAAACCTGCCAGATCAGGTATAATATCAGATGGTAAACATCGCATCATGATGCGCTAAAACCGACCAACGGAGCAATCAATGGAAATCGGCATCGTTCGGCCCGTCAGTATCACCAACGAGATGCGGACGGCCTATCTCAGTTACGCGATGAGCGTTATCGTCTCACGCGCGCTTCCCGATGCGCGTGACGGTCTCAAGCCAGTGCAGCGCCGTATCCTGTACGGCATGTGGGATATGGGCTTCCGCAGCAACCAGCCCTACAAGAAGAGTGCCCGCATTGTCGGCGATGTGCTCGGCAAGATGCACCCCCACGGCGACAGCGCAGTCTACGATGCGCTAGCCCGCATGGCGCAGCCGTGGAGTATGCGCTACCCGCTCATCGATGGTCAGGGTAACTTCGGCTCAATCGACGGTGACCCACCGGCGGCAATGCGCTATACCGAAGCCCGTCTTGCCCCAATTGCCGAAGAGCTACTCAACGAAATCGAGAAGGATACGGTCGATTTCCGCGACAACTTCGATGGCAGCTATCGCGAGCCGGTAGTGTTGCCCGCTATCTTGCCCAATCTGCTGCTCAATGGCGCATCCGGCATCGCAGTCGGCATGGCTACCAATATCCCGCCGCACAATCTGAGTGAGCTGTGCGATGCGATCAGTTATCTCATCGATCATCCGGAAGCGACGGTCGAAGAGCTGATGAAGATCATCCCCGGCCCCGATTTTCCCACTGCCGGCTTGATCCTCGGCACAGATGGCATCCTCGCTGCCTATAGCACCGGTCGCGGTCAGATTACCTTGCGCGCCAAGACTCATATCGAAGAGGCCGGACGCGGCGCATATATGATCGTCGTGACCGAATTACCCTATCAGGTAAACAAAGCCCGTTTGCAAGAGCGCATCGCCGAGCTGGTCAAAGATCGCAAGATCGAGGGAATCCGTGATGTGCGTGATGAAAGCGACCGCAATGGGATGCGGCTGGTCATTTTGCTCAAGCAAGATGCGCAACCGAAAAAGGTGCTGAATGCGCTGTACAAGCATACGCAGATGCAAACCACCTTTGGCGTCAATATGCTGGCGCTGGTCGAGCACGGGCGCCAGCCGCGCGTCTTGACGCTCAAACGGTTGCTGCAAGAGTACATCAGTCACCGCCAGGAGGTGATTCGCCGTCGTACCGAGTTCGATCTGGCCCGCGCGCGCGAACGCGCCCATATTCTCGAAGGGTTGAAGATTGCGCTTGATAATCTCGACGCTGTGATCCAGACGATCCGCAATTCGCGCACGGCTGAAAGCGCGCGCAACAATTTGATGCAAAACTTTGCTCTGACCGAACGGCAGGCCCAGGCGATCCTCGAGCTGCAATTGCGTCGGCTGGCTGCGCTTGAGCGCAAGAAGATCGAAGATGAATATCGCGAGGTGATCAAGCTGATCGCCGAGCTGGAAGACATTCTGGCCAATCCACGCAAGGTGTTGCATCTCATCCAGCAGGATTTGGCGCGACTGAAGGAAAAGTACGGCGACCCGCGACGCACGCGCATCATTCCTGACGTTACCGGTGAAGTCAGTGACGAGGATTTGATCCCTGATGTGCGGGTGATGATTACCTTCACCGATCGAGGTTATATCAAACGTCAGTTGCCTGATGCTTACCGCACTCAGCGTCGTGGTGGGCGCGGCATTAAAGGGATGCTGACCCGCGAACAGGACATTGTGCGTCACCTGTTGACGTGCAATTCGCTCGATAACCTGCTCTTCTTCACCGACCGTGGCAAGGTCTATCAGCTCAAAGCACACGAGGTGCCCGACAGCTCGCGCACTGCCAAAGGTTTGCCTCTGGTGAATCTGGTTTCACTCGAACCGGGTGAGCAGGTGACCTCAATGCTGGCTGTGCGCGAATTCGATGCCGAGTATCTTGTGATGGCAACAGTGCGCGGCAAGATCAAGCGGACACAACTGCGCGAGTATAGTCAGGTGCGCTCGAATGGTCTGATTGCAATCGGGCTGGAAGAGGGTGATGTGCTGGGTTGGGTGCGGGTGAGCCACGGTCATGAAGATATTCTGCTTACAACTGCTCGTGGTCAGACACTGCGCTTCGAGCAGAGTGAAGTGCGTCCAATGGGCCGCCCCGCCACCGGTGTGATCGGGATTAATCTGGCTGAGGGTGACCGGGTTGTCAGTATGGACCTGGCAGAGGACGGCGCCGATCTGCTGGTCGTCACCGCTCGCGGGATCGGTAAGCGCACTGCGCTCAGTGAGTATCCGGTGAAGGGGCGCGCTACCGGTGGGGTGATCACGATCAGACTGCGCAACGAACAAGATGAGGTGGCGGCTGCCGCAGTTGTACACGAGCGCTCGTTGCTGACCTTCATCACGACCGGTGGGATGGTCATGCGCACCAGCGCCAGCGAGATTTCGCGCCTGGGGCGGGCCACGCAGGGGGTGACGGTGGTAAACGTTGCGACCGGTGACCGCGTGGCTGCGCTCTCAGTGGAGGATCCGGACGAAAATGGCAATGGTTTCGCGCCAACCTTGATCGATCCAATGGGATAAGCAAAGCGCGCGAAAGAGGTGTGGAGTCAGGCGACCGGGGCGCAATACGCTGCGCCCCGGTTGCGCTCTGAGTGACCATCGCGCCGTTCGCTATCTTGCGCTCCATCATGATGCTTGCCGGTATCGACTCGACGATCTCTTTATCTTGCTCTGGGAAACGATCATCACTTTTGCATATCATCATTTGCGAGAATGTGCCAGACCAGGTGAGGCCCAATTTGGCATAAATCACCTGGTCTTTGGCGCAGCATTGAATACGGTCTTTTCGTGTCTGGCTGTAAAGTTGCTACCCACGAGAGGCAGGCAGCTCACAGCGCGCTGTGAGCCGGTTTACTCTGTTCAGGGTGATGACGAATCGGGTGTTGGAGTTAGCTCCGCCTCAGGCTCGGCAGTCGCTTCTGGTGTGGGTGAAGGTGTTGGTGTAGGGATCGGCACGATAGTTATCGTCACTTCTGGTGGCTCGCCGACGATACTCACCCCATTGGGGAGATTGGGCCGCACAGGAAATGGGTAGACTCCCGGCGCAAGGTTGCTCAAATCGAACTGAACAACTAATGGCGCAGCAGCCAGTGCCGTCAGTTGATCGCTTATCCCCGAAAAGGTGATCTCAACCACGCCAGGTTGCACCGTTGCGATCACATCACTGCGCGCGCCAGTGAGGGTGATTTCAACCGGTAGCCGCACTTGAAACGGCAAAGCGATGGGCGTGATTTCGACGGTCACGGTCACTACATCGGGTTCGCCCTGCGCCGGCGAGGTTCCGGTTGGTATGATCAACGGCGCGATCCGAACTACTGTCTCGCGCGCATCACTGATGTCAATCACTTCGGTTTGCAAGAGGCTAATCGCGTCAAGCGGACCAGAGCTACCGGTAAGGGTAATCAGTGGTGGTTCAATCTCAATCCTGCTTACGGTATAGCCGGGTGCTGGCGAGCCGATGATAAGTGGGGCAACCGGCACCAGCCGCAATCCGACTACCGGATTGATCGGGATGATCACGGTAATCGTTGCCGGTCGTACCTGTACCCCTTCGATAGGTTGATTATTGGCGTCAACCGGAGTCAGGTTGAGAGGCGCATTATAGGTGGCACGCAACTGGGCAATGTTGGCAACTGTGCGCGCGGCTACCACTCGTAAGACGCGACTTTGGGGGCCGCTGACCTCTACCGCGCGAATCATTTCGCCGTTGTAACGCAGCTCAGGCGTGCCTCGTTCGAAGCTAAATGGCGGTGAGCCGATAATTTCGAGATTGATCGGTACAGTAATGGTCTCGATTGGTTCCAGACGAACAGTAATTGTTGGCGGTTCTACCCCTTCGGATGAGACGCTAAACGAGAGATTGCTCCGAGTTGGTTGTACATTGATCGGCACTATATGATCGCCGGGACCGAGTCCGCTCAGATCGGCCACAACTCGAATGTCAACCGGACGCAATTCTGAACGCTGACGGCGATCAGTGCGTAGAGTGACATCAACTGAAGGAAAGCTGGTGGTGGGAATGCCATTGGCGTCAACGATAGCCAAATCGGTTGCCAGGCCAACAATCTGTAATGTCAAATCCTCGAACCGCGCTGTCTCTTCAGGGTTTTCGCTAAACGAAACGAACGACCAGAGGGCAAAGCTCAGGCCAAAGGCCAGTAATACGCGCAAGACCGTCGAACGCACGCCGTTCATGCTGCCCTCTTCGCTTCTGGTTCAAGCGGCACTTGCATCAAGTCAGCCAGCATTGCCCGCAGCCGACTCTCGGTCAGGTAGCTGACCAGACGACCATCACTGACCAGTGAAATGGCGCCGGTCTCTTCAGACACTACCACCGCCAGTGCATCGGTTTGTTCAGTAATACCCTTGGCGGCGCGATGGCGGGTGCCATAGCGTCGAGGTCCGGAAATGTCTTCGCTCAGTGGAAGCACCACATTGGCGGCTAGAATGCGGTTACCGCGAATGATGACAGCCATATCATGCAGCGGCGAATTAGGATAGAAGATGTTGAGTAGCAATGGCACAGAAATGCGCGAATCGATAATAACGCCGCGATCGGCAAATTCTTGCAACTGGGTGCGGCGTTCGATCACCATCAGCGCGCCAACCCCTTGCTGCGACATTTGCGCAGCAGCGCGGCTGATCACGTTAATAGTTTCGAGCAACTCAGAACGGTTAACTCCGCCGAATGGCCGCCCGAACAGATCGCTTGAGCGACCCAGGCTTTCCAGGGCGCGGCGTAACTCTGGCTGAAAGAGCACCGGAATGGCCACAATCAGCGCCGGTGAGATCACATTCACCACCAGCCAGTTGAGCAAGGTCAGGCGATCGCTGGCAATCGACGGCATCAGAAATGCGATTGCCAGCAAAATACCAACCCCACGCAACAACTGCACTGCGCGAGTACCCCGCACAATGCCCAGTAACCAGTAGAAAAACGCGGCAACGATCAAGATGTCAATCAGCGCAAAGGGCGAGGTCAGTGGATTCAGCCGCGCCCAGAGACGCTCGAACTCTACCATCGTCAACTCTGTGGCGGCGCCGGCTTTCGTTGCTCGAGCATACGATTAGCGGCGCTCAACATCGCTTCGACACGTTCCGTCTCAACACCTGGCATCTTCAACATACGGCGGCACAACTGGCTCGCCTGTCCATACTCTTCGCGCCGCATCAGCATGTCATAGAGCATAAAGTACGCTTCCAGATCTTGCTGATCGAGTCCAATAATCTGGTGCAGCTCGGCGATGGCATTATCGTAATCTCGTTGTTGAGCAAAGATACGGGCGATCTGCTTCTTCTCGCTGATCGCCTCTTTCGTGCGTCGCCCCAGCGTATGCATCAAAGCTAACCACTGGCGCGCCTCAATGTCGTTGGGTGCAATCTGGACGATGCGATCATACATCTCGCGCGCGCGTTCGTGATCGCTCATCATCCAGTAGGTCTGAGCCACTTCCTGCAACGAAGCCACAGCATCTTTCAACTGACCGGCGCGCTTCTGCAATTCGCTGACCCGCACCAGGCCTTTCAATCCCTGATCTAAATAGCCGCGCCGCAGTTGCAACCGGGCCAGCCGATTGCTCATTCCAATGTGACTTGGCGCCAATCGCGCGGCAAATTCGAGCATCTCAATTGCCCGGTCAAGCTGCTGATGCTCTTCGTAGTATGTCGCCAGTTCGTCAAGCTGCGCTAACGCCTCGGCTAATTTCCCCTGGCGGAAATAGACTTCGGCCAGCTTGGTGTAAATTGCTCGATCGTATGGCAGCAGCTTCTTTGCTTCAAGCAACGCCTGTTCGGCGCCGGTCAGATCCTCGCTCAAAGCATAGGCTTCAGCCATGCGGCGCGCGAAGTCGGCCCGCGAAGGTGGAATGGCAAATGGATGCTGAATCGCCGTCTCAGGCGATGTCTGCTCCGAGACTGCCTGACCGCGACGCAACTGATCGAGTGCCGCCTCCGCATTCCCTAAAGCGATATAACTGTCGGCTGCGGCCCGATAGACCAGCGCGGGTGGTAGCAACGGATCGGGTTCGCTTTGCAGGAGCATTTGCGCCTGTTCCAGCGAGAGCAATGCCGACTGATGCTGTTCGTGCTGTTGCTGGATGATTGCCAGCATGTAGTGCAACAGAGCGCGCTCCTCGATCAGGAGGATAGCGACATATTCGGCCTGCACAGCGGTAAAGGCGTTGGGTTGTTGACGCAACTGAGCCAGCACAGTTGCCAGCGAGTCCCAAATCACCTGGGGCTGTTCGCCCATCAGGGCCAGGGTGATATTGAGTCGGGCCAGCGCTACCGGGTCATCAGGCGATCCCAATTCAAGGGCCTGGCGGAACTCATCGAGCGCAGCTTCAAAGCGTTCCAGTTTGAGCAAGGCCAGTCCATATTGAGCGTGCGCTTCCTGATGCTGGGGTGCCCATTGCAACAGGCGGCGAAACTCTTCAAGCGCCTTATTGGTTTGACCGAGACGGAAATAGGTATTGGCAACGTGCAATAATTGAGTTACGGCCTCGTCAATCCGTCCGGTTTGTTTGAGCAACTCAGCCAACTTCGTGCGCGCATTGATTGTATCAGGTGAGAGTTCGATGAAGCGAAAGTAGACATCGATCGCCTTCTCAGCTTCACCGCGCACCCGGTAAGTTTCGATCAGCAATTGATATTTTGCCAGCGCCTCTTCAAAACGCCCCTGCCGCTCATAAATCTCGCCCATCCGCAGATGGATGGGGAGATATTCAACATTGCGGTGAATGACCTCCATGCAGGCATCGAGTGCGGCATCGAACAATTCTTGTTCGAGGTACTTCCCGCTCAACGTCAGCCATTCCGCAGTGATTTCATCAAGGCCGGTCGGATCGAGCGGTGTGGGCGGTGGAAATTTTGGTTGAAGCAGGACAGATGGCGCGCGCTCAACATCTGCTGGCGGTAACTGTTCGACAGCGGTCAGTTCATTGATAAGTGTTGGCTGATCATCGGCGCGACTACCAGAGCGAAGGAAGTCAGTAATCGGGCGAATCTTCCCCCAGCGTTCGCTGGTAGGATCAATCAACGCCGGTGCATCAGAGGGCGCCGGTGGCGGTGATGGTTGTGGTTGCAAAGCGCCGGTGCCCATCGCGCGCAGTCTGGCAAACATATTACGGTCAGCCAGCTCTTTCGATCGACTCTTAAACTCGGCGGCTCGCTCACGGCCCCAGCGTTTACTGGCGAGAAAATCGGCCAGAGTCCCATAGAGGGCTGACGCGCGCGCCAGATCGCCGAGTTGCTCGTAAATAGTAGCAGCGCTCTCGTACATGGCAATCAGATCGTCAGCCTCTGCCTTGCCGATGGTTTCGAGATCGACCAGCCCGATCGTCGTTTCAAACTCTTGCGCTGCTTGCGGCAACTGACCCAGATCGCGGTAGACCTGGCCGAGCGCAAAGTGCGCCGAGAGCGCATATTCCGAATCGCCAGCGGCGCGGGTTAACACACTCACCGCCGCTTTCAGATTGCCGCGACTCTGATAGAGCAAGCCGAGCGAATAGAGCACATCGGCCCGTTCGAGGCCGGCCTGCAATGCCTGCTCGTATAACGTGATCGCCCGTTCTTCATCGCCAGCCTGCTGGCAAGCAATCGCTTCGGTGACCAGTTGTTCTGGTTGGGAAGCTGAACCTCGCAACGCGCTCGTGGGAAGATTCGGGCGCAGACTGCTCGTACCGCGCAGCGGCGTAGCCGATTGGCCGCCGAGCTGTTCGCGCAAGCGATTCGTTAGTTCGCGGGCTACGCGGTGATTGGGCGCCAGGCGCAATGCCCATTCTGCCTCTTTTAGAGCTGCGGGCAGATCGCCCTGCGCGATCAGGCGTTGCGCCAGCTCAAGATGGGTCTCAGCCGCTTCAGGCAAAGCGCCAAAATCCTCGTAGAGCTGAGCCAGGCGACGTCGTTGTCCGTCTAGCTCTGGTTGCAGCGCAAGTAATTCGCGCAACGCTTCTGCCGCCTGCAAGGCGCGTCCCTGCGCGCTATGCAGATCAGCCAGCAGCGTGTAGGCTTCAGCCGCTGCATCAGTGTCGCCTTGCCGGCGGTAGCACTGGGCAATGTAGTCAATGTAGAAAACATTTTCTGGATCGGTCTGGTGCAGGTCACCGAAAGCCTGCAACGCTTTATCGAACCGATTGGTTTGAAAGAGGGCTACTGCCGCTGCCGCGCGCGCCTCGACATCCTGGGGAAATTCTTGCAAGGCTCGCACTGCGGCGCGGAGAGCGTCTTCCCACTGTCCTCGCGCCGATGCGTCCCGGCACTGCTCCATCGCCCGATCGAAAATTGCCCGGTTCCCTGCCATAACGCTCTTTCCACTTCTATTGGCGCTATTTCCCTAACAAGAGCAAGATAAGCGCCTTTTGCACGTGGAGGCGATTCTCTGCCTGTTCGAAAACTACTGACTGCGGCCCGTCAATCACGCCAGCCGTTACCTCTTCACCGCGGTGCGCCGGCAGACAGTGCATAGCGAGCGCGCGCGGTGCGGCGTGTGCCATGAGATCTTCATTGACCTGGTACGGTGTGAAGACCGGACGCCGGCGAGCCGCTTCGTGCTCTTGCCCCATCGATGCCCATACATCAGTATACACAGCATCGGCGCCGCTAACGGCCTCGACCGGCGAAGTGGTAATCATCAGGCTTGCATCGTGTTCTTGAGCTAGCCGTTCGGCCAGTTCGGTAATGTCGGGCGCCGGGCGGTAATCCATCGGACAACCGATGCGCACGTTAACACCGAGTGTTGCGCCGAGCAACATCAATGAGTGACAAACATTATTGCCATCGCCAACGTATGCCAGTGTCAAACCTTGCAGACGACCAAACTTCTCGCGCAGCGTCAACATGTCGGCCAGCGCCTGACAGGGATGTTCACGATCAGACAGGGCATTGATTACCGGTACGCTCGCGTAGCGGGCCAGCGTCTCGACGGTAGCGTGTTTAAAGACGCGCGCGGCGATAATGGCAACCCAGCGACTCAGGTTGCGGGCGACATCGGGCACACTTTCTCGCCCACCCATATCGATATCGTTGGCCGAAAGGTACGACGGATGGCCGCCAAGCTGAGTCATCCCCGCTTCAAACGCGACTCGTGTGCGCAGCGAGGGCTTTTCAAAGACCAGGGCCAGCGTCTGCCCAAGCAAAGGGCGATCATCGGTAACACCAGCTCGCCACGCTGCTTTCAGCGCTGCCGCCCGGTCGAGCAGCGCTTCTGCTTCAGCGCGACTCAGATCAGCCGCAGAAAGAAAATGTCGCAAACTCATGTTCGAAGTGCTTTCTGTTCTTATTAACGTTGCGTATGCGAACTATCGTTGCGCTTTCGGCGCGGATTGTACCGCTGTTCCAGGCTTAAGCGACGGTAATCGCCCGCCTCGATCAAAATTCGTTCCCGGCAAATGGCGGTATCAAACATCCGAGACAGGATGCGCGGATCAATGTCCTTCGGATCACGATTGCTGGTGATCACTGTTGGTAAAGCATAATTATACCGATGGTTCATGATCTGGTAAAGTTTTTCGCGCGCCCACGGCGTTGTGTTTTCAGTACCCAGATCATCAAGAATGAGCAACGGCACATCACGCACCAGCTCGAAACGTTCATCGTAAGCCGTTTCCGAATTGGGGCCGAACGTTGAACGCAGGTGATCGAGCAGGTCGGGCACGACGGTGAAGAGTACCGGTGTGTGACGATCCAGTGCCTCATTGGCAATCGCTGCTGCCAGATGGGTCTTGCCGCAGCCATAGCCGCCAAATAAGATCAACCAGCCCTGCGGATTCTGGGCGTATTCGTAGGCGCGCGCAAATGCTCGTTGCACGCCGGGTACCGCGCGATCGAAGGTCGCAAACGTCTTGTCGCGTAACGGCGCCAGATTTGAAAGCCGCTCCAGCTCTTCATAGCGACGGCGCTCTTTTTCCGCCTGTTTGCACCGACACGTGATCAACACGCCAAAGTTCGGATCGCCGTATGGCACGGCCAGCGTGTAATACCCGGCGCCGCGACAAATCGGACACACCGCTTCAGAGGTCGCTCTCGTCGCTTCCTCGGCGGAAGAGGTGTCCAAGCTGTCCGCTGGTATATTTTTCAATATCGATAGATCGTCCGGTTTGATACGACGCAGATTCTCGTCCATTGGCGGCCCACCTCTCCAGCATGCGCTGAATATAACGCCACGAACGGGCATTGGCCCGCACTGCTTCCCGAATGGCGTCTTCAATCCATTCGGCTGGATAACGGTCGCTGGCAGCGCGCAACTCTTCTAACAGCAGCGGTGTCACCAGCCCGATATTCTGTTCGTACAATTCGATTAACCCTGGTCGCTCGCTTATCTCCTCAAGCGGCGGCGCAATCTTGCCGGCAGCGGCCTGCGCGGCCCATTGCCGGTTTGCCGGCGTGTTAATCAGGTACCAGTTACGCGCTCGTCCGTCGAGTGGTTCGACCAGATGGAGCACCGTGCCGCGTCGCACTGCCGCTGCTAACCCTTCATCGAGCAGCTCTTCAAATGATCGGAGCGAGCTGAGCGCCTGCAATGACCGGCGCAATAGTTCGTCTTTGCGCAGATCGTCCCAACTGATCCGGCGCGGACGGCTACGCAACTGGCTGAGCCGGTAAAACAGATGCAGGGTGACTTTGAGTTCACTCGGTTTGGTGATTGCCGGCAGTACCTCGGTGAAAAATTCCGGTGGAATGCCGGTGAGCCGTTCAGTTGTGAAGCCGTCGAATGCCATGCTGATCCCGCTGCCGGAAGGTGTCGGATCGCCTCCTGATGCCCGCATGATACCGCGATCTGACAATTTATGCTACCACATCTCCATTTCTGGACAAAAGTTGTGCAAAGTATTGACAAAACGTGTGTATTACCATATAATTCGAGAAGCAAACCTTTCTACACGCAAGTGGCCGTCCTTGAGGTAATTGGACAGGCGCGTGCCGACTGACAGAGAAATCTAGTCAGATCAATTAGAGGTTAGCCCTCTTTACGCAATTGGTACGGTGAGGTTCCCAAATCATGAAACGTCGTTCACCACTCGTTTTTATCTTTCTGACCATCTTCATTGACTTGCTCGGCATCGGTATTGTGTTACCGTTGCTGCCTGAATATGTCAAAATTGTTGAACGTTCAAGCTGGCCATGGTTGGCCGACAATCGCGCCGTGATCGTGGGCGCGTTGACTGCTTCCTATGCGCTGATGCAGTTCCTCTTTGCGCCTGTTCTGGGCGCGCTCGGCGATCGTTTCGGGCGACGACCGGTTCTCCTCTTCAGCCTGTTTGGCGCCGGTCTCAGCTACCTGGTCTTCGCGCTGGCCGAGAATCTGACGTTTCTTGGCATAGAGACCGTGATCGGTTTGCTCTTTCTTGCCCGCATTGCTGCCGGAATCACCGGTGCCAGTATCAGCACAGCGCAAGCTTACATTGCTGATGTTACGCTGCCGCAAGATCGCGCGCGTGGCCTGGGGATGATTGGCGCTGCCTTTGGTCTCGGTTTTATGCTGGGGCCGGCCATTGGCGGTTTGCTGGCCAACGTGAGCTTGCAGGCGCCAGCCCTCTTTGCCGCTGCGCTGAGCTTCGCCAATTTCGCTTTCGGTTTCTTCCGTCTGCCCGAGTCGTTGCCACCTGAGAAGCGCGCTCAAACCGTCTCGCGCAACTTTAATCCGGTTAGCCGGCTAATCGCTGTAGCTGCCGACGTTCGCGTGCAACCATTTATTGTCGGTAGCGTTCTGTTTAATCTTGCATTTGCTGGTTTGCAGAGCAATTTTCCGGTTTACAGCGATGTGCGTTTCGGTTTTGGCCCCCAGCAAAACGCGTTGATATTTGCCTTTATCGGCTTGATTGCGGTCATCGTGCAGGGCTTTCTGATCCGCAAGCTGGTGGCGCGCTTCGGTGAGGCGCGGCTGGCTATCGCCGGTCTGACGCTGATGGCTATCGGGTTCATCGCTATTGGTCTTGCTACAGCGTCCTGGATGTTGTTCCCGGCTATCGGTATCGTTGCTCTGGGTAGCGGTATGGTAACGCCGTCACTGACCAGCCTTGTCTCACAGTCGGTGCTGGCTACCGAACAAGGCACAACGCTCGGCGGCGTGCAGGCGTTCACCAGCCTGACAATGGTGTTTGGGCCATTGCTCGCCGGCATGCTGTTCGATCTGATTGCGCCGAGTGCGCCTTACCTGATCGGATCGGCGTTGCTGGTCGGTGCGCTGGTAGTTCTGTTCAGTACCCTGCGCAGCCGCTTTATCACCTTGCCGCAGTCGGCAACAACCGATGTTGCATCAGAGGTGGCGGTTCACGCCGAATAATCGAGGTTTTGTAGAACGGCATATTTCGCCCGTTTGTTCTGGTAAAACGTGGTATACTGAAAGGCAGATTAGTGGCGTCGCCGAAGGGGCGGCGCTTTCTCTTCGTTCGTAGTGTAGCGGAGACGACCGTGGCCAAAACGACAATCGTGATCAAGGGCGCGCGCGAGCACAATCTCAAGGGGATTGATGTCGAAATTCCGCGTGACCGACTGGTGGTATTGACCGGTGTGAGTGGTTCGGGTAAGAGTTCGCTCGCCTTCGATACCCTCTATGCCGAAGGGCAGCGACGTTACGTCGAGAGTCTCTCGGCTTATGCCCGTCAGTTTCTCGGTCAAATGGAAAAACCACAGGTCGATCTGATCGAAGGATTGTCGCCGGCAATTGCCATCGAGCAAAAGAGCGCCAGCAAAAATCCGCGCTCGACAGTTGGCACTGTCACCGAGATTTACGATTACCTGCGGCTCCTGTTTGCCCGGGTCGGACAACAGTATTGCCATCGCTGCGGCCAGCCGGTGGCCGCTCAATCAGCCCAACAAATGGTTGATCGGATTATGACGCTGCCGCCGGGCACGCGCTTTATGGTGCTGGCGCCGGTCGTGTCACAACGTAAGGGTGAGTACAAGGATATTTTCGCTGAAGCCAAAGCCGAGGGGTTCGTCCGGGTGCGGGTTGATGGCGAGATCCGCTCACTCGATGAAGAGATTAAACTCAACAAGAAGGTGAAACACTCTATTGAGGTGGTGATCGATCGGTTGGCTATCCCGCAGGCCATTGCTAATGGCGATCTCGACTCGTTTACAACCCGCCTGACCGATAGTGTTGAGACGGCTTTGCGGGTTGGTGAAGGGAAGGTCATCATCAGTCTGGCCGATGAGCCGACCGATCCCGCCCAACCACGTGAGTGGTTGATGAGCGAGAGTAATACCTGCCCGTCGTGTGGGATCTCGTTTCCCGAATTGACGCCGCAGATGTTCTCGTTCAATTCGCCTCAAGGGGCCTGTCCGACGTGTACCGGCCTGGGCGCGCGGCTCGAAGTTGATCCGGGCTTGCTTGTGCCCAACGGCGCGCTCTCGATCCACGACGGCGCCGTCACCTACTGGGGCGAGATGCGCAAGAAGCAGGATACCTGGGCTTACAAAGCTCTCCTCGCTATCGCTGCCCATTATCGTATCGATCTTGATGCGCCCTGGGATGAGCTGACCCAGCGTCAACGTGATGCCATCATTTACGGCAGCGGTCAGGAGCGTATCCGATTCGCCTGGGAACACGAAGGTGGCTCGCGTGGCGAGTATTATCGTGTGTGGGAAGGGCTGGCCAGTGAAATCCGTCGCCGCTACATGCAGAGTGGCTCGGATACGATGCGCGAATATTACACCCAGTATATGAGCGAACAGCCATGCCCTGACTGTGAAGGCGCCCGGTTGCGCCCCGAAAGTCTGGCCGCGCGCGTAGCCGGGCGCTCGATCCGCGATGTGACCCGCATGAATGTTGCCCAGGCCCTCGATTGGGCGCGTGAGTTACCTAACCATCTCAATGAAACCGCGCTGGCGATTGCAGGCGATGTGTTGAAAGAGATCCGCGAGCGGCTCGGTTTTTTACACAATGTCGGTCTGCACTACCTGACGCTCGACCGCGCTGCGCCGACCCTCTCTGGTGGCGAAGCGCAGCGGATCCGTCTCGCTTCTCAAATCGGTTCAGGGCTGGTCGGCGTGATGTACATCCTTGATGAGCCGAGTATTGGCTTGCACCAGCGTGACAATCGCAAGTTGCTCGACTCGCTCTTACGCCTGCGCGATCTCGGCAATACCCTGATCGTAGTCGAACACGACCTTGAAACGATGCAGGCCGCCGACTGGATTATCGACTTCGGCCCTGGCGCCGGTGTCAAAGGGGGGCAAATTGTTACTGCCGGCACACCTGCTCAGGTTGCCCAACACCCGACCTCGCTCACCGGTCAGTATCTATCAGGGCGATTGACCATTCAGACCCCGCCGACCCGCCGCCATCCCAACAACGGCTGGCTAACGCTCGAAGGCGCAACCCTCAACAATCTGCGTGATGTTTCGGTCAGCTTCCCGCTCGGCTGTTTCATCGCAGTGACCGGCGTCTCTGGATCGGGCAAATCATCACTGATTACCGAGACGCTTTACCCGGCGCTGGCTAATCGGCTCAACCGCGCTCAGCTCAAACCTGGCCCCTTCCGCGCTCTGCACGGCCTGGAACGCCTGGATAAGGTTATCAATATCGATCAGCAACCGATTGGGCGCACGCCGCGCTCGAATCCGGCTACCTATGTTAAGTTGTTCGATCTGCTGCGTGAGTTGTTTGCCGAGACCCCTGAAGCCAAACTGCGTGGCTATGGGCCGGGACGCTTCAGTTTCAATATTCGCGGTGGGCGTTGTGAAGCCTGTGAAGGCAATGGCGAGATCAAGATCGATATGCAATTTTTGGCCGATGTCTGGGTGCGCTGCGCCGAATGTAAGGGTAAACGGTACAACCGTGAAACGTTGCAGGTCAAGTACAAGGGCAAGACGATTGCCGATGTGCTTGATATGGATGTGCAGACGGCGCTAGAGTTTTTTGCCAATGTGCCCCGCGTTCGTCGGATCTTGCAAACCCTGCACGATGTTGGTCTCGACTATATCAAACTTGGTCAACCGGCAACAACGCTGTCGGGTGGCGAGGCGCAGCGCGTAAAGCTGGCGAAAGAGCTGGCCCGGGTGGCAACCGGTCGCACCATTTACATTCTTGATGAGCCAACGACCGGTTTGCATTTTGCCGATATTCAGAATCTCTTACAGGTGTTGCATCGTCTGGTTGACTCCGGTAATACGGTGGTGGTTATCGAACATAATCTCGATGTGATCAAGACCGCTGATTATGTGATCGATATGGGACCGGAAGGCGGCGATGGCGGCGGTGAAGTGGTGGCGCTTGGCACTCCCGAAGAGGTTGCCCGTCATCCCACATCGCATACCGGTCGATTTTTGCGTGAGATTCTCGAACCGGTTGTGCCGGTGATGATTGAGAGTGGCTCTTGAATGTGATGAGGGTGGCAGTGATGTCAGGCGCGATAGGGGGCGTCGTCTGGGTTTTGATCGACGCTGAGGGTGTCGCGCAACCACCCTCAGCGCGACTGTCGGCCTATCATACATTCAACCCTTTAACGCCGGTCAGATCGCAATCGGTCAGATCGGCATCAGTGAGATCGGCATCGGTCAGATCGGCGTCAGTCAGACTGGCTTCGCGCAAATTGACGCCGCGCATATGAGCGCCACGCAGGTTAGCGCCACTCAGATTGGCCCGGGCCAGGTTGGCCCGACTGAGAATGGCGTTGCGCAGGTTGGCTCCGCAGAGATAGACTCCGCTCAGGTTAGCATCGCTGAAGTCAGTATTGCACAGGCTCGCTTCTGCGCAATAGAAAGTAGCTGGCAGTAACGTCGTTACTGCCAGCTAACCCCTCTCTCCAGGTATCACTTATTCGCCCTGTTCGGTTGAGTTCACCTGCCGGTTGTCAACCTGTGAGGCTACTCACCCTTGATCTCTGTCCACAGATCGTCGAACGCTGTTGTGCCTTCGTTTCGCACTGCCCACTCAAGTCGCTTGTACATCTCTTCGTCGGGAGCGAAACCCTGCTGGTAGAGTTCTTTGATCTCGTCTGACAACAGGTCGAGCGCATCTTTATTCGGTGTGAGATAGCCGATGTACTCGGTATTCTGCGCCGACACTTTCGGGCGCATGAGGAAATTCATAAATACGTGGGCTGTGTAAGCATTGGGAGAGTCCTTCAGGATCATCAGATTATCCATCCAGATCATCCCGCCTTCTTTCGGGATAACAAAGGCAATGTCTGGATTGCCGCTGAATTCATCGCCCAATCCATTGCGAGCCTGCATTGCCGAGCCGCTCCACGAATGCGCCAGCACATACTCTTCACTTGCCAGCTTGCGGTTGACATCTGAGCTGTTGTAAGCAGCCAGATACGGCTTCTGCGCCAGCAAAATCTCCTTTACCCGCTCAAGCGCCGCCGGATCGGTTGAATTAAGCGATTGTCCGATGTAACGTAGGGCTGCGCCTGGCGTTTCACGCGCGTCATCAAGCATGCTGATTTTGCCTCTGAACTCAGCAATCTGCTCCGGTTCGAAAATAGCAGCCCAGCTATCAATCCCATCGGGGAAGAATTTGGTATTGTAGGCAATGCCGGTAATGCCGTACATATACGGGATCGAGTAGACATTCCCCTTATCGAAGTACTGATCGAGCAAATTCGGATCGAGATGGACAAGATTAGTCAGGAGCGACTTGTCAAGCGGCGCGGCCAACCCCTCGGCGATCATAATTTGCACCGCGTAATCCGTTGGCACCACAATATCGTAGCCTGAATTGCCGGCCCGGATTTTCGCCAGCATGTCTTCATTGCTATCGTAGGTGTCAACAATCACCCTCACACCGTATTCAGCCTCGAACTGTTCGAGAATAGCGGGGTCGATGTAATCTGACCAGTTGTAGAAATAGAGTTCGCGGGCCAAACGGCTTCGATCAACTCCGTCACCTGACTCAGGGGTATCACCGCCGCTGGCGCCATACTCATTTCCCGGACTTGTTGCCGGCTGGCCACCCCCGCCACACGCGGCAAGCGCCAACAACAATGTAACTAACAACACTCGTAGCATCTGCATTACTCTTCTCCCTTCCTGATAGGTTCTTCGTCTCACCGCCGGCGCTGGAGCAATTGAGAGAGCGCCACCAGCGCCATCGACAGGATCAGCATGAGGGTTGAAATCGCGTTAATTTCTGGCGTCACCGCTCGCCGCACCCGGTTGTAGACCTCTACCGGCAAAAGAGATGTTCCCGGCCCTGACAGGAACAGTGAAATGATGAAATCGTCGAGCGATAGCGTGAATGCGAGCAGAGCGCCGCCAACAATACCGGGCAAGATGAGCGGAAAGGTAATGCGCCAAAAGGTATTCCAGCTATCGGCGCCGAGATCGGCTGCCGCTTCCTCCAGCCGGCGGTCAAAATTCTTAAGACTGGTGCGCACTACGACCACAACAAACGAAATGCTGAACGCGATGTGACCGATGGTTACTGTCGTCAGGCTGCGGCGAAGTGTTTCGCCGGTTGCCAGCTTGATCAGGTCGAATACGATCGCCGAAAAGGCCAGTAGCGCTACCGCCATCACGATTTCGGGCACAACAATCGGCAAGTAGATCAATCCCTCCATAGCGTTGCGCCCGCGAAACCGGTAGCGTTCCATTGCCATCGCCAGCAGGGTGCCGATAATCGTTGAGACGATTGTTGAAACAGTCGCCACCACCAGCGTATTCCACGCCGCTCCCATCATCCGCGGATTGTTAAAGAGCCGGATGTACCAGTCAAGCGTGAATCCCGTCCAGCGCACGCCAAACTCATCGCGGGTGAACGAAAAGACGACCAGAACGATGATCGGCGCGTAGAGAAACAGGTAGACCAGAATTGAGAAGACGGTCAGGGCAAGACCGCTCCAGGTCAGGCGACCTTCGCTAAACGCGGTCTGCATCCGCGCCGCAGTGGTTGTGGCAGGCGCTGTCTTGATCATCGCTCTTCCTCCGTTGTGGCGCGGAAGTACAACATGATCAACACCAATAGCACGATCATCATCAAAACCGCCATTGCCGAACCAAGCGGCCAATTGATAGGGTTGGCGCGCAGGAAGAGACGCTGAATCAAATTGCCGAGATAGTCAACTTTTGCTCCCCCTAACAGTTCAGACACCACAAATTGACCCAGCGTTGGAATGAATACCAGCACCGAACCGGCAACAATCCCCGGCATCGTCATCGGCAACATGATGCGGAGAAAGGCCTGAATTTTATTGGCGCCGAGATCAGCCGCAGCCTCCATCAGGGTGAAATCAAACCGGTCAATGGCGGCATAGAGGGGCAAAACCATAAACGGTAACTCGCCGTAGATCAGGCCGATCAGCGTTGCGCCTTCATTGTTCAGGAGCGGCAATCGCCCTACTCCGATCAGCTCGAGAAAGCCGTTAATGATCCCATTGTTGGCCAAAATGATCTGCCAGGCGTAAATGCGCACCAGAAAGTTGGTCCAAAACGGAATCAGGATCAGCATCAGTAATGGCATCCGCCACTGCTGCGGACTGCGAGCAATAAACACGGCCAGCGGATACCCGATCAGCAAGCAGATGACGGTAGTGAGTACGCTGGTCCAGATTGATCGCCAGTAAGCATTGATGTACAGGCTCTGCGTAAAGACAGTAATGTAGTTGTCGAGGGTTGGCTGGTAAACGACCCGGCCCAGCGCATCGTTGGTCATAAAACTGTAAACAAAGATGATGACCAGCGGTAGAGCAAAGAAGAGCACCAGCCAGAGCAAACCGGGAGTGAGCAGGAGTGCCAGTCGGATCCGGTCGCGGCCCTGTTGCTGTTGTTGCAACGTTGCCATCACACCCTCCTTCTACTCGCTGAGCACGAGTGCGTTATCAGGCGGGCAGACAATCACGGCTGCTTCACCCGGTTGCCAGTACTCGTTTCGATCAAGGGTCGAGCGGGTATTCTGTTCCCAGACATCGATGATGCGCCGGTCGTTGATTCGCACCGTAATGCGGGTATCACTCCCGATATAGTTCACACTCATCACCGTACCAGCTAGCCCATCGGGTGGCAATGCGCCATCAGGCGTCAGCAGGCGCACTTTCTCGGGTCGAATCGAGTAAGTAACGCTCGTGCCATCGCTCAATGGGCGAGCAGCCAGTCCGCGGAAGCGCAATCCCTCTGGTGTTTCCAACACCGTGTAGTTGCCATCTCGCCCGATCACCACCCCATCGATAAAGTTGGTTTCACCAATAAAATCGGCCACAAACCGGCAATTAGGTCGCTCGTAAATTTCGGTTGGCGTGCCGACCTGTAGAATTTTGCCCTTGTTCATGACCGCAATCCGATCCGACATCGTTAACGCTTCTTCCTGATCGTGAGTCACGAATACAAAGGTAATCCCTACCCGGACCTGCAAACTCTTCAATTCGAGCTGCATCTCTTTGCGCAGCTTTTGATCGAGTGCGCCGAGCGGCTCGTCAAGCAGCAATACTTCGGGATGATTGACCAGCGCGCGGGCCAGCGCTACCCGCTGTTGCTGTCCACCAGAGAGCTGACGCGGACGCCGCTCTTCCAATCCCGATAGTCGCACCAGATCGAGCGCCTCCTGGACGCGGCGCGCAATTTCATTTTTCGGTGTCTTGCGCATCTCCAGGCCGAATGCAACGTTCTGCGCCACCGTCATATGGGGGAAGAGGGCATACGATTGAAAGACGGTATTGACCGGGCGCTGGTGAGGTGGGGTGATGCCCATCTCGCGGCCATGAATGATAATGCTGCCGGAAGTCGGCAACTCAAACCCGGCAATCATGCGCAGACTTGAGGTCTTGCCACATCCGCTTGGCCCCAACAATGAAAAAAACTCGCCATCGCGAATCTGAAGATTAACGTGATCGACCGCGACCACATCGCCAAACCGTTTGACGACGTCGCGGAGTTCAATCGCGATCGAGTCGCTCACCTGAACACTCCTCCCAACTGGTTTGCCAACCAGTGATGAGTAGCGAACGACAATCAGGCTGACTGTTGCAGCCGTCTCGCGTCGCAACGCTTCACCCAAACAAGGTCAAGAGAAGCCGCTGGCATCGTGGCCTGCTTGCATCACGCTATGCTGTGATTTAGCAATAGTATACCATAACCCTTTGTCGAGATTCTTGTGCGACATTGCACAATAAATGAATCCATGTGACAGCGGGGAATAGTTCAATAACTCTAAATATGCTTAATATCTCTAATTATGAGGATCTAACGTTTCAACACGATAGTTGGCGCTGCAGCGAACGATAGCCGTGACCTGAAGTTCGAAGGGGCGCAGCGCGCTGCGCCCCTTCGCTACCGCCAGCGATGACGACCATTTCACCGGATCAGCCACAACTCTTCTTGTGGCGGGCCGATCCATTCACAGCCGGTCGGCGTGACCAGGATCTCTTCTTCGAGTGAGATATAGCCGTAGCGGGTGCGCACACCCAGTTCAAGTGTCAATACCATACCGGCATCAATTGTGCCGTAGGGTTTATCGCCGTAACGTTCCCAGCGCGGGTAAAAGCCGACGCCGCCGTCATGCACGGCGCGCCCAACCTGATGGCCAAGCGCATGCGGGTATTCGGGGTAGCCGGCAGCGGTAATGGTCTGGCGGGCAATGGCATCGATTTCCCAGCCTACCACGCCGGGCCGAATTGCCGCTGCCGCGGCGCGTATGGCTGCTTTCACAGCGTTGAACGCATGTTGTGCCTCCTCTGGTGGGGCGTTTTCACCCGGTCGCAGGCAATACCAGACGCGCTGGTGATCCGAGCAGTAACCGTCGAGCTGGACGCCAAAATCCATGTGAAACACTTCACCGGGACGGACAATTTCATCCGACGGGCCAACGTGTCCCCACGGTGAATTAGGGCCGGCGTTGAGTCCAGGGCAATGGGCCGGATCCCACGCGGTTGTTGCGCCGGCAGCCTGCGTTTGAGCGTGGACAAATGCCGCTACCTCTCGTTCACTAACGCCGGGATGCAGGAAGTCACCAACGGCGGTAAAGATGCGCATACTCAACTCGGCTGCTGCCCGCATCCGCGCTACTTCTTGCGGTGTCTTTCGGCTGCGTAACGCGGCGACAAAATGTTCTGCCGAAACCAGTCGCTCACGGTAAGGGGTGCCTGCCAGATAGTCGCAGAGATTAAGGTACATTCCGTAACTTAGACCATCGGCGCTGACATCGCTCCGACTGACGTTGATCCCGATTCGTTGCGGATCGTAGCGTTGCAATACCCGCAACAGTTCGGGGCCGATGCTCTGGGTGTAGGGTCGTACCTCGTCAAACAGTCCCGCGTGGCGCACCGCTTCATCATCGCCCAAACCGGTGATCGCCAGCGCGCTCCCGCTGCGCGTCAGGATGATCGCGGTTGGCCACGTCAGCGAAAAATGGCCGAGCAGCTTCAGTGCGGGATCAGTGTGTTCTGAGGTTTCCCGTACCAGAATTAGCCACAGATCAAGGTTGTGTTCGGTGAGCAATTCTCCGGCCTGGTGAAGTTTCTCCTGATAGAGATTGTTCGCAATCCTTTCGCTAGCTTGTACTGCCATACAAACTCCTGGTGGTTATCATCATCGAAACCGCTTTGACCGCTTAATTCCGATACCTTTTAGTCTGTCACTGTCAGCTCACCGGCAGGCACAAATTTGCCGGTAGGGATCGTCGAGAAACTGGCAGCCGGACTAATGCTCGCGAGGTTTTATTCGTTCCTTCCGTCTTTAACCCGGCACAATGCGCTGGCGAATCGCCGTCGGCGCATCGACATGTCTTCTGTCAACGGATTAGCGCTCGAAGGATGGTTATGAGAGTATATCGGCTCAACCGGCGAATACGGGCCGGCGAGTGACCATGCGGCAGGAAGTCAGCGCACTGCTTACTGCTTTCTCTACGGTCGTTATCGCCAGAGACTATTCCACAGATCCTGCAAGGTGCTTTGCACGCCGGCTATCGTTTGCCGAATTGGATCGGGTGAGAGGCGCGCATCGAGTCGGGTGCGGGCATCTTCGATCACTTCGGTCAGCATGCGATGGGCCTCTTCAGCATGCAAACGGGTGAGCAACTCAGCATATGCGTCGAGCAATTGCTCGCGGTCAGCCTTGGGGGTTTCCTCCAGCATATTGGCCAGAATGCGCCGGGCGCCGGTATAAAAATCTTCGATCGCCATTGCAACTGCCTCCTGAGCGAGATGTATTGCCGCTTAGACGCGCCATTGCGCTCAAACGTTGCAGATACCATCTGCATCTGTTCGCAGTGTCAGGGCACATCTTATAGAGTCTGGTCACCACCGATGCTACTGCCCGGTAACCATCCCGTCCCGTATCACAGATCAGGATTGGGCTGATCCATCACGCCGCAGCACTTCGCGCGAGCGACCACCATCGGCAGGGCCGACATAGCCTTGTTGTTCAAGGAGTTCGATCAACTGTTGGGCTTTGGAATAGCCAATGCGCATGCGACGCTGCAAGAGCGATGCTGATGCGCGCTGGTGTTGCGAGACCAGCGCAATTGCCTGCGGCAGCAGCTCATCTTGCTCGGCAGGCGAGAGGAATTCGGCGGGTGGCTGAAAACCTTCCCCGCTGGCGGTAGACTGGTTCTCGCCGTCGCCCGGTTTCTGCTCATCTGATTTAGTCAGGTCAGGTGGCGCGGCTTTACGCCAGAATTCGACAATGCGCTCGACTTCGCGGTCGGCGACATACGTGCCCTGAATGCGGATCAGCTTGGCCGAGTCGGCAGCCATGTAGAGCATATCGCCGCGCCCTAGCAGATGTTCGGCGCCGGGCACATCGAGGATCACCCGGCTATCAACCTGCGAAGTAACGGCAAAGGCGATCCGCGAAGGGAAGTTGGCCTTGATGAGACCGGTGATAACATCAACCGATGGCCGTTGCGTAGCGATAATGAGATGAATCCCGGTGGCGCGGGCCATCTGCGCCAGGCGACAGATATAGGTCTCGACCTCATCGGCGGCCATCATCATCAAATCGGCCAGCTCATCGATCACAATCACAATGTAGGGCATTGGCTCAAGATCGGCTCGCTTCCGGGCCAGTTGACGGTAACTGTCAATATTGCGGCAGGCATTGCGAGCAAAGATCTTGTAGCGCCGTTCCATCTCGCGGGTTGCCCATTTGAGGGTTGGGACAACGCGCTCAACTTCGGTGACAACCGGTGAGAGCAGATGAGGAATGTGATTGTAGACAATCATCTCGACCATCTTGGGGTCGATCAGAATCAGCTTCAGCTCATCGGGGGTATGTTTGAGCAGCAACCCACAGAGAAAGGCGTTAATTGCCACCGACTTGCCCGAACCGGTTGCGCCGGCGACCAGCAGGTGCGGCATTTTGGTCAGATCGGCGATGATTGGCGTGCCGCTGACATCCTTGCCGAGTGGCAGCTTCAGGCGACCGCGGTGGAGTTCATACTCTTCACTATCGAGCACCTCGCGCAGCGAGACCATCGCGATGGCGCTGTTAGGAATCTCGATGCCAACTACATTTTTGCCGGGGATAGGCGCCTCGATTCGGATCGACTGGGCTGCCAGCGCCAGCGCCAGATCGCGTTCGAGCGTCATAATCTTCGCCACTTTCACCCCAACCGCCGGTTGCAATTCAAACTGGGTCACTGCCGGCCCGGTATTGACGCCAACGACGCGCGCTTCAACTTTAAAGCTGGCCAGCGTCTCTTCAATCACGCGCGCTTTGAGCCGGCGCTCTTCATCGGTAATCCCACCATCGATTGAGCGTTCAAGCAACAGATCGAGTGATGGTAATGGCCAGGCGCGCCGAACCGGTGAGATCTCGAACCCATCCAGCGCTTCTTGCACCACCTCTTGAACCGGCTCTGGCTTCGATGCCGGCGCTGATGGTATCGTCACGGTTGGCGGGAGCGGCTCGGCGGCTGGGGGCGGTAATTCAGGAGTAGGCCGCTTAAACAGACTGGCCCGCGTTGGGCGAGCGGCGATCGGGGTTGGCACAATATCGTCGCTTTCAGGTTGGGGCGGTGGGCTGAAGATCAGCTCGGCGCGTCGATCGGCATTGACCGGCTCGGCAGGACGGCGCGGCCCGCTCCAGAGCATCTGCCAGAATGAGGTTGTCCACTCAGTCATACCCAGCACAAGCTCGCGCACGGTGAGATTGAAGGTGAGCAACAATCCGGCCAGACCAATGGCTAAAATAACGACCACTGCGGCGATGGATCCGATTGCTACCTGCAAGAGTTCGAACAGCCAGTAGCCGATGAAACCGCCACCTTCATTCATCCGATCGGCGATCAGGATGTCGTGTACCGGCACTTCGAGCAGGCCAAGCATTGATAACAGCACGAGCGTTGTGCCCAGCACATTCGCGCCGCTCAGACTGGCGTCGCTCATTCGCTCTTGCCAGAGGATGGCAATTCCGATCAAAAACAGCGTGAGCGGCACAAAAAAGATGCCGGCGCCAAACAGCGCGCGCACCCCGTTAAGGTAGATGCGCCCTAGCTCGCCGGCCTCGCTGGTGAGCACAAAGATAATGGTAATCGTCGCGACCAGGATCAGCCCTAACGCAAATAGCTCGCGCTGATGTTCAGGCCGCAATGCGACCTTCCAGTCCGACTTCGCGCTGCTCTTTCGGCTGTGACTGCCGGCAGCGCGCCGGTTACCTGCTGATTTTTTGCCGCCGCGTGAAGCCATAAGGTATCTACTGCCTGATGCGTGCCATCCGCTCTTCGATTATAGCATATCTGTGCGAGTATTTTCGAGTTGGGCGAGGAACCGTCTTTACAAATTGCCTGTGACCCCATATAATTGTGCTAGGGTCTGGCTCAGATGAAGGTAGCCTCCACCCACAACTGAGAGATGCGCTCTCAGTTATTCTTTTTATATTGCGGTTTCCCGGTGGATCATCGGTATCGCCGGGGCAGTGTAGAGGCAAGAGTGATGACAGACAAGCCGACATACCTGACTCGCGAAGGTCGCGCCCGTCTCGAAGCGGAGCTTGAGCATTTGATGACTGTCGAGCGCAAGCAAATCGCCGAGCGGATTGCTGCGGCCAAAGAATTAGGTGACATCTCTGAGAGCGGTGAATACGAAGATGCAAAGAAAGCGCAGGCGTTGCTGGAAGGTCGTATTCGCGAACTGAAACATTTGCTCTCGCGGGCCGAACTGATAGATGAAGATCAGGCGAGCAATGGCGAGGTTCGTGTCGGTTCGTCGGTAACTGTGCGCTTCGAAGATGATGGCACCGAAGAGACCTGGACGATTGTCGGCAGCGCCGAAGCCAATCCTCGCCAGGGTCGCATCTCGAATGAGTCGCCATTAGGCGCTGCCCTGCTCGGCAAACGTGCCCGCAATAAGGTGACGGTTCACACCCCTTCTGGCGTGATGAAGCTCACCATTCTCAAAGTTCGTTAGCGCTTGTCTCTCAAGAAAGCCTCTTGATAACGCGGAAAGGGCGACATGTTTGTCGCCCTTTTCTTTGTTAAGAAATGGTTTTCGTGCTCTGTTGCGCGCAAGCAATGATACTGTCTCAGACGAGATTATTCGACGCCAGGCATGTTCCAGGGTCATTGCATTTTCCAGTATAATGGGGAAAGGGTGCCGGCATCGACGGCATAGGCCGGCAATACAATTGTTTGTTGACGACTATGGAATTAACCGACCTGCAAGCCCAGCGCGCCGCCAAGCTGGAACAGTTGCGCGCTGCCGGTATCGATCCCTTTCCGCCGCGCTGCCAGCGTAGTCATACGATCGGCGCAGCACTGGCCGCGTTTGACAATCTGGTTGCTCGAGAAACGACGATCACCCTGGCCGGTCGCATTATCGGCGCGCGTCGGGTTATGGGGAAGATTGCCTTTGCCCATATCGAAGATGGGAGCGGCGAGATCCAGCTCTGGCTGAGCCGGGCTGATGTCGGCGATGAGTGGTTTGAACGCTTCCGTGATCAGATCGACACCTTTGATATTGTTCAGGCTACCGGTACCCTTCGTCGCACCAAAACTGGTGAACGTTCGCTCTTTGTCCGCGAGCTGCGCGTTCTGGCGAAAGCGATTAACCCCCCGCCTGAGAAGTGGGCCGGTCTACAGGATGTCGAAGAGCGTCATCGCCAGCGCTATCTCGATCTCATCGTAAATCGAGAGCGACGCGATGTGTTCCGCGCCCGGGCCCGGATCATCACAACGATGCGGCGCGCGCTTGACGAACGCGGCTTTCTCGAAGTTGAGACGCCGGTGTTGCAGCCACTCTACGGCGGCGCGGCTGCGCGCCCTTTTACTACTTATCATAATGCGCTTGGCCAGAATCTTTACCTGCGCATCGCGACCGAACTCTACCTCAAGCGCTTGATCGTCGGTGGCTTTCCCGGTGTCTACGAGATCGGCAAAAACTTTCGCAATGAGGGGGTTGATCGCTCGCACAACCCTGAGTTTACAATGATGGAGTGCTATCAGGCGTATGCTGATTACCACGCGATGATGGCACTGGTCGAAGAGATGCTGGGTGAGATTTGTCTGGCTGTGCATGGCACGCTGACGATCACATACCAGGGTCGTGAACTGGATTTTCGGCCACCCTGGCCCCGTATCACGATGGCTGAGGCGATTGCCGAACGGACCGGGATCGATATTACCCGTCATACCGACCTGACCTCGTTGCATGCTGCGATTGCCGAACGCGGGTTGCGCGTTGATCGCAAGGCGTCGTGGGCAAAACAGGTTGACGAACTCTTCTCAGAGTTTGTGCAGCCCCATCTCGTCCGACCAACATTTGTGATCGATTACCCGGTGGCGATGTCGCCCCTCGCCAAGCGGATTCCTGAGCGGCCTGATTTTGCCGAACGGTTTGAAGCCTTCATCGCCGGTATGGAGATCGGTAACGCCTTTACCGAATTGAATGATCCGTTCGACCAGGAAGAGCGTTTCCGTGAACAGTTGCGCGCTTTCGCTGCCGGCGATGAAGAGGCGCATCAGATGGACGAAGATTTTATCAATGCGTTGCGCTACGGTATGCCGCCAACCGGCGGTCTCGGTATCGGTATCGACCGCTTGGTGATGGTGTTGACCGATCAGCCCACGATTCGTGAGGTGATCCTCTTCCCGCATTTGCGGGAGCGAACCGATTAAGTCTGGCAGTCGCGTCGGAGATCCAGTTCGACGCGACTGTTCGCTAGCGCAACATCTTACCTGTCGCTTCTGTTGCATAGATGGCGCAGCGGCTGGTTGAGCGAAAGATGTGATTATGGGGCTGCCGACCAGCCTCATAATCAGGCAGACTTCGGAATCGATTGTTCGGTGCTGGCAAACCGAGATCGGAAAGGAGGCGCCTATGCCCCGCTCGTTTACGGTCGAGCGCGAAAGTTTGCCGGCGGTGGTGCAGCGCTGGATTGAGGCAATCGGGCTTGGGGAAGAAGAAGTTGTCGAGCTGGTTTTTACCGAACGCGAGTTGCTCATCCGTCGGCCAATGAGTCCACATCTGCGCGCGTGGGCTGAAGCCATGTGCGATCAGTATGATCGGGCCTTTCGGCAGATTGTCGGGATTTGATCAGACGGGTACCTTGATGATGGCATTGCGCTTGCCGGTGGCTCATTCTGATCAAACGCCGCCAGACAAGCGCAAGTCGATCGGATACACGTCATGCTAGACGAGGAAACGACGCCGATAGTCTACCTTTCCCAGGACGACCTGCTCGATCTGCATACGTTTGTGATCGAGCGGTATGGTGGATTGCTGGGAATCAAGAGTCAGGATCGTCTGCAAATGGCCTTGCAAGCGCCACGCCAGATCTTTTTTGGCTCGGAACTCTACCCGGATCTGTGCAGTAAGGCGGCAGTGTTAACCTTTATGATTGTCAAGCATCATCCTTTCAACGCTGCCAATGAAGCAACCGCTTTTTTCTGTCTCTTGCGCTTTCTGGCTATCAATGGAGCAGGTTTGCGGCCTGAAGTCGGGCCTGACGAAATCGGCTGGGTCTTTCGCGCATTGAGTCACGGCGATATGGATCGGGAAGAACTTGAGCGCTGGTTGCGCGAAAATGTGGAAAGAGTGCCATGACGCGAGTGTTGATCAATGGCGCGACCGGGCAGTTGAGCGTTCGCGCGGCGCAATTGCTGAGTCAGCAGCACGATACGATCGTAGTCGGGAGACATCCGCCAGCGGGACCAATTGGCTGTGCCGAATGGCTAACTGCGCGCCTCGATCGCAAACAATGGCTGGAATTGCTGCGCACTGCAGCGATCGAGACCGTGGTGCATTTCGACCTGCTCGGCTTCAATGAAGCGCTACCCGATCACGAGACGACAGTGCAGCATAATGTGATCGGAACGATGGAGTTGCTGGGAGCCTGTCGGGCAGCCGGTGTGCGCCACATTGTGGCGCGTAGCCACGGATGGATCTATGGCGCAAGTCCGCTCAATCCACTGTTGATCAGCGAGGATCGTCCGATCAAAACGCAGCATACTCGGGGTTTATTGCGCACGCTGGCTGAAGTAGAGCAGATTGTAGCCGATTTTGCCGCGCGCCATCCACAGATCACGGTGACACTTCTGCGTTGTGTGCCGATACTCGCGCCAGACGATCCGGTGATGCAATATCTGAGTTCGCTATCGCCCCAAATGTTATTCGGCTTTGATCCAATGATCCAGTTGCTGCATGTTGATGATGCTGCCAAAGCTGTGCTTGCGGCTGTCGATCAATCAGCGGGCGGGGCGTTTAACATTGCGCCTGAACACCCGCTGCCTTTGAGTCAGGTGATTCGACGCCTCGGACGACAGCCAGTCCCGGCCCTCGGTCCACTCTTTAATAACCAGCCTCCGCCAGGATGGCCGTTTGAGGTTGATTATCTACGCTATCGCTGCACGATTGATCCACAACGCGCTTGCCGGGTTTTGGGTTGGACGGCAGATTATGAGATGACTGCCGCTCTTGACGCGCTTAAGCCATTGACACCAGAAGAAGAACAGCAAGCAGCCGCGCGCGCGTTGAGCGAATTTCTCAACCGGAGGAGGAAGGCATGAACCACGATGAGCTGGATGCTGCTCAGACCAATGAGCCGGTTGAGCGCCGACGCCCTCGCCGCAGTCGCGCTCAGGTCGTGATCGAAGGCGTGCAGGAATCGCCGGTTATCGATCATCCTGATGCCGATAGCGCTGATCCGTCGGCGGCGGTAGATCCACCTTCAGCAGCTTCGGCATCATTCACATGGGATGAGACGGCAACAGCTCGCCGTTCGGCTGAACAACTATTCGAGGTTGAGATTGACATTCGCCAGCAGAGTGACCAGCAATCAGGCCCGCAGGCGGCCCTGGGCAATTTTGCGGCTGGCGTTGTTCGGCTCATCGGCGAAAACCTTCAGCGCATGACCGGTGAACAGGTTGAGCGGATCAATGCGATGCTGCAAGGGGTTGATCTGCGCGATTACCTCGATCCCGATTTCTGGAAGGGGATCGGGATGGTTTTGCGTTATCAGATCGACGAGCAGGTCAATTTTATTCAGCGTCGGCTGCGTGGCGACTACTCAACCGATCCGTTTGGCATGGATCGCGAGATTATCGAAGTGGCGCGACCCTTTCTGTCGTTTATGTATCATACCTGGTGGCGGGTAACGGCGACTGGCCTGGAGCATGTGCCGGCTCAGGGGCGGGGGTTACTGGTTGCCAATCATAGTGGCGTCCTGCCCTGGGATGGCGCTATGATTGCCACCGCGGTATTTAATGAACATCCGGCGCAAAATGAACGGATCGTCCGCTCGCTCCATCTCCACTGGTTTACAACCTTGCCGGTGATTGCGCCGACGCTGGCGGCGTTAGGACAGGTGCCGGGGTTACCCGAAAACGCGATTCGGCTCCTCGAGCGGGATGAGCTGGTTTGTGTATTTCCCGAAGGTCTAAAGGGGGTTGGTAAGCTCTTCAAAGATCGCTACAAGCTGGCTCGCTTTGGTCGAGGCGGGTTTGTGCAGACTGCGCTGCGCGCGCAAGCGCCACTGGTGCCGGTAGCCGTGGTGGGCGCTGAAGAGATTTACCCCATGCTTGCCAATGCCGAGGGGATTGCCAGACTGCTCGGTTTTCCCTATTTCCCGCTCACGCCCTTCTTTCCCTGGTTTGGTTTGCTTGGCGTGATTCCGTTGCCGACGCGCTGGTCAATCACCTTCTGTCCGCCGATTGATACAACGGAATACGGACCCGATGCTGCCGATGACCCGATCACAGTGCTGGCGCTCTCTGAGCAGGTGCGAGAGATAATTCAGTCAACGATCAACCAGAAGCTGGCTGAGCGCACTTCAATTTTTTAAACCATAAGGCGAATCAGTTTTCTGGTTCACCCGGCTGAATCTGTTGTGGGGTCTCAATCCAACCGCGGCGCAGGGCAAAAATGACAGCCTGGGTGCGGTCGTTGAGGGATAGCTTGCGCAAAATCGAAGAGATATGATTCTTCACGGTCTGCGCACTGATACCGAGCGCGTCAGCAATCTCTTTATTGCTATTGCCGGCAGCGATTCGCTCCAGCACTTCAATCTCGCGTTCACTCAGAGGGGTGAAAATCTGCAAGCCGAGAGTATCGTCCGGGATTTGCACTTCGGGTAAATTGCGAAACTGGGAGAGAATGCGACTGGCGATGCGTGGCTCTTCCATCAGCATATCGTTGATCACATACTCACCGCGCGCTACCCGGCGAATGATGTCGGCCAGCGCCGCCGGTTTGATGTCTTTTGAGCGATAGGCGGCAGCGCCGGCGCGCAGCGCATTGAAGGCCGCTTCGTCGCTTTCATGCATACTTAACATTACCACGGCAATGCCGGCATACTGCCGCCGCACCTGTCGGGTCAACTCAAGACCACTCATGCGCGGCAAATTGAGGTCAATCAGCATCACATTTGGTTCGAGATTCGGTTCGACCTGGGCCAGCCAGCGCAATGCTTCTTCACCGTTGGCCGCTTCGCCGACAATTTGAAAACCTGGCTCCTGCGAGAGTGCCCAGCGCACCCCTTGCCGGAAGAGCGGATGGTCATCAACGATTAGTAGCTTTACGGTTGGGTTGGCCATGGAGCAGGTTCCTTTCCCTGACTGCGCAGCCATGAGAGGTATGCTTCAATAGGATCGACCGGTGTCGTCATGCCGACGACGCGCAGCAATTGCGCCACTGCCGGTAGTGGTAACCCTACAACGTTGGTGTAGCTGCCTTCAATCTTTTCGATCAGGGCCGCGCCTCCGCTCTGCAAGCCGTAGCCACCAGCCTTGTCGAGCGATTCGCCCAACGCGACATAAGCGGCAATTTCATCGTCACTCAACGGGCGGAAATAGACCTGGCTGGCAACAAGATCAAAGAGCGCGCGGCGTCCATCGTAGAGCACGCCTGCTGTGGTTGCCGCGGATGGCAGTAAAAGGCATAGACCGGTAAGCACAGTGTGCGCCCGCCCGGCCAGGCGACGAATCATGGCGCAGGCGTGATCGGCGTCACGTGGTTTCCCTAACACTGTGCCATCAATGACAACTTCGGTATCGGCAGCGAGGACAACTGCGTCAGGGTGTTGGCTGCCGATGTCGGCGGCCTTTCGCCAGGCGATCAGGGTGGGATGCTGCGCAAGTGGCATCGCGGTTGGCAGCGCAGGTAAATGATCAAGCAGATCGGATGGTGGCGGCGCCGGCTGATCTTCAGCCAGACTGGGCAGACAGATGTAATCAACCCCTAGCTGAGACAGTAACTCGCGTCGGCGGGGCGATGCTGATGCGAGAATGAGATGTCGGGTAGCCGGAAACATAACGCTCCTATCGCTTTGCGGTGGCGGCTCGATCATAGCATGGGCGGTAATGACGCGCAAGATATAACAGTGGCTACACCTGACCTGCTCTCGGCGACTTGCGTTTGCCAGTCTGATTCGCCAAACCTGGCTACAAGACGAGGCTGGCTAAGCGCAATGATGATGGTGAGCGCTGAACACCGCAGATGATCTGGAAGGAACCGGTGTTCTACGCGGGTTGCGGATCCCGTTTACTGTTGGTAGCGGCCAGAGGCCAGATGGCCAACCTGCACCCGCTGTTCTCATTTGATTTGGTTTCAGCTTTGTTACTTGGTTGACAGTCGCAAACAGAACCGTTATAATCCCGCCTAACGATGAACAGTCTTGCACCAGCGTTTGTCGATCGTCGCCGCACCTCGCCTCGCTATATCCACTGAGACAGGCTGACCACAGCCTTTGTTCGTTCGTCAGCAGATCGTTATTTCGGTGACGGACAGGTGGCATGTTCAAAGATCTGGAAAGGGGGTGATGCGGCGAAGCAAAGAACGCAATGGCGCGGCTGATCGACGATTTACGTCTGGTCAAGGCCTGGAAATCGTTGGTTTCGTTGCCCTCAGATTTAAGGAGGACACAGACAGATGGCTAGCTTTACCAAGCGAATCGTTGCCGTTGCGATGGTGATGGCAATGGTGATTCCCATGCTGGCGGCTTGCGGTGGCGCAGCTCAACCCCAAGTCGTCCGCGAGACCGTTGTTGTGGTGCAAACCGCTGAGCCGGTGCGCGAGACGGTAGTCGAGACAGTGGTGGTGACGGAGGAGGTTGTCAGCGAGCAGTATACGACTCCGCACCCGATCTTGAGTGATGTGCGCGTCCGCCAGGCGATTGCCTACTGCACCAATCGGCCAGAGTTGATCGCATCGGTGTATCCGTATCTGACTCCTGAGCAGCAAGAGCAGTTGCTCATGGATACATTCCTGCCGAAGGCGCACTGGGCTGCGGCAAATCAGAACATCACCGTTTATCCGTTCGATCCCGAGAAGGGTAAGGCGCTGCTTGAGGAAGCCGGCTGGACCGGCGAACCGGTTCGCACTAACGCCAATGGTGATGCGTTGGCGCTGAGCTTCACAACCACAAATGCCCAGTTCCGCCAGACCTGGTCGGCGGTCTTTATTCGCCAGATGGCTGCCTGTGGTATTCAGGTCATCCCGACTTACGCGCCAGCCTCATGGTGGTTCGGCAGCAGCACAGGCCTCCGCCGACGCGACTTTGAGCTTGGCGCCTTTGCCTGGGTTGGTCAGGCCGATCCGGGCGGCCAGACGCTGTACGCCTGTAACCAGATTCCGCTGCCTTCCAACAACTGGGAGGGCCAGAACTACATGGGCTGGTGCAACGAGCGGGCCAGCCGCGCCATCATCGCGGCGAATAATACGCTCGATCGCGCCGAGCGCATTCGCCAGTATGCTATCGTCCAGGAAGAGTTCACCAAGGACATGGTGAGCCTGCCGCTCTTCAACCGACTTGAAGCGTATGCTGCTACCAACCGCTTGCTCAACTTCAAGCCGAACCCCACCGAGTATTACACGGCCAACGCCGATGAGTGGGAATTGACCGATGGCGGCGACACGCTGGTACTCGGTTTCACTCAGGAGCCGCAGACGATGTGGTCGCTGATCGAGAGCGCGGCAGTGCAGCGGATCGCGGTTAACCTGCTGGGCGTTCCGGCAGTGACGAGCTACGACTATGACTATCAGCCGGTTGGTCTCGATGGTCTCTCAACGATTGAGAGCGGTCGGGCTACCAATGTTGATGTTGAGGTCAAGGAAGGCGACATCGTCTGGAATACCGATGGTGAAGCTGTGCCGCTGGCGCCGGGTGTCGAGATTACGACTGCCGATGGCGAGACGATTACGTACCAGGGCGGCACTGTCAAGATGAAGCAGTTGACCGTGACCGACAAGTGGATTTCGGGTATTGTCTGGGAAGACGGCGAGCCGCTGAAGCAGGCCGACTTCGAGCTGGCCTACAAGATCAACTGCGATCCGGATTCGGGCGCGACCTCGTTGACCTACTGCAACTCGATCGCTAATATCGAGTTCAAGAGCGATACCGAATACACGGTTACCTTCCACCCTGGCGTGCAGTGGCCGACCTATTTCGCTGGCGCCGGCCTTGGCGCTTACCCGTCGCATCAGGTGCTGAGCGATGGCCGCCGCCTGGCCGATGTGCCGGCTGCCGAGTGGCAGACGCTGCCCGAGATCATCGAGCGGCCTCTGAGCAACGGCCCCTACATCCTCAAGGAGTGGGTGAAGGGTCAGAGCATGACCTTCGAGGCCAATCCCAATTACTTCAAGGGTGAGGTCAAGATTAAGAACGTGATCATCAAGTTCATCGCCGACACCAATCAGGCGGTGGCTCAGTTGCTGACCGGCGAAGTTGATGTGCTGGGTAGCGAAACGCTGGGCGCTGGCGCTGAGGTGCAGACCGTGATCGAGGCCGGCAACCGCGGTGAAATCCAGGCCTTCGTTGTTGCCAGCCCGACCTGGGAGCACATCGACATGAACCTCTTCACCAAGTAAGCGGTTGCGTTGATCGGAATCGGTGCGGCGATGGGTCTACATGTTTCCCATCGCCGTGCCTTCTGTCATTGCTTGATGCCAAGACGCGATGGTGAAAAGGGTATTGTAGGTGAAGGGTAGAGATCAGGTCGGCTGAACGGCATCCTTTGCGCCCTTGCGTCTTTGCATCAACTGCGATCAAAATGGTAAGAAGATGACGAGCCAGCGCGCAGCGTGATGTAATCTGGTAATTTTCCTACACCTCTGAGGAGTATTGCTATGGCAGGTTATCTTGCCCGCCGCTTTGTGCAAATGTTGTTAGTGGCACTGGTCGCTGCCATCTGTTCGTATGGCATGTTGTACCTGGTGCCCGGCGGGCCAATCGATCAATTACTGGCCGAGCGCCAAAATGCCGGTCAAAATCGCATTTCCGAAGATGATATTCGACGGGTGCGCGAACGGTTTGAGTTAGACATCTATGTGCCATTCCGGTTCACCCGCTGGCTGATCGGGTGGCCAGCGGGACCGCTACCCGGTGGGATTGGCGCCGACTGGCAGGTAGGTTGTGCAGTGCCCGGTCAGATGCGGCTGCGCTATCCCGATGGCCGGGTTGAGGTGGTCGAAGAGGGTTGTGAGGTTCCGGTAACGATGGCCGACCTCGAAGGTCGCAAGGTGAGCCGTGGCATTGTGTTTGGTGATTTCGGTATCTCGCAGGTCATGCTCCGAGGCCGACCGGTCACCGATCTGATTATGACCCGCCTCCCCTATACGCTCTATTTGATGGGAGCGTCGATCTTTCTTTCAATCCTGATTGCGGTGCCGATTGGTGTCTATTCGGCGGTGCGTCAGTATTCGCGTTTCGATTACATTATGACGACGCTGGCCTTTATTGGCGCATCCTTGCCGAGCTTCGTCTTTGGGATCTTTGCCATCCTGTTGTTTTCAGTCCTGGCCAAAAATGCCGGTCTGCCATATTTGCCCCCCGGTGATGCGGTTGGAGTGCGTGATTACACCATCCCGTGGATTGGCGCAGTCGAAGCTGGCTCATTCCTTGACCGCTTCCTGCGCTTCTTGATGCCATGCGGTGTGTTGACCTTCATTAACATCGCCGGCTGGAGCCGTTTCGTGCGTGGCAGTATGCTCGAGGTGCTCAGTCTCGATTATGTGCGCACGGCTCGCGCTAAGGGCGTGGCCGAACGAGTGGTGATTCTCAAGCACGCGCTGCGCAATTCACTGATTCCGTTCGTTACGTTGCTGGCCGGTATCCTGGTTGCGCTCTTCAGCGGCGCGCTGATTACCGAGACGGTGTTTAACTGGCCGGGAATCGGTCGCCTCTTTATCGATGCTCTTGGTCGCAATGACTATAATGTCGTGATGGCATTGCTGATCATCAACGTGGTCTTGCTGCTAATCGGTATTTTGATTACCGATATTCTGTACACGGTGGTTGATCCACGCATTCGCTTAACTTAACATCACATTATGGGCTACCGCGGCAGGTCATAAGGTCTGTTGCGGTAGCCCAATATGATGAGCGAGAGACTCGAAAACGGAGTATCATACACGGTACAACTGGCGACGCTGCCAGAAATAAACAAAACACTACGAGGAGAAGTTGAATGGCCACCAGCACGACTGCCGTACCGCTCGAAGAGACCGCTCCCCGGCGGTCTGAAGGGCAGTGGGCAATTGTCTTTCGCCGTTTTCGCCGCCACCGGCTGGCGATGTTCTGCGTGGGCTTGCTGTCGGTTTTGTTATTGCTTTCGGCAGCCGCTCCCCTGATTGCTCCTTATGAGCGCGATGAGCCAAACCTGACCGGTCGCTTCCTCACCCCAATGGGGATTGATGCCGATGGCGGTTTGCATATTCTTGGTACCGACCATCTTGGCCGCGATTATGCTACCCGCTTGCTCTACGCTTCGCGGGTCTCGCTGGGCACAGCATTTACTGCCACGCTCATTGCCTCTACAATTGGGATTTTGCTCGGAATGCTGGCCGGTTATTTCGGTGGTTGGGTTGATACCATTATCAGCCGTGTCCTTGAGATTGTCGCCACCTTCCCCACCTTGCTCTTGCTGTTAATCCTGTCAGTTATCCTGGTGCAAAACATTAATGCCATACCGTTGCCTTCATGGGCTGCGTCGGGATTAGCCTTCATCTTCGCCGTTTCAGAGCGCGAGGCACGCATCATTTTTGCCGTTATTCTAGTGCTTGCCTTCTTTGGCTGGACTGGTACGGCCCGTCTGATGCGCGGTATGGTGCTCTCGGTGCGTGAAAATGTGTATATCGAATCGGCGCGAGCGTTGGGGGCGAGTAACTTGCGCATCCTGTTCCGCCACGTTTTCCCCAATGCGTTGCCGCCGATGATTGTTGATTTTACCCTTGGCGTTAATGGCACGCTGGTTGCCGAGTCAGCGCTCAGTTTTCTCGGTTTCGGTATCCAGGATCCAACCCCAACCTGGGGAAATATGCTTGGTTACGCGCAAAGCTACATGTTCCAGTATCCGTGGATGCCGTTGATTCCGGCAATGCCAATTCTGGTAGCGTCGATTGCAATCAATTACATTGGTGATGGCCTGCGTGATGCCCTTGATCCGCGTCAACGTGGCTAACGTATTAGTGAAATATACGGAGTTCCTGTGGCAACCGAGTCTCGTGTTGTAGCGGGCGCAGCGCGCCCAACTGGTCGTCGTGGCGCTGAGCTGCTGCGCGTGGAAGGTTTGAAAACCTACTTCTTTACCGAAGATGGTGTCGTGCAGGCAGTCGATGGGGTGGATTTCACCCTTCGCCGCGGCGAGACACTTGGCATTGTCGGTGAGTCGGGTTCAGGCAAAAGCGTCACGTCACTCTCGATTATGCGGCTGGTTAGTCCGCCTGGTCGGGTCGTCGAGGGAAAGATAATCTTCGACGGGATCGATTTGCTCAGCCTTGATCCTGAAGAGATGCGGAAAATTCGTGGTGATCGGATTGCGATGATTTTCCAGCAGCCGACGACTGCGCTCAATCCGGTCTTCCGCGTGGGCGATCAGATTATCGAAACCCTTGAGATCCACCAGGGTCTCAAGGGTGAAGAGGCAGAAAAACGCTGTATCGAGCTGCTGTCTATGGTGGGTTTGCCCGATCCTCAGCGGCGTATGCGTCAGTATCCCCACGAGTTGTCAGGCGGGCAGTGTCAGCGGGTGATGATTGCGATGGCGCTGGCCTGTAACCCCGAATTGCTGATTGCTGATGAACCAACCACTGCGCTCGATGTGACCATTCAAGCGCAGATTCTCGATCTGATGCGTGAATTGCGTGAGAAGATCGAGACGGCTATTATGCTTATTACCCACGATATGGGCGTGATTGCCGAGATGGCCGATAGCGTGGTGGTGATGTATGCCGGCCAGGTAGTAGAATACGCCGATGTGCAATCGCTGTTTAGCGATCCAAAACATCCGTATACTCGCGGCCTGCTCAATTCGATGCCGGTGCTTGGCGATGAGCGCGAAGAGCTTGAGGTGATCCCCGGTACGGTGCCGAGTCTGATTAACCCGCCGAAGGGCTGTCGCTTTGCCTCACGCTGTAGCAAGCGCTTTGAGAAGTGTGATCTGCCGCCGCCAATGATCGAGTTAGGATCAAACCGGCGGGTGCGCTGCTGGCTCTATGAAGATTAACGTCAGCGCGCTGCTTTGTTGATTGGTTAGCGATAAGATGGAGTGCGAGTATGGCTACTCCGGTGGTACAACCGGCAAATGATACACTGCTTGAGGTGCGCAATCTCAAGAAATACTTCCCGATTAAGGGCGGATTTTTGCGCCGTACCATTGCCGAGGTGCGCGCCGTCGATGATGTCAGTTTCACTGTCAAGCGCGGCGAGACGTTGGGCCTGGTAGGCGAGAGTGGCTGTGGCAAGACAACGACCGGTCGCACCGTGCTGCGCCTTGAACGAGCGACTGCCGGCGAGGTGATCTTTGAAGGTCAGGACGTGATGCGCGCTAATAGCCGCACGATGAAGGCGCTACGGCGCGACATGCAGATCATCTTCCAGGATCCTTATGCCTCGCTTGATCCGCGGATTACGATTGGTGAAAGCGTGGCGGAAGGTCTGGTCATTCACGGGATCGGCACGCCGGCTGAACGACGCGAGCGAGTGCGCGAGGTGCTGGCGAAGGTTGGTCTGAGCGCCTCGCATATGACCCGCTTTCCACACGAGTTTTCTGGCGGTCAGCGGCAGCGCATCGGGATTGCTCGCGCCTTGATTATGGAGCCGAAGCTGATCGTCTGCGATGAGCCGGTTTCGGCGCTTGATGTATCGATCCAGTCGCAGGTGCTCAATTTGCTCCGCTCACTCCAGCGTGAGTTCGGTCTAACCTACCTGTTCATCGCTCATAATCTGGCCGTAGTTGAGCATATTTCTGATCGAGTAGGGGTGATGTACCTGGGGAAACTGGTCGAATTGACGACCAGCGCCGAGCTGTTCCGCGAGCCGCTGCATCCCTATACCAAGGCGCTAATCTCGGCTATCCCACACCCGAACCCGTTCGTTAAGCGCGAACGAATTGTGTTGCAGGGTGATGTGCCCAGTCCGATCAATCCGCCGAGTGGGTGTCGCTTCCATCCGCGCTGCTGGATTGCTAAGAGTATCTGCAAAGAGCAAGAGCCGCCGTTTGAAGAGAAGCGCAAGGGGCACTGGGTGGCATGTCACTTCGCCGGACAGTTCTGACCAGGATGTAAATCTGCTATACTCCAGGGCACGGTATTGCCGTGCCCTGTTGATTGTGGGACATCGCCGCTATGATCCGCATGCTTCATCTGGCCGATCTGCATCTGGGGGTAGAGAATTACGGTGCGCTCGATCCGCGACGTGGCCTTCATTCGCGCCTGATCGATTATCTCGACCGGCTCGATGAGGCGATTACAGTCGGGCTGGATCACCAGATCGATCTTTGCCTGATCGCTGGCGATATTTATAAAAACCGTTCACCCAATCCAACCGTCCAGCGTGAATTTGCCGCGCGCATCCGCCGTTTGCGTGAAGCGGGTGTGGTGGTGATGATCCTCACCGGCAACCACGATATTTCACCGGCGCAGGGCCGTGCCCATTCGGTTGAAATCTTTGCAACCCTGGCGCTGGAAGGAGTCATCGTGGCTGACCGATTGCGTCGGCATCGCGTCAACACGCGCAGCGGTGACGTGCAGGTGATCGCAGTGCCCTGGGTGACGCGCCAGATGTTGCTTACGCGCGATGAGATGGTGGGCGCGTCATTTACAACGATTGAGTATGAGCTGCGTCGTCGGATCGAACAGTTCATCGAGCGGGCAGTTGCCGAGCGCGAGCCTGATCTTCCCACCGTGCTGGCTTTTCACGGTACAGTCGAAGGGGCACAGTTAGGATCAGAGCGGGCAATGATCCTGGGGCGCGACCTGAGCCTGCCACGTTCGGTGCTGGCTCAACCCGGTGTTGATTATGTAGCTCTGGGTCATATTCACCGTCATCAGGCGTTGGCTCAACAGCCACCAGTCGTCTATCCCGGTAGTATCGAGCGGATCGATTTTGGCGAACGTGAAGAACCCAAAGGTTGCGTACTGGTTGAACTGGCGCCAGGGCACGCGCGCTGGCGGTTTGTGCCACTCTCTGCTCGCCCCTTCGTGAGTATTGAGCGTGATCTACGTCGTAGCAGCGATCCGGTCGGCGCATTGCAAGCCGCGATCGCGCGTTCCGATTTGCGCGATGCCGTCGCGCGGGTGGAAGTTCAACTCACCCGTGAACAGGCATCACTGCTACGTGAAGAACAGGTGCGTGGATGGTTGCGCGAGGCTGGCGCAGCCGTGATTGCCGCCATCGTGTTTGACGTGGAGCGTCCGGCGCGGCAACGGTTTGCCGGTGTCGCCGAAGCTCTGCGTGAGGGGTTGACCCCGCGTCAGGCGCTCGAACTCTACCTCAAAAGCAAAAATGTTCCCCCCCAACGGATTGCGCAGTTGCTAGCAGCAGCCGATGAGTTGATCGGCGAATCAGAGTCATAGGGTCGGTCGGTGCTGTCAATCGCCTGAACCACATCAGTAGAGCATCTGGCGATAGAGCGAAGGTTTTCACTGCTCAAGCCAGGTAACCTCATGTTGCGCTTATTCCCCGCCTGGCGGATGCGCTGCCACATCATTCCCTGCGTCAGGTAAAGAATAGTGAACGCTTCACGCTACTTATGTTGGTAGCAGGCTTGTTATTGATACATCTGTTTGTGACGAGTCAACAAACATAACGAACATCTTATGTGCTGTTGCTTTCCTGTCACGCTCTGGTAATCATACTTTCGTATGATAGCAACGAACGATGTTATCGTTCGCTTCATTCTGAATTGATCAAAGGCAGGTGTCATCATGATCGGCATTGGCGTCATCGGATACGGTTACTGGGGTCCCAATCTTGTGCGCAATTTTGCCCAGGTTGCCGGAGCACGGGTAGTGGCTGTCTGTGATCAGCGCGCCGAGCGACGGGCGTTGGTCGAGCAGGTCTATCCGTCAGTCAAGACCTACGCCGATGTTGCTGAAATGTTGCGTCATCCCGGGCTTGATGCGGTTGCTGTCGCAACACCGGTATCATCACACTTCGAACTGGCATTGATGGCGTTGCAAGCCGATAAGCATGTGCTGGTTGAAAAACCTTTTACCGTGACAGTTGCTCAAGCCGAGCGACTGGTCGAGGAGGCGGAGCGGCGTGGTTTGACGCTGATGGTTGATCATACGTTCATCTACACCAGCGCGGTGCGCAAGATTAAAGAATTGATTGACAACGGCACGCTTGGCGCACTCTACTATTACGACTCGGTGCGGGTCAACCTCGGTCTGTTTCAGAATGATGTGAATGTGCTGTGGGATCTGGCCGTCCATGATCTTTCGATTATGGATTATCTGATTGGCAGGTTGCCCACAATGATTGCGGCCACCGGTATGGCCCACGTGCCGGGCAAGCCGGAAAATATGGCCTACCTCACCTGCTATTTCCCCGGCAATTTGATTGCTCATTTTCATGTCAATTGGATGGCGCCGGTGAAGATTCGTCAAACACTGATCGGCGGTTCAGAGAAGATGATCGTTTACGACGACATTGAAATGAGCGAGAAGGTGAAAGTCTACGATAAAGGCATCATTGTGAGTGAGAGTGAAGATGCTGTCTACCAGCGTCATGTTGGCTACCGAACCGGCGATATGTGGGCGCCGCGGCTCGACAACATCGAGGCGCTAAAGGTTGAAGCCGAGCACTTTGTCGATTGCGTGCGCAATGGGCGCCGGCCAATGTCAGATGGCTACGCTGGCTTGCGTGTCATCCGCGTGCTTGAAGCGGCGACTCGCTCGATGCTCAACCGCGGTCAGCCGATTGCGCTTGATGGGTGAGTGAAAGCTGCGTGGAAAACCCTCAGCGTCAGGTTAACAGCCTATTCGGTATCGCAATCGATAACCTCTGAAGGGGGAACGTATGATCCCGTTTGTTGATTTGAAGGCTCAATATCTCTCGATTAAGGAAGAGATTGACCGGGCCGTGCTGGATACGCTGGCCAGCACCCAATTCGTGCTGGGTAAAGAGGTGGCGGCATTTGAAGAGTTATTTGCCGCTTACACGCAGTGCCAGTATGCAATTGGCGTCAATTCTGGCACCAGCGCGCTGCATCTCGCGTTGCTTGCCGCTGGTGTCAGACGCGGCGATGAAGTGATCACGACGCCGCATACCTTTATCGCGACGGTTTCAGCAATTGATTACACTGGCGCGCGACCCGTCTTTGTAGACATCGATCCGGTGACCTTCACGATCGATCCGGCTCAGATCGAGGCGGCGATCACGCCGCGCACCAGGGCGATCATTCCAGTGCATTTGTATGGTCAGCCGGCTGATATGGATCCGATCATGGCGATTGCGCGCAAACACGGTTTGGTTGTGATCGAAGATGCAGCGCAGGCCCACGGGGCCGAGTATAAGGGGCGACGAGTCGGCAGCATCGGTGATTTAGGTTGCTTTAGCTTCTACCCTGGCAAAAATTTAGGCGCGTATGGCGAGGGTGGCGCGGTTACAACCAGCAACCCTGAACTGGCGCGGACGGTGCGTATGTTGCGCGATTGGGGCGCCGAACGTCGTTACCATCACGATCTGAAGGGCTTTAACTATCGGTTGGAAGGGATACAGGGCGCCGTTTTGCGAGTAAAGATGGCGTACATCGAGCAGTGGACTGAGCTGCGACGCGCAGCGGCGGCGCGCTACGATGCGCTTCTGGCTCCGATTGGGGCACGAACGCCGACGGCCCTGCCTGATCGCCGCCATGTCTATCACATCTACGCCATTCGTGATGCCCGGCGCGACGAGTTGCAAGCCTACCTCCACGATCACGGTGTCAGCACCGGTATTCACTATCCGATCCCGGTACACTTGCAGAAAGCATTCGCCGAATTGGGTTATCAGGCAGGCGATTTTCCGCAGGCAGAAGCGGCAGCGGCTGAGGTGCTGTCACTGCCGATGTTTCCGGAATTGACTGCCGACCAGCAGCAGGTGGTTGCCAATGCTATGCAGGGATGGATGCAACAGGTGGTTGCCGTCAGGTAGCATTGTAAGCGTAGCGAGAAGCTGTCGGCGGTGTTTGCAGATGGTTGAGCTTCAAGATGACCTCGTTCAGGAATAGGAACTGAACGGGAACGAATGAGGATATGGTATGACAACGAAGCGGATTCTGGTGACCGGCGGGGCCGGCTTTATCGGGAGTGAACTGGTAACCCAACTGGCTGCCGCCGGTCATCGCGTGATCGTCGTGGACAATCTGATCAATGGTAAACGGGAAAACCTCACTCATCTGACTGATGCCGATGTTGAACTGGTGGTAGCCGATATTCGCGAGCGCGGTACGATGGCGCGCCTGTTGCGCGGCGTAGAGCTTGTCTACCATCTGGCGTGCCTGGGGGTTCGTCACAGCCTGCACGATCCCCATGAAAATCATGATGTCAATGCGACAGCGACGCTTACCCTGCTCGATCTGGCCCGGCAGGCCGACGTAACGCGGTTTGTGTACGTGTCAAGTTCAGAAGTGTATGGCACGGCGCGCTGGGCACCGATGACCGAAGAGCATCCGACCTTTCCGATGACGGTCTACGGCGGTGGCAAGCTGGCTGGTGAGTGCTATACCCGCGCCTTCTGGGAAAGCTATCGGTATCCGACCGTCGTGGTGCGGCCATTTAATAGCTTTGGCCCGCGTAGTCATCATGAGGGTGATAGCGGTGAAGTCATTCCCAAGTTTATGTTACGGGCAATGGCGGGCAAGCCGATGGTCATCTTCGGTGATGGTACGCAGACTCGTGATTTCACCTATGTCAGTGACACTGCGCGCGGCATTCTACTGGCCGGCATGATCGACGAAGCGGTCGGCGGCACGTTTAATATCGGGCAGGGACGCGAGATTTCGATCAACGAACTGGCGCGCGCGGTGGCTACAGTGATTGGGAAACCTGATGCTCCTGTCATTCACGATGCGCCGCGACCAGGCGATGTGTTGCGGCTTTATGCCGACAGCGCGCGCGCGCAGCGCGTATTGGGCTTTGCGCCATCTGTCTCGCTCACGGAAGGATTGCAACGGCTCCGTGAGTGGTATCTGTCTCGCGGCGTATCCGTGGAGGATCTGCTGGCCGAAGAGCGCGTTCATAACTGGAAAAAAGAGGAGAGCGTTAACCTATGACGACTATCGCGAACCGCCAGATTCCGCTGGCCAAACCGGTCATGGGTGAAGCTGAAGCCGCTGCTACTCAGCGGGTGATCTTGTCGGGCTGGATCACGCAGGGGCCAGAGGTAGCTGCTTTTGAGCAAGAGTTTGCCGCCTATACCGGCGCTGCCCATGCTGTGGCCGTCTCAAACTGCACTACGGCTTTGCATCTGGCATTGCTGGCAGTAGGAGTAGGGCCAGGTGATGAGGTGATTACGGTCAGCCATTCTTACATTGCCACTGCGAATAGTGTGCGCTACTGTGGCGCCGAGCCGGTCTTTGTCGATATTGATCCGGCGACACACAATATGGATCCAGCGCTGATCGAGGCGGCAATTACGCCGCGCACCAAAGCAATTCTGACGGTGCATCAGATGGGTATGCCAGCCGATATGGAACGCATTCTGGCGGTGGCGACGGCGCATGGATTGCCGGTGATCGAAGATGCTGCCTGCGCGATCGGTAGTGAGATCTGGTGGCAGGGGCGTTGGGAGAAGATCGGGAAACCGCATGGCGTAATTGCGTGTTTCTCGTTTCATCCCCGCAAAGTGCTCAGCACTGGCGATGGTGGCATGCTGACAACCAACAACGCCGGGTATGCCGACTTGTTCCGTCTCTTGCGCCAGCATGGGATGAGCATCAATGACCGTACCCGTCATCTGGCCAATCAGGTCATTTTTGAGGAATACAACCTTGTCGGCTACAACTATCGGATGACCGACATTCAGGCCGCAGTGGGACGCGAGCAATTGCGACGGTTGCCGGAAATTGTGGCTACGCGGCGCCGGCTGGCCGAGCGGTACGCCGAGCTGTTGCGGGCTATTCCAGGGGTGGGTGTGCCGGAAGAACCTCCGTATGCGCGCACCAACTGGCAAAGCTACCCGATCTACCTGCCGCCATGGTGCGATCAGCGGGCAGTGATGCAATACATGCTTGACCGTGGCATCGCGACCAGGCGCGGTATCATGTGCGCCCATCGCGAGCGACCCTACTGGCGCGCTGAAGGGTTTCAGTTACCGCATTCGGAATACGGGCAAGATCGCAGCATATTGTTGCCCCTCTACCCTCAAATGACGAGCGACGATCAGGAATATGTGGTAACCGTTTTGGCGGCAGCTTGCGCTCGTTGAGGTGTAGGGACAGAAACCAGGGTGGTGATAGGGTCTATTGTATACAGGCGTCGCGCAAAAAGATAAACTCCGCTTTGATGGCGGTTAATTCCATTGATGGGAAGGATAGGAGCTATGTCGGCGGACAAGGATCGTCCCCTGCTTTCAGTCACCGTGTTAAATTACAACTATGCGCGCTTCTTGCCCACCTGCCTCGGTTCAATCCTTCAGCAGAATTTTCGCGATTTTGAAGTCATTCTGATCAATGACTGTTCAACCGATAATTCGCTTGAAGTGATCCAGCCCTATCTACGCGATCCACGAGTGCGCCTGATCAATCACGCTCAGAACAAGGGCTTCGTATTGTCGCTGATCGAGGGCATGCAGGAGTCACGAGGTCAATACCTGAGTGTGATTTCGGCTGACGATTGGGTGGTTTCACCACGCGCCTTCGCTCGTCAGATTGAGTTGCTCGAACAACATCCGCAGGCAGTAATGGCATTTAGCGCTTATGGCCTCTATGCCGATGAACAGACGTTAAGTTTTGTCAGCCGGGCGGCGGAAACAAGTTATGTGCGCGATGGACGATCGGTATTTGCCGATTTTCTGCTGAAGGGCTACCCTCAGCACAGCGGCACGATGATCCGCAAAAGCGCCTACGACGCGGTTGGTGGCTACGATCCGACGCTGCGCTGGTCGCTCGATGCGCAGATGTGGTTGGGATTGTGCCATTTTGGCGACATCATCTACATTGATGAAATGCTCTACGCTTACCGCCGCCATCCATCGAGCATGTCGAAAGATCCAACGGCGTTGCGCAATGCCATTCTGGAACTGTTTCGTATCTTTGACTGGACGTTCAGCCTGATCCCGGTGGCAGAGCGTTCGCAATGGCAATGGTTGTATCGCAAAGCGCGCCAGCGGGCATTAATCTCATTTGCAGCGGATGCGGTTTTCAGCGGGCAGTTGCGGCTAGGCTGGCGCTTCTATCGAGTTGGCTTGCAGGTGAGTCCCTGGGAGACCCTCTGGCAGAAGGGGACTGTAGCTATCGCACTACGGGCATTGTTGGGCGCAAAACTGTACGATAAACTGTTTCGTCGCTCTCGCCCGATGACCGATAGGGGGATGACGGCTTCATCGCTGACCTGAGCCGGTCAATGCCATGACAATGCTCTACCGGTAGTTATATCACCGATTCGGTTTATCTCGCATCATCCCAGGGAAGTCACAACTATTGAGGCGATGTATGAATGTGCGCGCAATGTTAACCAAAGCGATTGATCAGACAGGCAACCTCTTACTCAGCCCGCCGTATGGAGGGTTTGGCTACTATCACAATCACGGGCCGCGCACACGTCGGGCCGTCGCTTTCACCTTCGATGATGGTCCGAGTAAACCTTGCACCGAGTTGCTGCTCGACACGTTGGGTGAGTTGGGCGTGAAGGCTACGTTCTTTTGTGTCGGTTTAAGCGTGCAGTGGCATCCCGATGTGGCGCAACGCGCCTTTGCTGAAGGGCATATTATCGGCAATCATTCGATGATGCATAGTCGGAAAGCAGGTTTACGGCTGCGTGGCGCCGATCATATCGATGCTGCAACTGCCGTGATTGCGCAGGTCATCGGGCAACGACCAAGACTGTACCGACCGCCATGGGGTTGGTTGACGCCGTGGGAAGGGCGGCGGTTACGGCAGCGTGGTTATGCAGTGATTGGGTGGGATATTTACCCCGACGATTGGAAGGTGCCGGAGGTGCCTGCTGCGCGACTGGTCGATCAAATTAAACCGTTGATCAAACCAGGATCGATCATTCTGATGCACGACTCGGTTTCAAACCAGATCCGATGGGAAAAGACCGAAACTGCACGGGCAGTGCGTATGCTCACCCCCTGGTTACGCGATGAAGGGTATGAGATTGTGACAGTGCCGGAGTTATTGGGCTTGCCGGCGTATGGAGGAATACAGGAGGCTGGTCACGTACCGTCGGCGACCGGGGAGCTTTGACGGGGGCACTGGGCAGCAGTCACGTGCCTCCAGCGACTGGGGAGCTTTGCTCTGGTCCATCGGGAAAAGAGGAATAATATGAAAGAACCGACCATCAGCGTGGTAGTCTGCACTCGTAATCGGGCAGAGAGCGCGGCAATTGCTGTTGCGAGTATTCTGGCTAATGATCATCCGGCCTTTGAGCTGATCGTGGTTGATCAAAGTACCGATACAGCAACGGAGGTGGCGCTGCGGCGCTTTCAGCACGATGAACGCCTCCGCTATGTGGCCTCGACTACGAAAGGTCTGGGCGTAGCGCGTAATATTGGCTTGCAACTGGCGCAGGCGCCGCTGGTGGCCTTTACCGACGATGACTGTCGGACACCATCTGACTGGTTGCGAGTGATCGAAGCCGAGCTTCAGCAAGAACCAAAGGCTGCAGTTCTCTTCTGCAATGTATTGTCGGGGCCACACGATGCCGACGTCGGCTTCATCCCGGCCTATCAATGTCAGCGGCCAAAGCTGGTGATGACATTTTGGGACAAATGCCGCGCGCGCGGGATCGGCGCAGGGATGGCAGTGCGGCGCGAACCGGTGTTAATGATGGGTGGGTTCGATGAGGCGCTGGGTGCAGGTGGCCTATTTCCTTCGGCAGAGGACGCCGATATTGCCTTGCGCGCGATTGCGGCTGGCTGGTATGTTGTCGAGACGCCGGCTACCTTCGTTATCCACGATGGATTTCGCACCTGGCGCGAGGCGCGTGAACTGGCTGCGCGAGACTGGGAAGGTTTGGGTGCGGCGTATGTTAAGCCGCTCAAGGCCGGAAACTGGCGCGCCGGTATTGTCTTTTTGTATGAACTATTAGTGCCGGCTTTGCTCGAACCATTGTTGCCGGTGTTTCGTTTGCGGCGTCCTCGTGGTCTGGGTCGGTTCGTTGCCTTCGCGCGGGGTAGTCTACGCGGATTAGCCTATCCGATTGATCGTGAGCGATTGGTGTATCGAGCAGTCACTCCACTCTCCGCGCCGGTGGAACAATCGTTGTAGTTGAAGGGAACAAGCGACATGCTGGTATCGATTGTCATTCCAACGAAACAGCGTCCGCAGGCTCTGTACCATGCTGTGCAGAGCGTATTTGGTAGCACATACCAGCAGTTTGAATTGTTTGTCGTCGATCAGAGTCCTGATGACGAGAGTGCAATCATCCTGGCGCCATTTCGCAGTGATCCCCGGTTTCACTATCTGCTTAATCGGCGACCCGGTTTTGGCGCGGCGAGTTCACGCAATCTGGGAATTGCCGCGAGTAATGGCGAGGTCATCGCGTTAATTGACGATGATGTCGAAGTGCAGCCCAACTGGCTGGAACAAATTGTGACCGAGTTTCAGGCCGATCCGGAGCTAGAATTCATTGCCGGGCGACTGACAGCGCCACCCTACGATCCGGCGACCGGCTTTACGCCGGCATTCGACGCCTGGCCACATTTGTCACGCTGGCATTTTCCGTTGCATGCCTCTGGGGCTAATTTCAGCATGCGTCGCCGCCTGTTCGATCGGATAGGGGGGTATGATGAGTTTTGTGGCCCTGGCAGTCGATTACGGGCTTCTGACGATACCGATCTATGCTGGCGGATTGTGCGGAGCGGCGCGCGTTATAAGATCTGCCCGCATATTGAAGTAGTGCATACATACGGTTTCCGCCCGCGCGCCGAAGCTGAGGCACTCTTTGCCCGCTACCAGTATGGGAATGGTGGTAACTTTGGCCGTTTCACTCGTCGCGGTGATCTCTTCGCCGGGGCGTGGTTTTTGGCCCGTGAAGGGAAGCATCTGGCGCGTGCCATCTGGTCGGCATTGCGTGGTGACCGGCGGGAGTTGTTCTATGCAGGGCGGCGTTTGCGTGGTTTTTGGGATGGCTTTCGGTTGCCGCCAGGAGAAGGTCTTGTCAATGGCGAGCAGCTTCGGCACATGCAGAGTGCAGCGCGAGCTGCGGAAGTTCCAGTTGCAACACCGACGTCGAGTGTCTGCTTGTAGTTGCCGAAGCGATGTATGAGCGTGTTCAGGGCAGGTATGAGTGCCTGCCCTGCATTCATTTATCAGGCGCCGCCGGTCATAATATGCTGAAGTGGTAGATTGTTTGCAAACCAACGGGCAACGAAACTGTTAACTCACGTGTCATGCGATTTTAGTGTCTGTTCATCTCATTCGGGTAATGTAGATGTGGAACAATGTAAGGGAGGAGCCAGATGCCATCACGTTCTCTGCCTGGCATACTCAGTGACATTCTGGCGGTATTGCGGGCACGCTGGCATCTTCGCCACGCCGAGTTAGGGCCGCGGGTGCGATTATGGGGAAAGCCGGTGGTGCAGAATGGTGGTCGCTTAATCATTGGCGAACGGGCGCGGCTGGTATCGACAATTGTGCCGCTTGAGCTGGCAGTGGCGCATGGGGCGCGGTTAGAGATCGGTGAAGGAACATTCATCAACTATGGTTGCTCAATTGCGGCAACTGAGCTGGTATGTATTGGGCCGCGTTGCAACATTGGCACGTATGCCATGATTATGGATAACGATTTTCATCGGCTAGAGCCGGAGCGACGACAGGAACGACCGCCATCAGCACCGATTATTCTGGAAGAGAATGTCTGGCTGGGAGGACGGGTGACGGTGTTGAGTGGAGTCACTATTGGCGCAGGCAGCGTCATCGGCGCGGGCAGCGTGGTAACCAGGAGTATTCCGCCGCGCTCGCTGGCCGCTGGGGTTCCGGCGCGTGTAATTCGGCAATTGTGAGTGTATGATGCAATCAATCGCAGTCAGTGTTATTATCCCAACTTACAACCGGGTAGCCCGGTTACGGCGTGTACTGGAAGCTTTAGCTACGCAGAGCTATTCATCAGAGCGGTTTGAAGTTGTTGTTGTCTCTGACGGTTCGACCGATGGCACTGAAGCCTATTGTCGGCAAGCCCAAACGCCGTTTCATCTGACGTTCATCCAGCAAGCAAATGCCGGCCCGGCTGCGGCGCGCAATCGTGGCCTGACAGCAGCGCGTGGAGCGATTGTGCTGTTCCTTGATGACGATGTTGTGCCAGTGCCGGATCTGATCGCCGCGCACATGCGCTTGCATGGAGAGCGTAGCCGGCGGGTAGTGCTAGGGACAATGCTTACCCCACCTGATGCGCGTTTGTCGCCTTGGGTAGCGTGGGAGCAGGCAATGCTCGAAAAACAGTATCGGGCGATGACCAGTGGGGTATGGCCGGCGACTGCGCGCCAATTTTACACCGGTAATACATCGCTGTCGCGTGATCTGGTGACGACAGCCGGCGGTTTTGATGAACGCTTCCGTCGCGCTGAAGACATCGAACTCGCGTATCGGCTCGATAAGTTAGGAGTTGAGTTCGTATTTGCGCCACAGGCGGTTGGCTACCACTACGCTGAACGCAGCTTTGCTTCCTGGCTGGCGACGCCGTACATCTACGGACGTAACGACATTATCTTTGGTCGCGAACATCAGATTGATCTGTTGGGGTTTGTCCAGCGTGAATTTGGTCAGCGTAACCGGCTGACGCGCTGGCTGGTCTGGCTGTTGCTGGATCGGCCAAGGGCGAGTGCTGTGGCGCTCGCAATGATGCCCCAATTGGCGTATCTGGCCCACCGATTGTTTGGCGAGCGAGGTAGTCGTCCCCTTTACAGCGCTATCTTCAACCTGCGCTACTACCAGGGTGTAGCCGATGAGTTGGGTGGTCGCGATCGTTTTTTTGCGCCGGTCACGGCTGTGGAAGCTGCTCAGGCCTGAGATATAAAGGGGAATATGTATGTTCGATCTCTTCCTGCAAGATGCCCGGCGATGGGTTACGCCGGGGCAGGTAAGCACAGCGCCGTTGAGTCTCCGTCAACTGTTAGCTTTGCTTTTTCGCCACCTGCCGTTGCGCGCGATGCTCTGGTTTCGATTCGGCTCGTGGTGCAAGCAGCGTGGCATCCCCTTTTTGCCTGGTTATGTGCAGCGGCGGTTATACCGGCGTTATGGATTGGAAATTGTCGTGGGGGCCGATATTGGTGGCGGCCTCTATATTGCCCATCCGGTTGGGACGGTGATTTCGCCACAACGGATCGGTCGTAACTGCACGATTGTCGCCGCCGTTACCATCGGGATGCGTAACGAGTGGGAATTTCCGGTAATCGGTGATGAGGTGTTTATCGGCGCAGGTGCGCGCGTGCTGGGTGGGATCACGATCGGCGACCGCGCTCGGATTGGCGCAAATGCCGTGGTAACGCGCGATGTGCCGGCAGGCGCAACTGTCGTCGGGATTCCGGCGCGCGTGGTCAAGGTAGCAGAAACGGAAGTCAAGGCGTCGGAAGTAGCCAGTTTTAAACTATCCTGATAGCAAGCGATATATCTGGCATCTCAGAAGCCCTGGATTGTGATGGAATAATGGTTCGAGCGTTATTCGTGCTGGAACAACATCTTGGCCACCGCACCTATGCTGAGAATCTGCGTTTCGGCTTTTCTCATCAGCCGCAGATCGTTACATATTGGTCTGAAATCACGTACTATGAAGCGAATGGCTGGATCGAGCGATTGCCGTTGCCCTCCGGCGCGCGAGGGTTATGGCGAGGTCGACAACAGGCGCGGCGCGCGTTACGTTCAACCGATTGCGATGTGGTCTTGTTCAATACGCAGGCGCCGGCAGCACTGGCCGGAGGTCTGGCGCGTCGCCGACCGTATCTGATTGCCACCGACATTACGCCGCGACAATACGATGCAATGGCCTCATTCTACCGGCATCGCGCCGATCGGCCAGGGTTGATTGCCGAGTTCAAGCACCGGATAAACCGGCATTTGTTTCAGCGGGCGGTTTGGGTCTTACCCTGGTCACACTGGGTGCGTGATTCACTGATACGCGATTATGGTGTGTCACCCGATCGGATACGGGTGATCCCGCCGGGTGTTGATGTGACGCGCTGGCGCCCGCGACGCGAGCGGCAGCCCGGGCCATTGCGGGTGTTGTTCATCGGCGGTGATTTTGAGCGCAAAGGCGGTCCGATCCTCCTCGCGGCGCTGCGCCGTATTGAAATGCCGGTGGAAGCGCATCTGGTCACGCGCAGCCCGATTACGTCAGGATCTGGAATGTATATCTATCGCGACCTGACGCCGAACTCACCTCGCTTGATCGAATTGTGTCAGCAGGCCGATGTCTTCGTCTTTCCAACGCAGGCTGAAGCATTTGGGATAGCGGCTGTGGAGGCAATTGCGTGCGGTGTACCGGTTATTGCAACAGCATCTGGTGGCCTGACAGATATTGTCATTGATGGCACAACCGGATTTCTTGTGCCACCGAACGATCCCGATGCAGTGGCGGCCCGGATCCGGCACTTGATCGAGCAACCCGATGCGCGATTACGAATGGCGCGGGCCGCGCGACAGCATGCCGAAACGATGTTTGATGCCGTTCATAACGCGGCCCAGATTGCTGAACTGATGGCGCAAGCCGTCATCGATGCCAAAGTCGGGAGCATTGTTGCCTCGACGCAGCATTAGGGTAGCGCCCAAACGCTGATGTCGCGCGCATGCCAGTCGCCTCCCCACCATCGATCGCCACGAAACTCAATTCGAGTGACGCCGGCTGGGATCGGCATCCAGAAACTGCGGAAATGCTCATCCTTGAAAGCGACACCGTGGCTCTGTACCTGTGCCGCCTGCCAGTTACCGCCATCAAATCGTACCTGGAGGTTGGGACCAATGCCGGCAAAACGGAGTCGCGCATTTGCCGGCGCCGGTGCGGTCAGGGTAATGGCGGGATTGGCCCGATCAACGTAGCGCCGATTTGCGTCGATGATGGTGAAGGGGCGCGCCGGGCTAATGGTCACATTATCCCAATGCCAGGTGCCTGGACGGCAGGTAGTTGGACAATCTTTCAGCGGATTGTAGGAATGGTGACCAAACTGAACAACCCCTTGATTCCAACCGAGATCGGCGATGCTGGTATCTACCCAATAGAAATTGTAGGCCGGCATGCCAAACTTGATCCTGGTGCGTGAGATCTGCAATTCAAAAGTGTCGCGCCGGGTCGGGCTTGGTTCGAGAAACTGGTCATAAGGAATGGGCAGGCCTTCAATGACGGTCGGCTGGAAATTGCGGTAGATGACCACGTCAAAGAAATTCCCGCTGAGATCCATCCGAACCTGCACCGCGTTGCGCGGTGGGCCACTCAGATCCACCTCCATATCGAGTGGCAACTGGAGATGATCGTTGTAGGGGCTAATCCAGAGGTCGATCCAGTCGCGCAGGGTGGTGCGCAGAGTCGATACATCGAAGCGAATAGTCGCCGTGCCGCCGCTAAAATCAACCAGATGGTCGGGTGTAAGATAGATCATACCGTAACCACTGGCCCTGATAGCAGTCATCACGTGATTGCGGCAGAGATAGACGGCGTCCTCATAGGCTTGAATGGTATGCGTTGCCGGCGCCGGCGCGCAGTCTGCGCCATGATCAGCGGCCATCGCTTCAAGCTGATACCACGTCTGCACATCGCGCGAGTGTACGGTGACATCCCAATTGGCCGGATTCCAGCGTTGGGGTTGAGAGGGTTCACCGGTGAATGTTTCGGTGAAGATCGATGGTTTTACCACCAGTGGGATAAACTGGCGCTGGCTGCTAGTCGCAACAACCTGTGGTGTTGGTTGCCATACTGACCAGAGTAAATGACTCAACCCAATGATACTCACAATAATCAGCCAGTATCGTTGTTGCATAATCTCCTCATAATAATGAAGCAGACAGCGATGCTTTCGGGATTCATCTTTGTCCTGATAGCATCGTTGCCTGCCCGTTGATCATTCGTTGTTGACTGAAACGATATGAGCCGCGATGATAGCGTTTACATTGTATCGTCATTTGTTTCCGGCACGTTACCATTATCGTACAACCAGTGGAAGGTGGACACGCGGAGTCGTCGCTGGCTGGCTAATCCGTACCTCACTGGAAGCGCTGTTCGCCAGATTGAGCACGGCGGCAGCCGCATCTGACCATTGTCCGGTGCTATCATTGACATTGAAGTACGGCCAAAGCCACACTCCGGCGTAGCAGTTAGCGCGCAGCTCATTCAGCAACTGGGTTGGGGTACGGTTTGTGCCGCCAGCATTGGCCGGCACTTCGCCGATCACGACCGGTTTATCGAATTGCCCCTCGAACCAATCGATAAACAATGGCGAGTAACTCCAGAAGGCTTCGTCGCCATTCATCCAGCCGTAGTAATGAATCTGATAAAAATCGAGATAACCCTGTGGATCGTAAGCCGTCAGGGCCGCATCGCTCCAGAAATTACCGGCTGCGCCGAGCGCGCCGGTGCTGTTCCACTTCATTGATGCGCTACCGACGGTGGTTAGCTGGTTAGAGTTGCGATGAATAGCGCCAGAGATCTCGGCAATAAAGCGTTGCATCTGCGCTAAGGTAACCGGTTGTGCAACCTCGCTGGCCGGAGAAAAATGTGGCGGTTCATTGATCCCAAATTCCGGCTCGTTGAAGATGTCCCATGCCAGGACATGTGGATGGGTGCCAATGGTGTAGCCGCTGTTACCTACCGGATAGCGCAGCATTGGCAGCAGCGCATTGTTGATGAACGATGCCCGTTTTGCCGCATCGACGATCAGATCGCGGTGCCCACCGGCGTGCTGGCCGCGTCCAGAGGCAGTCGAGTCGGCAAAGAGCATATCGAAACTCCACAGCGTGGGAATGAGATAAATATCTTCTTCGGCGGCAATCTGAATGGCGCTGGCCAGGCTAGGAAGAAAACTGGTATCGAGACCGGTCACCGAACCGCCACTGGTTGCGCTAAATTCAGGCGCGCCACGACCATCGGCAAAGAGCCACCAGCGCGCGGAATTTGCTCCCTGCTGTCGCATAGCGCGAAACATAGCGCGGGTCTGGTCAGGGTTATACGTATGTTGATTCCACTCTTCCACGGTGGCAAAATCGGCGCCGTAACCGCCATTCAACCAGGGCACATTGGCGCCAAGCATGAACCAGCGTTGACCGAAACGTGGCAAGAGATGTGAACGATCGGCGGGGCAAGTCGGTGATGAAGCGATGGTGGGGGAAGCAAGGGTTGTCAGGTTGAGCAGAATCAGGGCTATACAGACAAACCGCAGGATGCTGATCATGATAAAACCCCAGGTTGTGAGAATTGATCTCCATTCTAGTTTTGCCCGAAGCTACTTTAGCACCTGATGAAAAAAAAGTCATTAGCTGAGGAATAGGTATATAGTACTAAAAACGTTGCTCACAGGCATAGTGATATGCCATCAGCTCTAACAACGATAGCATTCAACATCAGCAGGGGTGCAAGGATTGCACCCCTGCTGGTATGGCATTCATTGCCTGTGAGTCGGGCACGGTTCGGCAAAACCGGAGAAGACAGTGAAGAGTTTCAACCAGATTTACCACGAGGTGAGACCGTGGCGCTGGTATCGTGAAAAGGGTTCTTATCGACGAACGAAGAAATCCATCTGTTGTTCTTGAAACTGCCCGATTGAGCGATACTTCTGATAACGTTCCCGCAGCAAGGTATCGAGATCGCGTTGTTGCAGATCGATGAGATGGGCGCGGATCCGTTCACCGACAGTCGTGATCGCGGCGAGACGGTCGGTATGAGCGCCGCCCGGTGGTTCGGGAATGACTTCATCGATAATATGCAACTCGTAGAGATCAGTGGCAGTGAGCTTAAGCGCCTTGGCTGCTTCGGGCGCTTTAGCTGCATCGCGCCACAGGATTGAAGCAGCAGCTTCAGGTGGAGCCACCGAGTAGATCGAATTCTCTTGCATCAAGATGCGATCGGCGACACTGATTGCCAGAGCGCCACCGCTACCGCCTTCACCAATCACGACCGCAATGCTCGGCACGCGCAGCGTTGTCATCAACATAATGCTCTCGGCAATTGCATTCGCCTGACCGCGCTCTTCTGAACTCTTAGTTGGGTCAGCAGCGGGCGTATCGACGAAGCAAATGACCGGCAGGCCAAATTTCTCTGCGTGCCGCATCAGGCGTTGTGCCTTACGATAACCTTCAGGGTGTGGCATACCAAAATTACGCCGCATATTCTCGCGGGTATCATTGCCCTTCTGATGTCCAATGACCATCACCGTTTGGCCGGCAAAGGTGGCCATACCCCCAACCATGGCCGGATCATCGCCGAAGCGACGGTCGCCATGCAATTCGACAAAATCCTCGCAGAGAGCGGCGATATAATCGAGTGTATGCGGGCGCTGAGGATGGCGCGCCAGTTGCACGCGATCCCAGGGAGTCATCGTCTCTTGAGCTGGAGTCTCTTCCATAGCCGTCCTCGGGTGACATCACATAATTGCCTGGGGCAATGTAGCCCGTCGAGTCGCCAGATCGGTCTTGGTGGCTGAAGCTTGCCGCTGTTGATAGAGCCGAAGCAGGCGGGCCAGTGTATCCCGCATTTCGCTGCGGGGAACAACCATGTCGATCATTCCGTGCTCAAGCATGAACTCGGCTGTTTGGAATCCGGCAGGCAACTTTTGGCGCATAATCTGCTCAATTAGTCGTTTGCCGGCAAAACCAATATTAGCGCCTGGTTCAGCGATAATGATGTCGGCAACGGATGGATATGAAGCAGTTACACCACCGTAACACGGATCAACTAGCAAGGCAATATGTGGTTGTCCTGCCTCTGCCAGGCGGGTGAGAGCCATCGTTACTTTGGCCATCTGCATCAATCCAATGACACCCTCTTGCTGACGAGCGCCACCCGAGGTATTAATTGTCAACAACGGGACACCTAGCTCTGCAGCGCGTTCAGCGGCGCGTGCCATCTTTTCGCCGTAAACGCTACCCATCGATGCTCCCATGAATGAGAAGTCACCAACCGCAATACACAACTTGATCCCGTTGATCGTCCCAATGCCGGAGATGACTGCATCAGCCATGCCGGTACGCTGCTGCGCTTTGGCCAGTTTGGCGGCATAGCTTTCATCGGCAGCGACGAAGCCAAGTGGGTCGGTCGGCAACAAGTTGGAGTCCATCTCGCGGAATGAACCAACATCGAGCAGACCAAGCCACTCGTGGGCGCTCATGCGCATATGGTGCCCACATTTTGGGCAGACTTTTAGATTGTCGTTGAGCTGCTTTTTATAAATCAGCTCGCGACACTCGCTGCACTTCACCCACAGATCGTCCGGAATTTGAGAGCTGTCTTGATCGTCAGGTGCGGTAAACCCTTTGCGACTGAGGCGAAAGAACTCTTTCACGGTCTCCTGCGCTTTCACTGGGCGCGTATGCGCGCATCTGCTGGTGATTTTATTCACAGTCACATCGTTGCTCTATATTATAACATGGCGTGTAAAGGGGGTGGCAATGTAATGTTGTATCGAACTGATTGTGAGAAATGGCAGTGAGGTTGCAGTCAGGTGGTCGAGCAGTATTTCTGATTGAAATCAGGTAAAACGTGTTTTCAATCCGCTCGCCGTTCACCTCTTGACAAAATCGGCCCTGCCTGCTATACTCCCTAGCGTCAATCGCACCGCGATTGACCCGGAGGACGGCCCACCGGGCGCGCTCCGTAACAAATGGCCCGTCGTCACCCGGCGCAGCGCAGTTTGCCTGCTCCGCTTTTTTTCGCCGTCGGGCCGGTCGTACCTTGACAACTCACGCGATTGCTGATAGATCCTCGACCACCCCGTAGTGTCACCGACCGAGGTGACGAGTA
>NZ_CAKZNK010000078.1 GCF_937129525.1 uncultured Chloroflexus sp. | reverse complement strand
CGCCGCCGCCGCGTCGAGCAACCAGTGTATCTGTCCATCGACCGGCTGGATCAGGCGCGTCGGTTGGTCAAGTGGATCGCCGCTTGCTGACAGCGCCGCTGCCACCGCCTGCGCTTTGTCAGCGCCGCTGACCACGAACAATACCGTTCGCGCCGCATTCAACGCCGTTGGGGTCAGGCTGATCCGCACTGGCGGCGGTTTGGGCGCATCGCGCGCGACGACCGCCAGCGCGTCGGCAGGGGTTGCCAGCGCCGGATGGCGCGGGAAGAGCGAGGCGGTGTGTCCGTCAGGCCCCATGCCCAGAATGACCAGATCGAAACGACCGTCATGCGTCGCCAGCAGCGCCGCCGTCTGCCGATGGTAGATTGCCGCGGCCTGCTCCGGATCGCGGTAGTAGGATGGCACCGGAAAGACCTGTTCCGCTCGCGCCGGCACATGGTCAAGCAGGGTCTGGCGGGTGGCGCGATAGGTGTTGTCGGGATGATCGAAGGGTACGTACCGCTCGTCGGCAAAGAGTATGCTCACTGCGCTCCAGTCGATCTGATCGCGCCACGGTGGGTTGGCCAGTAGCGGATAGAGGCGCGCCGTGAGACTGCCGCCTGAAAGCGCAACCAGCGCCCGCCTCCGTTGCCCGATCGCCTGTTGCAACGTTGCCGCGGTCAGCGCCGCCGCCGCGCCATACAGCTCGTCGGCGCTGCCGTAGATCTGAATGATGCGCTCCGCAGTCATAAGCCGCTCTCCCTGCGCGATGAACCCGCCAAACCGGGCTTACGCTGACTCAATCGGCGCTACCTCGAAGGCTGATAGCAACCGCCGCGCCTCTCCAGCGTCCGCCTCGTGCGGCAAGCCGCGCGCATACCGATCGCAGGCGCTCCACGCGCAGGCCAGCAGACGCAGCGCGTGTAACCGCTCGGTTTCCGCCTGACTCAACGCGCCAGCGCTACAGTAGCCTTCGTATAACCCTTCGCGCCATGCCGCCGGCAGGTGCGCCCGCAAACCAAACGCCAGATCGAACAGGCCGTCGCCGCTGATAAACCAGCCCGGTTCTTCCAGCGCCTCGAGATGCGCGTGCTGTCCTCCTACCGTGCAGCGAACTGCCTGCGGGCCGAAGTTGCCGTGGATCAGTACCGGCGTTGCCGTATCGAGCCGCGCATCGTTCAGGACTGTCTGCAACGCCTGAATCTCCGCCGGCGCGAACACCAGTTGCAATACCGGCGGCCCGGCCAGACGCTGGCCGATAGCCATCAACACAGCTCGCCAGCTCTGCCACGGCCAGCGTCCGCTGATGGTAGGCCGACCCGGACGCGGCATCCGCTGACGATGCAGCCGCCGCAAGGCCCGACCGGCCTGGCGGGCAACGCTGTGCAACAAATGGTCGTCGCTCAGCTCAGCCGCCGTCTGCCCGGCCACAAAACTCTCCAGCGTATAGGCAAAAGGCGTGAACGCCTTGCTGAGATCGCGCTGAATGATGCGCGCTCCCGGCAGGCCTTCCAGCGCCAGCCCCCGCAAAAAGGTGACATGGGCCGCCAGATCATCTTCCGGGGCTATGCGCAAGATGACGTGCTCGGTGGGCAAGGTCAGCCGCACCAGCAAATGTTGCGTGGTTTGTCGGTAGAGCGTTGCGGCCTGGGGCCGTAAGTTGAGCGCCCGCACCACCATGGCGGTGTAATCACCTAACCGGCTGAGACACCGTTGCCACGCTTCCGGCAGCTCGGTCGCCGCTGGTGAAATGGTATGGTTGAGATGGCGAAAATCGGTCATCATTACGGTCTGACAGGCGCAAGCGCCGGTAAGCTGAAGCGAACTGCGCGACCGCCGATGCGGTCAACAACCCAGATGCTGCCATCAGATGCCACTGCCAGCCCGCTAGGACTGCTGATCGGCACATTATCCATTCCTACCCCCGTCCACCGCAGGAGCGGATCGCCGCCGCTACCGACAACCAGCACGTGCTGGCGCGAAGGCACTGCCACGTATACCGTCCCGTCACGGCTTACCGTCAACATTGGATCGTCATACGTGTTGGACTGCCATCCCCGCACCGGCCACGTCATCAGCGGGATTGGATCGATCCGGCCATCGGCTGCGCGGGCAAAGACCTGCACCCGTCCGTTCCACGTATCGGCAACGTAGAGGTTGCCGGCGCCATCAAATGCCAGGCTGGTCGGCTCATTGAACTGACCGGGCGCGCTGCCGGCGCCGCCAAACTGGTACAGGAAAGTGCCATTGCTATCGGTTACAACGATCCGCTTGTTGCCGGTGTCGGCGATATAGACGTTGCCATCCGCATCAACCGCAACCCCGCGCGGCCCGAAGAAACCGAGCGGAGCGGCAGCGTTGCGCGCCGGATCTCCTTCGGTAATCGTCGCTCGCCGGCCATCGCCGAGATCGAGGTCACCGCTGCCCCAGCTCGCCAGCGGGCGCAGCTCAGGCGAGTACTTCACGATGCGCGCATTCCAGGTGTCGGCCACATAGAGATTGCCCTCCGCGTCGAATGCCAGGCCACGCGGCTCGTAGAACTGATCCAGGCCACTGCCTTGCGAACCGAAATTGCGCGCCAGCGCGCCATCAGGCGCAAAGACTTCGATGCGATGGTTAAGCGTATCGGCCATGTAGATGTTGCCCTGCGGATCGATGGCAATCCCTGTTGCGCCGATACCGGCGCTCGAGAGCCGTATCTCAGCCTGCGCTGCCAGGCGCAATTCAGGCGCAGTTACCACGCTGGTAGCCGTCTGCGCCACGCCCCCGGCCAGATCGCGCCGCAGCCAGACCTCAACTTCGCGCGCGCCGGGGGTCAGTGGTTCCGGTAACTGCCGGAAGAGCAGATAACGGCCCAACGCCGGCCAGTTTTCGCGCCGGAACGGCCAGAGCAGCGCGTCAAACGGCCCATTCAGTTCGCTGCTGAGATCGCGCCCACAATCCTCTTGGGCGGCAGCCGCCGACCAGGTACTGTAGTAAAACCGCTTATACCCGGGGCTTTGCGGTGAACACTTATTCCCCTCGGGGAACCACCAGTTGAAGACACCCGCTTTACCGTAAGGCTGCACATACGACTCGCGCAACAGATCGCGCAACCGGTCGGTAACGTATGGTCGGTAGAGCAACACCATTGGCGCCAGATCGCGGTTGCCATCGGGCATCGTCACCGTCAGTTGCTCAACCGACGGCACGCGCCCCAATTCGCTACCGTTCACCCAGACCAGATTCTGGAAATCGCGCAGATACCAGTTCAACGGCCAGGCCAGCGATCCCTCAGAGGTTTCATCGCCCCGGTCGAGAACAACCGGCATGGTCAAACCGCCAACCGGGTCTTGCGGCCCACGATTGCTGCGGGTGAGATTGATCGCCAGTTCGCGAATATCAGCGGCATAGCGCGGCACATCGGGCGCAGTCTGCGTATAGATGAGCGGCTCGATTGGCACATCGGGGTGATCGTAAACCACCAGCCAGGAGGCGCGGATCGTGTACGCAGCCAGCGCCAGCGCCACGGTCAAACTCACTGCCGCCAGCGTTGCCCGTCCACCCAACTGCCCGAGCAGAGTGAGCAAGGCGTAGATCAGGCCAAACACGATCAGCAGTGGGATAATCGCCTGCAACAATGCGCTCTGCTCGCCGCTGCTCAACCGCCAGAACGCCACGCCAACCGCCACTGATAACAGGATCACGATCAGCGGAATCAACCAGATCCGCGCCGATACCCGCTCGCGTCGGACAACATCGATAATCCGTCCGATCACCCACGCGGCCAGCAGATTTCCCGGCAGCGCCATATGAACGACCAGCCAGGGCATCTTCTCGCCGGCCCAGGAAAAGATGATGATCGCGGTGAAGAACCAGAAGACGACCAGCAACGGATAGAGCGGCCAGGGTTTTTGCGCGCGCAGCCGGGCCGTGGTATCGACATCGCCATCGTCCACCGGCTCGGCTGTCGCCGCGTTAGCCACCCGTCGAGTTGCCAGCCAGCGCCGCGCCACCGCCACGATCATCGCCCCCACCACACCGATCCCGCTGAGCACTGCCAGCGGTTCATACAGCGGCAGCAGCATCAAATAGTAGTACCAGGGCTGATCGCCACGCGCATAATCCTGCTGACTACCCAACCAGTAGATCAGGCCGGCAGTAATCCCATCAATGGCGCCCGGCAGATACGTGAAAAAGCTGGTGTAAAGCACCAGATACACGCCACCCAGAATCGCCAGCGCCGTCCAAAGCGTGGCGCGTTCCTCGCGCCAGAGCTGGCGCAGGCGTTCGGTCAGGATCGGTTCCGGCGGCCACAACCGCTGGCAGAGCCAGGCCAGCGCGAGCGCCGACGCTACCAGGAACGCCTTCTCGCCGATATACAATCCGCGGCCAAACGGCAGTGGTGGATTGATGATCATCAGCGCGGCGCAAAGCCCGATAACGACCAGCAACGCGATGTTGAGATAGCGGGCAAACCGGCTCTCAGCCAGCAAGCGCATCAGCACAAAGATGCCAAAAATGAAGAGCAAAATGTAGTATAGCTCGTGCGTCGCAATTGCCAGAGTCAACCCCAGCGCGGTGAGATAGAGCCACTGCCGCCTGCCGGTATCGATCCAGCGCAGAGCGCCGATCACCATCCACAGTTCCCACAACACCATCAGGCCATCGTGACGGGCAAAGCGCGTGTAGTAGAGCAGAGAGGGCGAAAAGCCGAGCAGGAACGCGGCAACCAGCGCGCCGGCCCGACCCAGATAAGGCCGCAGCCACCAGGCCGACGCGACCAACCCGATCCCGGCCAATGCCATTGGCAACCGCGCCTGCGCATCGCCATCGCCAAACAGAAAATAGATCAGCGCCGTAAGAAAATAGAGTGACGGCCCATGGTAAACGGGATCGTAACAGTAGGTTTCGTGGACAACCCCACCGCGCGCATTGCCATTCTCGTCGAGGCCATTCCAGCAGGAAAAGCCCCCCGCGCCACTGTAGAGTCGCCAGCTCGACCAGGCATGAATCGACTCGTCGTGATGAAGCGCCATGCGCTCCAACCCCCACAGATGGGCAATCACGCTGGCGATCAGAATGATCGTGTAGAGCGCTGTTTCCCAGGTAAGCCAGCCGATCCGCAATCGCCGATCAAGCAGGGTTTCGGTTGTAAGCGTCTGTGTTGACATAGCGGTATGTTGTCAGGCGGCGCCAATTTGTAGATGACTATATCACGAATCGATCCGGCGTGACGCGCAACGAGCACGCAATCGGATTGCCACCGGCCTACCGTTCCGGCATGCGCAGCGACCCACCCAGTCCGATACCGATCTGCCGGGCCAGTTCTGGCCGCACCGCAATCACCATATCGGTCGAGCCAAGCCCTGCCGGTGGCTGACGGAACATCAGATACCGCCATAGCTGCGCCGAAGCTTCGTAATCGAGCGGGTTGCGCAATAACCTGTCGAGCAATGAACTGCCGTTCAGTCGGTAGGTCTGGTCTTCGGGGAACCACCAGCGTAGGGGGTAACGCTGCAACACAAAATCTTGCAAATAGGTGCGATTTTCCGGGTAACGGTCGAGATTTTCTTGCAAGAGCAACACTGCCTGCACCTCTGCTGCCGGCGGACCATTCAGCCGTCCCCCCGGCACATAAACCGCTCCCGGCCAATCGCGCAGGTACCAGAGCCAGACCGTCTCGTTGTCGTACATCACGGGCAGGCGCGTGCCGCCGCCGCGCCGCAGCGCCGCCTCTTCCAATCGCCGCGCGATCCGCATCACATCAGGCGAAGTCTGCGTATACACCATCATCTCGCGGGCGACATCGCCGGTTTGATAGGCCAGGCGGATACTGGCGCGCGCAGTGTAGAACCCAATCCCCAACGCCAGCCAAATCGCTACAATTGCTGCCGTCACCGTCCAACCCCAACGCAGACCGGCGCCGATCACCAGCAGCGTAAACAGAGTCAGGGTAAAGATGAATGCCTGCCAGGGCTGAATGGGCGAAGTCGGACCGGCAGCCACCGTGATTGTCAGCAAGAGATAACCGAGACTGACGATTAAACCAAAGAGCAAGCCAAAACTGAACAACGATCCTTTGGGCAAACCCAACGCTCCCGGCTGCCAATCCTCCAGCCAGCGCCATCCGCCCGTCGGCGCTGGCGCGAGATCGCCGGCGCCGGATGAGGGAGCGTCAGTGGCAGCCGGAGTAACCGGTTCGGCTACTGCCAGCTCCGCAGCCAATACCTGATCTTGCTGCCAGCTTGCCACCTGCTGTTGCGCCAGCGCCACCAGCTTCGCCAACGTCCACCCAAACAGAAGGGTGAGCGGCAGCGTGATGTGAATGGTCAGCCAGGGCATCTTTTCGCCCGCCCAGGTGTAGATTGCAGACGCGCCCACGACCCACCAGGCAATCAGGCCAACCGCGAACGCCTCCGGCCAGCGCCGACGCGCAGCCACGATTGCCAGCGGCAATCCTGCCGCCGCACCAAGCATCAGCAGCGGCTCATACGTTGCCAGGATAACAGCGTAATAATGCCCCGGCTGACTCCCGCGCTGCACATTGTGTTGCGCCAGCCAGTAAAGGAGTGAGCCGGCCACACCTGAAATCAGGCCGAGCAGATTGGTGAAAAAAGAGGTAAACAGCACCGCATAGATGGTCAGCGCGATCATCAGCGCCACCTGCCAGCGCCGATCAACGAACAGACTGGAGGCTACCAGCGCCGCCGGCTCACCCCGCTGCAGCGCAGACTCCCAAGGGGTAAAACCGTCCCTGTCGCGCCGGAACCAGACCAGCCACACCAGCAGCGCCAGCGCGCCGGTCAGCGCGATCAAGGCGCTAATAATCGCCGGATGATTGACAAACCGACCGATGTCGGCCAGATAACGCAGCCCATTCTCCCAAACGCTACGCCCGCCATCGCTATCAGAGCGATTGCGCACCAGCAGAGCATAACCGTTATCTTCAGTTTCCAGCGGCGGCCAGCCAAAGATCGGCCCCGGTTGATCAACCACAATCGCGCCACCGGCATCGCGTTGCGCGTGATGAGCGCCATCAACCACTGCCGTGCCCGGCAACACGAAGATCAGCAGCGCCAGCGCCACTCCCAACCCGCCGACAATAGCCAGCCCTGGGCGAAACACCTGCCAGCAAAAGATTGCCGCGAGCGGCAGAGCAAAGATCAAGACGTAGAGATACGTCGTCTCCTGATTGGTCAACATCAACGCCAGCGCCGCTGCGCCCAGATACAGCCAGCGTGGACGCGGATCGAGCGCATAGCGCGCGATAGCTATAAAAACCAGTATCTCGCAAACGACCGAATAAATATCGTGCCGGAAAAAGCGCCCCACATACAGTGACACTGGCGAGATGAGCAGATAAACGCTGGCCACCAGCGCCGCCAGCCGCCCAATCACCGGTCGCAACAACAGCGGACTAAGCGTCAGTCCAATGCTAAACAGCGCAGCGCTCAACCGCGCCGTCGTATCATTATCGCCAAACAGAAAAAAGGTCAGCGCGCCGAGGTGGTAGAGCAACGGCCCGTGCAAAAGCGGATCGTGCATATAGCCGCGACCGCTGAACAGATACCAGGAATAGGCCGCGTGCAGCGTTTCATCGTGATGCAAGGCGCGATCACCCAACCCCCACAACCGGCTCGTGATCGCCAGCGCCGCGATTACCACATAAGCAAATTGTTCAACAGTAGGCGTCCAGCGCCGTTTACCCGCCACAGACATCGACATAGCTCTCAGCGCGCCACGAGACGTTTTGATAAACCGCAGGCATTGTACACGAACGATTACAGCAGGGCAAGAGCAAAATCCACCAGCCCAATCACCCACCACACCGACTCACAAACCGCCGCAACCGCAGTAGGGGCGCAGCGCTGCTGCGCCCCTACCCTCTCACAGCGCAACCAGTCCCCTCTCGCCGATTGTTACCACCGCAGAGATCGCAGAGGACGCAGAAAGACTATCGCCTATCAGCTATCGCCTATCGCCTATCAGCTATCGCCTATC
>NZ_CAKZNK010000077.1 GCF_937129525.1 uncultured Chloroflexus sp. | reverse complement strand
CCGGCTCCTCGGCGCGTCGTCGCAGTCAGGCCGGACAGTTGCAGACCGTCTGCGCCGGCTCCTCGGCGCGTCGTCGCGGTCAGACCCGGCGGTTGCAGACCGCCCGCGCCGGCTCCTCGGCGCGTCGTCGCAGTCAGGTGCGGCAGTTGCAGACCGTCTGCGCCGGCTCCTCGGCGCGTCGTCGCGGTCAGACCCGGCGGTTGCAGACCGTCCGCGCCGGCTCCTCGGCGCGTCGTCGCGGTCAGACCCGGCGGTTGCAGACCGTCCGCGCCGGCTCCTCGGCGCGTCGTCGCGGTCAGGCCCGGCGGTTGCAGACCGTCCACATCGGATGCAGCGGCGCATAGTCGCCCGCTGGCCTCCAGCGTAACGGTCAGGCCGGACAATTGCAGACCGCCTGCGCCGGCTCCTCGGCGCGTCGTCGTGGTCAGGCCCGGTGGTTGCAGACCGTCTGCGCCGGCTCCTCGGCGCGTCGTCGCGGTCAGACCCGGCGGTTGCAGACCGTCTGTGCCGGCTCCTCGGCGCGTCGTCGCGGTCAGGCTCGGCGGTTGCAGACCGTCCACATCTGATGCAGCGGCGCATAGTCGCCCGCTGGCGCTGGTCGTGGCTTTCGCGGTAGTCGATGCTTGTTGGGACGACAACGCACTTGATGCTGATACCAGTATGAACTATAGCCACCACCGTGACTGATAACGCGCGTCAGGAAACACCTGAACCTGGCCGAAGAGTCTCTATCAACCGACAATCACAATGCAGCAATCGCATGATCCGACTTGGCTTCGCCGTTCGCACTGTCCATCAACCCGGCCTTGCCGGCGGTTCACCACCCCATCTGAGCGTCCTACTCACACAACTGGGTGATCTGCTCGGCTATCTCGAACGCACAGCGATCCGATTTTACCGGTTTGCGCTGCCGCGTCGCCTTTCGCCTGCCGATCTGATTGACTGCCAGACCCAGCTCGAGCTGCTTGCCGGGCAGGTCGACACGCTCAGCTTGCGTCTTGGGCTGCACCTCGATCCAGCCCTTACCCTCAGCCATCCCGATAACAGTATTGCTGCCGAAACCATTGCGGCCATCGAAACAGCGGCACAACTCCTGGAGGCGCTCGATCAACCCGGTCAGATTAGCCACACCCTGGTGATCCACGCTGGCGCCGGCGATCCGGCGGCACTGATGCGCTTTGCCCGCCGCTGGTCAGCGCTATCATTCAATGCGCGCTCGCGTACCACGGTTGAACATAACAGCAATGGGCCTTCATTGCCAGCCCTGCTCACCCTGGCTGCTCAGACAGGTGTGGCAATTGTCTTCGACTATCTCCACTTTCAGTTGCACAACCCTAACGGCTGGAGTCTACCGTTAGCATTGGGGTTGAGTCTGGCGACATGGCCGCCAACCGCGCGCCCTGAAGTCCATCTGAGCAGTCAGCGCAGTGAGGCCCATCTGCTGACAGGTCGCAACGGGACAACGCGGGTATTACCTCCGCGTCCCGGGCAACACGCCGATTTCGTGGTTGTCCATGATGCGCTCGCTCTGCTGGCTGCCAGCCGCGGCTTGCCGCCATTCGACCTGATGCTCGAAGCGAAAGCCGGCGATCTGGCCCTGTTGCGATTGCGCCACGATCTGGCCCGCTCGGCTCCGGCTTGGGCAGATCGCGTTCGCTAAGCCACGAAAGGCGCGCGTGTATGAGGTATCAGGTGATGCACTGCGCAGGAGCGCACCGTTTCCACCATCCCACCAGCGCGCTGGCGTTCGGTAAGGCACGGAAAGCATTTGAGGCATCACGCGCCGGCAATCCCATTCGGAACGGGCGCTCTGATGTAAACGACACTTCCTCATTACAAAAGACGTGGCTCAAACCAGACAAACTGCAACGCAAGGGAAGCCCAATCCTTTATTCGGTATGGCCCGTCAACCTGTCTCCTTAAACGCTTGTCATACCTGCCCGCTCACCGGTATAATGCCTGCGGCAGATGACAAACGCTATGAGGTGAATCGTGAGCACAGGACATCCATCATCACCAACCAATCCACTGGCCGGAATTGTGGCCATTGCCATTCTGTTACTGATTCTTGGGCTGGTAGCCGGTCTACTGATTAGTCGCGCGGCGCCACCAGCCGCTGCGCCGTTGCCAACCATACCGGCAGCCCCCCCAACTGCTGCGCCAACGAGCGCTCCACCATCGGCGAGCGGCTCGCCGTCAGTCATGCCAACGGCCACCACCTATCGATACGATAGCCCGCCACCAATGACGATTGATCCGGCCAAAAAGTACACTGCCACAATCTACACCCCGCGCGGCGAGATCGTGATCGAGTTGTTGCCCGATATTGCGCCGCAGACGGTCAATAACTTTGTCTTTCTTGCCCGCCAGAACTTCTACAACGGTCTGACCTGGCACCGCGTGCTACCCGATTTTATGGCGCAGGGTGGCGACCCAAACGGTGATGGCACCGGTGGACCCGGTTATACGATCCCTGCCGAATTTACCGACCAGATTCTGTTCGATCAGCCAGGCATTGTCGCGATGGCCCGATCGTCTGACCCGAACAGCGCCGGATCACAATTCTTTATTACCACTGCTCCGGCGCCATGGCTCAATGAGCAGTACACGATCTTCGGTCGCGTCATTCAAGGGCAAGACATTGTGAATGGCATTCCCCTGCGCGATCCGAGCAATCCAGCCGATCTGGCTACACCGGGAGAGACCATTTTGGGAATTACGATTAATGAAGAATGACGCAGGCGCTGCGCTGATTGAGCGGCGGTGATTGGCGCAGCGCATCACGATGTAGAATTGTGAAGCGGGGTGAAATGATATACCACCCCGCTTCCTTTACCCCACCGGAAACCCAGGCAGCGCGTGGCAGGCAGAGCACATGACCGGGAAACGTCGCTGCCCGACCGGCCCCTACTTGCCACAAACTAGTTGCTCCTCGTATAATACCGACAGTGCTCAACGTCGAGCTTGCATTGCGAGGAGGCTATGCAATTTTCCCAACCTGTTGTCAACGAGTTCGCCATTACTGCCGCCACAGTCAATGGATCAGGCAGTCAGACCGCGAACATGGTTCTCATGCGGGCAATCTTCTTGATGGGGATTCCCGTATCCGGCAAGAACCTCTTTCCTTCTAACATTCAGGGCGAACCAACCTGGTATACGTTGCGCGTCAGTCAGGCCGGCTACACCGCGCGCCCAGCCGAGACCCCGATTCTGGTCGCCTTCAACCCACGCACAGCCGATGAAGATCTGGCACAGCTACCACCTGGCGGTATTTGCCTCTACCCTGCCGACGGGCCATGGCAGCCGCGACGGGCTGACATTATGCCATTTGCTCTTCCGGTGCGCCAGATTGTCGATCAAGTTGGGGTTAGCCAGCGTCTGCGCACATACGCTGCCAATATGGTCTACGTAGGCGCGCTTGCCGCTCTGTTAGGCATCGAAGATGAAGCGCTGGTCAAGGCAGTCAACTACCAGTTTCGCGGCAAACCGAGCGCTATCGATCTGAATCTGGCCGTCATTCGGGCTGCCCGCGCATGGGCTGCCAGCGAGCCATCGCCAGCCCATGGCCGGTTTCGCGTTAGCCGTATGCAATCTACCACCGGCATGATGTTGATCGATGGCAATACCGCTGCTGCTATCGGCGCGATTATGGGCGGTGTGGGAGTAGTAGCCTGGTATCCGATTACGCCCTCAAGCAGCCTGATCGAATCGCTGGAAAGCTATCTCCCCCGTCTGCGCCCGTCGGATGACGGTGCAACCTGCGCCATCGTGCAGGCCGAAGATGAGATTGCGGCTTTGGGAATCGTGATCGGCGCCGGTTGGGCCGGCGCGCGGGCAATGACAGCTACCTCCGGGCCGGGGATTTCACTAATGACCGAATTTGCCGGTCTTGGCTTCTTCGCCGAAATTCCGGCGGTGATCTGGGACATCCAACGTGTCGGCCCTTCAACCGGTCTGCCCACCCGCACTGCGCAGAGCGATCTGCTCTCGGTCTATTACCTCGGTCACGGGGATACGCGCCATGTAGTCTTGCTGCCGGGTTCGATGGAAGAGTGTTTTAGTGACGCGCAACTGGCTTTCGATCTCGCCGAGCAGTTGCAGACACCTGTCTTCGTGCTCAGCGATCTCGATCTGGGGATGAACATCTGGATGAGCCAGCCTTTTCGTTACCCGGAACAGCCAATGCAGCGAGGGAAAGTTCTCAGCGCTGAAGATTTGGCCAGACTCAGCTCGTATGCTCGCTTCGCCGATGTTGATGGTGACGGGATCGGCTATCGCACGCTGCCCGGTAACCCGCACCCACTGGCGGCAACGCTCAGCCGGGGCACTGGCCATAATGAACGCAATATGTACAGTGAGCGGCCAGAAGACTGGCAACGCAATATGGCCCGCCTCTGGCGCAAACACGAAACTGCGCGCCGGCTGGTTCCACGACCGGTAATCGACCTCAATCCACAGGCGACGGTAGGGCTGATCGGTTTCGGCTCAACGGCGCCGGCAATTGAAGAAGCGCGTGATCTGCTGGCCGCTGCCGGCATTGTTACCAGCAGTATGCGAGTGCGGGCGCTGCCGGCTGGCCCGGAAGTGACCGATTTCATTGCCCGTCACCAGCACTGCATCGTGATCGAGCAAAACCATGATGGTCAGCTTCGCCAGTTGCTCCAGCTTCACTGCCCGACCTACGCCACTCGCCTGGGATCGGTGGCCTGGTGCGATGGATGGCCACTCACGGCGCCGTTCGTCCGTGATCAGGTTGTGATGTCTCTCGAGCAGATGCGTGAACTGACGCCAGTGATCAGGTAGCGACAGCTCTGCGTTCACGACTGAGGAACTATTTATGACTCAACAGACAATCAACGCAATTGGCCTGACCAAAGCCGACTATCGCGGCGCGCCTTCGACTCTCTGCGCCGGTTGCGGTCATGACTCGGTTGCCAGTCAGATCATTGCCGCTGCTTTCGAGCTTTCCCTGCAACCGCATACTGTCATTCGCATGAGCGGCATTGGCTGTTCGAGTAAGTCAGCAGCCTACTTTCTCGGTCGCTCACACGGATTCAACTCACTCCACGGACGGATGCCATCTGTGACGACCGGCGCGCATTTGGCTAACCACACGCTGCGACCACTGGCGGTAAGCGGCGATGGCGACACGGCCAGTATCGGCCTGGGGCAATTTATTCATTTGCTGCGCCGAAATGTACCGATCGTGTACATTGTGGAAAATAACGGTGTCTACGGACTCACCAAAGGTCAATTTTCGGCCACTGCCGACGAAGGGCAAGAGCTGAAACACGCCGGCATCAATCAGTTACCGCCGATCGATGTTTGCGCTGAAGCTATCCTGGCCGGTTGTGGCTTCGTTGCCCGTTCGTTTGCCGGCGACGCCAAACAGGTGCGCGAACTGATCAAGGCGGCATTTAATTTCCACGGCGCAGCGGTGATTGATGTGATCAGCCCGTGCGTGACCTTCAATAACCATGATCGATCGACCAAGAGTTACACATACGGCAAAACTTACGAGTCGCCATTGCACGACATCAGCTTCATTCCACACTACGAAGAGGTTTCAATCGAGTACGAACCGGGCGAGGTACGCGATGTGCAACTGCACGATGGGCCTGTCATTCGATTACGTAAACTCAATCGCGATCACGATCCATCTGACCGGTTAGCAGCTCTCGCTCTGCTCGAACAGGCGCGCGCGGCAAACGAGTTTGTGACCGGGTTAATCTATTTTAACGAACGCCGGCCAACGCTGGCCGAGATATTTCGGATCGGGCCAACTCCTATCGCAGCGTTGCCGGAGTCGCGGTTGCGCCCAACCCGCGAGGCTTTTGCCAGGGTGATGGCTGACCTGGTAAATGGTGAATGACCGGTAATCAATCAACCGGAGACGCGCGATATTGCGCCGGTTTTCGGGGTGAACAGAACCCGATCCGCATCGAGGGACGTTAAAAGCGCGCGATATTGCGTCGGTTCACGGGAATGCACCGAACCCGATCCGCATCGAGGGACGTTAAAAGCGCGCGATGTTGCGCCCCTACCGTTGCGATGGTTGTCTGGGCGCGATGTTGCGCCCCTACCGTTGCGATGGTTGTCTGGGCGCGATGTTGCGTCCCTACCGTTGCGATGGTTATTTGGGCGCGCGCCGACCAAACAAACGCCAACGCGGTTTCGGCGCCGCTGGCGTCGGTTCGACCACTATCGGCATTGGCGCTGTATCGGTTGGCACCGACCTTCCATCAGATGGTGACGGTGTCAAATCGGGTTCTGGATACGGACTGTCGCTACGCTCGGCCCCTACCGCGCGTAGCCACGACCACAGTACCCGTCGCCGTTCAGCTCCTTGATTGGGTAGTGCCAGTGGCCGACCACGCGCATCAATGACCAGACCGAGCAGGCTACCCGGCACTTCAGCCGGATCACTTTCTACCGGCTCGCCGGGGCGATCACGGCCTACCTGGACGCCAGCCATCGGTTTCACTTTGACCTGAGCGTAACGACCCGGTGGCAACGGCAGGCGAGCCAATGTACCGTGAAAAACCTCAATCCGTTCGCTCTCACCGCCGACAGTGATCAACTCGACCTCAGCCACCGGTTCACCAGGATGACCGGCTCCTTGTAAAACAATACAGGTCGCTAACGGGGTGTTCGGCAACAGATCGCGATCGCATACCGCCAGCGCAGCATCGGCGTTTAGCGCAGCGAGGGCGCCACACACTGACAAAAGGCTCAGAGTATCGAGATGGACGTGTAACAACAGGCCAGGTATGTCATTGCCTGGTTGCAAGCTATCAAGCAAAGCCAGTAGCGCCATACCGGGATGCGGCGCATGAATGAATGGCCCACCACTGACAAACAGGCGACTATACTCAAACAATGTTGTTTCATCACGTAGAGACGCCAGGCCAGCAGCCAGGGCCTCACGGGCAAGCGCCAGATCGAGATAACAATCTTCGCGACTCGCCGGTATCATCTGTGGTCGCAGTACCCGATTGAGTACGCGCTCGATCAGTTCAGTTTCATCAATTGCAAAAGGTAGCCAGCGCGCAATTGCCGCCGGTCCAACTGCGCTGAGCAAGTTGCCTGCGCCGTAGGCCAGGCCCTGCACGCCATGAATGGCAGCGTGAACAGTGCCTGGCGCAGCAGCGATCAGGGTCGTCGTTGTCGCGCCCACATCGACACACAAGACGGGCTGTTGTTGCCGCTCGGCCAGGAAGCGAGCCATCACATACTGAGACTCGACAACGGTGCGCAAAATCGGACGCGCATCCTGGAATTGATTGAGACCAGGCAGATCGGTCAACTGACGGGCATAGCGCGCCAGCAACACTTGTCGAAGCGGTTCCAGCACCGCTCGATCCAGCGCCGGACGCACATTGGATACGGTAAGCAATTCGCAAGTGCGTCCCTGGAGCGCTGTATGGATCTGCGCTTGCGCGGCGGTGTTACCAGCATAGATGACAGTTGGTAACTGAGCGCCCATCGTCTCATCGAACAGTAATTTCAGATTGACCAGATGCGCGAGGCGGTTAACGCTTTCCACCGCACCACCCTCTACCCCACCGGTCACCACAATCACATCAGGCGAGAGCGGTAATAGAGTTTCGAGCTGACGTTCCAACCAGGATTGGCCATCGGTCGTTGGCGGACGCCCCAGTGTATCATCAAGCGTCACCACTGCCAGCACCACACCGGGCACACCACGGACTGCGTGGAGAGCGCTGCGCGCCGAGACATCGGCAGCAATCGCCGCCACAACCACACGCAACGGTTCGAGCGCCGAGGCCACAATGACGACGGCATCGATCCCATCACCGGCATTGGTTTGCGGGATCAGCAAGCGTCCTTCGCGCAACAATTGCCGGCTCGTCAAATCGGCCAACTGCGCAGTAGCTTCCTGGATGGCGAAAAAGATATTTTGATACGGCAATTCACGGCTGGTCAGCGTCTCTGCTTGCCCGATCAGACGACTCTCGCCATCGACCTGATCGATCAGCGAGACCCTTGTCGTCACACTACCAACTTCTGCGACCAGCACCGCGCGCGCGTTATCAGCCATGCCTTATTTCCTTGCGGTCTACACATTCAGTGCAGCGCGCACCCATTCCACCACAAACACGATTCGCTCATTGAGGGCCGCAAGATACGAACCGATGCTACCGGCCAGGAAGAAGCCAAACGCAACCAACAACACCCAGCGCCCAACCTGAGCAACGATGACGAGCCAGCGCCGACGAGCCAGATCGGGTGGTTGGGTCAATGAAAACGATAGCAGTGTTGCAATGGAGCCAAGCACCAATACAATACTGCCGATAATTGCAGCAGGCGAGGACAGATCCGACCGGGTCGCATCGAGTACCTGGGGCAGGATGGTACCGATCAGCGCGCCACCAACCACCAGCGCCGCGCCAACGCCAAACACTAATGCCAGCGGAAGATTGGCTAACCAGGAACTGGTCTGCTGACCACTGACGCGGGTCAACAAAAGCGCTGCCAGCACAAATGGAATGAGGCGAAATGTTACCAGTGCCGGCTGTCCACTGACCGCCAGCAGATCGATCACCGCTGGACGCAGCACTTGATGATAGATGACGACAATAGCGTAACCAAGGGCTACGCCAACAAAGAGGTATTGCGCGAGCCGAAATGCTGGCGTATCGCCAATCACACGACTGAAAACCAGCAGAGTGAGCAGCACCGGTATCAGGTTGATTGCAATATCCATTAAGCTTTTCCTCGCACTGCTGACCGCAACCGATTCACTAGCAGGACTATTCCGCCTAGCGCCAGCACGACTACAAACACAATTGTCGCCCAACTCTGGTATGCAACCATTGCAGTCGCAGTTTCACCAACTGAACTGGCCATTCTCAGATCGCTGGCGCCGCGCTGACCGGCCACTGCGTACACGTTCGGCAGGCGCAGATATGGTAGCACCTGTGGATAAACCTCTTGCGGCAGCAAGAAGGCGATTGGAACCTCCGGCGCTGCGCTATGGATCTGCTCCATCCATGCCTGCACATCTTGCGACTGATCGGCCATCACCACTATTAAGGACAGATCGGCCAGCGTTTGAATACGGGGTGAACCATCGGGCCGCGTTGCCAGCAAACCGGCAGTCGCATCTTGACCAGTATAATCACGACGCAACTGCGCGCGCAGGTCAGTTGCCAGACTCCGCAGTGCCAGTTCGCCACCCGGTCGATACCCCAGTATCACATAATCGCGCCCGCCAAAGATAACACCATTTTCGTTGTTGTAACCAGCCGCTCGCAGTGGACCGATCAGATCAAGCGAAAGCACTGCTCCTTGCAGATCGGTACTCACGACGATTAAGCGTGTTCGATCAACGATTAACTGGTCAATTAAGGCCTGCTCAAGCGGGCGCAACTCAGCTACACGCTGCGCTCCCCATTCGTAGGCAACCAGGACGACATCATCGCTGTCCAGATTAGCAATGTGTTCGCTCAGGGCAACTGCTGGCGGTGTGGGTTGTGACTGATTGAACGATGGCGCTATCAAACCCGGCGCCAGAATGCCGATCAGAATCGCGACGAATAAGAGCCATGCCAGCCACTGTTCAAGCGCGGGCAGGCGTCGGTGAACGACAACCGGTTCAGCCGTCGGGGCAGTAGCCGGCAACGGCGACTGAATCAGTTGTTCCAGAAGAGTGATTGCTGCTATCTGATCGGGTGTGCGCGGCGCAGGAGACGGTAGCGGTGGCTTCACCACTTCGATCTCAGGGACAGCAACCACAGCTTCTTCGAGTTCGGCTTCCCGACTGCCGAGACGTTGCAACCAGCTCAATGAGGGCACAGCAGCCGTTTCAATCACAGCTCGTTCTGGTGACGCGCGCAACCATGGCGGCAATTCAGCGCCGCTAAAGAATTCATCACTGGTTGAACTTGTCGTTGGCGGCAGTTCAGACATTGCCGGCAAGTTATCCGGCTCAGCCTGCAACCAGGGCATAGCCTCCGCAGAAACATCGGCTGTTAACCAATCGGGAGTGTCAACTTTAGCGGCAGAAGACTCGTGCAACCACGCCGGCACGTCACTGCTCGCCGCTGGCGCCTCTTGCAACCACGCCGGCACGTCACTGCTCGCCGCTGGCGCCTCTTGCAACCACGCCGGCACGTCACTGCTCGCCGCTGG
>NZ_CAKZNK010000076.1 GCF_937129525.1 uncultured Chloroflexus sp. | reverse complement strand
GATAGCCGATAGGCGATAATCCCTCTGCGGTCTCGGCTGACAAAATTGGCGCGAGAGTGGCTAACTCTCGCGCCGATCTTCTCGCCAGCGAAAGACAAACTGTTTATCGCCGGGTCGATTGCGGCGAAAACGCCACAGGCGTGTCGGGCGGCCACGTCCCTCGCGCATGTAGGGTGTCTCTTCGAGAATGCCCGCCTCTTTGATCTTGCGATAGAAATTGCCCTTATCGAGCTTTTCGCCCAAAATCTGCTCGTAAATGTGCTTCAGTTCGAGGATCGAGAAGAGTTCGGGCAACAGTTGAAAGGCCAGCGTGGTGTATTCGAGTTTCGAACGCAGCCGCGAGAGAGCGTAAGCTAAAATCTGATCATGATCGAAGGCCAGTGGCGACGGAAGTTGATCGACCGGAAACCAGCGCACGTCGCTGTTTTCGTCGCTCACACGGATGGTCTGGGCATCGGCGCGCACCAGAGCGATGTAGGCGACGCTGATCACGCGGTGACGAGGATCGCGTTGCACGTCACCGAAGGTGTAGAGTTGTTCGAGATAGACATCGCGCACTCCTGTCTCTTCTTCGAGTTCGCGCCGCGCAGCCTCTTCCAGCGATTCGTCTAGCCGGATGAACCCCCCGGGGATTGCCCATCGCCCCTCGAACGGCCAACGCTTGCGCTGCACCAGCAAGACGTGCAACGCGCGGTTGATTAAGCTGAAGATGACTACATCAACGGTTACCGCCGGTAATGGGTATTTGCTGATGTCGTAGGGTACCGGACGTTCATCCTGCATGGTTGCGCCTTTCTCCCATTCGGTTTTAGTGTTATTTATACACTAATTAATCAGGGTCGTCAAGCCATCGCTGCCGCCGCCGCTCCGAGCAGGCCAGCTTTTGGCTCTAGAATGACATGAATGGGCACTTGAGCCAGTAACTCACTGAAACGCCCCTTGTCACGGAAGATGTGCAAGAAGCGTTCACGCCGGATCAGTGGTAGCACGCGCGGCGGTAAGCCACCGCCGATATAGATGCCGCCAGTCGCCAACACTTTCAGAGCCAGATTACCGGCTTCGGCAGCCAGAATGTCAACAAACAGTTCTAACGTTGTCCGGCAAACCAGACACATGTTTTCTGTTGCCATTCCCGCCTGGACGATGACCGGCGTTGGGTCGGCAACCGCTGCCAGTTGCTCGGCGACAGCCGGTGTTTCGCGTTGGAGGAGGCGATCGCGCGTGAAGGCATACAGATTGGGAATACCGATCCCGGAACAAACGCGCTCGTAACTGACGTGACTGAAGCGTTGATGCAGGTAATCGAGCAGGTCTTTTTCGATCTGATTGCGCGGCGCAAATGTGGTGTGCCCACCTTCCGAAGGATGAGGCCGGTAACGAGTGCCATCCCAGGTCAGAAATGCTTCTCCTAGACCGGTGCCGGGCGCGATCACGCCAATCGCGCCACCGGCTACCGGCGCTCCAGCGGTGAGGGTTGCCAGATCGGTAGCCTCGAGAATCGGCACAGCCTGCGCAATCGCTTCGAGATCGTTGAGCAGTCGCACCGGCGCGCCCCCGAGAGCTGCGCTCAACTCACCGGCATCAATCGTCCACGTCAGATTTGTGATACTGGCGCGACCGGCCACGACCGGCCCGGCCACGCCGAAAGCAGCGCCGGCGATTGGCGCCGGATGTTGGGCCAGAAACTCGGCCACGATAGCAGTGAGACTGGGGTATTGGGCGCTGGGAAAGATTTGCTCAAATAGAGGGTGATGCGGCCCGGAAGCCTGATCAAACAAGGCAAGAATCGTCTTGGTGCCGCCGATGTCTCCGGCCAGATACATACTTCACCTGTAAATCATGTGTTGCAAATGAGAATAATTCCTTATATACGAAGTGTTGCCGTTGATCCTGTCGCAATCAAGGTCTGTCTGCGCAAAGTCAAGCTGTCGCCAGCGAGGTATTTCTGGTCGACGCAAGTCTCGCGCAAGCGGACTCTTTGATTGCGCTTGCCTACGCCATCCCCGACAATGTATAGACTTTATCAACCCGGCGTGACACCTGCGATTCTAACCGGGCTGATGCGCTTCTGCCAATGCTGCGCGCAGCGTGGCAATAGCGGTCGGAATCGGTTGTGAGCCAAACACTGCCGAACCAACCACCGCTACAGTGGCTCCGGCAGCGGCACAAGAGGCAATCGTGGCGGCATTGATACCGCCATCGACCATGATCTCGACCGGACGCTCGCCAACCAGGGTAGCCAATCGTTGCACTTTGGGCAACACTGTCGGGATGAACGCCTGACCGCCAAAGCCGGGATTGACCGTCATCACCAGGATCAGCTCAACCTGATCGATCACCTCTTCGACCATACTTAACGGGGTCGCCGGGTTGATGGCAACACCGGCTTTTTTACCCAGATCGTGGATCATCTGAATTGCGCGATGCACATGGGGTGTCGCCTCGGCATGAATCGTGATCAGATCGGCGCCAGCGGCAGCAAAATCAGCCAGATAGCGCTCTGGCTCGACGATCATTAAGTGCGTATCGAGGATTGCGCCGTACCGGTCGGCCAGGGGCCGCAGTGAACGCACCACCAGCGGGCCAAAGCTGATGTTTGGCACAAAGCGGCCATCCATTACGTCAAGATGGATCCAGTCGATACCGGCATCACAGGCAGCCGCTATCTGCTCGCCCAGACGAGTAAAGTCAGCCGTGAGAATTGAAGGTGCGAGCCGCATAGTACTCCAGAATAGCGCCTGCTTTGCATCGACCTCCTGCGCAGATGCGGAATGATGTCGTTACATGTCATTGCGCGTCGCCAGGAGCCAGGCGCAGCTTCTACGGGAACAGCGAATGGCATCCCCTCAGGCGGAACAGGCCAGGAACAGCCATCTCTGAGCAACTACATGTTCCGCGTTATTGTACCGCACTCTGAGCGCATCAAATGCCGCACACCCATTGGTTCGGCCACAAACAGATCGGTTGCCAGACCCACAAACAAACCGTGTTCGACGATTCCGGCCCGCGCTGCCAGCCGGTCGGCCAGGGCAGCCGGATCGGTGATCGGGCCGCAAGCCCAATCGAGGATCAGGTTACCCTGATCGGTACGGAAGGGTTGACCATCGGCGCGTAGTCGTAAACGAACGCTCCCGCCCTGGGACTCAAGCCAGCGCGCAGTCGCGCGCTGGCCAAAATCGACCACCTCAACCGGCAACACAAACCGGGTGCCAAGCGCCGGTGACAGTTTGCTCTCATCGACGATGATGGCAACCCGACGGCTGGCCTGGGCTACCATCTTCTCGCGCAGCAGAGCGCCACCGCCACCTTTAATCAACGCCATCTGCGGATCAACCTCATCGGCGCCGTCGATAGTCAGATCAACCTCATTTACCTCATCAAGCGTCGTAAGCGGAATACCCGCCTGCCGGGCCAGCTTTGCCGTTCCTTCAGCGCATGGCACGCCAACAATATCGCGCAGTTCACCATTCGCCAGCCGCTCACCGATCATACGGGTAGCATACGCCGCCGTACTGCCGAATCCTAAGCCAATTACCATACCCGGCTGCACCAGCGCCACTGCTGCCGCCGCCGCCATTGCTTTAAGCGTTTCGGTTGTTGTCATTGCCATCTTGCATACATCTAAAGAGGAAGGTCACGCGCGCGACCCTGCCTGACCAAGCCACGCCGCCCGCATCCGAATCTGATCAGCCGTTGGCGCTGCCACCGGCACAAGTGATAGCATATCATATGGCGCGACGGCTAATGTCACGGCAACTTCAATCAGCGCATCGCCGCGGAAGAGGGTCAGGCGGACGGTATCACCCGGTCGCCGTTCTAGCAAGCGCTGATTGAGACGATCTTCATTTACGCGCCAGCCATCAAACGCTACCAGTTCATCATCGGCATATACGCCGGCCGCATACGCCGGCCCATCACTCCGCACCGAGGCTACCAGGGTTCGCTCACCCTGCTTACGCCAGTTGATGCCCAACCAGGCTGGCGGTTGCCCATCAGCGCGGGGACGCCGATACTGCCAGCGCGGTTCAAGCCCAACCACAGCCGCTGCCGCTGCATAATCGAGTTCATCAACTCCGCTCACATAACGGGCATACAGCTCACGCAGGCCGCCATCAGCGCCACCGACTGCTTCGATAGCCGCCAGAACGGCTCCCTCTTCGGGAATCCCCGGCCCTTCAACAGGGTAGCGTTGATAGAGATAGCGCATCACGTCATCGAAGCTGCGTTCGCCATTGGTGCGGGCACGGATTGCCATGTCGAAGATCCAGCAGACCAGGGAACCTTTGAGATAGTACGATATGCCCGAGTTTACGCTATTTTCGTCGGGACGATAGAATTTGATCCAGGCGTCGAAGCTGCTCTGCTCAAGACTCTGCAAACGGCGACCAGGCTGGCTCTGCAACTGAACAATCTCGTCCGCCAGCTTTTGCAAATAACGTTCTTCGCTCATCAGACCGGCCCGCACCAGCAGCAGATCATCGTAATAGCTGGTCGCGCCTTCAACCAGCCAGAGCAGGCGAGTGTAATTCTCGTTTTGATAATCAAATGGGCCGAGGACGGCTGGACGCAAGCGCTTCACATTCCAGGCATGGAACAATTCGTGTGAAGTGAGGCTCAGATAACGCTCATATTGATCCCCAAACGTCCACCGGTCAACCATATTAGTCGCGCTATTGCGATGCTCTAATCCACCACCACGACCATCGGTGAGATGAACGATAAAGGTATAGTCACGATAGGGCAGACTCCCAAAAAACGAGCGCTGCGCTTCGACAATTCGTTGAGTATCGGCAAGCAGCCGGCCTTCGTCTTCATTGCCGCGCCCCCAGATCGCAATACGGTGCGGAATCTCATCGACTACAAAAGAAAGCAGACGGTGAGTGCCGCATTCTACCGGGCAATCGACCAGCTCATCGTAATCGGCGGCCTGAAAGGAAGCGCGTTGGGGAAGGGCAGGGTCAGGCGGCAATGGAGTGAGACCGGTCGTCACCTGCCAGCCAGCGGGTGGATCAACATGGAGCGTCAATGGCTCGTGGGTATGCCCGTGAACATACATAAACACATTGGCTCCGTTGAAGTAGCCGTGTGTGCCATCAAGATGGCTGGTGCGCACGGTCAAATCAAACGCATAAACCTTATACGACACGACAATGTGAGTGGCGGCGCCGGCATCAACCTGCCAGCAATCTTTGCGCACTTTCCGCCAGGGCAATGGAGCGCCCTCGCCATCAACGGCTTGAAACTCCTGCACGTGGCGGGAAAATTCCCGGATCATGTACGAACCGGGTGTCCAGGCCGGCAGCGACAGCAAGACCTCGCCAGTTTCGTTACGGGTCAGATCGATCCGCACATGAAATAGATGCGAGTGAGGTGTCGGCATAGCGATGGTGTAGATAATCATAAGAGACCCCTGGCATGCTTTTGCGACTGAACTGCGGAAAGACGATAGAGCAGGATGACTGTCAAGATCAGACTCAAGAGTAAATTAACAGTAATGTGAACGTCCCACAAAGACTCCCACACAAAAAATAGTCTGTCCAGACTGTCCGGTAAAATAGCAGACATTATTGAATACGGCCTGACAAAATAAAGGATTGCGACGAATAGCGCCAGTGTCCAGCGCCATCTGCGCGACAACTGCCAGTGATTGAATTCCAGTCCGCGCAAAATTAAACCGATAAATATAATCCAAAGCGCCGCATCATAGTGGCGATGATATGCAACCAAAAGCGTCCAGAGCGAGAGAATTGTAAAGATATGCATTTCGGCGAAAGCCATTACATCGGCTGGCAAGCTGGCAAAATAGCGTCGCAACCAGAGCCCAAGCGGCGCCCAGACCAGCAGAGTGAAGAGCGCTGAAGTTAGAAAAGCCGGCATTAAACGCGCATCTAGCATTAATCTTCCTATCGAGTATGACAAGTGTATACCTTCAAAAGAAGAATGAAGATTCATCATAAGAACATATTCATGCAACACTTGCCCTGGCGAGACATTCGTCAAGAACGCCAATCCCAACAACCCAAGCGCCTGAACAGCCAGCGACACCCCGACAACTGCGTAACGTCGCCTTAAGAGCAAAAAGATGAAGACGGGCAGCGCCAACGAATACTTCGACAATGCTATTCCCAGCGCAAGACCTGATAGAGCCCAGTTTTTATCTGCCATCGCGAGGGCAACCAGCATAAGCGCAAATACGAACAAGGTCGTTTGACCAACAACTATCGCCGATTGAGCAGGCGGAAGTAACCAGAGACAAAACATCATAACGGCTGTTAGTATCTTTCTGTTAGCACAAGTGTTATACAACCACAATCGAACAATCATCAATGGAATTGCCAGTGCCAGTAGCAGATTGATGATAAACCATCCACTTTGCGCAAGCGGCCAGGAAAAGAACGAAAAAAGCGACAACAACAACACTATTGGCGCGGTATTTGCCGGAACGGTGGTCAGACCAGGCTGCCCGACAGGTTGCGCAGTAACGACCTTGCCATCAAGATAGGAGACCGGTATTTGCGGTTGTTGACGCGCAAAATATGCCGCGTATGGGTTTGTTCCCTGCCTGACGAAATGACCTGAATACCAGTA
>NZ_CAKZNK010000075.1 GCF_937129525.1 uncultured Chloroflexus sp. | reverse complement strand
ATCGCCTATCAGCTATCGCCTATCGGCTATCGCCTATCAGCTATCGCCTATCGGCTATCGCCTATCAGCTATCGCCTATCGGCTATCGCCTATCAGCTATCGCCTATCGGCTATCGCCTATCAACTATCGCCTATCGGCTATCGCCTATCGCCTATCACCGATCAGCTTCATACACACTAACCGTACCACTAACCTCGTTAGCCACCAGCACCAGCGCCCTTCCGCTTGGGCTACGATTGGCCGGAACGAACGTCACAATCTCTGGCCCGCTATCTGGACCAACGCTCGCGCCACCAAAGTCACGATTATTGATGTATTGCACAAAAACCGGCGCATTGGGCGTGCTGATGTCAAAAATCATCACGCCGCCTTGGCGTTCAAGCCCAACAAACGCATACGCGCGCTGACCGATTCTGCCGATCGCCAGCCCTTCCGGTTCAGGCCCCTTGTTATCGCTTCGACTATCGAAATTGTTCTCATCGTTATTGCTGTTAAAGAACGTCGGATAGGTCGTTGCCACAATCTGCTCGATCTGATCGCCGCTGTCGAAAACCAGGCGCCCTTCAGCATCCCAGATCGAGAACGAACGGCCACCAAAGACGTGAATCTGATCAAAGTCACCATCGCCGTCAATATCGCCACTCGCGTTGCTCACGGTAAGACGACCCAGCGCTGCATTCACTTTCAATGATGTTGCATTCGGAAATACCGTCGGGTCGAGCTGATACCGACTCGATCCCACGCGAATCTCTTCATTAAAGCCACTGTACTCGCGCGCATCACCCTCGTTGGCCGTGACCAGATAGGTCTGTCCACGCACTTTGTACGTGGCAATTGCATCCGGTTGATACATACCAAAGACCGGCCAGGTAGTGATGTTGATAGCGCTATCGCGATCGCTGGCATCTAATCCGTGACCGGCGATGCTGTGATCCTTCAAACCCAGCGACCGCACCCATTCAACGCAGAAGAAGCGCAGATCGATCTTCGCGATCGCATTGTTCTCTTGCAGCGTTACATATGCAAACTGATTATCCGCAGTCACTGTGATGTATTCCGGCTCGAGATTCTTCTGCACTGCATCGGGATCGTTGGCGGTTGGCCCAAAGATGCGAGTTGCCGGATCGAATTGATCACGGTACGCACCGCCAACTTCAAATTCACTAAAACCGATGTGGATGACATCGTGGTCACGCAGACGGCGAATGTTGCCACTGACCGGAATAATGCTGATCGTGCCATACGGGTCGATAGTATAGGTATCGTTCGGTTCGCCCTCGTTGGCGACCAGCAACAGGCGACCATTGGGGGAAAAGGTGAGCATGTCAGGCAGCGCACCGACTCGAACGTGGTTGAGATACCTGCCATCCGGATTGAAAAAGACTACGCTGCCTGGATCAGTCTTCGGATCGGCTTCAACCGCAACCGCGACCAGATTGCCGCGCGCGGCCACACTGTTCGGCCCGGCGCCATATGGTGAAAGGTCGATCCGGGTAATGCGACTCGGAGCATCGATGTTACTGAGATCAACAATATCGAGCGAATTTCCAACACTGTTGGTAACGTACATCCGATTGCGGCCAAAGGCAACGGTTTCTCCAGAAAGGCTACCCAGTCCGGTTGTGTACGTGGCGCGCAGCGTAAAAACCGGCGCAGCGGACGTGGCCAGCGCAGATACGGGACTGATCGCACTGACTAAGAGTGCGATGGCGACGATCATGGTCAATACCCGAAGATGCATAGTGCTATTCCTCCTCAAAGCGGACACTTGCATCTACTAATATAGATGATGGTTGTTAAGCAAAGATGATGGCGAGATTAAGCCGGTGTATGATCACAGCGAACGGTTATGAGGGGTAACCTCGATCATTCGCCAAAGTTAACAGTCTCCCGGAAAATATCGAATGGCTTGTTCGGCGATGATGCCGGTATCGGCTCGGTTCTGGTTACCCGCAACAAGCGGTGATGACCGTTGATTGGCTCAACTGCTCACTATCCGAACTTCAATCCGGTCAGGCAGAGCGCGATCAAGCCATGCGGTGTGCAGCGTAAACAGAGGAATGTTGCGCCTTATTGCAGGAAGCTACCGCGCCCCATAATGCTCAACGAGCCAGGAACGGCACGAATACCGCATGGGTCGGCGCATTAATGGCAATCGGTTCGGTAACGAGGCCGGTCGCGTCGCGCAAGCGGACAAACAGCCGGCGTGTTTCCGTTTCCCCCCACCGCCAACGCACTTCCGGCAGGAATGGTATCCAGGTCGCATCGGCAAAATCTGGCGTTGCGCTAAATTGCATCTCTAATGGCTGATGCTGATCGAAGGCTGTGATCTGAATGCTGATCAAATCGTCTTCGATCTGGGCTGTGTGTACTTCGACCTGTGGCGGCAAATTGAGTTGCACAGTTTGAGTGACGATGGTCGTGTTGCCGGCCCGATCCAGGTAATGCACCTCGACCACGTGGCTACCCTCAATCGGTGGCAGACTCCAGCGATAACTATCGTAATAAGGCAATGGATCGCTCAGCTCACCGTTAATACCGAGAATGACAGCGGCAATGCTGCCATTGTCATCGATGGCGTTGGTATCAATACGAATACCTTGCCCGTTGAGCTGGCGCTGTTCCAGGGTCAATGGTGGCGCGCTCGCCAGAACGGCAATTTCTTCTTCTGTGAGCGGGCGATCAAACGCGGCCAGCTCATCAAGCTTGACTCCTGCTGCGGCGCCGCCGCTGCTAAATCGACCAAGATGTATGAGGCCGCCGGTCATAACAGGCAAGACCGCATTGTTGCGCTCGGCCACGCGCTCGCCGTCGATGTACAACACTTTCGTGCCGCTAGTTGCGTCCCAGATTACCGCAAAATGGTGCCATCCTGCGGGCAACGTATCCGGCACACTCAGCAGATCTTCGCCGCTCGTCACATCACCGACTGTCCAGAATGTCCATTGGGCGCTGTTGTTTGGACCGAGCCGGTCGCGACGCAGCGCCAATGTGCCGGTATAGACCGGCGCCCCTGTCGGTTCGGCGCTGGTTGCCCAGAGATAATGGCGGTTGAGACTGTTGGCCGACCAGCTTGTCGGAACTTCCACCCACAGACTAATAGTGCCCTGGTCGGGATTGAAATTACCGGTGGTTGGGAACGCAATCTCGGCGTCGTCGCTGATCAGTGCCTGACCAAAACGTCCTGGCGCGAAGCGCAACGTTCCGCTCACCTGAGGTAGCCCTTGTCCAACCGTCTGCGCCGGATGACCATCGAACGTGACTGCCAGCAACAGATCATCTGGAGGTGAGACCCACAGTGTTCCGATTGGTGGAGTTGTATCAACCGGTTGTGCCGGGTAATCGGGTGGGGTAAAGTCATACGTTCCGATCAGATCAGGATGCCACAGCCACTCACTGGCAGCGCAACCGGCGTAGTTCGGGCATGGATCGGGGCCGGGGCCGTGCCAGCCATACGGATCAACCTGCTTGCGAATGCCGCCTTCCCAGCGGCGCACCTCAAAGTGCAGGTGTGGCGTACCACTTACGCCACTCGCGCCACTCACCCCAATCCGCTGCCCCGTGACAACCGGGATACCGTTACCGTTGCTGAAGATCGGATCGAGTGCGCTCAGATGCCAGTATACCGTCTCGTACCCGTTCGGATGAACGATCACCACCCCCAGGCCGCGCGCTTCGTTAAAGGCATATGCGGTTCCAGCCGCTGCCGCCAGAATCGGTGTAGCGAATGGCGCTTCTGGAAAGACATAATCGTGCCCATCGTGACTGTTGTATTGAACATTGCGACGACCGAGATAATCGACCATCTCGCCGTTTCCATCGCCGCCGAGATCAACCATCGGGTACATGTGATCAAAATAGGCGAGGTGAATGACACGTGTCCCTGGCGGCCAGGGTGCTCGCAACCAGCCAACGTTGCCGGCGGGCGCAGCGGCAGGTGGCGCAAGCTCACCATCGAAGTAGGTTTTCAGGGCGGTATGGGTGGCTTTTACTGCGGCTAACCAGGTCGCCGAGTCGCGCCCCTGAGCCAGGAAACGCTTCATCGCAATCCATTCCGCTGGCTCAGCGAGGGAGAGCGTAAGGCTCAACCCGTCGCTCAACCGGATCACCGGTGGTTGTTGATACGGACCCAATCCGGCGCGCAATTCACGATTAACCCAGGCTATCTGCTCGTCGAAACCAGCCGGGCCGTGGAGGCCAAAAGGATGCGAGATCGCTTCCGATGGTGGCGAGGGATTGCTTAGCAAGCCTGCCGTTGCTTCGAGCAAGGCCAGGCTCAGAAAGGGGCTAACACCGAAGTAACTACTCTGCTCTTCAATAATGTCGGCTGCGCTGCGCCCGGCGATAATCAGGTCTTTCAATGGGCCTGGTTGTCTGTTCAGAAACTCTGCCACGCTCCACCCACCCGCCGGTTGTGCCGATAAGGGGGTTGCGGCAAAGATGAGGAAAAGAATGAAGATCCAGCGGCTAAGTCGAAGCATGATGACGATCACTGTCGAATACAAGCGCAGCCTGCATTGCTGCTCCTAGTAATAATAACGCATACGCAGCCAGTTGGTTGCGCATTCGCTGACAAACAGGGCAAATTTGTGAGCGATTTCAGGCCAACAGCATAACGGATAGATCGCGGCGCGTTCGTTCATCCATCCTCGCCTGTGCAATCACGGGAGAGTTGCTACAGTCTGAGGATTGGACGGCAGGCGGACAGAGCAGGCCACGCGCCGAGTCTGGGGGTCATGCGCGCAAGCGGGAATAAAACGGGGCGGGGCATCCCCCGCCCTTGTCTTGTGCCGGATGGCGATTATTCAGCGCGAGATCCGTCTTCGCGTTAGTCAGCAGCGGTTGTCTTCACCGGTTGCGGATGGCTTGCCTCGTATTCAGCAATCGCTGCTTCCTGGTTGAGTAAAAAGCCAAGCTGATCAACGCCGTGGAGCAGGCAATATTTGCTGAACGCATCGATGGGAAAGCTGATCTGGCGACCATCAGGCAACGTAACCGTCTGTGCTGCCAGATCGATCGTTAGCGTCATCTGGGGATCGCTGGCATACAAAGCCACCAGCTCATCGTACATTGACTGTTCGATGGCAACCGGCAGCAACCCGATCTTGAGCGCATTGCTGCGGAAGATGTCGGCAAACGATGGCGCAATCACCGCGCGGAAGCCGTAATCTTGTAACGCCCACGGCGCATGTTCGCGCGAGCTACCACACCCAAAGTTGCGCCCGCTGATCAGTATCGTTGCGCCAGCAGCTTCCGGTCGATTGAGCGGAAAGTCGGGGTTAGGCGAGCCATCGGGCAGATAGCGCCAGGCTTCAAACAGGCCGGCAGCCAGTCCACTCTTGTCGGTAACTTTGAGGAAACGGGCCGGAATAATCTGATCCGTATCGATATTCTCTACCGGCAAAACGACTGCTTTGCCGGCAATGATTGAAATGGGTTCCATACTGGTCTCCTGAGCATCGGCAGCTTTGCGTCTAGTTTAGCAAGGTGCGCGGATCGGTGACAACGCCGGTGATAGCGGCGGCGGCGGCAGTCAAGGGACTGGCCAGCATTGTGCGCGCTCCCGGACCCTGCCGGCCCTCGAAATTGCGGTTCGAGGTGCTCACGGCGTATTTGCCCGGCGGGACCTTGTCGTCGTTCATGCCCAGACATGCGCTACATCCGGCTTCGCGCCATTCCGCGCCGGCCTCTTTAAAGATCCGATCCAACCCTTCGGCTTCGGCAGCGCGTTTGACCTGCTGCGAGCCAGGCACCACCATCACACGCACTCCAGGGGCTACTTTCCGCCCACGGAAGAATTGAGCGGCCTGACGCAGATCTGACAGCCGCGAGTTAGTGCAAGAACCGATGAAGACCACATCCACCGGGTGGCCAAGCAATGGTTTGCCCGGTTCCAGGCCCATATATGCCAGCGCCTTGTCGAGCGCGGCGCGGCTGCGCGCATCGGGCATGTCCTCTGGCCGCGGCACTGGCGCGTCGATTGGAATGCCCATACCAGGATTGGTGCCGTAGGTAATCATCGGCTTCAACTCGCTCGCCGAGAGGGTTAACTCATGATCGAACGTAGCCCCCTCATCGGTAGGCAGTGTGCGCCAGCGCGCTACGGCGGCCTCGAAGTCGGCCCCTTTGGGCGCGAACGGTCGTCCGGCAATATACTCGAAAGTGGTATCATCAGGCGCAACCATTCCCGCGCGCGCGCCACCTTCGATGCTCATATTGCAGATCGTCATCCGCTCTTCCATTGAGAGCGAGCGGATCGCTTCACCCATATATTCAAACACGTAGCCGGTGCCGCCACCAACACCGTATTTGGCAATCAAAGCCAGAATAATATCTTTCGCTGTAACGCCAGGACCGAGTCGCCCATCAATCCGCACGGCACAGGTTTTTGGTTTTCGCTGCAAGAGACATTGGGTTGCCAGCACGTGACCCACTTCAGACGTGCCGATGCCAAAGGCGAGCGCGCCAAATGCTCCGTGCGTGCTGGTATGGCTGTCACCGCAGACAATCGTCATCCCCGGTTGCGTCAATCCCTGTTCCGGCCCGATCACGTGGACGATACCCTGATTCTCGTGACCAAGTTCAAATAAAGGAATGCCAAACTCAGCGCAGTTCTTGCGCAGTTGTTCAAGCTGACTGATTGCCATTGGATCGAGTACCGGAATGACACCGAGATGGTTGCGTGGCGTCGTTGGAGTGCTGTGATCCATCGTGCCCAGGGTCTTATCGGGCCGGCGCACACGCAGCCCGCGCTGACGCAACTCAGTGAAGGCCTGCGGCGAGGTCACTTCGTGGATCAGGTGCAGGTCAATGTAGAGCACTGCCGGGGTTTCCGGGGTTTCCGGACGCACCAGATGCGCGTCCCAGACCTTTTCAAACAGTGTTCGCGGTTTGCTCATCTCTCCTCTCCTTGCCGCGCATTGCGATGGTTGCCGTTGCTGCCTTGCCAGCGCGGATAACTGCCAAAAATCTTCAACATACCGGTATGCTGGCGGATCCGCTCTAGCGCCCGGGCAACATGTGGTTCGCGGCGATGCCCATTAATATCGACCAAAAAGATATACTGCCCCAGAATTGCGCGGGTTGGACGCGATTCCAGTTTGGTCATATTGATATTTTCGATGGCCAGCTCTTGCAATGCGCTGACCAGACTACCGGGTCGGTCTTCGCGGGTGAAACCAAAGCAGAAACTGGTTTTATCATCGCCGGTCGGCGGCGCGTCTTCTCGCGCCAGCGCGATAAAACGAGTAACGTTATGCGGACTATCGGCAATATCGCGGGCCAGAATGGCGGCCCCCACCAGTTCGGCGGCGCGCAACGTGCCGATTGCGGCGGCTGGTCGCTCATCGGCCAGCGCCTCGGCAGGCGCGGCTGAATTGCTCAGCGATGCCACCGTTGCCACACCCGGCAGGCAACGTTCGACGAAGCGCCGACATTGGGCCAGTGATTGCGGGTGAGCATACAACACTTTAATATCGCTCAGTTGTAAGCCGGGTCGGGCCAGCAAATACTGTCGGATCGGCACGACAATCTCACCAGCAATCTGCAAGTCAGTTTCGTGGATGAGCAGGTCAAGCGTATAGCTGACACTACCTTCCAATAGATTTTCAATCGGAAGAATGCCAACAGTTGCCGCTTCGGTTTCGATTGCGGTCACTACCGCCGGAATGCTGGCCAATGGCAACAGGCGCGCCTCGCGCCCGGCAGCGTAGGCCAGCGCCGCTTCTTCGCTGAAAGTTCCCGGTGGGCCAAGGTAGGCAATCGTGTGCATCATGGATGATAGTACAATCCGAATCTAAAATGGATACCTGCGGGAGGGGGCGATGTGGAGTCGCCCCACAGGCAATGCTGCTAGCCGAGCGTGCTCCCGCCAAAGATGTCAACCGGCAACGAGCCAGATTCACCGCTGTAGCCAGCCGAATAGGCCATCGCTTCGGCCTTGATGCGCTCCTGGCGGGCAGCCAGCATCTTGTTTAGCGCGGCCATATATGCCTGCGCTGCGGCAACAATCGTGTCGGTATGCACGCCGTAACCGCTGAAAATCTGCTGTGCCTGGCGGCGTCCGGTCAGACTGGTTGCGGTGCTGCTGCTTTCGCTCAACCGGGTTGATGCGCCTTGCTCACGGATGCGTACCGTCACCTCGGCAACGGCGTCAAGCCCTTCAGTAATGGCATTGATCGAAAACTCAATCAACTCGTTCGGGCGCTGAATGATCCGATTGATCGCCTGGTAGACCGCATCGACCGGGCCGGTGCCCTGCGCGCTATCAACTTTGGCCTGACCATCCGGGCCGATCAGGCGCACGGTTGCCGTCGGGATCATCCCCACGCCGGAAGCGTATTGCACGTGATCGAGCTTATACAGCTCTGGCGTATGCTGCATCTCGCCAGCGATCAGCGCCTCGATGTCACGGTCATCAACCTTCTTCTTGCGGTCACACAGATCCTTGAAGCGGGCAAAGACATGCTGAAATTCTTCTTCATTCAGCCTGTAGCCCTTCTCTTCGAGGTATTTGCGGAAGGCGTGACGGCCCGAATGCTTGCCCAACACCAGGGTATTGCTATCGAGGCCAACCGTCTCGGCGCTCATAATTTCGTAAGTCTGGCGATACTTCAACACACCGTCCTGGTGAATGCCTGATTCGTGGGCGAAGGCGTTTGCGCCGACAATAGCCTTGTTTGGCGGCACCGGTACGCCGATAAAGCTGCTGACCAGCCGTGATGTGCGGGCAATTTCGCGCGTCTGAATCCGGGTGCGCAAGCCATAGTACTGCTGGCGGGTGTGGAGCGCCATCACCACCTCTTCGAGCGAAGCGTTACCGGCCCGTTCGCCGATACCGTTAATCGTACACTCCACCTGTCGCGCGCCGGCCCGCACTCCGGCCAGTGAATTAGCGACTGCCATGCCCAGATCGTCGTGACAATGAGTCGAGAGGATGCAACGCTCGATCCCCGGCACATGTTCGCGCAGATCGCGGATCATTGCGCCGTATTCATCGGGAGTCAGATAACCGACCGTATCGGGGATATTGAGCGTGGTAGCGCCAGCCGCGACTGCCACTGCCACCGCCTCGCGCAAAAAGAGCGGATCGGTGCGACCGGCATCCATCGGCGAAAATTCAACATCCTCGCACAACGAACGAGCATAGCTCACCATCTCGTGGATCAGTTCCAGCGCCTCGGCGCGGGTCTTGCGGAACTGGTACTCGAGATGAATGTCTGAAGTGGACATAAAGGTGTGAATGCGCTTCTTCGCGGCAGGCTGGATCGCGCTCCAAGCCTTATCGATGTCATCGCGATTGGCGCGGGCCAGCGCAGCAATGATCGGGCCATCGGGCGTGCCGATTTCGCGCGCGATTTCATGCACCGCAGCCCAGTCGCCGGGTGAAGCGGCGGGGAAACCGGCCTCGATAATATCCACGTTCAGACGGGCCAACTGGCGGGCAACCTCCAGCTTCTCTTCCAGCGTCATCGTACAACCGGGGGCCTGTTCGCCATCGCGCAGAGTGGTGTCGAAAATACGGACGTATTCTACGCTCGGTTCGGTGGTATTAGTCATAGCTCGCTCCTGTCGCAATTGAGATAGAGGGAGTGAGAACAGGGCATTGATTGGTACCCTGTTCTCTTCCCGCAGCCATCTTACGCTCCGCCCTCACCCGGCTTGACTTCACGCGGGTTCACAAAGGGCATCATTCGCCGCAACTCACGGCCAATCTGCTCGATTGGGTGGTTAATGTCGGCCTGGCGATACGCATTGAAGCGCGGTCGGCCATTGTGGTTTTCGTCAATCCAGTCTTCGGCGAAGGCGCCGCTCTGGATGTCGGCCAGGATCTGGCGCATCGCGGCCCGCGTCTGATCGGTAATGATCTTGGGGCCGGCGGTATAGTCGCCCCATTCGGCGGTATCGCTCACCGAATAGCGCATGTAGTTCAGGCCACCCTGGTAGAAGAGATCGACGATCAGCTTCAGCTCGTGCATACACTCAAAGTAGGCTACTTCGGGCTGATAACCGGCCTCGACCAGCGTTTCGAAGGCGGCCTTGACCAGCGCGCTCACGCCACCGCAAAGCACGACCTGCTCGCCAAACAGATCGGTTTCGGTCTCTTCGGCGAACGTCGTGCGCAGGACACCGGCGCGGGTGCAGCCCAACCCCTTGGCATACGCCAGCGCATCCTCGAACGCGCCGCCGGTGGCATCCTGCTCAACCGCAATCAATGCCGGCACGCCACCGCCTTGCACAAACACTTCGCGCACGCGATGACCGGGCGCCTTCGGCGCAACCATGCTGACATCGATCCCCTTGGGTGGCACAATCTGACCGAAGCGGATGTTAAAACCATGGGCGAACATCAATGTCTTGCCCGGTTCCATTGCTGGCGCGATATGATCGCGGTAGAGATCGGCCTGGCCAATGTCGGGGGTCAAAATCATCACAATCTGCGCTTCGCGCGCCGCTTCGGCCACCGTCATCGCCTTCAGCCCCGCCTCTTCCACCTTTGCCCAGCTCTTCGAACCAGGGTACAGACCGACCCGCACATCGAGACCGCTATCGGCGAGGTTGCGGGCATGGGCATGGCCCTGACTGCCGAAGCCAATGATGGCAATCGGTTTGTGCTTCAAGCGGTTGAGATCGGCCTGATTGTCGTAGTACAGCTCTGCCATAATCGTTTCATTCCTCACGCTGATGCGGCGTTGAATTGCCGCAAACGGTAGCAAAGAACCACTGAGACGCCCACCGTGGGCGTCTCAGGGATGACGAAAGTTAGTTAAGCGCCGGTACTGCCACGCCATTCGTGGCCGGCTCGACATACTCGCCGGCATTATGCCCGCGCGCGCCGCGTACCATGGCGATCCGTCCGGTGCGCATCATCTCTTTGATGCCGTAGGGGCGCACGACTTCAATGAAATTTTCGACCTTGGCCGGAGTGCCGGTCATCTCGATAATCATCGTGTTCGAGCCAACATCAACGATCCGCGCGCCGAAAACGCTACACATCGAGATGATTTCGTGCCGGGCCGCCGGCGGCGCGTGCAGCTTGATCATGGTCATTTCCCGCTCGACCGTCGGGTCATCGGTAACATCACTGACCTTGAGTACTTCGATCAGGCGGTAAAGTTGCTTGACCACCTGCTCAACATCTTCCGACTCGACCACAATGGTGATGCGGCTGACGCCGGGTGTTTCGCTGTGACCAACGGCCAGACTCTCGATGTTGTAGCCGCGGCGGCGGATCAGCCCGATCACACGGCTCAACACGCCGGGCCGATCTTGCAACAGGGCGACGATGGTATGCTTTTTCATGGTGTGTGACTCCTTAAAAATATGGTAACTGCGCCCTACGCCTGCGTCTCCGAGAGGATCATCTCGCCGATTGACTTGTTCTGCGGCACCATCGGGAAGACGTTGACTTCGCGTTCCACCCGAAAATCAATCAACACCGGGCCATCAGTGGCGTGCGCCTCATCAATCGCATCTTGCACGTCTTCGCTGCGTTCAACTGTGATGCCTTTCCAGCCGTAGGCTTCGGCCAGTTTGGCGAAATCGGGGCCTGAGAGCGGCGTGCCGCTGTAGCGCTTGTTTTCAAACAACTCTTGCCACTGGCGCACCATGCCAAGATAGCCGTTGTTGATCACTGCCACCTTGACGTTCTTCAGCCCTTCTTGCACGATTGTCGCCATCTCCTGGTTGGTCATCTGGAAGCCACCATCACCCACGATTGCCCAGACCGTCTCGTTCGGACAGGCAATCGCGACACCGAGCGCCGCAGGCACGGCAAAGCCCATCGTCCCGGCGCCGCCTGAGGTAATGTGGGTGCGTGGTCCGTGGTTCCAGTCGATCAATTGCGCGGCCCACATCTGATGCTGACCAACGTCGGTAACCACGCGATAGTTGCCGCGAGCGTTGAGCGTGCGGCTGAGCGCCTCGTAGACATCGTGTGGCGGTAGTGCCATGTTGGCCATCGCGGCCCGATTCTTGTACTGCTGTTTGCCTTGGTGCTTATCCTGCATCTCGCGGATGTGCTCCATCCAATCCGAGGCGTGGGTATGCAGTTCGGCCAGCTCGCTCGGCGGCGGCAAATCTTCGAGCAGCGCCTGCAATACGAGGCGCGCGTCGCCAACGATAGGCACATCGACACGCACGTTCTTGCCGATCTCCGATGGATCGATATCGACGTGAATGATGCGCGCATGGGGCGCGAAGGTGCTGGCCTTGCCGGTCACGCGGTCGTCAAAGCGGCCACCAATGTTGAACAAAACATCGCATTCCTGGATGGCGCGGTTAACGTGGACCCAGCCGTGCATGCCCGGCATGCCAATACAGAGTGGGTGATTCTCGGGGATAGAGCCGATGCCGTGCAGGGTAGTCACCACCGGGATGCGCAGGCGCTCGGCGAACTCTTGCAGTTCGCGATGCGCACCTGACATAATGATACCGTGGCCGGCAATGATCAGCGGTTTCTTCGCGCTGATCAACAGTTTGATCGCTTCGCGGATCTGGCGTCGATTGCCCTGATAAGTCGGCTTGTATCCCGGCAGATTGAGCTTGATGTCCCAGTTCGGCACCGTCGTCTTCTGCATTGCATCTTTGGTGATGTCGATCAGCACCGGGCCGGGCCGGCCAGTGGTCGCGATATAGATCGCTTCCTTGAAGACATAGGCCAGCTCGTCAACATTCTTCACCAGATAGTTGTGCTTGGTGATCGGCATCGTGATACCGGTGATGTCGGTCTCTTGAAACGCATCCTTGCCGAGGACATGGCTACCGACCTGGCCGGTAATCGCCAGCAGTGGCGTGCTATCCATCATTGCGTCGGCAATCGGGGTGACGAGATTGGTTGCGCCGGGGCCGCTGGTGCCGATGCACACGCCAATTCTGCCGGTGGCGCGAGCGTAGCCTTCGGCGGCGTGGCCGGCTCCCTGTTCGTGGCGGCAGAGCACGTGGCGCAGCCGGTCGCGGTAATCCCACATGGCGTAGTAGAAGGGCATGATTGCGCCGCCGGGGATCCCGAACATCACTTCGACCCCTTCGCGGATGAGGGCCTCACACATAATCTGGGCGCCGGTGAGTGGTTTGGTCATCGAACTACTCCTGTTGTTGTTGAGACTGGAACCGCATTGATGTTGCATAGTCGTACCCAACGGTTGCGCGCCTCAATGCGCTCCGCCGTTGACGACGACCGATCCAATAACCGACGAGCCACAGCAGTGGGGCAAATCGCCGCTGCTCACCCCGATGTGAGCGGCCAGGCGCGGGGCAGTGCCCTGGCAAGGCGGCGGTGAACTGGAATGTACGCTAGCGACGCCAGCGCAGTCTGACTGGCGCCAGGGCGAATTGCGGCTGTAACGTCAGGTAGTGCCGATAACTGATGATGATGTTGATGAGCCGCATCGCGTCTCCTCACAGCGTACTAAAAAACCTCCCGCGCAGCGGGAGGTTCAGTCTTACATCCTGAGCCGGGGCTTTGTATCCTTCCCCTCCCTAAGCGCGTTTTCTCCACCCGCCAATAAGGCTAAGGAGGAGTACGAGTACGAGGAGAATAAGGCTTACAAAGTGAGCGGCCATAGATTTGTGCGTTTTGTCTGAATACTGATCCGCGAAGAGGATACCACACCGTACACAGTTTGTCAATAACCTTCCGATGAGGAGAGCGGCGCATCCCGGCTACCATGATTGTGGCCGGGATGCAGTGAGTGGCCCATTAGTATCGATCAGGTTGTCAAGGCTCGAGCAAAATGATCACCATCGTCTTGTTGTTTGCCGTCGATATGTTCACCGTTGCGGTGCGGCTATCTTTGCTGAAGCTTAACTGGTATGTGTCGCCGTATTGCGTGCTTTCACCCGCCTGCCAGCCCCGCGCAACCATCTCGGCGCGGTAGAAGGTGGCCATATCTGCCGCTGACGCAGTGGTTTCGAAACTGATCAGCGAACCCATCTGCACCTGGTTGCTGATATTGGGCGGGAGCGGGATGTCGGCGCTGGCAGCCTGTTGTTGGGCGCACAATTCCGGTAGCGTGATCGTGGTGGTGTTGGCAAGCCGGGTGACGTTGTACTCCCAGCGCAGATTCCCTAACGCGCCTGGCAACAGCTCGCCACTATCTTCCAGCACCGTATCGGTGAGCGATCCGGTCAGTTCCCCGATGTGGCGAACAACAACCGCCGGATTCGACGAAACCCAGATCTCGCCCTGCGCCTGTCCCTGGTATCCGAGTGTCTGCTCGGTGAGATTGAAGCTGTAGCGGTCAGTCGTGAAGCCATTCATTTGGACACTACGCTCGACCAGCATGGCATCGTTGAGGTTGCCGATCAGGGCGTCAGGTGTCAACATGTTGCCGCTAAACGGATCCGTGTCGCTGATGCTCAGACAATTCCGGTCATTGCCATCCTCGAAATACTGGTACATCTGATCGTCGATGTCGAGGTAGACGATGCGTGTCCGTCTGCCATCGGCTGAGTCAGATTCCAGCGTCAGGCTGCGATCACCGTTTTGCAGGTGGATTTCCAGGAAGGTTATTTTGATCGGTTCATCAGCCTGACCTTCTGATTTGATCACACCGTCCAGCTTCATCTCGATTTGCACGTTACCCAGCGCCGTCAGGTCGATGTCGGTGCTGGCGATCGGTGGTCGTTCGGTTGCGCCGCCGGTAGCAGGGGTCGTGGCCGGTGGTTGAGTCGTTGCGCCGCTGGCAACGGTTGGCGCGGCGGTTGTGGGGGCCGCTTCGGTCGCTGCCGGACGCGGCGTTCGCGTTGGTCGCGCTTCGGTGGTTGGGGTTGGAGTCGGATTGCTGGCTGTGCTGCCGCAGGCTGTGAGCAAGAATGCGATTGCCAGGCTGAAAACGGTCAGGGTTAATCGAAGACTGCGCATGATAAAAGTCCCTTGGTTAGAGCCATTGCCGGTTTACTTACGCGCTCTCTGCGATGCCGGCTCTAAGGAACCCTCCATGCGCTGTGGCGTTCAGGTAACCCTCACCGGATCACTTGCGCGCTCCCCATTACTGTAACACTTGCTAGTCGCCGTCACAAGACCGCGCGGCAGAGATGACAATTTTGTTATTCTGATACGCTCTGCGAAGAAGTTGTAGTCAGCCGGCTTGACTGCCGCTTGCGCCAGACTTGCTGATCAGCGCGATGCCGTCTGGAGTGCCCATGCTACTGCGGAGAGCAGTTGTTGCGCAGTGTCATCCCAGCGTGGCAGCGTGGCAGCCCGTTGATATGCTGCGTCACTGAGGCGAGCGCGAAGGGTATTGTTGGTGACGATGGTGTGTAATGCGGTGGTCAGCGCCTGTTCATCGTCAGGTGATACCAGCAACCCGGCGCTACCGACCAGCGCCGGTATTGGCCCGACCGCGCCGGCGATAACCGGCAGGCCGCAGGCCAGCGCCTCGGCAAAGACCAGACCATACCCCTCAAAGCGTGTGGGTAGCGCAAAGACACTGGCGCGAGCGTATCGTTCGGCCAGTTCATCATCGCTGAGCGGGCCGCACACGGTTACAGTAGACCCGCAGTCACGCGCGGCTTGCCAAACCTCAGCGGCATAAACCGGATCAGCCGCAATGTCGCCGATCAGCTCAAGTCGCCAGCCATTCACGGCTGACTGCGCCCATGCTCGCGCCAGCCGGGCCTGGTTTTTGCGCGGAATCCATTGCCCAACTGCGATGACGAGTGGCTCGCGGGGAATATTGGCTGGAAGGCGCGCCAGCAAGCGGTCGCACCCGCCTGAGACCACCCAAATGCGCGCCGAGTCAGCGCCGCGCGCCGTGAGGGTGGCAGCGCCATCGTCGCTAACCGCTACCAGAACATCGGCGCGTAGCAGCGCCTGTTCCCATTCTTGCTCACGCGGATCGCGCGCGCCGGCCACTGCCGGTAGTTCGTGAATCAACGCGATAAGCGGACGCTGCGCGCGCCACCGATCGATCCACGGCGCAACCACGGCGCGCGCCAGCGCATCGATTAATAGCGCGTCATAACGCTCTACATCCACTCTGACGCTTGCCTGTGACGCGGCGGTGAGTTGCCCATCAACATCCGCTGGCCCCAGCACGATTTCGTCAACGCGATGCCCCTGTGCTCGCCAGCGTCGAAACACTTCGCGATGGTAGAGGTAACCGCCGGTAAGCCGGTTGGGATCGCCAACCGTGAGGAAAGCGAGGTTGAGCATTGCTTCTCAGTCCTGGTCGTAAGAACCGGTTGGGCGCGTCGATCTGCATCGGGCATTTAAGCGCTGTCTAACCGATGGCTATACGCCGCGTAGGCCTGCGGATTTTCCCAGATGCGCACGGTCAGCGTGGTCAGACCGGATCCGCGCAGCGCAGCGGCGATCCGTTCCCAACAGTAGCGCGCGACGTTTTCAGCCGTGGTATTGAGATGGTGTAACCCTTCGACAGTGCCGAGATCGCGGTAGTGCAGGTCGGCAACGATGGCATTGACCGCTCCATGTAACGCGGTGATGTCGAACAGCGTGCCGTCGGCGCGCAAGTTGTTGCCGGTCACGATAGCTTCCAGCCGGTAGGTGTGACCGTGCATGCGGGTGGCCGGGCCGAAATCGCCTTCGAGCCGGTGAGCGGCTTCAAACTGAGCAGTAACACCGATTTCGTACATAATGGTCACTCGTTTCGCTTCAGAGCTTCATCCTGATAGACAAACATCACCTGTGTCACTTCGGGTGTCGCCGCATCTAGCAAGGCATACGCCTCAGCCGCCCGCGTGATGGGAAAGCGGTGACTGACCAGTTCCTCAAGCCGTAAGCGCGGCAACAGGTTCATCACCATCGCCGCGCGACGTTCATAATCCCAGCGCGGCAACATTTCCGGCGCCAGCCGACCTACCTGCGACGAACGGAGGCGCACTCTTCCCCGGTGAAAGTGGCTGCCGAGCGAAAGCGTCACCGGTTTTTGGCCGTACCACGACGCAACGACCACCAACCCTTCCACCGCTACCGCATCGATAGTTTGTTGCAGCGCCGTCGGCGCGCCGCTGACTTCAATGGCAATGTCGGCCCCGCGCCCCTCGGTCAGGCAGGCGATTGCTGCCGGATCGGCCTGCGCCAGCGCGATCGCGCCGAACTGCGTAGCCAGCGCTCGCCGTTGCGGCACGGGATCTACCGCGATGACCTGTGCGCCGGCCATGCGCAGCAATTGGGTGACCAGCAACCCGACCACACCTTGCCCGCATACCAGCACTGTCTCGCCCAGGCGGGGCGCGGCGTCGTGACAAATCGTCAGCGCCGTTTCCACGTTGGCATAAAATCCACCCAACGCCGGATCGAAATTGTCCGGGAGGCGCTTGACCAGGTGCGCCGCAATCGTAAAGACGCTCTGATGGGGATGCAGGGCTGCCACCAGATCACCGACCTGCAATCCGGTTACATCGGCGCCAACATCGATCACCCGTCCGGCAATCGCGTAGCCATATTTGAGCGGAAAGGCAAAGCTACCGCGCAACGTGGGCAGGTCAAGCGGCAAGGTGGGATCAACCTCGCCGCGATAGACCAGCCGTTCAGTGCCGTGGCTAATCAATGAGGAAATTGCCGCGATACGCACTTCATTCCTGTTCGGCGGCGGCGCTTCTTCGCGCTGGATTGTGACTGCGCGCGGCGCGGTAAACCAGATCGCCTGCGCCGGGATAGCTGCTGTCATACGGTGTGTCGGCTTTTCATTGTCAGATTGCGCGATTCGGGCTGATTGCTGCGCGATCACAGCCAGCCGCTGGCGCAATCATTTTTATCCTGATTCATAGTCAATGACCCCCTCGACGACCACATCGGCGCCGTAGTTTGTCCAGGTCGCATTGCGCAGTCTGATCGCCTGCGTGAGGGTAGTAATTCCAATATCGCCAATCGCAATTGGGCCGGCGCCAAGGATGATTGGCGCGATGGTGATCGCCACCGCATCGACCAGTCGTTCACGCAACAGACTGGTGATCAGTCGCGCGCCTCCTTCAACCATCACACTATCGATGCCGCGTTCACCCAGCGCATCGAGCAGCGCTGCCAGATCAACCCCGCCAGCCACCGCTTCCGGCAAGGTTAGAACGGTTGCGCCGCAGTCCTGCAAGGCTTTCCGGCGAACATCGGGCGCGGCAGCCGTGCAGGCCAGAATGGTGCCACCTGCCGCGCCGTCGCGGATAACTGCCGCCGTGAGTGGCGCTCGTAGCGTTGTATCCACGATCACCCGTAGCGGATCGCGTCCTGCCACGAGACGCACTGTCAGGCGTGGATCGTCACGCAAAACGGTGCCAACGCCAACCATGATCGCGGCGTGAGCTGCGCGTAGCCGATGGCAAAAATGGAGCGATTCCGGCCCGCTGATCCACTGCGAGCTGCCGTCAAGCGCCGCTACCCGTCCATCGAGGGTTTGCGCAAAACTGAGCGTTACCCATGGTCGCATCATCGTCGGCGCACAATTTCAACTATCGAGCCGGCAAGGATCGTTTCGCCGAGTCGCACTCCCGGTTTCGTCACTCGCACAGCAACTGCTCGAACCTGGGGATGATCCACTAGCACCGCAGTGGCAATCTGCTCGGCTACCGCTTCGGTCAGCTTGAGCGGCGGCCCGCACACAATTGCGCGCGCCCGGTCGTGAATCTGATTGTAATCAACCGTCTGGCTTAGATCGTCACTTGAGCCGGCAGCGCGCAGATCAAGCTCGATTGCCACATCAACCACAAATCGTTGACCGAGCCGATTCTCTTCCGGACGGGTGCCGTGGTAGCCGATGAATTGCATCCCGCTCAAGATGATGCGGTCGTGCCCGATACCCCAATCACTCATCATCGCCATCCTTTTCTACAGCGAGACCGTACATCAGTGGGATCGCCGGCACGTCAGGCGGTGGCAACATTCGACGGCCAGGGGCCGGAGTCATGCGCTCGAATGGGCGTTCTCCATTGACATAACAGTACTCGTGGAGTTCGCGCAGGCGCAATTCGGCCTGAGCCAGGGCCGTCACCACCTCACCAATCCCCCAGCGGTAAAGTGTGCATGGTTCTGGATTAGTAAACTCACGCACACCGGGCAAGAATCCCGAAGGTGATAGCCCGCCTGCCGCCGCGCCAACATAATCGCCCACGCCGGGCAGTTCCAATCGATTTCCGCCGCGCGGGTAATCGTATGCCAGCCGCCAGTCGGCAGTGAACATATTTGAGGCAGGGTGGAATTCTATCAACACGAATCGCCCGCCCGGCGCAAGCAGACCGGCAACACCGGCGGCGAAAGCGCGCAAGTCGCGCAGCCAGCAGATCACGCCATAGCCGGCATAGATGCGCTCGAAGCGGTATCCATCTGCCCGGGCGGCGGCCAGATACTCGTAAACATCAGCCTGCGCGAATGTCGCCGGGATGCCACTGGCTGCGCTCAAGGCCCGGGCATAGGCAATTGCGGCATCGCTCAGATCGACGCCGGTGACGACCGCGCCGCGCGCCGCGAGCGATAGACTATCGGCGCCGGTATTGCAGAGGAGATGCAGTAATCGACAACCCCGTATCTCGCCGAGCAGCGCAATCTCTTCGGGGAAGAGGGTCGAGCCGCCGTTGCGTAGAAAGGCGGCTTCATCAGCGCGATGACTGATATGCGCCGGCACGACGGCATTCCACGAGCGGCGATTCTGTTCGGTGATCGGGTCAGGCATAGCAATCTGGTGTTCGTTTGAGTTGGGATTGGCAGAACGGATAGCACCCGGTTGTTTCAGTAGTACAGCGCGTCTTCATCTTCATCCACGCCGAAGAAGCGTAGCCATTCTTCCACTTCGGCTTTGCTCAATGGGCGATCGGCCCGTTTGTCGTTGGCGTTGATTCGTGGCTGATCGAGCTGTTGCAGGCGACGGGCAAACTCTTGCGCCGGGATAACCCGGATGCCGCGCGCCTGCGCTTCACCCGCTACAGCCCGGTCTGAAGAGACAACCTGCCACTCTTCGCAGCGGCGGATCGTTCGAATCTGTCGGATAAGTTCCTGGTCGGCATCCCGTGGCGGCTTAACAAAACGAACCTCAACACCATAACCGTTTAGATTTTGGGGATGGCCGTAGACGCCACCGTCAAAGATGACCACGATGCGGCGTCCCCGTTTCCGCGCTGCATAGCGGCGCAATTTGGCCACAAGTTTCGCTTCGTCATCGGGATCGCTGAGATCGATGTCGGGGAGCTGGCCGATCAGGTTGTGACCGTCAATGAGTATCGGCATAACGTATTGTACCTGAAGATGTTGCCCAATGCGACATAAAGGCTGCGATCCCGGCGGGTTGCAGCAAGCTTCCAAGAGTATCGTACCATGATGCCGATGGTTTTATCTGCGCCGACCTGCTACCCTGTATCCTTATGCTTCCCCATGCTAATTCGTATCGCGTTGCCGAACGGTTCCTGGCCGGAGAGTATCCGTTCCCGACTGCGGCTGATGTCGAACGGCTAAATTGGTATGTCGCCGCCGGAGTTACCTGCTTTATCGATCTGACGGCGCCCGGTGAAGCCTGGGATTACGCAACTGCGTTGCCGCCGACAATCGCTCATCTGCGCTTTCCCATCCCCGATTTTGGGGTGCCGGAATCGCCGGCGGTGATGCAGGCGATCCTGGCCGCCATCGATCAGGCGCGCGAACAGGGCGCGACCGTCTACCTGCATTGTCGCGGTGGCATTGGTCGCACTGGCATGGTCGTTGGTTGCTGGCTGGTGCGCCACGGCGCGACCGGCGATGCGGCCCTGGCAACAGTCGCGCGTCTCTGGCAAACCGTTGCCAAAGCAGCGCGCTACCCCCACAGTCCAGAGACACCGGCGCAGGAGGCTTACGCGCGCGCCTGGGCAACGTTGCAACCGACACCGGTGGCGCATCGTCAGATGGAATGAAAGACATAAACCATATTGTAAGGATTAAGGATTGACGTATGAAAAGCACTGAACCACCCACGTCCTCGTCACGCCTGGTTGCGCAATCGGTTGGCCGGCGCCTGCTGGGCATCGCGCTCATCCTGGGTGGAATTGGCTGGTTGTTGTTTGAACTCTTCAGTCGTGGCACCATTGCCGGGATCGATGTGCAGGTGGCGCGGGTAGATAGCGCGCAGGCCATTCCTGTGCAACGCTTTACCGTGACGCGGGTCGAAGTGACTGGCGTAAACGATCAGGTGGTATTGAATGGCGCCTCTGGTGAAGAGGTTGTGCTGAGCGGTGAACGGCGCGGGTTTGGTTGGGCGGCCAATGCGGCGGCGAGCGCAGCGGCTCAGATCCAGGTGGTCGCTGAGCAGCGTGGCGATACACTCTATATCGATGTCAGGCGCCAGTCATGGGCGCCATGGAGTTTTGGACGCAATCCGTATGCCCGGCTGGAACTGGCTCTGCCACCCGACGTTACCTTTGACGTGTCGCTGGGGTCAGGTGAGGTTTCGCTCCGCCAGACTGTCGCCAGCGGCACCGTGACAACAGTCAGTGGTCGGGTCAATGCCGATGGCGCCGGCGGCGATCTGACGATCAACACTACCAGCGGCGCGATTGAACTCCGCGATCAGCGCGGTTCGCTCCAGTGTACAACTGTGAGTGGCGATCTGTTTCTCACCGGCCAGCTTGATAACCTGATCGCGCAAACAACCAGTGGCGATGTGACGGTGCGTGGCGCAGCAAATGTGGCGCAAATCAAGACCGTCTCCGGGCAGATTGTGGTAGATACGGCGATCACAAGGCAGCTTGCGCTCGATTCAGGAAGCGGCGCCATAACCTTTATCGGCCAGCTTGCCGCCGGCCAACACCGCATTCAGACTATTTCCGGCGACATTGCGATCACCCTGCGCCAGCCCGATGTTGACCTTGCCTTCAGCACAGTGAGCGGCCAGATCACCGTGCCCGATGCGCTGGCTGCGCAGGTTGTCAACCGACGCTCATTAACCGCGACTCTCGGTGAAGGTGGAGCGCAGGTACAGGCGTCATCGACTGCTGGGAATATCACATTGGCGTTGGAAACCTGATCTTCACGCACTGCAATGCGCGTTGAGCGGCAGAGACTAGCAAGCTCCCTTATCCGGTCAGGAATGGCGTGTTGAGTGGATAACCTTGCGTCGATAGCTGCGCGCCGCAAGATTACTCATGCCGCGCTGAGGTCAGTTCACGCCGGTTGACCGGTCGCTCTCGCCCAACCACGAGTCGGGTTTGTTGAGTGACTCGCTCACTCATCCGGAAGGAGCGAGATGAGTTGCTCTGCGTCAAAAAAGTTCGACAAACTCTGTGCAAAATCATTGCAAACATGGTATGCTGATCATAAATCTGTTATGTCTATTTTCGATCCCGATTAACGGAGCAACCATAATGATGACCACAAGTATCCCTACCGGCACCGAACGCCGGTTTGAAATCCGGGAAGAATACCGCAGCGGACCCGATGGCTTGATGCGGGCCTGGATCTCATCGCCAGCGCAGGGTTTGCCAGTGCTCTTGATCCATGGTTATGGCGCCTTGATCGAACACTGGCGTCCGGTGATGCGTCCGCTTGCCAGCGAACACACCCTCTACGCAATTGATCTCTACTACTTCGGCTATTCGGCTCGTCCGGCAGGTCGCCCCAGTCGAGAACGCTGGGCAGCGCAGGCAGCGGCGTTCATTCGCGACGTGATTGGCCAGCCGGCAGTAGTGGTCGGTCACTCGATGGGTGGCGTTGTTAGCGCCGAACTGGCCCGCGCTTATCCCGACCAGGTCAAGGCGCTAGTGCTGGTCAACAGCTCAGGCGCGCAATTGCAGGCCCGACCACTCAGCCCGGTCGATCGCTTGATGCTTGACGCGATTGGCGCGCCGCTGATCGGCGAGGCGTTGGCTGGCGTCTTTGGCAATCGCTGGGGAGTGCGGCAGGGTTTACTATCGGCGTATCATCGCAAGGAATGCGTTACCCCGGAGCTGGTTGAGACATTTAGTGGCCCGCTGCGCCGGTACGGCGCCGGTTCATACCTCAAGGTGAGCCGTGAATTTGCCAACCTGGTGCTCGATCTCAAGCCGGGTGAGATACAGGCGCCGACGCTTTTGATCTGGGGCACTGAGGATCAGTCCATCCCACCTGCCCACGCCGAGATCATCAAACAACGCATGATCCCGCATGCGGAGATCAGACTCATCCCTGACAGCGGCCACTGCCCATTCGACGAGACACCGCAGGCGTTTCTCGACATTCTGTTGCCGTGGTTGCGGCAACTGCCGGCGGCACAGGTGGCCTGATGCCAGCGCCTGATTGCGCGAACGAGCGATAGCTACAGGCGGTTCATCATCGCCTGCGCCGCGTGGCGAAAATACTCAATCATCACACTTCGGGCCGGTTCGGGCACGCCAGCTTCGTCAACGGCTGCCAGCATATGTTCCAGCCAGGCGTCACGCTCAACTGGCCCGATCGGAAACGGCGCGTGCCGCATACGCAAACGCGGATGGCCGCGCCGTTCGCTATAGGTGCGCGGTCCGCCGAAATACTGCATCAGAAAGAGGCGCTGATGCTCTTTTCCCGGTTCAAGGTCGGCGGGAAAGAGGTGGCGAAGCCGCGGATCAGCTTCGACCCGGGCGTAGAAAATATCGACAATTCGGCGAAAGGTCGCTTCGCCGCCGATCTGCTCATAAATGGTTGGTTCTCTCATACGGCTGTCTAGATTCGGTCTTTTCTGACGAGAGATGCCGCCTTTTTTATGCTACCATAAAACTGGCGGCACGTTCATCTTCGGCATTATCTTACCCTCTGCGCGCCTTCATTCTGAAATTGTATGTGATGACGGCAATGACCTACCCAACCCTCACCATTACTGTTGGACGGCTGCGTCTTACCGCGCTGGCTGCCGGCGGGCCGCGTATCCTGGGCCTGCAACTCGATCATGGTCCCAATCTGTTGGCCGAAACACCAAACGCGCGCTGGGAAACTCCTTGGGGTGAGTTTGCCCTGATCGGCGGCCATCGGCTCTGGCATGCGCCCGAAGCCTTTCCGCGCAGCTACTGGCCCGATCTGACCGGTCCGACTGCCGAGCCGATTGCCAATGGATTGGTGTTGCGCAGCGCCACCGATCCGGGTGGCATTGCCAAAACGATCACCGTGACCATTGAGCCAGATAAACCGCGTGTGCATCTTCGGCATGCGCTGACCAACCAAGGGTTGTGGCCAGTAGAGTTAGCGCCGTGGGCGATCACGCAACTGGCGCCGGGTGGATTGGCCATCCTGCCTTTGCACGATGATTGTCCGCCGGTCAACCCGCTCACCCCCAATCGCCAGATTGCCTTCTGGCCATACACTCCCCTCCCCGATCCACGACTGCACCTGACCGGTGACTGCATCTTGATTGATACCGCGCAGAGTGGCCCGCCGGCCAAAGTCGGCGCGCGCAGTCCGGCGGGCTGGTTGGCCTACCTGCGTGATGATGTGCTGTTTGTCAAGCGAGTCGCCTTTATCGCCGGTGGTTGTTATCCCGATCACAATTGCAATCTCGAAATCTACTACGATCAAGGGTGTACCGAACTGGAGACGCTGGCGCCGCTCGGTCGGCTTGCGCCTGGGGATACCGTAACCCACGATGAAACCTGGTATCTCGTCCCCTGGTCGGCAGTGATAGATCAGAGAGATCTATTCAAAACGCTCGCCAAAGTGGTGGCAGAACTGGTATAATAGCAGCGCACAGGCGGAGTTATACGGATATAGCAGCAGGTTGACTGAACAGCATGAACCTCTTCCAGATGAGGTGGTTGATCGGTTCGTTGCAAATCATACTATAAGCCTTGCGCACACAACTGCTTGGCCGACTCAGGTCAGGCATCATTGCCTTGCGTAGCTGAATCGCAATCCATCATCGCTTAACCAAAAGGATAACCGCTTCTACATCAACAGAATGCCATGTCGTTCTTGCGTGGGAATGTGCATATGAGCAACATTTATTGACACATGCCGATATTCGTGCTACTATTGCGGTACAAGCCAAAGGTCGTGGATGGTATGCCGGTTTTGGCTTTTAAGCAAAAACTTCATGTGGTGTTCGATCGTAAGCCTCTGTGCGCCGCCGCAGCGGCGGTCGACAGCATCTGAGCAGTAAGCTCCTGGAAAGGCCCTGATGCGCACTCTGATCTTCACCGGAAAAGGCGGCGTCGGCAAAACGAGCGTCGCCGCAGCAACAGCCCTCCGGGCCGCAGATCGTGGTCTCAAGACACTGGTAATGAGTACCGATCCGGCCCACTCGTTGGCCGATTCACTCGATCTTGAAGGGCCGCTTGGCCCCGAACCTGTTCGGATTACCGACAATCTTGACGCGCTCGAAGTGAGCATTTACCACGACATCGAGACCAACTGGGGCATCGTGCGCGAACACTTTGCCCAGCTCATGGCCGAGCAGGGCGTGCAGGGCGTTTTGGCTGATGAGATGAGCGTCTTGCCCGGCATGGAAGAGGCGTTTCCCCTTATTCGGATCAAAAAGCACAAGGAGCGTGGCGATTACGATCTACTGGTCATTGACTGCGCGCCGACCGGCGAGACGCTGCGACTGCTGTCTGCTCCTGAGACATTCAAGTGGGCGATTAATATGCTGCGTGGGGCCGAACGGTTTGTTATCAAGCCGATTCTGCGCCCTATGAGCAAGATTAATTCGACCCTGGGCAAGATGGTCGCGCCACCTGAGGTTTACGAAGCTGTAGACGATATGTTCCGCCAGCTCGAAGGCGTCACGGCGACGCTGGCTAATCCGCGTGAAACCTCGATTCGGCTGGTTATGAACCCCGAAAAGATGGTTATTAAAGAGAGTCAGCGCGCGTTGACGTACCTGTCGATGTACGGCATGACCGTCGATATGGTGGTAGTCAACAAGATCCTGCCAATCGATCAGGATAGCGGGTATCTTAACCACTGGCGCGATGTTCAGCAGCGCTATCTGCAAGATGTTGAACATGCCTTTGTGCCGCTGCCGATCCGGCGTGTTCCCTACTACCCCGAAGAGGTGGTTGGTCTTGCCAAGTTGCGCCAGATGGGTGACGATATCTACGGCGATATGGATCCGACGGCGGTGCTTTACGATCGCGCGCCGCTCGATATTTCCAAAGTTGGCGATAAGCACTATCGCGTGAAGATTCGGTTGCCCTTCGCCGATGTTTCGCAACTCGATCTGTATCAGAACGGTGATGAACTGGTGGTGCAGATCGGCGATTTCCGGCGAGTGATTACGCTGCCGACCAGTCTGGCCGGTCTTGAGGCCGGTCAGGCCGAGATGGAGGGTGACTGGTTGATCGTGCCCTTCATGGCGCCACAGATGGTGTCGCGCTAAGGCAGCCTGATGATGGGGTTTCTCGGAGGCTTGCCTCCGGTGACCTGAATATGGGGAGTCCGTATACTTAAGGAGGTGTGTGCATGGCGACGAGAGGCTGGTTCTCGGAGTCGTCGGCGCAAGTGGCGCAAATCGGCGACATCATGTTCCAGGGCCACTGGCAGTGGGTCTCGAATGCGCTGCAGGCCACCGCGGCAGCGGTTGACAACATCAACCGCAATGCTTACCCGGGCGTGTCCCGGAGCGGCTCGGGCGAGGGCGCATTCAGCAGCTCGAGCAACGGCTTCCGTCCGAAGCGCATCCGCTCGCGCTTCAACCGCTAGGTTGGCGGGCAGGCGTGAGGCGCGCTGCTCGCCGCCTCACGCCGATCCCCGGAGAGCGTTATGATTAACCTGCTCTATCACAGTCATACTATCGTTCCAGCTCACCTCGAAGAGATTACGCGGCTTGATGTGCTCGATCACGATGAGCAGGTGCTGGTCGCGATTGATGGCGTGTTGCTTGATCAACAGGGGCGGCGCTTGAGTGGCCCGACCCTGCACGATTATTGTCTGATTACCGATTTGCGGGTCATTCTGTGGGCGCGTGATTACGGACGCCACCTGTGCTATGCCTTTCCACTGGCCGAGTTGGCGCTGATCGATGGCCGCGGCGTCGATCCGATCCACGGTATGGTGACCATGGGCTTTAGCGCGCCTGATGCGGATGATCAGATCTTTACGTTGACGCTGGTGCCGCAAGCGTATGTGCCGGCGTTGATGATTCTTTTGCGCACCGCTGCCGAAACAGCGCGCGCGGCGCTCGCTGCCGGAATGGATGCGCGCCAGGCCGCGCCTGATGTGATGACTGCGCTCGGAGCGGCAATTTATGGCTCGGAAGATGCGCTGCGGCCTGATGAGACGCCTTATCGCTGGCCCGGTGGCGCGCCACGTGCGCCGGCAACGCCCAATGCGCCGTTTGTCGTTGATCCGACAACGTTGCCGCCCAATCAGATTTTTACTGCCGGTCGCCTCGCTCGCTCGGCCTGGGATACCCTACGCCGCGCTCTGCGCGAGGCCGATTTGCCATTTGATTTGAGTCCGGCCAGTATTCGTGAGTTGACCGAAGCGATTCGAGCCGTCAATGAGCTGGTGCAGACGGTTTCTAGCAATCCGGCTGCTCAACAGATAGCAATGGCGTTTTTGAATCGGCAAGCGGCTCGCCAGGCTGATCCGGCAGGAGCTGCGGGCGCCAAACCGCCGGTTTCTGAGCCATCGGCTGCCGAAGCGCCGCCACCACCATCGGCTGGATCGCGTTATCACGAGATTCCATTGCGTCGTCGTACCGCGCCCCCACCGGAGGCGCCATCACCCTCGCCGGCGCCAATGCCGGCAGCGCGTGTGTCATCAGTTGAAATGCCTGATCGGCGCGAGATTCCGCTCCGTCGGCGCAGCGCGCCCGCGCGTCGGGCGCCACTGGCCGCGTTGAGTGGCTCGGGTGATGCCGATCACGAACAAGCATGATTGTTGTGGTTTGGATTGGCGGCCGCAACCGCCCTAAGGAGCAGGTATGAGTCCATTTCTCGGTGTCAATGTGAGCATGGCCAGCGTTGAAGAACTGCGCCAGCGTGAGTTGCTGGATGAAGGTGAGACGCTGCTTGCCCTGTTCGATGGTACGCTGCTTGATGAGAATGGCCGTCGCGTCGGTGGTCTGGCTCTCGCCGATTTTGTCGCGTTGACCGACCGCCGGCTGATCCTGTGGGCGCGCGGCTTTTTCAATGATACCGTCGATGGTTTCCCCTGGAGCGATGTCGATGTGGTGCGCGCCGAAACCTGGGATCCCTGGCACGGGCGCGTGAGCCTGGCGTTGCGCCTGCCGGCCACACCGCCGCGCAAGCGCCGTGTTGCCCTCGGTGAAGTGCAGGATCCCGGTCAACCTGAGCGGGTGATCGTCAATACGCTCGATTATATGCCCGCTGAAGATGTTGATGTCCTGGCTAAAATGGTGGCCTGGGTCGGCGATCAGGTGCTGGCCGGTCTCGCCGGCGAAGAACTGGTGAAGGCTTTCGAAACAGAGTTTCCGCCGGTTGAGCGGAAACCGTTGCCACCCTTCTTCGTTAGTGAACCGGCGCCGCCGCCGCCAGAGCCTGAGCCAAAGAAGCCGGCGAAGAAGCCATGGTGGAAGTTTGGCGCGACCGAAGACGAAGAGCCAATACCTGCGTCGCCTGGTAACCTGATTGCTGCTTATGAGCGACAGCGGGGCGGGGCGCCGGCTGGTTCGGCCTCGGCTACTCCGGTCGGGCCCATCCCAACGTTGCCCGAGCAGCCCAATATGTACGAAGTGAGCCGTTCGTTGCGCCTGATGCTGGAAGTGCCGCGCGGTTTGGCCCGTGGGATGCGCCGCGCCAGCGAGATTTTGAGTGGCGCAACCGAGCTGCTTAACAATATGCAGGATCCGCGGGTGCGGCGTAACGCGATGCGCGGTCTCTACTATGCCGCCGCGCAGCAAGAGGCCGAAGGCGGGCCGCTGGCACCCGTCGGCCCGGTTGTGCGCGCGGCTGTCCGCTTTGCCGAACCGCCTGAGCAACAGTCGGGCACCGAGCCGGTGCAACGCCGAATCGCGGTGCGCGCTACCGTCCGTCAGGCAACGCCGCCACCGCCGCCAGCCGAAACGCCATCAGCCGAGGCTACCGCTACGCCGCCGACTGCGTCGCCTGGGCCGCAACCGGTGCGTCGCGCCATCAGCGTGCGCCGGGTAGAGCCGCCTGCTGAAGAGAATGGTTCGTCAATGCCGGTTCGCCGGGTAGTCGTTAATCGTGCCGATCGTCCGGCGCCGGTGAGTGGCAGTGGCGCTGGTTCGGTGGCGCGTGAGCCACTCAATGGCCATAATGAGGATGAATCGACAGCGTAGCAGGCAGATTCTGGCGGGGGTATCGGGTTTCAGCAGGCGAACGAGGGAGTATGACGCGAGTCATTATCTATTCCGGTAAAGGTGGCACCGGCAAGACGACGCTCTCAGCCGCAACCGCAGTGATGCTGGCCCAGTCTGGTCGCCGCACGCTGGTGTTGTCGAGCGATCCTGCTCACTCGCTGGCTGATGTGATGGGGATCTCGATCAGCCGCGACCGGCCAACGCCACTCGCGCCTCATCTCTATGGGCTGGAAGTAGATACGATTTATGAGTGGCGGCAGAACCTGGGTGGGTTTCAGCAGTTCGTTACGGCAACCTATTCCGCCCGCGGTATCGAGCGCTCGACCGCCGCGGAACTGGCAAATCAGCCCGGCCTTGATGAAATCCTGGCTCTGCAACGGGTTATGGATGAAGCGCAAAGCGGACGGTGGGACGCGATTGTGCTCGATACCGCGCCGACCGGCAATACGCTGCGCCTGCTGGCCTACCCTGAGATGATCATTGGCGGTGAAGCCGGTAAGCGTCTCTTCCGCGTCTACCGCGGGATTGCCAATGTGGCCCGTCCGTTCCGGCGCGATTTGCCCGATGATCGCTTTTTTGAAGAGGTCGGTAAGCTGCTCGAACGGATGGATCAACTGGCCAATTTCCTGGTTAGCTCGGCAGTGTCGGTGCGGCTGGTCTTGAATCCGGAACGCCTGCCGCTGCTCGAGACGCGCCGCGCCTATACGTTCCTCAGTCTGTATGGTTTGCAGCTCGATGCGGTGCTGGTCAATAAGATCTTGCCCCGCCGCACCGACCTGGGCCCCTATTTCGATTACTGGGTGAATCTGCAACAGCAGTACCTGGCTGAGATTGAGGCCAGTTTTGCGCCAACGCCGATCTTCCGCACTGTGCTCCAGGGTGGTGAACCGATTGGCGTCGAGGCGCTTGCGCACGTCGGTCGATTAACGTTTGGCGATGTTGATCCGGGTGCGCTCTTGTACGATGAGCGACCAATCTGGCTGGAACAGTGGAGTGAAGATGGTGAGCCTGGTCAGTATGACCTCTGCTTGCGCTTGCCCTTCCTCGAACTTGATGAGGCGATTGAGATTAACCATAGCGGGCCAGATCTGACAATTACGATTGGTCGACTCGAACGCACTATCGCTTTGCCGCGGGTGTTGTACGATTGCGCGCTCGGTGAGCATCGCTACGAAGATGGTATCTTGCGCCTCGCTTTCTATGAGGCAAGCGCCGCGCGCGCGAATGGCAAACAGCAGGTCGAGGCGGCCTGACCGATCAGTGTATGTTGTCGCCGTTCCGTTGTCTATTCCGGTGGCATTACGCGCCGGCTGCGAGCATGCTGCATGCGCACACTAATCTTCTCTGCCCATCATCAATTGCAACAGAGTGCGACTGCGCTCGCAACAGCCTGTCACGCCGCTCGTCGCGGCTATCGCACTCTGCTGGCTTCGAGTGGCCCCGGCCATCTGATCGGTCATTTGCTCCATCAGACGCTCGGTTCGCGCCCGCTTGAACTTGAGCCGAACCTCGCCGCAATGGAGATCCATCCTCACGAAGAGGTGGCGCGCCGTTGGGAGCAGGTGCGACCATCTCTGCGGAGCGGGCTGGTTGCCCGCCTGCGCGATCTTGGCGCCGATGAGTTGCCCGCTTTTCCTGGCATTGATGCGGTGGCGGCAATGCTGGTGGCCGAACGCGCTCGCCAGTCGGGACGGTTTGACCTGCTTATTCTGGATGGCCCCTCTCCCGATTCGTTGATCCGCGCTCTGACTCTGCCTGATGTGTTGCGCTGGGCAGTGCGGTTGATTTTTGGCCTTGATCGCGGTCCTGGCAAGTCGCGCGCTTCGCAGGAACAGGCAATGATCCCGGCGGCGATTGTTGCTCCTAGCGCTACCGCTCCGCTTCAGGAATTGCGGATTGAGCTTGAACAACAGCGCGCCCGGCTTGAGACCGACAGCGGGGCGCGGGTGCGTATGGTTGTGTTGCCGCCTGAGTTGCGTCTGCCGCCTTTGCGTACCGCGCTCACCGCTTTTGGGCTGTTTGGCCTGGCCAGCGATGAGGTGATCGTCAACGGTTTGCCTGAACAGGTTGATGCCGAGAGCCGTCACGACTTTAGCCATGAAACCAGTCGCGCGCGGCCATTGCTGCGCATCGGGCAGCTCGATCTGACGCCGACTGATCGCGATACATGGGCTTTGCGCGGCGCGGCGCTTTATCGCGATGGCGATATTTTCGTCGCTGAACCGCCGCGCCCAACCAGCACCGAGCGCGATCTGCGACTGCTGATACCCTTTATCGATCCGAAGGCGCTTGATATTGCCGTGGCTAGCGAAGAGGTGGTCGTTCAGCTCGGTCAGTTGCGCCGCCATGTGTTGTTGCCCGGCCTCGTTGACGGTGGTCGCCTCAGGGCGCGGGTAGAGGGTGAATTGCTGCGGTTGTGGGTAGAGTAGTGAAGGAAACGCCTATGTCAGTGCTTGCCCAGACGATCGCGATCGAGCGCCCACCGGCGCGCCCGATTGACGCGCCGCCGACGGCCAAGTATCTGGAATACGCCAATGAGGTGGCCACACGTCTCGCCGGTAAGCTCAGCGCGCGCGAACGACGGCGGCTTGAGGGTGAACGGGCATTGCTCGCGCGCGCGCGCTTTGTGGAGCTGAATGGCGTCGTCCATCACTATCAAGATGTAGGCCCGCTCGATGGCGAGCCGTTGCTGCTCATCCACGGCTGGGATTGTTCGTCGTTCTGGTGGCATCACGTGATCGATCCACTGGCTCAGGCCGGTTATCGCGTGATCAGCTACGATTTGAAAGGTCATGGCTTTTCTGATAGCGACCCGCGCCAGGATTACACCGTCGCCGGGTTTAGCGCCGATTTGCTGGCGCTTATGCGCGCGCTTGACCTTGGCCCGGCGCATCTAGCCGCTTTCTCGCTCGGCGCGTTTATCGGGTTGCACGTGGCCGCGCGCCATCCTGAACGCGCGCGTTCGCTCATCTTTTTCAACTTTAGCTTGCTACCTTACAACAAATTTGCTTCGGCCTTCGTGCCGCGTCTGCTTGATACGGTCTTCAATCGCGTGCTCCGCCCAATCGAACGGCGTAATCTCTGGTGGCTGCCGTTCATCTATGCCCGGCTGGTGATGGCGCAACATACACCCTCGATTAGCGATATTCGCCTGGGCACGCTCGGTCTGCGCTATTGCGATCCGGCTGCGGTGCGCGTTTCTGCCACCGAGTTGTCGCGACCCGAAATCTTGCAGGCCGTCGCCGAACAGGCTAAAGCCATCCGGCAGCCGCTATTGCTGGTGGCTGGCGCCAACGACCCGATTATGCGCCCGGCAGATGGTCGCAAACTGGTGGCGTTGACGCCGAATGGGTCGTTTCTGGAAGTGCCAAAGTGTGGCCATCTGATCTTGTTTGAGTTGCCCGAGCACGTCATTCAGATTATGCGCCTCTTCTTGAAGGGCGTTCGCTAGGGAGGTCGGCACTATGCAATTGTTGCTTCGTTCCGGCGGCCAACAAATCCTGATTGATATGGAACGGTCTGATGACCGCCCCTTGTCGGTCGGACAATACACCTATCGGCCTCGGCGGATGGCCGGCAAAGTGCGTCGGTTGGTGGCAAAGATGTGGCCCGATCTGCCATCATCGGTGCTCGATGAGCGCCTGACCTTTGAGGCGATTGATAACGGACGCGATACCGCCTGGGGTGATAGCGGGAGCTTTTCGCCGCGCGCCGGCTCGACCGTGCTGCTTGGTCGCTGGGATGAGGATGGGAGCGTGGCCATCGCCCTGCACGAACTGGCTCACGAGATGCATTTGCGTCACGGTGGTTACGATGAGAGCGATGGTGTGGTGCGCGAAGCGCTGGCAATGCTGGCCGAGCGCGAAGCCGGCCTCCGCCGCTCCTTTGAACGGGAACCGTACTATTCGGCCTGCCAGTTGATCGAACAGCTCGAAGAGTTGCCGGCCTTTAATCGAATGTCGTTTAGCAAGCGCTGGGCCGAAGTGGTGAGCGTGACCTCGGCAACCGGCCTGGCCGATCTGATCCATTACTACCTGGATCGTAGCGAACGCCTGGGTTTAGCCCGTTGGCTTGATCGACTGACGAAGAATGTGGAAGTCCGTGATCAGTTGCTGGCCCGGCTGGCCAATACGTCGCTGCGCTATAGCCTCGATCTGCGCCGTCACTTGATCAAGAAACTGGTGCGCTGCAAACCTGAAACACCGGTCGATCAGTTGCTTTATGTGCTTGATTCGATTGCGACCCTCGACCGGCGCTATCCAAATGATGATCTGGAGCGGATTATCGATTTCTGTTTTTCGCCGTATGTGCCGCAGCGTCGTCGTCTCTTCGCCTTTGGCTCGCAATAGAGAGGAGCGCGTATGAATCGCTTCGAGGAAGAAAATCCGACTGTTAACTGGTTACCCGGATTTGTTCGCCGCTGGTTTGGTCTGACTAACGAGAATCCGCGCGCGCGTGCCGGTTCACAGTATCAATGGATGCCTGGTTGGTTGAAGCAGTTGTTGAATCTCGATGAGCCGACTCCGTACCCCGCAGAACCAGGAGCGCCGCCGGCGGCAGCGCCGTCGCGCCCGACGTATACGCCGCCACCGCGTTCGTATACGCCTGGCCCGGCCACCTTTACGCCCACGTCGCGGAGCTTTAACCCCTCGAGCTATCAGCCAGCCAGCGAAACCGCGCCTTCATCGCCGGCCCGCTCGAGCCTGTCCGGCGATGAATTGCCCGCTGATGTTCAGCCCATCGGCTATCTGCTGCACTCGTATGCGCGTGGCGCTTTGCCGCCGCAGGGTCTCGAAGCCTTTACCCGCGAGGTGCGGACGACGACTGAAAAGGTGTTCAACTTCTACGGTCACTGGCTCCGCTTCCAGACCGAGGAGCTGTTGCGGATCGCTGGCGATCTGGGTAAGGCCGTCGTTGAAGCCTTGCCCGGTGAAAATCCGAAGCCGTCGTCGCCGACAATTCGCCGAATCAAGGTCGTTGCTGACAATGGCAATGGACCGCAGGCCGAGCGTAGCGCATCGGTATCGCCACAGCCGGCAGCGGCTGTCGCTGCGCCAGAGGTGGCTCCAGAAGGAGCAACCGGGACACCGGCAGACTCTTCGCCAGCATCCACTGAACCTGAACGCAATGAGTAACCTATGGCTCGTCCAGTGGTCATTATGGGCGGGTGGTTGTCATCACCCGCCGACTATTTCGGGATGGCGCGCATTCTGGCGTCGCCGCCATACAATCGGATCGTCTATGTGGTCGATTTTGGCCGGTTAGCCTGGGCCAGGCTACGCGATCCCGATTTTGGGCCGGCGCTCGATGCGCTGGCGGCAACGGTCAAAATTGCCCTGGCCGAAACCGGCGCCGATAAGGTCGATCTGATCGGCCACAGCGCAGGAGGACGGATTGCGCGCGCGTATCTGGCTGATGAACCGTATCAGGGGGTGCGCTACGCCGGCCACGAAGTCGTTGCCAGCCTGACGACATTGGGCACAGCGCATGCTACCTCTGAAATCTGGGTGAAACAGTTTGCCGACTGGCTGGAGGCGCGCTATCCCGGCGCAGCGTTTCCCCACGTGAAGTATCGCGCTGTGGCCGGACGTAGCGTGCGTGGACGCCGGTTTGGCTCGCCGGAAGAGATGGTTGCCTATCGCTCTTACGAAGTCTCGTTTGGCAACGGGAATCTGATCGGTGACGGAATTGTGCCCACAGCGGCCTGCTATCTGGCCGGCGCCGATAACCTGATCCTGGAAGGCGCGCGCCACGCGCCGTATAACGCTCCCGCAACGTGGTACGGCGCCCGCGATGTGGTGCCGCTCTGGTTTGATGCGTAGTCAGGAGCGCTATGCCTCGCCCGCTTGTGATCATCGGTGGGTATCTGACCAGCCCACGCGATTTTGCGGCCCTTGCCCAGACTCTGGAACAACCGCCGTTTGATTTTCGCGTCTTTATAACGCCAATCGGTCGGCTGCGTTGGGCCTTGACCCGCGATTGGGATTTCCGCCCTGTGTTGCGGATTGTGCGTGACACGGTAGCGCGCGCGCTGCGCGAAACCGGCGCTGAGACGGTCACCATTGTGGCGCATAGTGTCGGTGGCACGGTGGCGCGGATGTACCTCGGCGATCAGCCGTACAAGGGTGAGATCTACGGTGGTCATCGGTTTGTCCATCACCTGATCATGCTCGGCACGCCTCATCATAGTCAGGAATTCTGGACGCGGCAAACCGTCGGTTTCACCAATCGTTGTTATCCGGGTGCGTATTATACACATATACGCTATACCTCGATCATCGGGCGCAGTATTCAGGCTAACCGGCATGGCCGCTGGATCGAGCGAATGGCGTACAACAGCTATGTGCTGATCGATGGGCCGGCTGGCGCGCAGGCATGGGGTGACGGTATTACCACGCTGACCTGCGCCGCCCTGCCCGGCGCCGAGTATCTGGTTGTGCCCGGGTTGCACCACTCGTCATTGCATGGCCGACCGTGGTACGGCGACCCAGCAGGGTTAAGACACTGGCAACGAGTGTTGTCAGGTTCGGCATCGGTTGTTGTTTGAAATGTCGCTGATTTGTACTATAATACAAATTGCATGAAACAATCGCACTTTGACCGGTTCATTCTGTACGCAATGGCGGCTGTGTCGAGTCTGTCACTGGCGTGTTATACCGCAGTGCTCTACCTCTGTCGGCAAGAGGCTGTTGCCCATCAGCCGCAACGCGCTGCTTTGCGCAACCGGCTGGCGAACGTGGCGCACGCGCTCGACTGGCTGATGAACGCGATGGTTGCGCTGGTCGGCATTGGCCGGCTCTTCCGCGAAGAGGATTTTGGCGGGCAGTACCAGCCGCGCTGGTTGAAGGTCTACTTTATGATTACCGGCCCGTTGCCAACGATTGGCATGGTGGGGGCAATGATTACCGGTCATCGCTGGGGTACAACGATGCGTGACCATCCACATCGGCGGCGATGGCATCGCTTCTTTGCCTGGCTGGGGTACGTGAGCTGGTGGCTCAGTTTCATCCCGATCTTCTTTCAGCCGTGGCTAAACCGGCAGGCGGCGAAAACGGAAGATACGACATCAGTAGTGGCTTAAGCTGAATCGCCTTCAGGCGCGAGGGGGAATGCATGACAACTGCACCTTCGGTTGATCCGACGACAACAGGCGCGGCAGCGCTCGAACAACAAGAGCTGTTTGCTGCGACCAACCGCGCCTACGACATGGTGTTCAAAGGCACGGTCGATTTCTTTGTGATCAAGGCGGCCAAAGATCTGGGGCTGTTCGACCTGCTGGCTGCCGAACCGCGCGCGCTGGCCGATCTGGCTGCCTTGACCGAGACGGTTCCGCCACGGCTTGAGAAGTTCTTGATTACTCTCGAACAGGTGGGGCTGGTGACCCGGCAAGATGATCGCTGGCAGTTGACCCCTTTCGCCGATCAGTTCTTTGCCGATCCCGAACGCCATCGCAATATGACGATGGTGCCGTTCGTTGATTACATTTCCGATCTGATCGAAAATTACTATCTGCGCCTGGCCGATGTGGTGCGGGGGAAGGTTGATTTCACCAGCATCGTGCCGCATCCGCCGCGCACGCGCGAAGATAGTCTCTTCTATGAGACGTTGCACCGCTCGAACATTCAGCTCTTCGTCGAGTTGCTGGTCAAGCGCGCTCGCCTGGCCGATGTGCAAACGCTGGTCGATGTCGGTGGCGGGATTGGCGATATTGCCGCTGCGCTCTGTCAGGCTTTCCCCAATCTCAAGGTGACGTTGATCAATCTGCCCAGCGCACTCGATCTGGTGCGCGAAAATGTGGCAGCAAAAGGCTTGAGCGACCGTATTACGCCCGTGGCAGTCGATATGTATCGCGAGCCGTATCCGCCCGGTGATGCGGTGCTCTTCTCGCGCATTCTCTATCCGATGAATGCGCAGTTCTGCGCGATGTTGCTCAAGAAGGCTTACGATGCGCTGCCCAGCGGCGGGAAGGTGCTCATCCTTGATATGGTGATCAGCGATCCGCAGCATCCCAATTATGATTACCTGACTCACTATCTCTGCGCGATTGGAATGAGCTTCTCGGTGCTTGAGTTCAAGGATCACGCCATCTACCCTGATTTGTTGCGTCAGATCGGTTTTACCGACATCACCTTCGACGAAGGGTACGATCACGTTCTGTATCAGGCTGTGAAACCGTAACATCAGGCAGTCGTTCTCTTGTGACCGGCGCAGCTTCTGCCCGGCGATGCGGTAAGCAACTATGATTTCGACTGAACAGCGCGTCTCGCTCAGCCGAAAAATTCGGGCCCACATTGAGCTTGCCGACCCGGTGACCTGGATTTCACCGGTGCTGGTCTGCTTCTGTGGAGCGCTGGCCTCCGGTTACGAGCAAGGCTTCAATTGGGCGCGGCCCGATCACTGGTGGCTCATGCTGCTCGGCGCTCTGATGACCGGGCCGCTCGGCACCGGCTTCAGCCAGAGTATTAATGACTATTTCGACCGCGATCTCGACGCGATTAACGATCCGCAACGCCCGATTCCGGCTGGTATCGTGACCCTGAACGAGGCGCGCTGGAACTGGATCGTCCTCGGTACGGCGACGATGCTGGTCTCGCTCGTCTTCGCCAACCCGCTCATTGTCTTCTTCGCCTTCGTCGGGATCGTGCTGTCGGTGATCTACAGCATGCCGCCGATCAAGCTCAAGAAGCGGTTCTGGTTAGGGCCGCCGGCAGTCGGTCTCGGTTATGTCAGTATGAGCTGGATGGCCGGCCATCTCATCTTCGCGCCGTTGACCTGGGAGAGTGTGCTGGTGGCGCTGATCAATGGCGGCCTGGCTGCCGGTCTGCTCTTTCTCAATGACATCAAGAGCGTTGAGGGCGATCGCAAACTGGGCTTGCAATCGCTCACGGTTGCGATCGGGGTGAAACGTACCCTGATCGTCGCCTATCTGACGATTAATGGCTTCGAGGCAATGCTGATGATACTGGCGTTGATCTGGGGACAGTACTGGGTGGCGGCGTTTATGCTGCTGGCTCTGGTAGCGCCGATCTACAATCAGATCAAGCTCTATCAAGAGCCTACCCAGCAAAACTATGTGCGCTACCTGCTGGCCTCCAATCCGTTCGTTGCGTTGATCCAGATTGTCTCGGGTTTTCTCGTGGGCGGCTATTTTGGCTGACCGTTTAAGGAGGTGCGAACATGACGGAGACTGAAGGTGAGGTGCGAGTGCGCAGCGTCCCGGTGCGGCGCAGCGACAGCTTTGTCGAGTCGGCAATGGAGTTTGGCGGCGGAGTCGCTCGCCTTGGTTTCTCGGTCTTCACCCTGCCGTTTGCGCTGCTGCCGCCGGAGTCGCGCCAGCATATGCGCAATGCGACCAAGGAGCTGTTGTACGCTTTCGCTTCGCTGCCGCGCGATTTCGCCGAGATTGCCGGCAAGAGCATCGAGAAGTGGGCGGCTGAGGGCGAAGAGAAGACTGAGGCGAAGTAGCGCCGATTGCTCGCTGTGAGCAGAGGAGGTAATGTAGTATGAGCAATGAAACGACGAACGAGCGTGACGGCTTGTTTGAGATGGCGGCAGGTTTTGTGGGTGGCGCTACCCGGATCGGTCTGACTGTAGCGTCGGTGCCGCTGGTGTTGCTGCCGCGCAATTCGCGCCGCCGCGTCCGCCGGGCGATGGCTGAAGTGGCGCTGGCCGTCGTCGCTTTCCCCAAGGAGCTGGCCAATATCTCCGAGCGGATAGTCGATGACATCGTTGCGGCTGAGCCACCGCAGATCTCGTTGCCCAGCCCCAGGCAGGTCGGTGAGCAGGTGCGCTCGTTTACTGAGCGGCTGTCGCGCGCCGCAGAAGAGCTTGGCACCAGCTTTAGCCGGGCCGCCAGCCGGGCCGCTGATGCGGTCGAGCAGGGCGCGGCCAAGGTTGACGAGTGGGTTGAGTCGCCTCCCAAGACGCCACCCGCTCCCTGATCCGGTGTGGCGCTGCGGAGTTGACGCAGAGGCGGGGGATGTGATCGCAAACGTCCCTCCCTCTGCGTCTGTCTCTGTAATTGTGAAGCAAGATTGGGTCTGTTGCGCGGTTGACCGGCAACCGAGCCGTGGTATGCTGTAAAGAGGAGATGGTGCAGGATGTTGCACCCATTGGCGCGTTCAGTCCACGGAGCATCGTTACTATGCGGATCGTTATTCTCGGCGCCGGCTATGCCGGTTTGCGCGCGGCGCTTGATCTGGCCCGTTTTCGTCGCGAACAGCAGCTCGATGTGACTGTTCAACTGGTTGACCAGTATCCGTATCATCAATTGATCCAGTTGTTGCACCTGACGGCAACTGCCGGGATTACCGATCAGAAGTCGATTTATCAGCTCGATCAACTGTTGCAGGGACGTGACATTGAGCGGGTGGAAGGCCGGGTGACGGCTATTCAGCCGCTTGAGCGAGTGGTCAGGCTGGCTGATGGGCGCGCGCTGACGTATGATCGCCTGGTGCTGGCCCTGGGCAGCGAGACGGCGTTTAATGCCCCCGGCGCGCGTGAGCATGCCTTTCCCTTGCATAACTTCTCGCACGCGATTGCGCTGCGTAAACATATCGTGAGCCAGTTTACCCGCGCAGCTTCCATCACCGATCCGACCGAGCTGCGCATCACGATGACGACCGCGATTGTCGGCGGCGGCTATACCGGCTGTGAACTGGCTGGCGAGCTGGCGGATTGGGCCGATGATCTCTGTCGGCAGACGGGCGCGCCTCGCAAAGAGGTGCGGATCGCGCTGATTGAACGTGAAGGTCATCTGTTGCCTCACCTTGGCCCGTGGGCCAGCCACGAAGCGGTGCGCCGATTGGAACGGCTGGGGGTGAATATCTTTCTCAATACACCGGTGACGCAGGTTGAACCTTGTCTGTTGCGCTTCGGCGACGGGCGAATTCTCCGCGCCGGCACGATTGTCTGGGGCGCTGGCGTGCGCGCGCCGGCCCTGCTGGCTGAAGCCGGTTTTCCCACCGACCGCATCGGTCGCGTGCTGGTTGATCGCTATCTGCGCGTGAGTGGGCAGGCAGTGGTGTTCGCTATCGGTGATTGCGCCGCAGTTGCCAATGGTCGCGGCGGTTTTCTGCCGCCAACGGCGTCGTATGCGGTTCGCCAGGGCGCGCATCTGGCGCAGGCGCTGGCCGACGAAGCGCGTGGGGTGGCGCCTCGTCCTTACGAGCCGGTTGAACTCGGTGAAGTGGTCTCGCTGGGGCCGAATGACGCCATCGGGAATGCCCTGGGTGTGCCGGTGCTGGGTTATCCGGCGGTGATGCTGAAACGGGGTATTGAAGAGTACTACCGCGCAACGATTGAGAGCGCTTAAGCAACAGGAGTGCAAGTATGTTGGTGCAGGAACAGTTCGTCTCGATCAAAGCGCCGCCTGCCACCGTCGAGCGGTATCTGACCGATCCGCAGTTGCTGGCTGAGTGGCGTTCGCCGCTGGTCGTATTTGAGCCGATAGAGGGCGATTTGATGACCCTGGGCAGCAAGCATAAGCTGCGCTTGAAGTCGCTGGCGCTGGCTGGCGCAACCTATATGGTTACCGAACGCGATAGCAGCCACATCCTGCTTACCATCGATGGTCTCTGGCGCGGCCAGGAACTCTGGCGCTGGTTTGCCGATGGCGACCGCACTATTGTGCAACATCGGGTTGAATACGAGGTGACTGATCCAGGTTTGCGCGTCTTTGTGGCCGGAATCGGACAGCTCTTTGTGTCGCTCGATATGCGGGTTGAACTTGACCGGCTGCGCATGATCCTGGAGGGGCGTAGCCAGCCGGTAACTGCCCGGTCGTAGCGGTAATAACATGTGGCGGCGGGTGCGCAACTCGCCGCTTTCCGTTTCGCGGTCGTGTTGCAGCAAAGCGCAGATACTGTGCAGGCGGCGGGCACTTAGCGCAAGCGCGCAACTCGCCGCTTTCCGTTTTGTAGTGGTTTTGCATAAAAGCACAGATATTGCACAAAAAGTGCATCGTTTCAGCCTCTACAATCTGCCCGCTCACTGTGCTAGCATACTTCTATCGGTTGTGGTTCGCGCGCAAAGAGGTTAGCTATGGCTCGACAGCAACGGTTTAGCCCACGCGATGAAGTCTATCTTGCCAGTACCAGCTTTGAAGTGTATATGGTTGCCGGCGGGGTCTTCATTGGTCTGTTTGGCCTGTTTTTTGCAATTAGTATCAAAATCGGTATGGCGTGGCTGGTGTGGCCGGCGCTGGTAGTTTCGGTCATTGCCGGCGCAATTACGCTCTACCGGCTGTCAAAACGTGAGCATAAACGCAAGCTGGCCGAACTCGAAGCGGAGTATGCCGCGAAAAACCGCCTGCCACGCGGCGATTAGCCGCAGCGCGCGGCCAGATGACGTTGGGGTTGGGATACAAGATGCCGCCATAGTCGGTTTGGCGCCAGTCGTTTCCTGAGCCTCTCTCCTCGCTCTCCCCGGCAAACGACGCAAGCGTTTGCGCGCTTGCGTCGTTTGCTTTTGGGTGTTTGCTCAATCCGGCCAGTCCAGCAGTGCCGCGAACAATATCAATACCCGCCCCGGTATCTGCCGGGGTAGAGTGGGCAACGCCTGGCGCCGACGCGCTGCCGGTGTGAGCTGTTTCCGATCTGCGCTGCCGTATGGCGGGCAATTCTGGCTTGATGCGGCAGGTTTTTGTGCCTTCCTTCTTTCATTCGCCGGCTATGTTTTCTGGCATCTGCGGGTGGTGGCCTCAGCCGGTGACGCGGTGTTCCATTAGCCGACTATGTTTTCTGGCATCTGCGGGTGGTGGCCTCAGCCGGTGGCGCGGCATTCCATTCGCCGGCTATGTTTTCTGGAATCTGCGGGTGGTGGCCTCAGCCGGTGGCGCGGTGTTCTATTTGCCGCAGCGTCTGGCGCTCGTGGCCGGTCAGGTGCTATGATCTTTTTTTGCTCGATGTCAGGTACAATATCCTAGTCATGGCGCGCCAGCGTTGCGCCATCTGTGGGGAAGCCATCCTGCTCACGCCTGCCGGCATGTTCTGCGCAAGCAGCGTCAGACCCGCGTGCCGTCAGTGGAGCCGGTGTTTGCGCCTGAAGACACACTCCTATGACCGTTTCCTTGCCGATCCGAATCGAAGGCGGCCTGTTTAGCCCCGACCTGGTCGATCAGCTTCTGGCGGAAGAATTGCCCGGTCAGCGCGTCGCCGATTTCGGCCTCGAGGCGGGCCGTTCCCTCACCGACGAGATCGCTGCGGTGTTGACGGATGCCTCCGCGATGTGGGAAGTGTTTCGTCGCCGATTGACCCGGTTGCCGGCGACCGATCCCGCAACCTCACTTACCCGCGATGGCTGGGTTATTCCGTTTCTCAGTCTGCTCGGCTATGAGCTGACGCGCCAGCCCGGCGCCGTCGAGCTGGGTGGTATGCTCTTCCCCATTTCGCATCGGGCCGGTGCCGGCGACGATGCGCCCCCCGTTCACATTGTCGGCTTCTACCACGAGCTGGGGCGCACTGCGCCATCGCTCCCGGCGACGGGTGACGGTCGCGCTACCGGGAGTGGCGAGCGGGGGCGACCCGCCGGCGGCAGATCGCGCCTGTCGCCGCACGCGCTGATGCAAGAGTTTCTGAACCGTAGCGATCATCTGTGGGGGATTGTGACCAACGGTCGCGTCTTGCGCGTGCTGCGCAATTCGACCTATATTCGTCGCCAGTCGTACCTTGAGTTCGACCTCGCGGTTATTATTGCCGAACAGCGTTTCCCCGAGTTTGCCGCGCTCTACCGCTTGCTCCATCGCTCGCGCCTGCCGCAGAGCAGCGCCGATGCCCACGAATGTTTGCTCGAACGCTACTACCAGTATGCGCTCGAGCAGGGAGGCCGCGCGCGTGACCGCCTGCGCGATAGCGTGGAACAGGCGATGAAGATCCTCGCGAATGGTTTTCTCCGTCACCCGGCCAATACCGACCTGCGCAACTCGCTGCGGCAGACTGCCGACGCTGCCGTTGTGTTCTACCGGCAGTTGTTGCGGCTGGTCTATCGCCTGCTCTTCCTGCTCGTTTCTGAGGAACGCGGTCTGATCGGCGCGAATCCCGTCTACCAGGAGCACTATAGCGTATCGCGTCTGCGCCGGCTGGCATCAGATACACCCTTCGATCCCGCCGGCGCAGAGAGTGTGTACGGGCGATGGCGACGGTGGGCAGACGACCACGAAGACCTCTGGCACAGCCTGCGCGCGCTCTGGATGGTGTTTGCCGATGAGCGGCTGGCGGAGCTGCTCGCCGTCGCGCCGCTCAACGGTGAGTTGTTTGCCTGGCAACCGCTGGATGAGTGCGTGATCGGCAACCGCGACCTGCTCGCCGCTATGTGGCATTTGACCCGCTATCAAGAGCGCGACAGTGATCTGCCGCGCCTGGTTAACTACGCTGCGCTTGACACCGAAGAACTCGGCTCGGTCTACGAGAGTCTGCTCGATTTGCATCCGGTCATCGATTGGAACGATGCGCTGCCGTGGTTTCAGATGGAAACGAGCGGTCAAGAACGCCGCTCGACCGGTTCGCACTACACCCCGCCCGATCTGGTGACTCCGCTCATTCAGCACGCGCTCGAACCGGTCTTGCAGGAACGGCTGGCCGCCTGCCGGACGAATGAGGAACGAGAGGCAGCCATCCTGAACCTGAAGGTGCTCGATCCGGCCTGTGGTTCCGGGCATTTCCTGCTCGCGGCGGCGCGGCGGCTGGGGAAAGAGCTGGCCCGCCTGCGCACCGGCGAAGACGAGCCGGCCCCTGAGGCGCTGCGTCAGGGTGTGCGCGATGCGATCACTCATTGTCTCTACGGCGTAGACAAGAACCCGCTGGCGGTGGAACTGTGTCGGGTGGCGCTCTGGCTGGAGAGCCACGCGACCGGCAAGCCGCTCACGTTTCTGGAACATCGCATCCGGCACGGCGATTCGCTGGTTGGGCTGCGCGATCTGACCGCGCTCGAAGACGGCATTCCCGATGAAGCCTACAAAGCGCAGGGCAATGCCGACCGCAAGCGCCTGGCCGAGGCGCGCAAGCGCAATGCCCGCGAGCGCGATGCCGCGCTCTTTCGACACGGTTTCATCTCGCAGCCGCTGGCCGATTTTGCCGCCACCATGGGCCGGCTGGCCGCGCTGCCCGAAGCGACCATCGAGCAGGTGCGGGCCAAGCGCGCCGCCTATGAGCAGGCGCAAAACAGCCCCGACTTCCAACGCCTGCAACTGGCCTGCGATGTCTATACCGCCGCCTTCTTCCTGCCATCGTTTGCCGCTGCCGGCCTCGTTCCCACCACCGCCGCCATTCACGAGGCGCTATCGCGCGGCAGTCTGACCGATGCCCGACAGGCCGCCGCCGTGCTGGCCATCCGCGCCGACCGCGCCTTCTTCCACTGGGAGCTGGAGTTTCCTGAGGTGTTTCACCACCAGGACACAAAGGCCACAAAGGGTTCTGATTCTTCTGATCTTCGAGACCTTTGTGCCTTTGCGGTATATACCGCCGGCTTTGATGTGATCCTGGGCAATCCGCCGTTTATGGGCGGGTTGCGCGTCAGCGGCGCCTTTGGCGAGGCGTACCGGAAATGGCTGGAATACGCGCTGCAACCCTTCGGCGGCACAGCCGATCTCTGCGCCGCCTTCTTTCGCCGCGCCTTCAGTCTGCTCAAACCCGGTGGACGGCTGGGCATGATCGCGACCAACACCCTCGGCCAGGGCGACACCCGCGAAAGCGGCCTGGCGGTCATCCTCAAGCAGGGTGGCGTCATCGACTTTGCCCGGCGCTTCGTCAAATGGCCCGGCCAGGCCAGCGTCGAAGTCAATCTCGTCGCGCTCACCCGCGCGCCGGCGCGCGCTCAAGCGCCCGCGCGTTTGCCCCTGCTCGACAACACCCCCGTCCCCTTCATCTCCTCCCGCCTCGACGATCAGCCCGAACGCGAACCGCAACGCCTGCAGCAGAATGCGGGGAAGGCGTTTCAGGGCAGTATTGTGCTTGGGATGGGTTTTGTTCTGCAACCTGAGGAGGCCCAACAATTGCTAACACGGGACGCTCGCAATGCTGATTGCCTCTTCCCCTATCTGAACGGCGAAGACCTGAACAGTCATCCTGAACAGCAACCTAGCCGTTGGGTGGTTAATTTCTTTGATTGGGATTTAGAACGGGCGCGCAAATATCCTGAGCTGATCAAAATTGTGGAAGAGCGCGTCAAACCAGAACGCGAGAAGTTACGCGATAACATTCCTATTCAGGCAAAGCGCAAAAAGTTTTGGTGGCAGTATGGTTCAGCAGCATCTCAACTTTATCGCGCCATCGCCCCTCTGCGACGGGTGCTGGCGCGGAGTCGGGTGAGTGAAATGCACATGCCCGTTTTCGTATCACAAGGCTGGGTGTATAATGAGCAAACCATCGTCTTCGCCTTCGATGACGACTACCACTTCGCCCTGCTCCAATCTGCCGTGCATGAAACCTGGTTGCGCAAACAGGCCTCCAGCCTGCGCACCGACATCCGCTACACCCCCACCGACTGCTTCGACACCTTCCCCTTCCCGCCGGCAGAATACGCCGCGCCCGGTCTGGCGGAACTGCTGACACAGCCGGTCTTTGCCCGCGCCGCGCAAATCGACGCCGACTACCACGAACACCGGCGGCAGACCATGCTGGCGCGGCAACTGGGCCTGACCAAAATCTACAACCTCTTCCACAATCCGGCCTGTCAGGATGCCGACATCGCCCGCCTGCGCGAGCTGCACGTCGCGCTGGACAATGCCATCCTGGCCTGCTACGGCTGGCAGGATGTGGACCTGGGTCACGACTTCCACCAGAACGAACGCGGGCAAACGCGCTTCATGCCGGCAGCGGAGGCGCGGCGAGAGTTGATATTCCGGCTGATGGAATTGAATGAGAAGGTGGCAAGGGAGGCGGTCGATTAAAGAACGTGATAGCGTGATGATTGTTGACGTTGGCGATAGTGGCGTCGAGTGACTCTTGATCCGACCGCAGAGGCCGCCGAGGCCGCAGAGGGCCTATCGGCAATCGGCAATCGGCAATCGGCTATCAGCTATCGCCTATCGGCTATTGATCCTACCGCAGAGGTCGCGGAGGTCGCAGAGGGCCTATCGGCTATCAGCTATCGGCTATCGGCTATCG
>NZ_CAKZNK010000074.1 GCF_937129525.1 uncultured Chloroflexus sp. | reverse complement strand
ACAAGAAACTCTCTCCGAGCCGCCAGTGCCTCTGTTTCCGCCCTGTTGACCGCTATGGAAGGAATAATTAACCGGGCCGAAACGCGATAGGGCGGCGCGAGTAGCAAAGAAGAAACAATGGAGTATGCGATAACAGCAACCGCAGCCAGCAAACCGGCGCCAAGCAATATTTTCCATCCGTTGATGAGAGCGAATATGTACGGTTTCAGATCAATCTCGTCGTTTGAAGTGTCGGATGAAGTTTGCGGTCGCGTCTCTACCATGCTATACCTTGCCTTTCTGCGTCGCGCTTTGCATGGCTTGACATCCATGCAGATGGGCAAGACAGATTATACTCTATTATTCCTGATGGGTAAAGTCTCTTCTACCGAATGTTCAGCTTTATGGCGACAGTATCCTGGCATCAGATCAACTGCCTGCTGGCAATTTTTCATTGCCAGTTCCTGACCATCCACAATCCCCAATCGTATCAATGTTACGCTAGCGCCACCTGCATCCACAAGCGCGGGCCGGGACGTAGCGTGGCCCGCGGGATCGGACGCACCGGATAACCGGGAACGGCGCTCACCCAGAACCGTTGCAGGATCATTGGCAGCATCAGTTGCATCTCCATCAGCGCGAATTGATTGCCGATGCACTGCCGCGGCCCGCTCAAGAACGGAATGTAGGCAAACTTGTGCCGACCTTCAGCCTCGGCTGGGCAGAAGCGTTCGGGGTCAAAGCTCTCGGCATGTGGCCAGAACGCAGGGTGGCGGTGGGTAACATACGGACTCAGGAGCACCGATGAGCCGGCGGGTACTTCGTAGCCGCCCAGCGTGTCAGAGTCAACCAGGACCCGCGAGAGCATCCACGTCGGTGGATAGAGGCGCAAGGTTTCGTCGATGACCATCCGGTTGAAGGTCAGTTTGGGAAGGTCAGCCGGCGTTGGGTTGCGGCCACCCAGGTATGTTGCATACTCGGCGCGCAGCTTTCGTTCGGCATCGCCGTGGTGACTCAGCACATGCAACATCCACGACATCGTACCCGCGGTGGTTTCGTGCCCGGCCAGGAAGATCGTCATCACCTCGTCACGGATTTGCTGAGTCGACATCTGCTCGCCGGTCTCGGCATCGCACGCGGTGACCAGCATCTCGAGCAGGTCATCGTGTACTCCCTGCTGGTGGCGTCGTTCCTCAATCAAACGATAGACAACGCCCTCTAGCAAGGCAAGATTGCGCCGGTAGCGCAGATTCCCCGCTGTCGGCCAGCTCCGCGGCGGCTGCCAAAACCGGAATTGCTGACCGGCCACCCAATTCAGCGTATCGTTAAAGGCTTTGCCGATCGTTGCTGCCTCATCGTCGTTGAGCGACGTGCTGAACATCGCTCGCACAATCACCTTTTCGGCCAGCAACATGAGCTCGTCTTGCATATCAAACGGCTGGCCGCTGCGCGCATAGCCCTCCCAGCGCGTCAGCATCCGCTCCGTCTCCTCCACCATCATCTCGGCCATGCGCGCAATCCGCTGATGGTGAAAGGCCGGCTGCATCAGCCGCCGCTGGCGGAGCCAGAGTTGGCCATTGCTGGTTACCAACCCCTGACCAAGGATCTCGTCCATGGTTGCGTAGCGCTTGATGTAGTTTTTCCAGTTTTCCTGGGTGATCCGCTTAATCATGTCGGGATGCGCAGCAAGGTACATGGTGTGCTTACCGAGAGGCAGCTTCACCAGATCGCCGTAGTGACGGTGAACGCGCGCCATGAACTCAAGCGGATCACCGAGCAGACGGTGAACGACGCCAATGATGGGCATGCCACGCGGGCCTGGAATTGCTTGAGCGGGAAGAGTCATCGTCGTGAAGGTATTATTGCTTGCGAACGGCCAGCAATAGCATAGCACATTCCAACTCGAAGCGCAAGGTACCTGTTCAGCGGAGGAAAGCAGATGTACCAGTAGCCGGATAGCGCGATTCAAGTGAGCGATGGCTTCCCAAATGGCGCTAAAAACCACTCCCCGCGCAAACGCAAAACAAAATCGGGACAGGTAGATGACCTGCCCCGGATGCGCTTGACTGGCTGCGAGCAACGGTCGCGACGGTTGTGAGCCGTTGCCGCAGCATGTGGCCCGGTGATTAGTTCACCGTGTACTCGCCCTCGACGACGCCATCGTCTTTGCGACCGCTGCTGCTGCCGGCGCCTGGCGTTGCGCCATCGCCGTAGGCCGCCTGCGAGATCTTGAACATCGCTTGCTGCAACTCGTTCGAGAGTTGCTGGATGCGGCTGCGATCCTCTTTGGCGATGGCTTCGCGCAGATCTTTGATCAGGCCCTCGATCCGGCTGCGTTCGATGCTATCGACCTTGTCACCCAGCTCCTTGAGCGACTTCTCGGTCTGATAGGCGAGGCTGTCGGCCTGGTTCTTCAGCTCGACCAACTCGCGGCGCGCTTTGTCTTCGGCGGCGTGGATCTGCGCTTCACGCACCATGCGCTCGACCTCTTCTTTCGAGAGGTTGGTGCTGGCAGTGATCGTGATGCGCTGCTCTTTGCCGGTTGCTTTGTCGCGCGCGCTCACGTTTAAGATGCCGTTGGCGTCGATATCGAAGGTTACCTCGATTTGCGGCACGCCACGCGGCGCCGGCGGGATACCTTCGAGGCGGAAGCGACCGAGCGTGATGTTGTCGGCAGCCATCTCGCGCTCGCCTTGCAAGATGTGAATGTCAACCGCTGTTTGACCATCCGCCGCCGTCGAGAAGATTTCCGTCTTGCGGGTCGGGATGGTCGTGTTGCGCTCGATCAGTTTGGTCATCACGCCACCGAGCGTCTCGACACCGAGCGAGAGCGGCGTCACGTCGAGCAATAAGACATCTTTGACTTCGCCACCCAATACGGCAGCCTGGATGGCCGCGCCAACCGCTACCACTTCATCGGGGTTGACACTCTTGTTCGGCTCCTTGCCAAGCATCTTGCGCACCAGCTCTTGCACAACCGGCATGCGGGTCGAACCGCCGACCAGCACTACTTCGTCGATCTGGTGCGGCTGCAAGCCGGCGTCCTTGAGCGCGCGCAAGACCGGATCGCGCAGGCGCTCAGTCAGGTGCGCGGTGAGTTGCTCGAACTTCGCCCGTGTCAGCTTCATCGCCAGGTGCTTCGGCCCGCTGGCATCAGCCGTGATGAAGGGCAGGTTGATTTCGGTCTCCATCATCGAGCTGAGTTCCATCTTGGCCTTTTCAGCGGCCTCTTTCAGCCGTTGCAACGCCTGCCGATCCTTGCTCAGATCGATGCCCTGGTCTTTGCGGAACTCGTCGATGATCCAGTTGACGATCGCGGCATCGTAGTCGTCACCGCCAAGGTGCGTGTCACCGCTGGTCGCCTTGACCTCGATCACGCCGTCGCCAACTTCGAGAATGCTCACGTCGAAAGTGCCGCCACCAAGGTCGAAAACCAGGATCGTCTCGTCCTTCTTCTTATCAAGGCCATAAGCCAGAGCAGCGGCAGTCGGCTCGTTAATGATGCGCAAAACTTCCAGACCGGCAATCTTGCCGGCATCTTTGGTTGCCTGGCGCTGGCTGTCGTTGAAGTAGGCCGGCACGGTGATGACGGCCTGGGTGATCGGCTCGCCCAGGAAGGCCTCGGCATCGGCTTTCAGTTTTTGCAACACCATTGCCGAGATCTCTTGCGGCGCATACTCTCTGCCGGTCTGCGGCACGTAGATGCGCACGTCGTTGCGCGGCCCTTTCACCACTTTGAAGGGTACGCGCTCACGCTCTTCGGTCACTTCGTCGAAGGAGCGGCCAATAAAGCGCTTGACCGAGTAGAGGGTATTCTCAGGATTGATGGTCGCCTGCCGTTTGGCGGTTTGACCAACCAGCCGCTCGCCATTCTTGGCAAAGGCGACAACCGAGGGGGTGGTGCGATTGCCTTCCGCGTTGGGAATGACAACCACGTCACCGCCTTCCATAACTGCAATGCACGAGTTGGTCGTGCCAAGGTCAATTCCTACAATCTTGCCCATATCGATAGCCTCCGTTGCAATGTTGTATACCCCTGCGGGCATTCTATCTCTGTGCGTAGTGTACCGGTTTTCTGGCAACGATACACTAGCGGGATGTTAGAGGTATGTTGGAATTTACGGTTCGGCGGCCAACACGATCTCGCGCGCTGCCCGTCGTCCACTCTCAAAGGCGCCATGGACGGTCGCAATTTCAGCGCCGGTGACGGTTGCTTCGCCGGCAAAGTGCAATGGCCCGACCGGTTCGGCCAGCGCAACGCGAGCCGCCAGAGTTTCAGCGGCACTATACGTGTACGCGCCACGGCTCCACGGATCGCGCGACCAGTCAATCAGTTGACCGTCACAGTAGTACGCTGTCGCATCGATGCCAAAGAGTGCGCTTAGCTCGCGCAAGGCCACGGCTATCGCCTCCGCTTCGCCTAGTCCGGCCACCGTTAGCGCCTGTTGACCACCCATATACCCCATGAGGGTCGGCACCCGGGCGCTCGTCACCGGCCACCACGTTGCGATTGTGCCATCGGTGCTGAGTACGGTAAAATCAGGCCAGAATTGCCGGTTAAACCAGAGCGCCAGTTTGGTGACGTTACCCATTGGAATGGCAGCGAGCGCCGCCTGTTTCGCGGCAGGTAGCGGTGGATCGAAGAGCGGTTGGCCGGCCTGCAAGAGCGAAACCGGCACGGTGATAACGAGATGGCGAGCGCGCAACCGACGACTATCGGCGAGGGTGACTTCAGCCTGGCGTTCATCCCAGCGAATGTGCGTGACTACCGAGCAAGTCTCGATGACCAGACCGGCGCTGAGTGGGGTCAAGAGTTGAAGGTAGCCGCTATCGATGTGAAAGTTGTCCTGGCCGGTTGTGCTCAGCCGGCGCTCACGGGCCAGCGCCACTGCGCTGAGGCGCGAAAGATCGGCGCCTTCGAGGTTGGCAAGCCAGCGCCCGACCAGCATCCGCGCTGCAGATGAAGGGGCAAGTCGGTCAAGGAGGGTCGCAACCGTTACCTCAGGTCCGCGATACTCACACACTTGCTGATAGAGAGTTAGCACTGCTGCACTGATTGGATGATCGGGAGTGAGGATCTGCCCGCCGATGGCGAAGCGGCGGTCACGCCCCCAGCGCGAGACCGGCAAGTCGGCCCGCCGAACCAGCTCCCACGTCGCGGCGCGGTGACCGTGAATAAATTCGGCGCCAAACTCCACCGGCCCGTAACGCAGATCTGTCCAGATGCGACCGCCGATTCGTGATCGGGCTTCCAGCACTCGAACCGGGTAACCGGCAGCATTGAGAGCATGAGCTGCCGCTAAACCGGCAATACCGGCGCCGATAACGATGACCTGTTCCATAACACCTCAATTACTGCCAGCACAACGATAACCGGCACTGCTACTACGGTTGCGAATGCACTCGCTCTCACGTGGTCAATCCCAGTTTCAGCAACGTAAGCCGCGCCTCGTCGCTCGACAAAGCTTCGGTGAGCAGATCGACGACGCGCGAAGGTGATCGCTCGCGCAAACGGATCAGATGCCACTCTTGGGCCAGCGGCTGACCAGCCAGGGTCACGATACCGATCTGGTCAAGCCGTAGAGGCAAGACGCTCACCGGCAGGAAGGCGAGCGCCAGACCCGCTTCAACCGCAGAGCGGAGCAGCGAAGGGCTGTCGGCTTCGAATATCACGCGCATATCGTTGATGTTCAGACCGCGCCGGCGCAAGCCGTCTTCGATGACACGCCGCAACGGATGGCCGATCCGGGGTAACGCCAGCGGATAGTCACGCAGGATTCCAGCCGGAACCTGATCCTGCTGCAAGAGGGGATGGCCGGCTGCGGCGGTCAACGCCAGGCGTTCACCACCCAGCAGGCGCAATTCAAGGCCTCGTCGTCGCGGCGCATCGCTGAGCAGAACGAGATCGAAGCGTCGCTCACTCAACCCTTCCAACAACCGTTCGGTCGTTGCTATATCAATATCCACCACGACCGCCGGGTAGTGACGCTGCGCAATTGCCAGCAGATGCGGTAAAAATGCTTCAGCGCCACCGGCCAGACAGCCAACGGTGACCCGACCACCAATTTGACCGCGCAATGCGCTCACCGTCTGCACAGCGCGCTCTGCCATAGCAACCAGCTCGCGAGCGCTGCTCAGCAACTGCTCACCAGCTAGCGTCAATACCATCTGCTGACCGCTGCGGCGAAAGAGCCGCACTCCACCAACCTGCTCTTCCAATGCTCGAATCTGTTGACTCACTGCCGGTTGTGACATATGCAAGCGCCTGGCCGCTGCCGAGAATGAACCGGTCTCGACCACGGCGAGAAAGGTTTGCAGGTAGACGGTATTCAGCATAGTATCATTGGCTGAGTTTGGTGGTATCGTAGCGTTGATGCAACTGCACCGGATGACGGGCTTTCGTTTTGGCTGCTACCCGCAGATTGAGCAGCTCGACCATGACCGAGAAGCCCATAGCAAAGTAGATATAGCCCTTCGGAATGTGTAGCTCGAACCCTTCGGCGACCAGCGAAAAGCCGATCAGCAAGAGAAAGCTGAGCGCCAGCATCTTCACCGTCGGGTGTTCGTTGACAAATCTGGCAATTCCTTCTGCCAGGAAGAGCATGACCCCCACTGCGATGATCACGGCTACCATCATTACCCACAGTTCGTTAGCCATGCCGACAGCGGTGATCACTGAGTCGAGCGAGAAGACGATGTCGAGGAGAATGATCTGAAACACGACGGCCTGCATTGTTGTGGCTGCGACTGTCTGCTCACCGTGTTCAGCGCCCTCAAGCTTTTCGTGGATCTCGGTCGTGGCTTTGTAGATCAGGAAGAGGCCACCGCCGAGCATTATCAGGCTGCGCCCGGTAACGTGCCACGGACCGATTTCAAAGAGTGGCTGCGTCAGACTGGCGATCCAACTGATTGAGAGCAGAAGCAGCAAGCGGGTGATTAAAGCAAGGGCAAGACCGATCTGACGGGCCGGTCGCTGCTGGGCTACCGGTAATTTGCCGGCCAGGATGCTGATAAAAATGATGTTGTCAACGCCAAGGACGATCTCCATGACGGTCAATGTGATCAGCGCGAGGAGATTTTCGATTGAGAAGATGGATTCCATAACTGTTGTGGCACCTTTCTGTTGCCAGATGCGCTATGCATGACGCTAATGGTAGCACTCGCTGCGGGGACGGTCAATGTTGTGATAGGCGATAGCCAATAGGCGATAGGCGATAGCCGATAGGCGATAGGCGATAGCCGATAGCTGATAGACGATAGGCGATAGGCGATAGGTAGGTAGGGGGTAGGGGGTAGGGACGGGTTTGAAACCCGCCCCTACAGACGGTTCCCCCCTGCCTGGAGGGGGTATGGGCATGGGCGACGTATGCGTCTATGCGTCGCTCTTGTATGAAGGGTTCATCCTCTTCGCGGCGGGGCTGGTTGGTGTTGGCGTGGTATGTCGCCAGGCGAGTGGAGCTGGTATAATGACAAGAGAACCCGGTCGGATTTTGTTGCATTCCTTACAGTTTGCGCTATGACATGGCAATTGGCCCAAGGTGGCCCCGATCATCTCACTGTCCGATTCATTCCATGGCTAACATGGAGCTTTGCCGCCTTTGTTCTCTATGGAGTGAGCACAATTGTGCAACCTTTCGTTACTGGCGGACAAACTATCACTGCCGGCGCAATGGTCTCGATTGCGCTGCTGGTTGGGATGATGCTCTTTACCCTCTTCACTGGTGGTCAGTTCGGTATCTGTCGGATCGATCACCGGCGCGGAATTATTACCATCACTTCATATGGATTGCTGGGCCGCGCTCGCCAGGAGCGTTTGCTGGCCGATGTGAAGGGGCTGGAAGTGCGCATTTTGCGCCGCGCTCAATATCGGCTGATCCTCGCTCTGCGCTCCGGCGAACGTCTGCCGCTAGTGCCGTTTTATCTCATCAGCCTGAATGATCGTGGCATTCGCCGGATTGCGACTGCGCTCGGGGTCGAGCCGGATATTATTCATGAACAACAACGTTCGCGCTGATGAAACAGCATTTCTACCACCGGTGAATATAGTTGCTTCGGCGCTTTGAGTAAGCCGCACAACACCTCCATATGATTCCACTCCAACTGACGTTACGCAATTTCATGTGTTATCGCACCGACGATGACGGCAATCCGCTCCGGCTTGAACTCGACGGCATCCATGTGCTTTGTTTGTCGGGTGAAAATGGCGCCGGTAAATCGACTCTGCTTGACGCGATTACGTGGGCGCTGTGGGGTGAAGGACGAAGCTCCGACGATGACTTGATCGCGCAAGGCGAAACCGAAATGATGGTCGAGCTGGTCTTCGCTCTCGATGGGCGCAAGTACCGTGTGATCCGTCAACGTCAACGCGGTCGTAGCAGCGGACGCGGGACAGGTTCAGGGAAAACCTGGCTCGATTTGCAGAGTTTCGATGGCAAGACCTGGCGCCCGCTGGGCGAAAATACGATACGCGAGACGCAGGCCCGGCTCAACAGTCTGCTGCGCATGTCGTACCGCACCTTTATCAACGCTTCGTTCCTCTTGCAGGGGCGAGCCGATGAATTTACCAGCAAAACACCCGCTGAACGCAAAGAGGTGCTGGCCGAGATCCTCGATCTGGCTGAATACGCTGCGCTCGAACAACGCGCGCGCGACCGAGTGCGCGCGCTCGACGCTGAGGCGATCAGGGTGCGCGGTCGGCTAGAGTCGCTTCAGCCGATTGCCGAAAAAGTTCCTTTCTGGCAGCAGGCCGTTGCCGATGCTGAACAACGGTGCGCTCAGCTTCAGTCAGACCGGGCAGCGCTGGAAGTTGAGTACGCCACCGCGTTCAATCGTCTGCGCGAATTAGAAGCGCTGGCCCAACGTCAACGCGAAGTGCAGAGCCGGATTGCGACTCTGAACGCCGACATTCAGCGCTACGACAACGATCTGCGTGAAATGAGCCGGCGCATCGCTGCTGATGAACAGGTGATTGCCCGCCGCCCGGCAATTGAGGCTGGTTTGGCCGAACTTGCCGCCGCCCGCGCTGAAGTGGAACGGCTCGAAGCGCTGCGCAACCGGTACGATGAGTTGATGGCGCAGAAAGGCGAACTGCAACAAGCGCTGAAGAACGAACTCTATCTGCTCAAACAGCAGTTGTGGCAGGCTGAACAAGAGCGTGACCGCCTGCGTGAGAGCGTGGCGCGCCTGGACGAATTGCAGCGGCAAGCAGCAACATTGCAGGCGCGGCTGCGTGAACTGGAGCCGTTGCAAATGCGGCTGGTTCAGGCGCAAGAACAGCAGATGGCGCTGGAACAGCGCCTGGCTCAGATTCGCGATCTTACCATGCGCCAGAAGCTGGTTCAGACGCAGCTTGACCAGCAACGGAACACGCTGTACGCTGAACTAACCCGCTACCAGCAGGATCTGCGCCGACTCGATCAGCAGCTCGCTGAAGCTGAGACCTGGCGCGTTGCATTGAGCGCGGCCCAGGCTGCTCAGACTGCCGCTCACGCGCTAGAAGAGCAGCAACAAGCCCGCCGCCAGCAAGAACAGGCTGCCGTTGATGCGCTGAGCGCCGCCCGGATCGCAGTTGAACAGGCACAAACAGCGATTGCCAGACTACAAACCAACCAGGAATTGCTGATGACGGGCAACGGTTTGTGTCCGGTTTGCCGTCATCCACTTGATGCGGCTGAAGCGCAGCACGTTGTCGCTCACTACGAGCAAGAACTGGCCGAGTTGCGCATGCGCGTTGAGCGGGCAACTGCCGATGCTAAAGCCACCGAGCGTAACCTCAAGGAATTGCGCGCTGCTATCGCCGCCGGTGAAAAAGAGCTGATCAATCTGCGCAAACAGGCAGCCACTGGCGAAATGCTGGCTCGCCAGTTGGCCCAGGCTGAGCAATGGCAAAGCGAACGGAATACGCTGGTAAGCCAAATCGCTGCGCTGGAAGAGCGACTGGACACTAACACGATTGACCCAGCGTTGCAGGACGAATTAGACTATATCATCTCCCAGTTGGCTGAACTGAGTGATGAAGCCGGTGTCCGGCGCGATCTGGAGCTGGTGAGATCAGAACTGGTCGCACTTGAAGGTCAGCTTCGCAACCAGAGTCGGTTAGAAGGTGAGCTTGATAGTTGTCGGCGCGAGCTGGAACGTTTGCAGGCCGCGCCGTCTCAATTACCCGTCGCCGAGGCGACTGTCGCTGAATTGCAGCGCCAGATTGACGAAAATGATTTCGCTCACGACATTCGGATTGCCGGAAGGCAGGTGGTAGCCGAGATCGAGCAGCTCAATTACCGGCCAGAGCTGCTTGAAACGGCGCGGGCTAACGCGCGCGCGCTAGCCCGCTGGGAACAAGAGGAGCGAGCATTGTTGCTGGCCGAACAACGCTACCACAGCGATGTGCGGATGCGCGTCCAAACGCAGATGTTGCGCGATCATGCCGGACGCGAACGGCAAGCGTTGCAAACTGAAGCTGATGAGCTGGCCCGCCATCTGATCGAATTACCGGCAGCGCAGGCTACCGTTACTCGCCTAATGCAGCGTCTGAGTGAGATCGATCTCGCTTTGCAAGCTGCTGAACGCGATCTGATCGAGAAACAGACGTACCTCAGGCAGGCTGAGGCGGCGACTGACGAGCTGACGGCATTGCAGGCCCAAGAGCAGCATCTGCGCGAACGGATCGGACTGTTTGCCGAGCTGGCCGAAGCTTTCGGCAAGAAGGGTGTGCAGGCTATGTTGATCGAAACGGCGATCCCGCAAATCGAGGATGAAGCCAATCGCTTGCTTGCCCGCCTTAGCGATGGGCAGATGCATCTGCGCTTTGAGATGCAGCGCGATACAAAGAAAGGCGATACCGTTGAGACGCTCGAGGTGCAGATTTCCGATGCGCTTGGCACCCGTAACTATGCCGCTTTCAGTGGTGGTGAAGCGATGCGAGTCAACTTCGCCATTCGCATTGCCCTTTCCCGTCTGCTTGCCCATCGCGCCGGAGCACGGCTGGAAACCCTGGTCATCGATGAAGGTTTTGGTTCGCTTGATGCCGATGGTCGTGAGCGAATGGTGGAAGCAATTACTGCCATCCAGCAAGACTTTGCCCGGATTGTCGTGATCACTCACATCGACGATCTCAAAGATCGCTTTCCGGCAACACTCGAAATTCGCAAGACGCCGCGCGGCAGTCGTTGGGAACTGCGCGGGTAGCTGATCGGCAATGGATGTGATACGATGCTGGCAACAGCATGGGCCGGCTTGCAACCCGGCTCTGAGCAAGAGTTATCGCAGTTAACCCACTGGCAGAAAGGCTTGGGTCATGGAAATCATACCGACGCTGCTCAAATACACATTTGTGGTTGCTGTCGTCGTCGAAGCGGTGTTGATTGGGCGCGCCATCTTCAATCTTGCCCGCGAGAAAGCGCGCGCTGCCACTTCGCCTGCCACAGAGGAGTAGGGCCGTGGCGTTTCGCATTCTGCATATCTCGGATGTACACACCGGTCCGCCATTCAACCCTGCGGCAGCGGAACGACTGGTCACCGATGCGCATGCGCTTCAGCCTGATCTGGTTGTCATTTCGGGTGACTTCGTTCAGCGCGCCGATTTTATCGCTCAATGGCGGGTCGCGCAGGCGCTGCGTGACCGTCTGCCGAAACCGCAACTGGTTGTGGCCGGCAATCACGACGTACCACTCTTTCACCTGCACGAACGCCTGTTTGCGCCTCTGCGCCGCTACCAGCAGCATATCTCGCCCGATCTCAACCCGGTCTTCACTGCGCCCGGCCTGGTCATCGTTGGCGCCTGCACTGCCCATGGCTGGACGGTAGACGGTGGCAAGCTTTACCCCGATCAGATCGCCGCCCTGCGGGAACGGCTGACACCATTCGGCCCCGATACCTACAAAATCGTTGTCTGGCATCACCCGGTTGCCTTGCCACCAACCTATCAGCGCAAACGCGTGACCATCACTAATGCGTCGGCTGCGATCCGACTGCTCGACGAACTGGCAGTTGATCTGCTGCTGTGTGGTCACCTTCACGTGAGTTTTGTGGGCAATACGCGCGACTTTATGCCCGATCTGCGTCACGGCACCTATATCGTGCAGAGCGGAACCACAACCTCGCGACGCGGCTACGGCGATGAACACGGCGTGAACACCTGCAACCTGATCACAGTCGAACCCGATGGCACGCGAGTGCAGCACTTGCGGCTTGCGCGTGGGAGCGACGGCTTTCAGCCCATCGCCGAACACTGGCTACCGCGTCAGCGGGCACTGGTCGACGGGTGAGCTTCAGGCCGCAGCCTGAGAATCAGGAGAAGGTTGAGCGGCAGGAACAGGACAAAGATGTCTCCTATCCCTGCCCTGATTGAGCGGATGACATTGCACCCTGAGCGTGCCATGCTACCAGCTTACCCCGGCAAAGAGATCGTCCTCATACTCCCCATCAGTGGCCGGAGGGTATGCGCGCATGAAGGTATCGGCCCTACCCAGCAAACTCAACACTGTCCCGAGAGGGCCACGCGCAAACGGCCCTCCCGCCCCCTGGCTCACGTGGGCCAGCGCTGCCGCTCGCGCCTGTTCGCGCACTGGCGTCGTATCAATCCGGGCGTGGGTCGGAAATTCCACTTCGGCCAGTTTGGTCAGATCGACATCACGATTGCGCCCAAAAGCGCGTGGATCGCGACCAAACAGTGGCATCAGGCGCACTAACAAGCGCAACAACCGGCGCGAGAAGGTTGTGTAGTAGAGCTTTTGGGGCGCATACGGCGATCCGGCGTCTGGAAAGGCGGTTGGATCACCGGCAGCGTGGAAGGCGGCAACTGTCGCTTCATGGACGGCGACATGATCAGGATGGCGATAGCCACCGATTGGATCGAAGGTGATAACCACCTGTGGACGCAAGCGTCTGATGTGACGCACCAATTGCGCCACGACCTGTTCGCGAGGCTGGTTGACTAGCGCCGCCGGATGGCGATTGGCTTCCGTGCCGGGCATACCCGAATCGCGATAGCCAAGCAAAGTGACGCTGCTCAGCCCCAAAGCCTCGGCAGCGCGCAACAATTCATCCCGGCGCAACGCTGCTACCGAGTCGTAGCCATTGAGTAATGCCGGATCGACGGTACCCTCTTCACCGCCAGTTGCGCAGATCAGATGCACTGCAACTCCTGACCAGGCATAGCGCGCCAGCGTGCCGCCTGGCCCGAAGCTTTCGTCATCGGGATGGGCAAAGACTGCCAGCAACGTCGGACGAACATCCGGCACTATGGCTGGCCGAAGAACAATGGTCTCTTCTTGATTGAGCATCATAAGATTCCTATCAACTATTCCGCGCAAAAGCTGCGACAGACAATGCCGGGTCAGAAGAATCAGCGCGCGGCGAGAATTGGTTCGCTATGGCAAACAGTTATGTCAGCCTCTGACGACTACACATAACCGGTCACTATGGTATCATATCGCACAGAAATGGTTCATGTCGCCGGTCACGCAATGAACTAAACGACCGGCATATGCTACAGGTGATCGTCCATGCTGTCTGATTTACCAATTGCCGTGATCGGCGCCGGCGCAATGGGTGAAGCGATTATCGGCGGACTGCTGCGCAATGAGCTGGTTGCCGCCGAGCAGATTTTGGTCAGCCACCCACGCGAAGAACGACGGCGCGAACTCGCCCATCGCTATCACATTCGCGTTACCCACGACAATCTTGAAGCGGCCAAATGGGGCCGGGTTGTGATCTTTGCCGTCAAGCCACAACAGTTACGGCGCGTGTTGCCACCGTTGCGTGGCGCGATCCGTGACGAAGATCTGGTCATCTCGGTGATTGCTGGCGCAACGATTGCTTCGTTTGCCGAAGCGCTTGCCCATCCGGCAGTGGTGCGTAGCATGCCTAACACACCAGCCCAAATCGGTTGTGGCATGACCGTATGGACCGCCGCTCCGGCAGTGACCGAACGCCAGCGCCAATGGGCCGCCACGGTGCTGGGTGCGCTGGGGCGCGAACTCTTCGTGGATAATGAAACCTACCTCGATATGGCAACCGCCATCAACGGCACCGGTCCGGCATACGTCTTTTTGATGATGGAAGCGATGATCGATGCCGGTGTTCACCTTGGACTGTCGCGCCGGATCGCCGAAGAACTGGTACAGCAGACGATGCTTGGTTCGGTGCAGTATGCGATTCAGAGCGGAATGCATCCGGCTCAGTTGCGCAATGCCGTCACCTCACCTGGCGGCACCAGCGCTGCTGCGCTGAGCGAGCTTGAACGAGGCGGGTTGCGCACAGTGCTGGCCGATGCGATTTGGGCCGCCTATCGCCGCTCGGTTGAATTGGGAAGGCAGGACTGAATGGCAACCAGTTATGCCCGCGCGCGATTGACAACTGAGGACGATCGGCGCTATCGCGCGTATGTCGAACAGTTTAAGCTGCAACGCAAAAACCAGAAGGCAATCCGTCCGCCTCGCCAGCGCGACATCTTTGGCAGCCAGGCCGAAGCGGCATTGCGCGACTGGCTGGCAACGCAGTTGCCGCTCGACGAACGGCGCATTCTCGAATACGAAGAGCGGCGCAACCGGACAGCTCAAATCAAGTATCGCGAACTCGATGCGCTGGCCATTATCGATGGGGTAGCGTGGGTCTTTGAAATCAAGGCCAGCCGCACCGCCAGCGCCTTGCGTCGCGCCGTTGCCCAACTCAACGAAACGCGCCAGATCTTGCATCTCCTCTTCCACCGGGTTGGCGTAACGATTTTGCTGGTTGATACCGGCATTCCCATTGATAGCGCTGCTGCTGATGCGTTGATGGCAAGCGATCGACCGCCACCTCGCCGACCTGAACCGCTCAGCGAGGTATTGACTGCGCTGCCCCAGTTACAACGCATTGATGATCTGGCGACTCGTTCGCCTGACGATAATCAAGTCAATTTGATGTTGTTTAGCGTCGATGACATTATTGCGCTGGCAGGAGCAGAGAATCTGGCACTCAACTGGGAAGAAGATGATTTTGATGATGAAACTGACGTGGAGCCGCCGCCGGCAACCTCGCTCTTCGCCAGTAGCAGCGATAATGACGATAGTGATGACGATAATCCTCTGGCCGCCGCGTTGCGCAAAGCGGGGTTACGGTAAACGTTGTCTATGTTCGATGGTCTGAGACATATCGGCAAATCATGCATTGGCCTCCGTTGACGCGCATTCATCACACTACCGGGCATAACACCTTGGGCGTGACTCACGACCTGGAGACCAGAGGATGAATTTGCCTTCCTTTTGCGCCAGATAACACCATAGCTATGAACAAGCTTCGCACTACCGCCGCACTGGCGCTGGCTCGCGCCGCTGGAACCCTCTCGCGCCGCCTGCATCTCGGCGGTGGCACCAGCTTACCCGGTCAACTGGCCCGCGCGCTTGATCCGACTATTCTGACCGCCATCTGCACATCCTTGTCGGACGGCGTGATTCTGGTTGCCGGCACGAACGGCAAGACAACCACCAGTCGGATGCTGGCAGCGATCCTGGAACAGGCTGGCGAGTCGCTCCTCCACAATCGCGCCGGCGCCAATCTACTGCCGGGTTTGACAACGGTTGCGATTGGTCATGCTGATTGGCATGGGCGACCGCGCGTCCGACGCGCCCTGTTCGAAACCGACGAAGCGGCCTTGCCGCAGGCGATAAGCGAAACTCACCCGCGCCTGGTGGTGTTGCTCAATCTGTTTCGCGATCAGCTTGACCGGTATGGCGAGATTGACACGATTGCCGGTCACTGGCGCAAGTCGCTGCAAACTCTACCGCCTGCCAGCACAGTCGTCTTTAACGCCGATGATCCGGCGCTGGCCGACATTACCCGCAACCTTGCCGCTCGCGCGCTCGCCTTTGGCCTGGAAGACGAGCGTCACGCCGTTGCTGCTGCTACCCATATTGCCGATTCGCAGTTTTGTCATCACTGTGGTCACCGCTACGAATACCGGCGTATCTTCTACGCGCATATCGGCCATTATGCCTGCCCCCAATGCGGTCGGCGTCGCCCGGAGCCGGCGGTTGCGCTCACAATGCTTGAACCGGGTGGATTGAACGGCAGTGAATTACAAATCGATCATCCTGCCGGCGTTCTGCGTTTGCGCTTGCCGATTCCCGGTCTCTACAATGCGCAGAATGCCCTTGCCGCCGCCGCCGCTGCGCTCGCGCTCGGGATTGCGCCAGCTACTATCAGTGCCGCGCTGACGAACTTCCAGGCTGCCTTCGGTCGGATAGAGCGCATCACCGCCGGACCCGACGGCCCACCGCTCTTAATTGCGTTGATCAAAAATCCGGTGGGTGCTTCTGAGACGGTGCGAATGTTAACCTCGACGACAACGACACCACTTCACCTCTTAATCGCGATTAACGACCGTTTTGCCGATGGCACCGATGTTTCCTGGCTGTGGGACGCCGACTTCGAGCCGCTGGCCGGACGGGTGGCCCACGTCATCGTAAGCGGCACTCGCGCCGCCGATATGGCGCTGCGGCTTGACTATGCCGGGGTTGACGGGCGCACAATCACGGTGATCGACGATCTACCGGCAGCGCTCGATGCGGCGCTGGCAGCGCTTCCGCCGGGCGAAACACTTGCCGTCTTGCCTACCTACACGGCAATGCTCGACTTGCGCGCTGAGATTGCGCGTCGCGGGTGGGCGAGACCCTTTTGGGAAGCCTGAAAACGGCAGATCCGCGCGAACGGAATACATCGATACGCTGACCGGAAATGCGCTGCCGGGGTTGGGGTAACCTCCATGATGACAGGAGACAGCGTAGGGGCGGGTTTAAAACCCGCCCCTACTCAGGGTAGCCCCCATGATGACAGGAGACAGCAGATCACATTTGTTACCAGATGAGAGTACCGTTTATCTAACCGCCATGCGCCGGAGACGGTCATAACAACCTTCAAAGTGGCATCAATTATCTAACCGCCACTCACTGATATTCCAGGTAAAGGGCGCTGTCGGGTCAAGCTGCCAGCCTGACAACCCCTGGCGGGCAATCAGCGTATCAATGCGCTGGAAGAGCGGCAAGACCGGCAATTCCTGCGTAAACAACTGCTGCTGGCGCAGATATGCCGCTCTCTGTTCTTCAGGATCGAGCGAAGTAGTGGCCGTATTGATCGCCTCGTTTGCCTCGAAGAAACACCAGCCGGCAAAATTGTTACCCGTCCAGTTATTGGCTTCACTCGGCACCCCGGCGCAACTCCACAATTCCCAGCCCCGTGGATGCGGCCCGGCAATCCAACCAAACAACGCAAGCTCGAAGGTACGCTGGTACAAGGGGCCATCAACTGCGTACAATTCACTCGCCGGCAAAGGCACTACTTCGACCTGGATGCCGACTTGAGCCAGATCCTCCATGATCTGATTGGCCACAGCCTCGCGCAACGGCGAATTGGCGCTCGTGACGAGCGAAAGCACAATGGGGAGATTTTCGTATTCGCGCCAGCCATCGCCATCAGTATCAAGCAAACCTGCTTCGTCGAGCAAACGGCGCGCTTCGTCAGGATTGTACGAATAGCGGGTAATCTGGTCGAGCGGCGGATACCCAAACTGACCGGGCAAGATCCAGCTCTCCAGCACATTGCTCTTGCCACCCAACAACCCCTCAACCAGCTTTGGCCGATTGATGGCATATGCTATTGCCCGCCGCGCGCGAATATCCTGCAACAGAGGAACGTCAAGATTAAAGTCTACATGCTCCCAAATCGTGTTTGGCGACGCGCTGATCTGAAGTTCGGGATCGTTGCGCTGCATAAGTTGAACAAGCAGCTCTGGCGTCGGCTGTTCGATGAACACGAGATCGAGACCGCCGCCGCGCACCAATTCAACCAGTTGCTGCGGGTCGTTGCGAAACGCGATAATAATTCGATCAAACGATGGTGTCGCGCCGAAATAATAAGGATTACGCACCAGCTCAAGCGAGCCACCATCAAAGCTATCGACCATATACGGGCCATAACCAATCGGTCGGCGGGAAAACTCACTTTGCGCTACCTGTTGCGGATCGAGACCGGCCAGCGCGTGGCGCGGCAATGGCAACCAAAAGCTGGTCAGATAGGCAGGATCGGTGACATCGGGCCGCAACACTGCGCGCGTAGTATGCTCATCAACCTGTTCGTAGCGTTCGATCATCGCCAACCGGCTGTTAGCAGCCTGACCGAGATCGAACTGTTGCGCCAGCTCGTATGCAAATATCGAGTCAGCCGCAGTGACCGGCGTGCCATCCGACCAGCGCAACGCAGGGTTCCAATGAAACGTGATACTGACCTGCGTCACCTCATCGGTCTTATCGGTCGGCGTATCGGTGATCTGCCCCAGCTCGTCACGAAAGACGGTCACCGTAGTTGTAACCACATCACCGTTCGCAAAATCGGGCAGTCGGGTTAGCACACCGGTAGCGCGCAAAGTGAAGTCTACTGGAATGAGCGGCGATGGGAAAATCAGCTCGGTCAACGGGCCGGTGATCCGCTCATCGGTAGGCGTGCTATGGTACGGTAACAGATCGGCTGGCTCGTTCACCAGTCCGATCCGAATCACCTGTTCGGAAGTGATCGTTGGGGTCACCTGCGTCACAACCGGCTCAACCGGTGTTGCTACCGAACTCGTCGCCGGTTGATCGACGCGCAGCTCACAGCTTGCGAGCGCGCTCAATGCAAACAGGGCAAACCAAAACAGAATCAGACGCTTCATAGCGTGTACTTCGTTGTTGATGTAGGTGCCTGTAATCAGAGAAACGCCAGCAGACCTGACATAAGCCAGCTTACCGAACCGGCCATGCGCGTTAAACAAACACCTGCTGGCTCCCCTTCGGAAGCCATAAGCGCGCTATGGTGTTGCCAGATCACGCGCCGCCGGCACACCAGCGGCAGTCGTTGCCATCTGAACAGCGCGCGCAATGGCGATAGCCAGCACGTCAGCCGCCACCGCACCCAGCGTCACCAATGGCGGCGCATCTAAAACGCCGGTCGCCAGCGCAAACACAGTGTCACCATCAAAGGGCGAATGAGCGGGACGAATGGACCGGGACAGGCCATCCTGGGCCATTATTGCCAGGCGTCTGGCAGCAGCTTTGTCAAGTCGGGCATCAGTTGCGACCACTGCAATGGTGGTATTTTGACCGGTAGAATCGGCAAATGACTGTCGGCTCAAACCGTTGCGCAACAAAGCGCCGGTACCAATCAACTGCTGACCGGGGCCGAGTGCGCCGGCGATCAGGCGTCCCTGGGGATCGACCACATCGCCAAAAGCATTCACAACCGCCAGCGCTCCAACAGTAACGCCATTCGCCAGCGTCTCGCTCCACGTGCCGACTCCGCCGCGCATTGCGGTTGTCATTCCACCCACTTTACCAACAGTCGCGCCGATACCGGCGCCGACGCTGCCTTCCGGCACACTCGCCTCAGCCGCGGCGCATGCCGCATAGCCCATTGCTGCATCGGGCCACACATCGGGGCGGCCAATACCGAGATCGAAGATCACTGCTGCCGGCACGATCGGCACTCTGGTCAGACCGACATCGAAGCCATAGCCACGTTCGTGCAGCCACGACACCACTCCGGTGGCAGCCGCCAGGCCAAACGCGCTCCCGCCGGTCAACACCACCGCATTCACTTGCTGGACAAGATTTACCGGGTCGAGCAGATCGGTTTCCCGAGTACCGGGCGCGCCCCCGCGCACATCAACCCCGGCTGTTGCGCCATCAGGCGTCAACACCACTGTCACCCCGGTCAGCGCATCTGCATCGGCGGCATGACCAACCAGCACACCGCGCACATCAGTGATTGCAGGAACATTCATGATCGTCTCACCTCTGCCGGCTGCGCCACCGGATACGCTTCCGCTCGCACTGTGGGCGCACTGCCGACGTGAGAATGACCACAATATGGACAAATCCGCCAGGTCAGATCAATGACTTTATGGCACGAATCGCAGCGTCGGCGCAGGTGAGTATGGCAATGCGGACAGAGGATGAAATCAGGCTCAATCGGACGCTGACACTCAGGACAGATCATTTGATCTTCGAGATCGCGGCGCAGGAACTCTTCTTCCAGCGCGCGCTCGTATTTCTCGGCCAGGGTTTGCGGTGGTCGCAGGATAAGATGAAGTGGAATACCCAGAAATGGAAGTAATAAGACAATCCCCACTGCCAGCACCTGAACCGAAACGTCTTCAGTGCGACGACGAATATCGCGGTAGGCCCACAACACCGATGCAGCCCACAACAATACCGCATACGCACCTAAAAAGATTGCACCCAGGCGCACCAGCGGAAGAATGTTAGCCAAAAATTCCTGAATTGCTTCCATAATATTACAACTTGCGTGTTTGTGCCCGCAACACAAACACTGTCGCGCCTCCCACCTGAACTTCAAGTGGCGCCGGCGGATAGAACTCGCCCGACTCGGCAATCGGCGGCATTGGTGAAACGTAGCGAGTGCGGGTTGAACAATGTTCGCGAATGATACCAATGACCGGATCGACCTGCTGATCTTCGACACTCAACAACAGCGTCACATTGCCTTCACGAAGAAACCCACCCTGGCTACTCAGACGGGTCACCCGATAACCATGCTCGGTTAGAGCTTCAACAAGGTTGGTAGCATCTTGTGATTGAACGACCGCAATGACGAGGCGCATAGGCGTACCCTGATCCTCTTACATTCTTTAGCGCGCAACAATTGGTGTAATTCCGACCAGGCGAGGCGATACCACTTGCCAGATCTGTTCAGCCAGCTCATCAACCGACTGAGCAGCATCGAGCGCATGCCACCGTTCTGGTTCCTGCTTGATCAATTCGGCAAAACCGCGCGCAACCCGCTGATGATACGCCAGATCGCGGGCATCGAGCCGGTTCCATTCCGCCACTTGACCACTGGCGCCTTCCGACCGCTCACGACTGGCCCGCTTGCGTTGAAGGCCGACTTCAACATCGATGTTCAGATAAAACGTTATGTCTGGCTTGAGACCACCGGTTGCCACCTCGGTTATGGCGCGTAGTTCGTTCAGATCTCGACCAAGACCATATCCCTGATAGGCTAACGTCGAGTCGGCGTAACGGTCACAGACTACAATTCCACCCGTCGCCAGATATGGCCGGATCAACTCGCTAACCAGTTGCGACCGCGCTGCCGAAAAGAGCAAGATCTCGGTGGTGGGCGCCATTTCAGTATGGCGTAGATCGAGTAAAATCCGACGAATCCACTCGCCAATCCGGGTACCACCCGGCTCGCGGGTCAAGATCACGGGATAGCCTGCGGCTTGCAGCCGCTCATATAGCCGCCGGGCCTGAGTGCTCTTGCCAGATCCCTCTGGCCCCTCAAATGTGATGAACAACCCACACTGCATGACTGTGCCATCGGTAATCGCAGTATATCCTGCATCTAAGGATAGCCGATCTTTGTCAATCTGTCGATCTACCAATATTGAAGGGCAAGTCAATACCTGCCCTTCAATCGGGAGCGTGATGGTCACCAGATACAGGTTTTGGCTTCCAGCAGGAAGCGTTATCAGCGAAAAATCTTCACTCGCCGGTTAGGATCATCCCCCCGGCTCTCGGAACGCAGATTGTAGCGACCGGCCATCTGATGTTGCAGGCGACGAATGTAACTGCTGCGTGGTGTTAATTCTACCGCACTACGCTCTCCGTTGATCACCTGGGTAATCGCCTGCTCAGTTTCGAGCAGCGCCTCTTCAATCACCGAGTCACCACTGGCCGGCAACGGCGCTTCGTCATCGATAATCTCACGCAACTGGAAGACTTGCGCCAGTTGTCGTTCCATTTGGGTAATCGTATTATTGCGCAGCACATAGACCGGCACCCCCTGCTCTTCGGCCTGTCGCAGTTGTTGCGAACTCTGGCGATAGTAATTTTTCAGGGTCATCACCAGGGTAGCATCTTTCAAATCACGCACAATCACTGCGGGCACTCGCAGACGCTCGATCGCGTTTTGCAACCGATTGCGACTGACACCAAAGGGAAAGATCCGCTGCGGCGGCATCATCGTTGTGGCTGACACATCACCGCCATTGCGATCGCGCAAACGCGGGCCACTCGTGCCCATTTGGGCCTGTTCGCGGCCACCACGACTGCGGCGACCACCAAACGCTGGCGCATCGATTGTCGCTCGCCGCGCGGGTTCACGCCGCACCGTGCCGTTCGGCTCGCGGAAACGACGTTCACAAGGCGGTTCCTCACCGCGCAAGATGGCATCGACGGCTGCCGCCACATCGGGATAGACTGTCACACTATCCCACGACTGAATCTCAACCAGGATGCTGAAGGTCGGTGGCGCTTTTCGCTCGAGTACCGTCTTTTGGGTCCCCCGGCGACGCGCCTCTTCGTCACCCAGGGTCACCGCCTGAATTCCGCCCACCAGGTCGGACAGGGTCGGATTGATCATTAAATTATCGAGCGTATTGCCGTGAGCAGTGCCGACCAGTTGCACACCCCGCTCGGCAATTGTGCGCGCGGCTGCCGCTTCCAGCTCGGTACCGATTTCATCGATCACGATCACTTCAGGCATGTGATTTTCGACCGCCTCGATCATCACGTTGTGCTGTTCGGCAGGTCGCGGCACCTGCATCCGCCGTGCCCGCCCGATACCGGGATGAGGAATATCGCCATCACCCGCGATCTCATTGGAGGTATCGACGATTACGACCCGCTTGCGCAGTTCATCGCCAAGGACGCGAGCCGTTTCACGCAACAGGGTTGTCTTCCCGGTGCCTGGCTTGCCCAGCAGCAGAATGCTCTGCCCGGTCTCAACCAGGTCGCGAATAATATCGACTGTGCCGAACACCGCGCGCCCTACGCGACAGGTCAATCCAATCACTACGCCACGACGATTGCGAATACCAGAAATACGGTGGAGGGTACGGGGAATACCGGCGCGATTATCTTCACCGAATTCACCAATCCGCGCGATCACATAGTTAATATCCTCGACAGTTACCTCGCGATCGCTTAAAAACAGTTCGTGACCGCGATAACGCGCCTCAGGCAACCGTCCCAGATCCATCACAATTTCGAGCAAATTATCCTGGTCGTTAGCCTTCTGAATCGCCTCACTGATTGCCGGCGGCAGCGTTGCTAACAAGAGCTGAATGTCGTTGCTCGTATCCGTCACAGCCATAACTGCTTAGCACTCCTCCCGTGCCGTTGGTGGCCACACATACCGGCGCACCGACACGCGCGGCTCAAGGCCGACTTCTAACGACGGCGTCAACATAGCGCGTCGGATCGGCACCACCGTATGCTTGACCAGTAATATTTGTTCGCCGACCGGTTGGAAACCCAACCGCATCGCCGGTTCAAACAACTCCTGCTGATATTCGCGCAACAATAGATATACTGGCCGGGTATCGCTCAATTGCGCCAGACCGAAGCGCAGCACATCAACTGCCAGTTCGCGGGCATCAGGCCGAATTAAGAGCGAAAAGACGTGTCCACTCGGCCCACTGAGCAAGCGGAGATAGGCTGACAGGTCGTCATCAGGACCAAGCACCCACGCATGCTGGCGCGTGAGCGAGTAGGGCTGACGCAACGTCCAGTAACGGGCATTGCGCACCTCGGCCTGCTGCACCAAATGCGGCGCTACCATACCATACAGCTTATGGATTGCCCAGTGATCACGCCGCGCCTGCACCCGCATCGGCGCCAGGCGAGTGCCCTGATCCCAATCAGGCCCAGAGAGATGAAACAGGTGACGATGGGTATAGACCTGGAAACCCACCTGCCGAAAGATCTCGCGCAGCTCGTTATGCTGGCTGGGCAACGCCGCGTAGAGTCGCTGCACCGAATGCTGGGCTGCATCAGCACAGAGCCGGTGTAAAAGATGAAACCAGAGTTCGTAATCGCTGGGCGTCTGTTCGCTGCGGGAGCCGTTCGTTGCCAGATAGATTACATCTTGCTCTGGCCGGCCTGGTCGGCCCATCGCCTGCGCGAGTGCAAAACCACCTCGTTCGGCCAACACGAGCGTCATCCGTTCGCGGTGGTTGCCGGCCAGCATACTCTGCAACGCGAACCACAGCGGCCGGTGGCTATACGCCAACAGTCGTTCGGTGTAGAGCACCTGTTGGTAGCGAGGTTTCCGCCGCAGCGACCACAAGTCACCCGGCGTTACGGTTCGTATCATAATTCCAGAAAGAGCCGGTGAACGCGATCATCACCGGTCAGTTCAGGATGGAACGTCGTTGCGAGCAACCGTCCCTGTCGGGCAGCGACAACGCTGCCATCTGCCAGCCAGCCAACTGCTTCACTGCCTTGACCCAGCGCAATGATACGCGGCGCGCGAATGAAGACTCCGGGCAAGGGCGTTTCGCCGATGATCGGCATTGTGATCGGTGCCTCGAAGCTATCGAGCTGACTACCATACGCATTGCGCTGAATGGTCAGATTCATGACTCCGATGGTCGGCTGACCGCCTTGCTTTTGATCCACCACCTCTTTTGCCAGCAAAATGGCTCCGGCGCAGGTACCCCAAATCGCCAGATCATGCCCGGCGCGCGCCCGGATCGGTTCCAGTAATTGATACCTTGTCAATAGTCGCCCGATGGTTGTGCTCTCGCCACCAGGAATGATCAGGCGTTCAACCCGGGCAAGCTGGCGCGGGAGCCGCACTTCAATCGGATCGATGCCGATCCGCTGTAAGACCGCGCAGTGTTCGCGAAAATCGCCTTGTAGAGCCAAAACGCCAACTGTCATAGATGTTGCTACGCGGACGAAGCGTTGCTCCGTCCGCTTCCTCCTGCTAACTACCAGCCACGTCGGGCCATCAACTGCTCGGCGGGAATCTGATCGATATTGATCCCAACCATTGCTTCACCGAGACCCTTGCTCACCTCGGCAATAATCTCTGGATCATTGTAATGGGTTGTCGCTTCGACGATAGCCCGCGCTCGCTTGACCGGATCGCCGCTCTTGAAGATCCCCGAACCGACAAAGATCCCATCAACGCCCAGTTGCATCAACAGTGCCGCATCGGCGGGGGTAGCAATACCGCCAGCGGCAAAGTTGACCACTGGCAGCCTGCCTTCAGCGGCAACCTGCTTGACCAGCTCGTAAGGCGCTTGAATCTGCTTGGCATACGTAAACAATTCGTCTTCGTTCATCGACTGCAAACGGCGAATCTCACCGTACACTGCTCGGGCATGGCGCACGGCCTCCACCACATTGCCGGTGCCGGCTTCGCCCTTGGTGCGCAACATCGCCGCGCCTTCGGCAATCCGGCGCAGCGCCTCGCCGAGATTGCGGCAACCGCACACAAACGGCACCCGGAACTTATGCTTGTTGATGTGGTGCTCTTCGTCAGCCGGCGTTAGCACTTCGCTCTCGTCGATGTAGTCAACTCCAATCGCTTCGAGGACTTGCGCCTCGACGAAGTGACCAATGCGGGCTTTCGCCATCACCGGAATTGTTACAGCCTGCTTGATCGCCAGAATCAGCTCTGGGTCGCTCATGCGGGCCACACCGCCCTGGGCGCGAATATCAGCCGGCACTCGCTCGAGCGCCATCACCGCCACGGCGCCGGCTTCTTCGGCAATGCGCGCCTGCTCTGGAGTGACGACATCCATAATCACGCCACCCTTTAGCATTTGCGCCAGCCCAACCTTTGTCGTCCACGTCGATTTTTCCATATTGCCTCACTCAAGGTTACGCATCTGCGACGTTTGCCGGTCTCGTCAGATCATTGTACCACGCTGTGACATGGCGGGCAATGCGTCGCATGACGGAGCGCCGGAGACAAATGTTCTGACAAAATTATCAGATATTATGTCAATTTTTTCAATAGTAGCATAACGCGATTCCCCTCATTGAACTGCCAGGGTCTTCGTTCATACCTGGCCAGAGCTGTGCAGGTGGGTTCACCGCTGCTGATTGCTCAGGCCATGGCGCCGATCAAAACCAGCATTGGCGCGCAACCATGGTTGCAACAGGCAAGACAGATTCGCGGCGAGATGCGCAGTCTCGCATCTCGCCACGAGATCAGCCGGCTGCGTCGCTATTCCATCATCCCCGCCCGATCGCTTTGGCGACAGCCCGCACTTTTGGCATCAGGTTCATGAAATTCTCTGGGCTCAGCGATTGACCACCGTCTGACTTGGCCCGGTCGGGATCAGGATGGACTTCGATGATGACGCCATCGGCGCCCGATGCAATGGCAGCCAGCGTAAGCGGCGGCACCAGATACCATTTGCCGGTGCCGTGGCTTGGATCGACGATCACCGGCAGATGAGAGCGCTTCTTCGCCACGGCCACCGCGTTTAGATCGAGCGTATTTCGGGTAGCGGTCTCGAAGGTGCGAATGCCGCGCTCGCACAAGATCACGTTTGGATTGCCCTGGGCAATGATATACTCTGCCGAGAGCAGCCACTCTTCGATAGTCGCCGACAGACCGCGCTTGAGCAGCACCGGCATCCCACTCCGTCCGGCTTCTTCCAGCAACTGATAGTTTTGCATATTGCGCGCACCGATCTGGAGCACATCGGCATAACGCGCAACCAGCTCGACATCGGCAGGGGTCATCACTTCGGTCACAATCGGCAGACCGGTTTCAGCGCGGGCCTGCGCCAGCAACTGCAATCCCAACTCACCCAGACCGCGGAAGCTGTACGGCGACGTGCGCGGCTTAAACGCGCCGCCGCGCAACATATTGGCGCCGGCTTCGCGCACGGCGCGAGCTGCGGCCATGATCTGCTCTTCGCTTTCGACCGAGCAGGGGCCGGCGATAATTGCCAGATGACCACCGCCAACCTTTACATCACCGACCTGCACAATAGTATCGCGCGGCTGCACCTCACGCGATACCAGTTTGTAGGGCTGGGTAATCCGCAGCGTTTCTTTAACGCCGGCAAAATGCTCCAGTTCTTCACGCAACGTCGGCGGGATGGCCGCGCCGACCACGGCAATGACAGTGCGCTCTTCGCCGACAGTTAAATGGCCGCGCAAGTTATGCTCGCGCAGCCGGGCCAACACCGCATTGATCTGACTCTCAGTTGAGTCGGTTTGCATCACCACAATCATGGAACGATCCTCCTCAATGGCACAAGAATTAGAAGCTAAAGCAGGCGACGGTCCGGTCACGACCTGATCGTCAGCAGGCGGCGTTACCGAGTCATAGCGCCAATCAGACATTCCTCCAATCTTCGCATCGGATCGCGACGAGATAGACTGCGTCATCCGGTGGCTGCTCATGGTCGTTCCTCCGGTGGCAGGGGCGCGGCAACCCGGAAGGCATTCATCATCGCGGCACGTTCGGGCCGCAACCCGCGCGCCCCGCGAATATAGACATGCACGATCTCATCGGCGCGTTTGGGGGTATTCCAGTGGATTAAGACGCGGATACAGCGCGGCAAACTGCCCGGCACCGCCATTTCGTGGCCGCAGAGCAGGGCAGTGTCAAGCCAACCAATTGCGCGGGCAGCCACTGCCGGAAACTCAGCATTGAGATCGGGAGTGGTAGTAAAAATAGCGCTGGCAATGTCTTCTGGTTTGATGTCGTTAGCTTCGATCAATAACGTGAGCAATTCGTGCGTTGCTTCCAGAATCGCGTCGCGCGTATTTTCGTCACAGGTGGTCGCTCCTCGTACTCCGCGGCAACGAACGTCCATTGATTCTCCTCCGGGCAATAACAGAGGGGGCGCGAGGTTTGTTCGCCTCGCGCCCCCTTGTGATTGCTCTCTAATCTCGCGCGTCTTTCAGGAAATGCGAAGCGACCAGTCCGGTTTTCGGCTGGTAAAGTAGAAAAAGTAGGTGTAAAAGCGCGAACCAATCATGGAAACGCTTACCTTACTATCTACCCGCTCCGACGAGGGAAATATACCATAGCCGCAGTTATTCGTCAAGCGCATCACGAACCGAGCAACTCTTCGGCTTCGATAATCGCCTGGGCAATATCCTTCATCTTCGTGCGCTTATCACGCGCGCGCTGGCGCAACCGTTCATAGGCATCACGCTCGCTCAGGCCCAGCCGTTGCATCAAAATACCTTTAGCCCGCTCAATCAGCTTGCGCGCCTCAAGCGCCTCTTGCAGTTCGAGATTTTCATTGCGCAGATTCTGCAACTCGCGATGACGCGCCAGCGCAATCGCAATCGCCGGCGGTAATTCTTGTTCATTGACCGGCTTGACCAGATAGGCCAACGCGCCAGCAGCTTCGGCGCGCCGAATCGTCTCTTTATCGGCAAACGCAGTCAACATCACTACCGGAATACCGGTCTGATCGCGAATACGCGCCGTTGCCTCCGTGCCGTCCATCTCCGGCATACGAATATCCATCATCACCAGATCAGGCTTGAGACGCGCTGCCAGCATTACTGCCTCGGCGCCAGTACGAGCAATACCAACCACCTCGTAGCCCAACCCTTTGAGCTGTTCTTCCAGGGTGAGCGACACGAGATCGTTATCCTCGGCTATCAGGATACGAATCGCGGCCACGGCTGCCTCCCGCTGCAAGCTTGCGCATTACGTGATAGCTTAGATCATACCACAAGATGGGCAGGGGTGTGATACAATTTAATGCGAGAGGAAGTGTTTGCGTATGCAACTGACGCCATTGGGGCGGCAGCTATACATACCGCCGCAACCATCGGGGTGAGGAGGACGTGATGCGCTACGACATCACGAATATTGCCATCGAAGATTATCTGCACAATCTTATGCCGCCGCGCGATGAGGTTCTGGCCAATCTCGAAGCGCGCGCCAGACAGCAGGGGCTATCGCTGGTCGGGCCGGTGCAGGGGCAGTTTCTCTACCTGCAAGCGTTGATGATGAATGCGCGCAATGCGCTGGAAGTCGGTATTACCACCGGTTACGCCGCTACCTTCATTATGAAGGCGCTCCGGCAAACTGGCGGTAAGATGACTGCAATCGAACGAAACCCCGAGCGGGTCAAGCTAGCGAACGAGGTTATCGAAGCCGCCGGATTTCGCGACATGATTGCCATTCATATTGGCGATTGGCGCGAGATTCTGCCATCACTCAATCAGGAATTTGACCTGATCTTCCTCGATGTCTTGCGCAGTTCGTCGAATGACGAACAGGCCACTCAGGCGCTCGAACTGTGTGTCTCGTTGCTCAGCCCGGGTGGCGTGTTGATCGCCGATAATGTCTTGTGTAGCGCACAGGTGCTCGAAGAAGATGTTTCGCCACTGGTGCGCGGGATCCAGCGCTTCAATCGGGCCATTATGGAGCATCCGCAGCTCGAGTCGGTGATTATTCCGTTGCGTGATGGCGTGTCGATTAGTCGCAAGAAGCGCTAAACGCAAGAAGAGCACAACTGAGCGAGGAAGGGAGCCGATCAATCTTTAGCGAGTTCCCAACCTTCGCTCAGTAAAGGACGATTGCCGGTTTCGGCATTCGCTCAGGCATTGTTATCATGCATCATCGTCTTGCCGATTGGGCGGCATTGCGCGCCCTGGCTCAGACCCTTAACCAGACGCTTGACCTGCGAACGGCTTTGGAAGCAGCGTTAGGCCATATCCTTGAGCTGACCGGCCTTGAGGCCGGTTGGATCTATTTACGCCACGAAGGTGAGCAATTTACTCTGGCCGCGCGCCATCGCCTGCCGCCGGCGCTTACCTATCCCGGCCTGGCCTGGCAAGGAGAGTGCGCCTGCCAGGAGCGATGCAGTAGCGGTCGTCTCGGTGAACCGACGCTGATGGCATGTTCGCGTTTGCGCGGCGCCACCGGCGATAAACGCGGCCTTTCGCACCATATATCGATCGCTTTGCGCGATAATACTCGCGTCATTGGGATTCTGAATCTGGCGACCAGTCAGTGGGCGCGATTAGAAGTAGCCGATCAGTATCTCGTGGCGGCAATCGGCGATCTCCTTGGCACGGCCATTGCTCGCGCCTATCTCTACGAAGAGTTTAGTGTGCGTCGCGTACAGGAACGGCGCGCGTTGCTCTCGCTCTCGCAAGAGTTGCTCGTTAGCGACGATCTCGAGCCAACCCTGCAACGGCTCACCCGCATCGGAGCGCGCCTGCTCGAAGCTGATGCCTGCGCGTTTGTCGAGGCCGATGAAGAGGGTGGACGGGCAATCTTGCGCGCCTGTTACGGCTGGACGCTGCCATCAAGCAGTCCGTGGCCGATCACACTCGATGACAACCATCCACATTTATGGTATCTGCCGGAACGCAGCGCGCAGTTACCTGATGATGCCCTTATGCGGCTGCCGCCACTCTTGCGTCAGCAGAACTTTCAAGGTCATCTGGCAGCGCCGGTTGAGCTGGGTGGCGCACAGCTCGGTCTCCTGCTGGTTAATACCGTCACCCCACGCTCGTTCTTTGATAGCGAGGCCGAACTGCTCGGCCTGCTAGCCAGTCAAGTGGCGCAGATGATCGACCGTGAACGGCTCAATCAGGAGGCACAGGCCCGACAGCGGCTCGAACGTGAACTTGACCTGGCCAGCGAGATCCAGGCCAGTTTCCTGCCTGATTGTTGCCCGTTGATACCTGGCCTTCAGATCGAAGCATTCTATCGCGCTGCTCGCCAGGTTGGTGGCGATTTCTACGACTTTATCGAAGTGCCACCGACAAACCCCGGTGGCGCCGCCCGATTCGGCATCGTTATCGCCGATGTGACCGACAAAGGAGTGCCGGCAGCGCTCTTTATGGCTCTCTCTCGCACACTGCTGCGAGCAAGTGCGATTGATGGCCGTCCGCCGGTAGCGGTGATGCAGCGCGCCAATCGCCTCATTCTAGCCGACTCACGCGCCGGTCTGTTCGTGACCTGTTTTTATGCCCTGGTCGATCCGGTTAGTGGTCACGTTGCCTACGCCAACGGAGGTCATAACTATCCACTGCTCTACCGCCGCGCCGTTGATCAGGTGATACCGCTCGTCGCGCAAGGGATTGTCCTTGGCATCGTGCCCGATCCACACTTCACACCAGGTGAAATCACCCTCGAAACCGGCGATGTATTGCTCTTCTACACTGACGGTATCACCGAGGCAATGAATCTGCAGCGCGAACTCTTCGGCGATGAGCGGCTGGCCGCTACCCTCCGCGCCGCCAGTCACCACTCGCCGACCGAGATAGTGAAAGCTGTGCTGAATGCCATCCAAACCTTTGTTGGTGATACGCCACAAGCCGACGATATGACGATGGTTGTCATCAAGCGGGTGTAGGGAAGGACTGGCCTCACTTGCGCGGTTGCAGTCACCTCGCTATAATAGACACCGACGCGGCACGGGGAGATGACGGAGTGGTTGAACGTGCCCGTCTCGAAAACGGGTAGGGCCTAATAAGCCCTCGTGAGTTCGAATCTCACTCTCCCCGCCAATCATCAGCGCCCGACCTGCCACCAGGTTGGGCGCGCCGATTCTTTGAGGTGATGCTATGACACCGGCTGAACAGCGGTTACGCGAACAATTAGAAGAACAGTTGCGGCTTAACGAGTGGCTTTACGAACAACTGGAACGCCAGCGGGCAATGAATGCCGAACTACGACGCGCTGTTGCCGATCTGGCGCGCGCGTTTCAGGAATCGCTTGCCGCCGCCGCAGAAGCGGGTGAAGCCGGCGACATCGACGCTGTTCGCCGACTGACGCGCGCTAACCAGCAACACTGGCAACACTATCTGCACCAGATTGTCACCGCTGCCAGTCGCGCTCCTGGCGCAGAGAGTCATCACGATTAAATCCGGAGCGAACGCGCTTACGAGCGCAACCGTCCCTGCTCTATGTCGTATTTGCCGGCCAGATCATCCTGTACTGTCTGTGGCGCGCGTTTGACGCCGGTTAGATAGGCTGCCCGATCGAGCATATGCGCCGCTACCGGAGCCGTTAACAGGAAGAAGGCAATCAGCGCAATCATCTTGGCCGCAGCCACCAGATCACCGTGATGCACCGCAACCGCCAGCAAAACCCCGGTGATGCCCAACGTACCGGCCTTGCCGGTAGCATGCACACGCGTGTACAGATCGGGCAATTTGAGCATGCCAACCGCAGCCAGAAATATAAACACGACACCAACCGTCGCCAGCGCGAGCGTGATGATTTCAGTCAGGCTCATCACGTGCGTCCCTCCTCAATATAGCGGGCAATGGCTACTGTGCCCAGAAACCCCAGCACAGCCACTACCAGGATAGCATCAACCAGAGACAATTGATCAGTGATAATCACGTAGAGCGCGACCAGCGCCACCACGTGGATCATCAACGTATCAAATGCCATCGCTCGATCGGGAATGCTTGGCCCCATTAGCAAGCGAGCCGCGCAGAGCACCATCGACACGGCGACAACGCCCATCAATCCTGCTATCAACATCTCAAAGAGCGTCATTGCGAATTCCCTTTACGGCAATAGTTCCATCACCCGCCGCTCAAAATTCCGCTTGATGTCATCACGCACGGCAGCGGCGTCTTGCACATCGATACAGTGAATGTAGATAGTGCGACGGTCGGTCGAGACATCGAGTGAGACGGTGCCCGGCGTGAGTGTGATAAGATTGGCCAGCACGGTAATGCCGGCATCACTCTTCACATCGAGTGGAATGGCAATAATGCCCGGTCGAATATCCTCGACGCGCCGGAAGAGCACGATCCGGGCGACATCAAGGTTGGCCTTGAGAATGCTCCACAAGGCAAAGCCGATAAAGGCAATCCACTTCATGGTAAGCCGGGCGTAGTTGCGGCTATCAATGCGAGAACGACCAAGGCCGCCATCGGTAAATGGCGCGCTCAGAAACCGACTGGCCAGCGCCACGATACCGTAACTGACTGCCAGGCCGACGATCAGATCGGGCAGGGTAAAGCTGCTTTGCAATGCCATCCATGTGATAGTCAGTATCAAAACAAGGACGATCATAATCACACCCTTTATCGCACTGCGGCCTGATACACGGCTTCGCATCCATCGACACCACACACAGCGGCGATGTAAGCGTCGCGATCAAACGCCTGTTGACCGGCAATCGTGTTGTACTCAACCAGTGGCCCGGCAAGCAACCCCAGCGCCACACTCAGAATGACCAGTGCCGCCCCTGGCGCCAGCAGGCCGAAGCGCACCCGCGGTAAGCGACTCACATCCTCGTAGGACTTCTTCCAGAAGACCTCATTCCAGATCTTAAGCATTGAGAAGAAGGTCAGAATGCTGGTAGCGGCGGCAACCGCAGTAATCAGATATGCCTGCTGACTCACACCCACCTGTAAGAGAATCAATTTGCCAATAAAACCGCTTAACGGCGGAATACCGGCCAGCGAGAGGATACCGAGGAACCAGAACAGCGCCAGCAGCGGCTCGCGACGCGCCAACCCGCCCATCCGCTTCAGATCACCGGTGCCGTTGATTTGCTCGGCAGCGCCGCCGATGAAAAACAGCGCCATCTTGACGATCATCACATGCGCGGTAAAGACCAGGCCGGCAGCCAGGCCGGCAGCGCTGGCCAGGCCGATCCCCATAATGCTATAACCGATCTGGCTGATGATATGGAAGCTGAGAATACGGCGCACATTCATCTGCGCTACCGCGCCCAACACACCGATCACCATAGTCAGGCCGGCCAGCAGCGTCAGCCACGGCCCGTAGATCGCCAACTCGTTTTGGAGTAACAGACCGAACACCCGGTAAAGCGAATAGACACCGATCTTTGTCATCAGGCCACTGAAGATGGCGGTCACCGCCACCGGCGGGGTATGGTAACTGGAAGGGAGCCAGAAAAAGAGCGGCACAATCGCAGCTTTGCTCCCGAAGGCGAAGAGAAAGACACCGGCCAGCACCGTCTGCAAACCGGGATTGGTCAGCGTTGCCATCCGTTCGGCAATATGGGCCATATTGAGCGTGCCGGCAAAACCGTACATCAAGCCGCAGCCGAACAGGAAAGCGGTACTCCCCAGCAGGTTGAGCACCACATACTTCAAGCCGCCTTCGAGCTGATCGCGACTGCCGCCGAGCGTAATCAGGCCGAATGAGGCGACCAGCAACACTTCAAACCAGACATAGAGGTTGAAGAGGTCACCGGTGAGGAAAGCGCCACTCACACCGAGCAGCAAGAGCAGCAACAACGGATAGTAGAAGTGGCGTTCGCGCTCGTAATCGATCGAGAAGAAGCTGTAGATGATAGTCGTCAGCATTAACAGCGCCGCCAGCATAACCATCAGCGCGCTCATCCCATCGGCCACCAGCGAAATGCCGAACGGCGCCAGCCAACCCGATGCTTGCGCCACCAATGGCCCACTTGCAGGCACGGTCACCATTAACCAGAGACCGTAGCCAAGATTGATGAGCGTGCTGAGCAGAGCGATCAGGCGACTCGCAAGCGGCAGACGATTGAGGAGAACGGCCAGCGCTGCGCCGATCAGCGGTGAGACGATCGGAAGAAAGAGGTGAAACACCATATTTCTGATACCTTAGCAATTTATCAGAGCAGAGCGGCAAACGACCCTGCGAACGTCGCGTTGTCGATACAATGGCGCGCCGATCAGGCGGCCCAACAACCGGGTCTTCAGCCAAATCTAGACCAGAAGACGACGGAGCAGCGTCACCTACAGGCGGTCAGTCGTCGAGAGATCATCAAGATCATCGCTGCCAACGGCCTGATTCGAGCGATAAGCCAGCGCCAGAACGAAGGCGGTAAAGCCAAAACTGATTACGATTGCCGTCAGAATCAACGCCTGCACCAGCGGATCGGCAGCGCCTGCCGGCGGTTGCCCCTGCGCATCGACCAGCGGCGGCGCGCCACGACGCACACCATCACCCATCGTGAAGATGAGCAAATTGACGCCATGACTCAACATGATTAGACCGAGAATCAACTTCACGACGGAACGGCGCAGAACGAGATAGGTTGCGCCAGCAAAGAGTGAACCGATAGCGATTGCCAGTAGAATAATCATGCGCCCTCCTCGTGCTCGACCGGCGCAGACTTCATTGTCGGCAAGGGAAAAATTGTTGGCTCTTCCACCAGCAATAATGCGATCTTGGTGGTGACACCGATCACGGTAAAGTAGACGCCAACATCAAACAGCACTGGCGTACCGATTTTACCCACACCGGGGATCGGCTCAGGCAACCAGAATGCCTGCATGTACGGCAAGCCAGCAAACAAAGCCGGTAGACCCCAGATAGCGCCGAAAAAGATGCCGAACGCAGCCAGCAACAGATAGTTTACCGGTAAAATCCGCTGCGCCGTCTTAGGGCCAAACGCCACGATTTGCAGAATGATGGCACTAGCCGCCAGCAAGCCACCAATGAATCCGCCACCGGGCAGATTATGACCGCGCAGCAGCATAAAGATTGACAGCATCATCAATAGCGGCATCATCAGCCGGCTAACCGTGCGCAGAATAAGCGAGTCGTACAGCGCACTATCTCTTGGTATCGACTGGTTCGGCTGCTGGTTCGGTAGCGGTAACTCGTTCTGGTGTCGCATCGCCTTTTCCTTGTCGCAAACGGAGCAATCCATAGATACCAAGCAGGGCAATAAACAAGACGGTAATTTCACCCAGCGTATCAAACCCGCGAAAGTCAACCAGGATGACGTTGACGACATTGGTGCCTTTGCCCTGTTCGAGGCTGTTTTCAAGGAAGAACGGCGCAAGTGGCGCAAACGCATCGTTAGTAGCTGTAGCCAGCACCAGACTCCCCATCAAAACGCCCATTACCGTCGCAACGATAGCATCGCGCCGTCGCACCCATGCCTCCGAGAAGCTCTCAAATCGCACCGGCAACACCGAGAAGACCAGGAGCAGGAAAACGGTCGAGAGTACCTCGATCAGCAACTGGGTCAATGCCAGATCGGGCGCCGAAAAGAGGACAAAGAGCAGCGCAACCATTGCGCCCACCATGCCAACAGAGATGATGGCGCCCAAACGGGTGCGAGCCTTGATCGTGGCAATGACGCCAATTGGAATAAGCGCTGCCGCCAGGATTTCGTAGAACTGCAACTGTGGATCGAGATCGAGACGGATGGAACCGAGGCCAAAACTGAGGAAGGGCACGCCGACAAAGATCAGCATTGTGACTGCGGTGATCAAGATATAGCGGCGCAAGCGACCTTCCTGGATCGCGCGGGTGAGGGCTGTAGCGCCGGCCAGAGTACGTTCAATCAGGCGATCAAAGATCATATCGCCGCGGGACCACGCTGGCCAGCCGCGGAGATTGGCCAGATGTTCGCCAAAGCGAGCCAGGCCAAAGCCAATCACGATGGCGCTCAAGCTGACTAGCAGCGCTGGATTGACACCATGCCACAACGCCAGTTTGACCTCAATCGGCTTGCCATAGATGGCGACGCTGGCCGGCTCAATCAAGCCACTGATCGGACCCAGGAACGCGAGTGGAATGAGCAGCGACAACACAGCCGGAACGCCGGGGCCGATTAACATTCCCAGCGCCGGATCGGTAACATGCTGCTGCATTGCCGCCAGGCTGCGCTGACCGAGGAACGTACTACTGAACAGCCGCCAACCGGTCACAAGATAGGCCACCGCCGTGATCGCAATCGCCGCCACGGCGAGCAGGCTCATTGTTGCGCCCAGTTCAGTTTCCAGTGCCGCTTCCAGCATCAGCTCTTTAGCGACAAAACCAAACATCACCGGAATGCCGCCAAACGAGAGCAGAGCCAGCGCAGTCACGACCATTGTCTGCGGCATGTAAGCGCGCAATCCTCCCAGACGGCGCAGATCGCGCGTGCCGCATTCGTGATCGATCACGCCGGCCAGCATAAACAGGGCTGACTTGTAAAGGGCATGGGCCAGAATATTGGTAGCCACGCCTTCAGCGCCATACTTACCGCCCAACCCGATCTGCATTGTCAATGCGCCGAGCATACTGATTGTGGTATAAGCCAGCATCGCCTTCAGATCAAACTGGCGCATCGCCACAATCGCCGCGAAGGTCATGGTCGCGCCACCTACCACAGCCAGCGTCACATCCCACAACGCAGTGCCGCCCAGCGCCGGGCTGAGCCGCGCCATCAGGTAGACGCCGGCCTTTACCATGGTGGCCGAATGGAGAAAGGCGCTGGCCGGCGTGGGAGCCTGCATTGCGCCCGGCAGCCAGAAATGAAAGGGGATCTGGGCCGACTTGGTAAAACAGCCAAGCAAGATTAGAATCACTGCTGCCGGATAGAGCGCATGGGCACGCAGCAGATCGCCGGCAGCCAGAATATCGCTCAGCTCGTAACTACCAGCCGCCTGACCGAGCAGCAACAAACCGACCAGCAACGCCAGACCACCACCACCGGTTACCAGCAACGAATGGAGCGCGCCGCGCCGCGCATCAGCATAGTCGTGCTTATACCCAATCAACAGATATGAGGTAACCGAGGTCAATTCCCAGAAGACGAACATAGTCAGCACGTTGCCGGCCAGCACGAGGCCGAGCATCGCGCCCATAAAGAGCATCAGATAGGCGAGAAATCGACCTAAACCGCTGTCGGCGCCGAGATAGTGACCGGCATAACCAACGATGAGTGTGCCGATGCCGGAAATAATCAGCGCAAACAACAGGCTGAGTCCATCGAGCGTGAAACTGAGATCAAGGCCGAGCGCCGAGACCCAGGCAATTCGTTCACTGACCTGACCACCCTCCCAGACCGGACCCGCCAGAGCGAGCGTTAAGCCGAAGATGGACAACGGGATCAGGGCCAGCCCCCACGCAATGCGTTCGCGTCCGGGAAAGCGCGCCAGCAATGCTACCGGCGCGGCAACCAGCGCAATCAACACCAGCGGATAGAGCATGCTTCCCTCAACGTAATTTAATGTTGACAATACTGGATCAACTACTCTCGCGCCCTGCGTCACGCAGCGTATTGCCTGCGTAACGGCAAAGCAATACCTTGCCCAAGCAACCTCTGTTATGCACTGCGGCGTGGCTTGTTCAATCGCGAGATAACCTTAAAAGTTGGGCTTTCTGCTATTGTACCCGAAAACAGTCGATCTGTCATAAAACTACTATTGTACCCGAAAACAGTCGATCTGTCATAAAACTACTATTGTACCCGAAAACAGTCGATCTGTCATAAAACAACCTGCCGCACGTCTGCTCAGACGAGAGGTCAGCCGGCGCGCTTCGTAATCGGCTAAAACCGATCGACACCCCACGTATGTTCAATCAACCGGGCAACGCGCGAAACAACGGTATCATCTTTTCAATCGCAGGCGAAACCCGATATGCGCAATATTATGCAAAGGATTGCCAGCAGTTGCCCCTTGCAACCCGAGAGCGAAACTGGCGCCAGCACCTGTGCCACCACGATGCATATTTCTGGTACAGTTATGGTGAAGCCATCGTTGAGAAGATCGTGAGCAATCAAACCATGCAGAGTTTCACCCGTTTACCTTCGATTATCATTGCTGCCGGCGCATTACTGGTGGCGCTGGCAATACTCACTGCCTGCGGTGAGCCATTGCGCGAACGTTCAATCGAAATTACGGCCACCGAGATGCGCTTCGATCCGGACCGCGTTGAAGCCCGCACCGGTGAGCAGATCTTCCTGCGGCTACGCAACCGCGGTCAGGTTGCCCACAGCCTGACCATCGAGTTACCTGCCGGTGATCGCACCGTCTCTGCCGATCCGGGAGTAGATGCGATTCTGGCCTTCCGCGCGCCAGATCCTGGTGAATACCGCTTCTACTGTCGCATCCCGGGTCACGAAGAACAACAGGGTGTACTGGTCGTTTTGCCATAACATACGTAGCACCCAGGAGAGACACATTGCTACGAGTGTCTCTCCTGGCGTGCCGTCACTGCGTCTGCGGCGTTGCCCAGTCACGGCGCCGCACCGCATTGATCGCCAGAATCAACAGCGTGATGACCGTAATCGGCAGAACAAACAGCGCCATCACGCCGCTAAACGCCGGGAGCGCATCGTGCTGAGCTGCCGCCAGAACGAGGTACGCAGTGTAGGCAACGTAGTAACCAAGAAAGAGCGCCCCCTCCCAGCGATTGATACTGAGACGAGAGACTGCAATCGGCAACACAGCAAAAGCGACTGCGATCATGACCGGAAGATCGAAGGTGATGACCGAAGAAGCAACGGTCAGGCCGCCGGGAGTGACCAGCGCAGCGATGCCAACGATACCCAACAGGTTAAAGATGTTGCTGCCGATGGCATTGCCGATAGCAATATCACGCTCACCTTTGAGAGTTGCTACAATCGAGGCTACTACTTCCGGCAACGAAGTGCCTGCCGCCACAATGGTCAACCCGATAATGACATCACTCACCCCAAAGGCTCGCGCCAGGGTAGTTGCGCTTTCAACCAGCCAGTTTGAACCAAGGGCCAGCAAACCCAGACCGATCACGACAAAGCTGATACTCATCAGCCAAACCTTCGCTCTACTTCCGGTCGGCAATCGGTCAGGTCCAAACTCCTGCGCATACTCTGCCTGCGCCTCTGCGCCCTCCTTGCGGCTGGCATAGATCGACCAGACAGTATAGCCGACCAGTAAACCGAACAGCAGCAAACCATCGAGCCAGCCAATCCTGCTATCGAGCGCAAAAGCGGCCACCAGGAGCGAAACCGCAATCATGAACGGCACTTCACGGCGGATGAGCTGCACGGCAACGACCAGCGGACTGATCACAGCGCAGGCGCCAAGGATGAAGAGAATGTTGAAGATGTTGCTGCCAACGACATTACCGACGGCAATATCGCTCTTGCCGGCCAGCCCCGATTGAACGCTGACCGCTAACTCGGGTGAGCTGGTACCAAACGAAACCACCGTCAAACCGATAACCAGCGGCGAAATACCGGCCAGCGCCGCGAGCTGGCTCGATCCGCGCACCAACAGCTCACCACCGACAGTGAGCAACGCCAAACCACCGATCAGTAAGCCGATTGTCATTACATCCATAGGGTTGTATCCACAAACTACTGGTAGAGCATTTCTCCATAATAGTTTAGTATATCGCTAAAGAATACTTTTGGCGAGGGCGGATATCCGGTATTGTTATTGCCACCCGTCCGAACCGGCACCGGGAAATTTTTCCCTATCGAGAACGGCAAAAATACGCTATAGTGCAAACCGTTGGGGAGTAGCCGCCCGCCGGCGCGGGTTGATGCAATCGTCAAGACGGAATTGATTATTCCCGGTTGCATCGAGGCTGGTTAGCCAGACTGGCGAGACCGACGCAGTGGTGAGCTGCGTTCGGCTCGCCTTTTTATTGTGATCGATTAGGATTGTCAGATGTTCAGGAGAAGCGCACAATGGTTGGCACCATCTGGGTCTGGGTGATTTTTAACCTCTTCGTACTGGCCCTATTAGCGATTGATCTGGGGGTATTCCACCGCGAAGCGCACGAGGTCTCGCTGCGTGAGGCTGCGATCTGGAGCGTAGTCTGGATTTCGCTCGCGCTCGTTTTCAACATCGGATTGTACTTCTTCTGGGACCAGATTATGCCGGACAGCACCCTCAGCGCCGCCGATGCCGGGTTGGCCTTCCTGACCGGTTATCTGATCGAAAAGGCGTTGAGCGTTGACAACATCTTCGTGTTTGTGCTGATCTTTTCATACTTTGCTGTGCCGGCCAAATATCAGCACCGCGTTCTCTTCTGGGGCATTCTCGGCGCGTTGATGATGCGTGGCACGATGATTGCTGCCGGCGCGGCGCTGATCAAGCAATTCCACTGGATTATCTGGATCTTCGGCGCTTTCCTGATCTTCACCGGGATTCGGATGGCAATGGCGCAGGATGAGCAGGTCGAGCCAGAGAAGAATCCGGTGGTGCGGCTATTCCGGCGCTTTATGCCGATTAGCGACCGCTACGATGGGCAGAAATTCCTCACCCGCCAGAACGGCGTTTTGATGGCAACCCCGCTCTTGCTGGTGCTGGTCATGGTCGAAACGACCGACCTGATTTTCGCGGTTGACTCGATTCCGGCCATTTTTGCGGTGACGCAAGATCCGTTTATTGTTTACACGTCCAACGTCTTTGCCATTTTAGGTCTGCGCGCGCTCTACTTCGTGCTGGCCGGAGTTGTTCATCTCTTCCACTATCTCAAGCTGGGGTTATCGGTCGTGCTGGCTTTTGTCGGCGTCAAAATGCTCTTGCCCGATCTGAGCGCAGCGCTGGTCGGCGTAAGCTGGAAGATCCCCACCGGCGTCTCGCTCGGCGTGGTGGCGACGATTATTACGATTGCAATCGTGGCGTCGCTAGTGCGGGCGCGCGTCGTCGGGGCTGGCGAGCACGCGCCTTCATCGTCATAGCTATGAGCAGGGGAGGAAAGCGGTAGTCTACCAGGATAGCGCGTTTGTGGCAGCGAGACAGATGGGAGTTTTGTCTCGCTGCCATATTGTATTACCCGGACGGTTCGCTCTGCCAGTCGGCGCTAAGCAGTGGCTCGAGCGGAACCAGTTCAGCGATCAACTCGCAGATCAGATCGGGTTGTTCCTGGTGGGGCATATGACCGCACTGTTCGAGGTGAATGTAGTAACCACGATCGGCCAGCACCAGCTCGGTTGCTTCGATTAACTCACCGTCAACGATCAAATCACGACCGCCGCTGACCAGCACCGTTGGTACGGCGCATTCTCTGACCAGATCGAGGTACTGGGGATGGCGAAAGATCGCATCAATGGCCAGCCAGCGCAACGCTGACAGGGTGGCGCGACGCTGGATCGGATGATGAAGTCGCGCCCAAACGCGCCGCCGTAGAAACCGCTGCTCGCGGATTGGTAATTCGAACAGATTCGCGTAGAATGGCTTCAAGCTGAGAAAAGCCCATTCACGCGATTGGCGCAAACCGGTCAACACCAATTCACCAAGACCGGGAATGAGCAATATGAAGACCCCGGTCACTGGGCGATGGAATTTAATCGGCAGGCATCCTCCGATCAGAATTTGTTGCTGGATCAGCTCAGGCAGACCAATGCTGAGACGTTGCGCAATCATCGCGCCAAGTGAATGGCCGACCAGTGTTATCTTCCGCAAGCCCAATGCGGCAATAAATTCGGCCATTGCGCGGGCAAAAAAGGTGAGACTGTAGCCACCGTTGGGGCCAGAACTGCGGCCAAAACCGGGGAGATCAGGCGCAATAATGCGATAACCACGAGACAGCGGCGGTATGATTGCACGCCAGGTATCGGCTTCATCACCAAGACCGTGGAGCAGCAATACTGTGGGCGCCGTGGTTGCCCCGGCATCGTAGTAGAAGATATCGAGATCGCGCAGAGCAACCCGACGCGCATAGGGAACCAGCGCGGCGGGAATATCCATTCTGAAATTGCGCAACATAGCATATGCTCCGAGGATACAAGCGCGCGGGTATCTTACTCAAACATATTTGTTTTGTCAAGCTTATTTACTCTAATATCAGATAAATTCCGCAACAGCTTACATTGATCGGTTTAATTATTACTACGACGTATAACAATCAATGAAAGAAGCATTAAAATTCTGTCTCAGACCAGTCGCGTGATTGATAGATGTGCTGGCAGAAACAACGCTAAACCACAATTCACGCGCCTGACCCACGAATCGTACAGTGTATATTGAACGGAACAATCCACCTCCAACCACGAACGTATCACCATTCCGTGCTACAATCGGATATGCCAGAACAGGCGGCAATGCACGCTAGTTAAGAGGAGCCGATAATGCGCACAACCATTCGCGATATTCAGCAAATGCGCGATCGCGGTGAGCGGATCCCGATGGTCACCGCTTATGACTACACTTCGGCTCAGATTGCCGATCGCGCGGGAATACCGATGATCCTGGTCGGCGACTCGCTGGGGATGGTCGTACTGGGCCACGAGTCAACGGTACCGGTAACACTTGATGAAATGCTGCATCATACCCGGGCTGTAGCGCGTGGAGCGCGTAAGGCATTGGTTATTGGGGATTTACCGTTCTTAACCTATGCTTCGCCCGATCAGGCTGTGATCAGCGCAGGCCGGATGTTGCAAGAAGCCGGCGCGCAGGCGGTCAAACTGGAGGGTGGCGTTCAGATGGCGCCGACGATTGCCCGACTGGTCAGTCTGGGCATTCCGGTGATGGGGCATATCGGCTTTACACCACAGGCAGTCAATCAGATTGGGTTGCGCGTGCAAGGCCGACGAGCGCAAGAGGCGCGCCAATTGCTCGCCGATGCCCTGGCAGTGCAAGAGGCCGGCGCATTTGCGCTTGTGCTGGAACTGGTACCTGCCGAACTGGCTCAGGCGATTACGGAACGGTTGCGCATCCCAACAATTGGGATCGGCGCCGGCGCCGGTTGCAGTGGACAGGTACAGGTCTGGCACGATATGCTCGGGCTGTACAGCGATTTCTTGCCGCGGCATGCCCGCCGTTACGCTGACCTGGCAACAGTCATTGGCGAAGCTCTGGCGCAGTATGCTAACGATGTTCGCAGCGGTGCCTTCCCCGGCCCGGAACACAGCAGTCGGATGGATCCGGCTGAGCTGGCGGCGGCGCTGGCCGAGTCTGGTGACGCCGGATAAGACATCCTGGTGAATAGCAGAGGTGAAAGGGATGAACTGACCTGCGTGTCACAAATTGGTTTTGATCAACGTTGATCACCACCATAAAAGGATATGGCTATGAAAGTGTTACAAACAATTGCTGATTTTCGGCGAGCGCGGGCCGCGTTCGGCGAGCTGGGCTTTGTGCCGACGATGGGCTATCTCCATCAGGGACATCTGGCGCTGGTTGAACGCGCCCGCAGTGAGTGTCCGGCAGTGGCGGTTAGCATCTTTGTCAATCCGACTCAGTTTGGCCCCAATGAAGATTATGCGCGGTATCCACGCGATCCGGAACGCGATCTGGCCCTGCTTGAGGCAGCCGGGGTTGATCTGGTATTTGTGCCATCGGTAGAAGAGATGTATCCAGCCGGATTCGGTACCTACGTTATTCAACCTGCTGCCGATGAGGTGTTAGAGGGAGCCGCGCGACCCGGACATTTCCGCGGCGTCGCTACCGTGGTTTGCAAACTGCTGAATATTGTGCAACCGACCAGAAGCTATTTTGGGCAGAAAGATGCGCAGCAAACGGTGGTCGCGCGACAAATGGTGCGCGATCTGAACATGCCGGTTGAGATTGTGATTGTACCGACGGTACGGGAACCTGACGGGCTGGCCCTGAGTAGCCGCAACGTGTATCTTAATCGTGAACAGCGGGCAGCGGCGCCAGTGTTGTACCGGGCGTTGCGAGCCGCCGCCGAGCGTTATGCGGCTGGTGAACGGAGCGGAGAGGCGCTGCGAGCATTGATGCGTGAGGTGCTGGCAAGCGAACCTTTGGCAAAACCGGACTATGTGAGTGTTGCCCATCCGCAGACGTTGCGCGAGCTTGATCAGATCGGGGTAGAGGGGGCACTGCTCTCGCTGGCGGTGCGATTCGATCAGGTGCGGTTGATCGATAACTGGCCGTTAACACCTTAGTGGCGCGGCGCGCCGGTCTGCGAGATCGGCGCGCCATTCCCTTCAGGCCGGCATACGCTAGCTTATCGTCGCGACCGTTGCTTCGATGGCTTCGGCCATTATCTGTACGATTTGATCGATCTGTTCACAGGTTGTCACCAGTGGCGGCGCCAGACAGATTGTATCGCCAACAACGCGCGTAAACAGACCGCGCGCCGTCATCTCTTTCTGGACACGCGCGCCGACATTGGCGCTGGCCGGGAAGGGTTCTTTAGTTGCGGTATCGGCAACCAGCTCGACCCCAGCCATCATCCCTTTACCGCGCGCGTTGCCAACGTGAGGCAAGGCGTACAACTCCTGCAATCGACGCTGCATATAGTCACCAACTTCGGCAGCGCGCTGCACCAGACCCTCTCGCTCGATGATCGCGATATTGGCCAGCGCAACAGCGCAGGCAGTCGGATGTCCGGAATAGGTAAAGGCGTGCATCCAGCGCTTGTCGGGCGGAACCGACTCAATAGCTTCATAGATGCGATCACTAACGCCGATACCGCCGAGCGGAATGTAGCCAGAGGTGATCCCTTTTGCGAACTGAACAATATCAGGTTCGATCCCGTAGTGTTCCAACCCGAACCAGCGACCGGTGCGACCAAAACCGGTAATAACCTCGTCGCTGATCAAAAGGACATCGTATTGATCACAGATTTCACGGATCCGCTGGAAATAGTCGTCTTGGGGTGGAATAACGCCACCGGCACCCTGAACCGGCTCGGCAATGAAGGCAGCCACTGTTTCAGGACCTTCGCGCAAAATAGCTTCTTCGAGCAGATTCGCGGCAGCCACGCCGTCGCTAAGATGAGGAGTCGGATTGACAAACCGATAGGGGTAGGGCGACTCAATGTGGATGAAACCGGGCACTCGCGGCTCAAACATGGGCCAGTATGCCGGCAAGCCGGTAGCGCTCATCGCGGCCATGGTTACCCCGTGATAACCCTTCATGCGCGAAATGAACTTCACCTTTTCCGGTTTACCAACGGCCTTCCAGTAGAAGCGCGCCGTCTTGAAAGAGCTTTCCGTGCTCTCGGCGCCACCCGACGTGAAGAAGAAATGGTTGATACTCGGGTAGAACAGCTCACTCAATTTCCGCGCCAGTTGGATGGCGGGTAGATTGGTCGAACCAACGTAAGATGAATAGTAGGCCAGTTGTTTCATCTGCGCACAGGCGGCTTCGGCCAATTCTTCGCGCCCGTGGCCAACATTGACATTCCATAGACCGCTCAGTCCATCGATATACTCGCGCCCCTCGGCGTCGATAACGATTGCGCCACGACCGGCGACCCAAATTTTTGGGTTTTGGTGGGCGGTAGGATGGGTGAGTGGATGGATGAGATAGTCGTGATCGGCCTGAATCTGTTCTTGCAGGTTGTACACGCGCGCCTCCTCATGGGGAATAACCGGTGTTGATGGTGTGGATTGTAGCGAAGAAACGCTAAGACGGCAAGCGCGCGACCAATTAGCATTACAATACAGGAATACGAAACAGGATGGGAGGCGATACTATGCGCTGGAGCGACCTGATTGATCGAATTCGGCAGGCGTTGGACGAACCACCACCATCGCTTGATGAGATATTGATTTTGCGCCGCCTCGACGGCACGCCGTTGCGGCCATTTACGCCACCGCCGGGCGTGCAGCCACGCCAGTCGGCGGCGCTTCTGCTGCTCTTCCCGCGCCACAATGAATGGTATTTCCCGTTGACCGTGCGTTCAAGTCGAGTCACTACCCATCGCGGCGAAGTCTCGCTGCCGGGTGGCGGGATCGATCCGATCGACAATGGCGCAACAGGAGCAGCATTGCGCGAAGCACACGAAGAGATCGGCATCGATCCGGGCAAGGTTGAGGTGCTGGGCGCACTGACAACCTTTTACATTCCACCGAGCAACAACTATCTGACGCCCGTCGTGGGTGTCTATCCAGAACCATTTGAACCGCAGCACGATCCCGAAGAGGTCGATGCCGTGTTCACCGTGCCGCTGGCGATGCTATTCGATCCCGCTATCAGGCGGGAAGAGATCTGGGAGCGGAACGGAATGCAGATGCGAGTGCCATTTTTTGCCCTCAATGGCTACAAGGTATGGGGAGCGACGGCGCTGCTCTTAAGCGAGTTTGTCGCCCGACTACGACGGGTGGGATGGAACGGGCGAGGTTTGACAACTTGATGCGTGAGGCGAGACGGGTGCTCCCCATCTCGCCCCTGCATGCGTTTAGCGCAGATTGTTTGGCCGCTCACCCAGTGTCACCGTTACCTTCTGCTCTTGACCGTTGCGGAGAATTGTCAGCTCGACGGTATCGCCGGGCCGGTACTGCAAGAGCAACTGACGCAGCGAGGTATTGGCGTCGAGCCGCTGGTCATTGACAGCCGTGATGATATCACCTTCACGCAGGCCAGCCTGGGCAGCGGCAGTATTGGGCAACACGGCGGACTGTCCGCTGATACCGGAGCTAATGAATGCGCCGTTTTGCACCGGCAGATTGTATTGCGCCGCCACTTCACCATCGATCATCAGGTAGGTAATGCCGAGGAAGGGATAGCGTACCTGACCGGTGCGAATGATCTGATCGGCGACGTTGGCAAAGATGCTGCTTGGGACGGCAAATCCCAGTCCTTCCACGGGCGCGCTAGTGCCAAAGCCGAGGTCGTTGCGCACGACCATTGTGTTGATGCCAACTACTTCGCCTTTCAGGTTGATCAAGGGCCCACCGCTATTGCCACTGTTGATCGCGGCATCGGTCTGAATAAGTCCTTCCATGCCGCTACCCGGCACTGAACGGTTGAGGGCGCTGACCACACCGGCAGTCACCGTGTTGCGGAAGTTCCCCAGTGGGCTACCGATAGCCAGCACCGTCTCGCCGGGCTGCAACGCTGCCGAATCGCCGATTGCGGCCACGCCGGGCACTTCACCATCAACCTTCAACACGGCGATGTCATTGAGCGAGTCGGTGCCCACCAGTTGCGCTTCACGGCGCGATCCGTCGGCAAAGAGGATGTAATAGCGGCGACCGTTCTCGACCACATGGTTGTTGGTGATAATGTAGCCTTGATCATTAATGATCACCCCGCTACCGCTACCACGACCGGTACTGGATTCAACCGTTACCGTTACTACTGCCGGCGCAACCCGCTTGACTGCTGCAACCATTGCATCAGAGAGGCTGACAATCACTGTTTCAGACAGCGATTGCGCCGGTTCGGATGTTGAGACCGGAGCATTCACGACGACAGGTTGAGCGTCCACTGCTGACACAGTTGCCGAAAGCTGGGTCACGGCTTGACGCGAGATGAGATACCCGGCCAGACCACCGGCGGCGCCACCGCCAGCGACACCGATAACAATACCGAGTAAGAAGACGAAGATTAAAGCGAGACGGTTGACGCTCATTGCGAAACCTCCTGTAGTTTGTTTCACTGAGGCCATGATGGTAGGCAGATTTTAATGTTTGGTTAGAGGTGTGTAAGAAGTTGATGAGATTCTCGCGCGTTCCCTACTCTGCGCAGGATGGTGGAAAGGTGAGGAGACAATCCCGCAGTGATGACCCAACACACCCACATGCCGCATATCATTGCGCCAGATACGGTAGAGCGCAGCGCTGCTGCACCCTGCGCTTGCGTGGACACTTCCCATTCTGCATTCACGGCAAGCAGATGCTTGCTGCTCTGTTTAGCGTTCGCTCGCGCTCTTGAGACAGCGAGCGCACTTCATGCGCTCGCATCCTTGCAATAACCGAGGAGAAGATACCGGAGTGTGACGCGAGCGAGGAACTCCTTTCCCCGCAGCAGAGGAGATTGATCGCACCCCTATCCTCGCTACGGTGAGCAAACGGGGCGACGCGACACGTCACCCCGTGGATGAAAGGAAGGCTGGCAAATCCAGCGAGTTGAGTTGCAAATTGTCAGATGTCTTTCAATGGGACAGATTAAGCAAATCGCGCAATGCCGGCTCGAGCTGAGGGAACTGAAACTGGTAACCGAGCGCAAGCGCTTTGCGCGGGATAGCATTCTGACCATACACAACCAGATCGGCCATTTCACCGAGCGCGATGCGCAGGCTGAATTCGGGCACCGGTAACCAGGACGGCGAGCCAAGTACCTTGCCGAGAATGGCGGCAAAATCACGGTTGGCGAGCGCGCCAGGCGCAACAGCGTTGAGCGGCCCGCGCACATCCTCGCGTTCGAGCGCAAAGCGAATGAGGCCGATCTCATCAGCCGGATGAATCCAGGGATAGACCTGAGTTCCCGGCAGAATAGGGCCGCCAGTCATCAGTTTGAACGGTAACATGATTTGGGGCAACGCGCCTGAGTCGGGATCGAGCACCAGACCAGTGCGCAACCTGACCACGCGGACGCCGAGCTGCTCAGCCTTCGCCGCTTCGGCTTCCCAGGCTACGCAGACCTGAGCGAGAAAATCGCGTCCGGGAGGAGCATCTTCATCCAGTGGAGTGTTGTCGCGATAGAAGCCATAGTAGCCAACTGCCGAGGCACAGACGAAGACGGCAGGACGTTGCTGCGCGGTCGCCATGGCATTGACGATGCCACGAGTACCGATCACGCGGCTATCACGGATCTCGGCTTTGTATTCCGGAGTCCAGCGTTTGCCCAGCAAGCCACCAGAAATCGGCGCGCCAGCCAGATGGATCACACCCCATGCGCCGTCAATAGCTGCGGCCCAGGGCCCTTGTTCGGCGGGTTGCCAGGCCACGTAATCGACTGCGCCGGGTAGCGCGGCGCGCGCTCGCGCCGGGTCACGACTAAAAATCACCAGCTCGTAATCGTTGCGGAGTTCGGCCACCAGCTTGCGACCAATCAGGCCGGTCGCGCCGGTAATGATGATGCGTTTTTTACTCATAATAGCATCGTACCCAGGTTTCATAGCGCTGTCAATGATACAATTGAGGCACGGAACCGTTCAGGTTTAGAATGCGCTATACCTATTTTATGATGAAAAAGCCGCAGGAATAGTTCGTTTTTGAGCATGTACCACTGATATATCACACTGCGAGAAATACAACATTACGCATGAGTCAAACGCAACGCATCAACCAGGGCTTCTGGGCAACGCTGGCAGAGCATACCGCCACATCGCCACCGCAGCGCCGTCCGCTCTTCCAGAATCTACAACGCCGACTCGCTACACATCCCGACAGTGAAAGTGGCGTATGGAGCAATTTGCGCCGACGCGCCGATACGGCTCAATACTGCCCCCAGCGCATTGAAGGGGTGATTGAAGAGACGCTCAATGAAGGCGGCCAGCAGGTGACGGTGTTGCGCAGCCCTAAAGGCCACTATTTGCGGCTGAGCGCTGCCGAGCGTGAAATCTGGCAGGCGATGGACGGAAGTCGCACTATCGCGCAACTGGCGACGATCGGTTTCCTGCGGTTTAAGCAATTGTTGCCAGTAGCCGGGCTGATTGAAACCCTGCGCGCGCAGGGATTTCTGACCGATAATCCGGTTGGCATTTACCGACACCTGCGCACACAGCTTGAGCAGCGCACTGCCGAAGGATTGGGCCAGCGTATGTTGCGCCTCACTCACGGTCGCGCGCTGGCGTTTACCGGCGCTGACGCGATATTTGAACAGTTATATCGTTGGGGCGGACGCTGGCTCTTCAACCGATTCTTTGCTGCACTATTCGTTATCATCACGATTATCGGGGGCATCTGTTACTTCTTGCCCGGTGTCAGCGGCGATGATTTGATCAGCGGCGATCGGATAGCATTTGACATGCTGATGCTCGGTATCGCGCTGTTCATCACTCTGACGTTGCACGAAACTGCTCACGGGCTGGCGGTCAAGCATTACGGTCGGCAGGTTTCACGGGCAGGGATCATGCTCTATTTCGGCATGCCGGCAGCGTTCGTCGATACGAGCGATATCTGGCTGGCGCCACGCCATGCCCGCATTCTGGTCTCGCTGGCCGGCCCCCTCTGCGACCTGCTGGTCGGTTCGCTGGCATCAATTATTGCGTGGATGGCTCCAGAGACGGTTAGCGGCCTTTGGATGCGCCGTATCGCGACCGCTTCCTATCTTACCGCCCTGTTCAACTTCAACCCGCTGCTCGAACTCGATGGCTATTTCATTCTGGTTGACGCTTTACGGCTGCCGAATCTGCGCAACCGGGCGCTGACTTTTATCAGTGGGCCATTCTGGCAGAAACTGCGCGCTCGCGCCGATTTCAACCGTGACGAGCGTATTTTTGCCGGCTATGGTCTGTTGAGCGCAGCCTATACCGGCGTGGCGATGGTGATGGCATTCCTCTTCTGGCAGCGCCAGTTTGCGGGCATGGTGAGCGAACTCTGGTCAGGGGGCTGGATTGGTCGTCTCCTGGCAATCGCATTCTTTGTGCTGGTCATTGCCCCACTGGTCATTGGTCTCGCTCTAGCCGGCTGGGGCCTCTTCAAAGCGGCGGCGGTCTGGCTAGCGCGGCGCGGGTATACGCGCAACCCCTTGCTGGTGGCAGGCGCTTTTGGATTACTGGCCGTAACCATCAGCCTTCTCCCACTTCAGTATGGTTCCGGAATTGAGACGGCTACATTACTCACCGCACTCTGGGTAACGGCAGTAGTCGCTCAAGTGCGTTTGCAACAAGACTACGAAGGGGCATGGATCGGACGCGCTCTGGCCGGATTTCTGCTGATCAGCGTGATTGAGATGATCGCGCAGGCAGGTTATCTCGTTGCGCCTGACGGGGCACGATTTTGGTCAGGAATGGAGATTGTCGGCTACGCCCTGCTGCTTATGGCCGGCTTCGTCGCGCTACTAGACGTGGATCTCCATCAGCAGCGGAATGGCGAACTGATTGCCAGCGCATTGTTGCTGACCTTAGCCTTCCCGGCTGGCGCTATCGCCGCTGAACTGATCCGCATTGCCCATCCTGAATACAGCCCGCTGTGGGCACTCATTGCCGCCGTCCCGATCTACAGTGGCGTGATCGGACAAGCATTGCTATTGCCGCTATTGATCAGTCTACGCGATGCGCGCCTGTTTTGGAGCTGGTTACTGCTCTGGCTGGGGATTTCGGTCCAGATTGGTAGCTACCTGCTCGAACTGTTACCCACCTGGCGCAATACACCGCCGACGCTGGCGCTACTAGTACTGGCCGCCGGCCTGTGGGCAGCAGCCTGGGTAACGCATCTGATCACCTTGCGGAGCATCAGCCTGGTCGGCTTGAGCTGGCCGTTGCAACCGGCGCTCGGCGAAACTGCGCGCTTACAAGATGGCTTTCGGCACATGTACATCGGCCTGTACCGTTTGCTACGGGCCAACTACGGAACGCAGCGCACCGGCGCTCTCGATAACCGGATGGATGTGCTGGCGGCAACGGCTAACTGGGAAATCACGTTCGATCGCGATCAGGTGCGGATCAGTCCAGCAGTGTTGACGCTACCACTGGACGCCCAGGCAGCGCGCTATGCTGAAATCTTGCGCTACACCGTGATAACGCTAGAGCAACTTGCCGGTCGCACCTTTGCCCGGCGCGCATTACTGGCAGCATATGATGCGCTGCCGTGGCCTGAACGCGAGGCGCTTGATCGGCACTGTCTGGCACAGATGCCGTGGTCGGGCGACATTTCGCGCTCATTTGGCGATACCCGTGAAGCGCGCCTGCGGCTGCTGCGCCAGATTGAATTGTTTGCCACCTGCGATGACCGAGAGCTTAACGAGCTGGCAGTCGCCTTCGTACCGCAACGGGTTGCTGCCGGTGAAGTCATTCTGCCAGCCGGCGAACCACCAAAAGGGATTTGGGTGATTGAGGCAGGAGAGATCCTGGAACGAAACGGCGACGAGGTGCGAGAATTGCACCGCGGTGACTTTTTCGGTGAGCTGCAAGGACAAGAGGTTACCGACAGCGAATATCGCGCCAGTATTGAGAGTGAATTGTTGTACTTGCCGCCGGGTGAACTGCAACGCATGCTGCGTGAAGCAGCGCCTCATACTGCCGAAGGGGCTGAGTTGCTAGCTCGGATGCGGTTGTTGGAACGAGTGCCGCTGCTGGCAGATTTACCGCGCGTTCACCTGCGTGAGCTGGTTCGTGTCAGCGAACGGATCACGGTTGCCGCACGCAAAGTCGTGATCCGGCAAGGCTTTCCCGGCGGTAAACTCTACGTCATTGCGAGCGGTCAAGCCGCTGTGCTGCGACAAGACGAAGGTGAGCGCGGCCCAAGCGGACCGGCGCGACTGGTCGCGCGACTGGGTCCTGCCGAATTTTTTGGTGAGATGGAGTTGTTGCGCGGAACATTGCCGGTAGCCAGCGTTGTTGCAGTAACGCCGCTAGAACTGATTGCCATTCCACACCAGGCACTCAAGCAATTGCTCTTAGGTGGCGGTCGACTAACCGATCGGCTGGAACAGATCAGCAGTGGTCGGTGGCTCGAATTGCGCGCGCAGGGTTGAGTTCTGCGCCAGGCACCGGGAAACGGATTGACACACGACTGATCATCCGGTATACTGCTCCGCAAACGATTGCGCAAACGATTGCGAAGCTGCTATGACAACAATCCGCGAAGTAGCGTTGCGGGCCGGTGTGTCTCCTTCCACGGTATCGCACATCATCAACAACACCCGCTTCGTCGCGCCAGAAACGCGCGAGCGTGTCCTGGCGGCCATGGCCGAACTTAACTACCGGCCCAATGTGCTGGCCCGTTCACTTCGGCGCGGCGAGACACGAACGTTAGGACTGATCTTGCCTGACAGTGCCAACCCCTTCTTCGCCGAAATCGCCCGCGCCATCGAGGATGCCGCCTTTCGGGCCGGTTACAACGTCATTCTCGGCAACACCGAAAACGATCTCGACCGTGAACAGGTCTACATTGATGTCTTCGTCCAGAAGCAGGTTGATGGACTAATCTTCGTTGCTACCGGCGATCAAAGTCCTTCGCTCGCGGCATTGCTGCGCCTCGACCTGCCGGTAGTTGTGGTTGACCGGCGACTCCCCGGCCTCACGGTCGATACCGTCCTGGCCGACAATCTTCAGGGAGGTTTACTGGCGACTCGTTACCTGATCGAGCGGGGTCATCGTCGGATCGGTTGTATTACCGGTCCCTCCTATCTGACCCCCAGCGCTGAACGAGTGGTGGGATACCGGCAGGCGTTAATTGAAGCCGGGATACCGATTGACGAAACGCTGATCCGACGCGGCGATTTCCATCCACGCTCCGGCTATGAACAGACCTGGCATCTTCTGCGCCTCGATCCGCCACCCACAGCGCTGTTTGTGTGCAACGACATGATGGCGTTGGGCGCATTGCGCGCTCTGGCCGAAGCGGGCCGGCAGGTACCGACCGATTGCGCGGTGATCGGATTTGACGACATCGAACTAGCCTCATATGTCAACCCGCCACTCACCACGATTCGCCAGGACAAAGAGGCTTTGGCTGACAGGGCAGTGCAATTTTTGCTGGAACGGATCGCCAATCCCAACCTGCCGGCGCGCGCGCATCTCGTGCCGACCACGTTAGTTGAACGTTTATCAGGGGGAACAACCTTATGACGCCAACGATTATTGTCGTCGGCAGCCTGAACATGGATCTGGTAGTGCGCGCGCCGCGTCATCCCCAGCCAGGAGAGACGCTGATCGGCAGTGACTTTCAGACCTTCCCAGGCGGCAAAGGAGCAAATCAGGCGGTAGCCGCTGCTCGTCTCGGCGCGCGCGTTTGCATGATTGGGCGCGTGGGGGTTGACACCTTTGGTGATGTGCTGCTGGCCGCTGCACAGCAAGACGGCGTTGACACGACCTTTGTCCAACGCGATCCCACGGCTGCCACCGGTGTCGCGTTAATCACGCTTGATGCCCAGGGGCAGAACACGATTGTGGTTGCGCCTGGAGCCAATATGCAGGTGAGCGAAGAGGATGTTACGCAGGCCGCAGCAGTATTTGTCGGAGCTGACGCGCTCTTGATGCCGCTGGAATGCCCCCTTGGCGCAGTTATGGCCGCTACCCGGCTGGCCCGCGCTCACGGAGTGCGCGTGATACTCAACCCGGCGCCAGCGCGCCCGTTGCCAGATGAGCTACTGGCGCAGATTGACTATCTCTTACCCAACCAACCAGAATTGCAGACCCTGGCCGATGGCGAAAGCGAGCTAACGGCGGCGATTACCCGCCTGCAACGGCGGGGCGCGCGGAACATCGTGGTGACCCTGGGTGAACAGGGGGCGATGCTGGTCAGGGATGGACAGACAATTCATGTGCCCTCATTCCGGGTACCGGTCGTCGATACGGTAGCGGCAGGCGATGCTTTTGCGGCGGCGTTCTGTGTTGCGCTAGCCGAGGGCAAAGATCCGCCGGAGGCAGTGCGCTGGGGGAATGCCGCCGGCGCGCTGGCAGTGACGCGCGCCGGCGCTCAGCCATCATTGCCGGGACGGTCGGAGATAGCGCGATTGCTGGAGGTTCAGACAGTATGAAGAAGAGTTTGTTGCTGAATGCTGCCCTTTCGGAGGTGATAATACACCACGTGGCATGAATTGCTCACCGGCGGCATCAACCTGAGCAGGAGAAACCAGACCTGAGCATCTGATGACACACCATCATCCCTTGCGGGCGCTATTCCGTGGAACCTGGCAGCAAAAAGATCTGAATTTCGCCGTTCCGCGCGCCGCGCGCCGTGATCCGGTAGCGGATTTGACCTTGATCGTCACTGCGCAGCGGGCCGCTGCGTGTGACCTGCGCGCCGGGTCGCCCGGCCAGGACGAACGAGACCGAGCCATCTGGCTGCAACAGATCGATCTGTACGTCGCCGGTTTCGACCGCGACGATCACGATGGCTTGCACTTCGGTGTTGGCAGGAAGGGCCGGCACCCGGTATTCGTCACTGCCTTCGGCGCTGACAAACGTGGTCAGAATGTTGGCTGCGCTGCCCTGCACCGAGATGGTCGTTTGTTCGCCGCTGATAAGCAGACAACCGGCGAGCAGCATTGCGCCGACAATCAGGGAAAGGCCGATCACTGCTCGCCGGAGGATGGTCGTTAGCCCTCGTTCAACCATACGACTCGGGACGGTAATCAACCGTGTAGGTTGCTTCTTCGGGCACCAGCTCGATCCGCAGCGGATTGCGCCCGACAATTCGGATGCTGGCGCCACAATTGCGATTGGCGCAGACGACCTGTCCACCAACGGGAACGTAGGGGAAGATCGCCAGTTTCTGTTTGCAGGATGGGCACTTAACGATTTCAACTGACATAGCAACACTCAATCAGTGCTCTACACAGATTGTGCAGGCATATCAGCGCACAAGAACCTTGAACGATTGCGCTACGATAGCGTAGGACAGGGCTATCGTAGCGCGTATGGATGCTCATTTGACTGTCTTCGGTTCGGCAAACAGCGCGTCAACAAAGGTTTGGGCATCGAACATAGCGAGATCATCGAGCTTCTCACCGGTACCGATATAGCGGATCGGACGTTCGATGTCCTGGGCGATAGCGAAGGCGATGCCGCCTTTGGCAGTGCCATCCATCTTGGTGACCGCCACGTCAGTCACGCCGGCAGCTTTGAGAAAGGCTTTCGCCTGTAAGACTCCGTTCTGGCCGGTGGTGGCGTCGATGACCAGAATCGTCTCGTGAGGAGCGCCGGGTAACTTGCGGGCGATGATGTTGCGAATCTTCTCTAGCTCTTGCATGAGGTTGTACTTGGCATGCAGACGCCCAGCCGTATCCACAATCAGGATGTCAACATCCTGTTCCAGGGCGGCATCAATCGCTTTGTAAACCACCGCAGCCGCATCAGCGCCCTGTCCCAGGCTGACGCACGGCACGCCGGCCCGCTCGGCCCACGTCTCAAGCTGTTCGGTTGCTGCGGCGCGGAAGGTATCGCCAGCGGCCAGCAACACCTTTTTGCCGAAGCGGTTCTTGTAGCGGTGAGCAAGCTTGGCGATGAGTGTCGTCTTGCCGGCACCGTTAACGCCTACAACCAGGATTACATACGGTTTGGCTTCGGGGCGCTTCTGACCGGCATACTCGGCGAAGGTGCGCACCATTTCGGCTTTGAGCATCTCGCGGGCTTCGCGAGCCTTCTTGACGCCATGACGATTAACCCGGTCAATTGTCCGGTTGACCAGATACTGGGTCGTTTCCAGGCCAACATCGGCCTGGATAAGCGCTTCTTCTAATTCATCCCAGAGCTGATCGGTGATCGGATCATCGCTGGCGAAGAGTTTGGCGATACGCCCGAAGATGCCCTGCCGCGATTTTTCCAGCGAAGCATTTACCTGTTCTTCTTCGCGGACAGCCTCTTCTTCGCTGCGAGGCGCGTCTTGCGCGCGTCCAAAGAGACGGCGAAACATATCTATTCCTCACGTGTTGTCGTAAACGCCGGGGCGCCGAGACCCGGTCGGCACGATGAAGGCAGCGACACGAGGTCAGATCGGGATCATCGCGCCACGCCGGTCGGCCCCGATGCGAATCTGCTCATTCGCACACTGCGTTACCAGCGCGGGCCGCCTTGCGCCTCAGCGGATTGCCAGAGTCATTTTCTTCTCAGTCTGATTATAGCTGATCACGTCGGCTTTTGTCGCAGCATATGCCGCCGCGGCATGCCACCACACCGCGACCGTGGCCGGACTTGATCCGTACCAGAGCCGATCGGGACGAGGGTCGTGGCGCAATCCAGGAATGACGATTTGGAGTGAACCGGGCAACAGCCCGTAGTCAAGTGGCACAACGCCATCACCCCATTGCGCGCCTTCACCACTGATCAGACGATAGCTCTGATGCGCGCCGCGTTCAGGCGGGGGACCATCGGGATCGCCAAAGATGCTCCGCCCGATGACACTGACATAGCTCACCTCAGACCAGTACGCGCCTGGATAGCGTTGGTCAGCCCAGCGAATCTGGTTGAGACCGCCGATTCGACCTTCGCGTTCCGCCCGTTGGGGGGTTCCCAGCATCACGAGCATGTCAATGCGCTGATAGCCATAATATGCCTGGCCGTTGTAAGGCTGGTCGCCGAGAAAGATGCGGGCCAGTACGCCGCCAGCGCTGTGAGCAACGAGGGTCAAGCGGGAACTGCCGGTTTGGGCCAGCAGCTCGTTTACCGTCCGGTCAAGTTTGCGCAGGAGTCCGGCATAACTATCGGTGATCGTCACCCATGCCCAATCGACCAGCGTGATCGGCGCGATGAAGACCTGCCTGCCGCTAACCTCAGCGAGATATGCGCGGAGTGGACGATAGAGTTTTGGTTCGCTAGCGAAACCACCAACGATTAAAATGGGCGTTTGATTCATCATAACGTAGTATACTATGTACAGGTATTGCACAACTATTGTACCAGCATCCTGACAAGAGTGCAGGGAACAATCACGCCAATTGCACGATAGGACCTGCAACAGCGAGAGGGCATCCATGGAATTGATCATCAACGGTCAGCGTTTCACAGTGGCCGCTGAACCGGCGCGACCACTCCTGTACGTATTGCGCGATGAATTGGGTTTGACAGGAACCAAGTTTGGTTGTGGCGCGGGGATTTGTGGCGCGTGTACGGTGCATGTGAATGGGGTAGCAACCCGCAGTTGCCAGACGATGATCAGCACGCTGGCCGGCGCACAGATCACGACCATTGAGGGGCTGGCCAACGGTGAGCGGTTGCATCCGGTGCAGCAGGCATTTCTCGAGTTGCAGGTACCCCAATGTGGCTGGTGTATGAGCGGGCAAATGATGGCGGCGGCGGCCTTGCTGGCAGCGAATCCTTCGCCAACGCGCGATGACATGATTGCAGCGATGCGCTACAACTACTGCCGCTGTGGAACATACGCCCGCATCGGGCGAGCGGTGATGCGCGCCGCCGAGCTGATGAAGGAGGGCCGGCAATGAGCGAATCAGCGCGGCCACCGCGCTGGCGAATGACCAGACGCGGCTTTCTGATCGGTTTGGGGTTGGCCGGCGGCGGATTGGCACTTGGCGCGTTGTTTGGCCTTCCGGCAGCGCGGCTGGCGTTATCCGATCTGCTAGGTGATGGGTTTGGTCCACCGGCCACGTTGCCCAAAGAACCCAACCTCTGGTTTGCCATCCAGCCTGACGGGCAGGTCATGATGACGATGCCAAAGGTTGAGATGGGCCAGGGTGTACATACGGCGCTGGCTCAAATTGCGGCTGAAGAACTTGGAGTGAGCTGGGAACAGATCCAGATCGCGCAGGCGAGTTCGCTGGGGCCGGTGCGCGATGGCGCTGGAACCAGCGCATCATATTCGGTGATGGGATTGTTCCCGCTGCTGCGCGAGACGGCGGCAACATTGCGCGAAATGCTACGCGCCGCCGGCGCCGAACAGCTCGGCATTGAGATAGCCCAGGCGCAGGTGAGCGATGGCGCTGTGATTGATAGCGCCGATCCGACCCGCCGGATCGGGTTTGGCACGCTGGTCAGCCTGCCGCGCGACTGGCAGCCTCCGGCAGAGGCAGCGCCACTCACGCCGCCGGAACGCTGGCGGATTATCGGTCAACCGACGCCCCGTCTTGACCTTCCGGCCAAGATTCGCGGACTGGCAACGTATGGCTACGATGCGCGTGTAGAGGGAATGTTGTACGGCGCAGTTGCCCGACCACCGCGGCTCGGCGCCCGACTGCGACGCGCCGCTCCGGGCACGGCCCGGGAGCGGCCTGGTGTGGTTGAAGTGGTGATTCGCGATGGCTTTGCCGGTGTTGTCGCCGAGTCGCGGTTGACCGCTTATGCGGCCTTGAATGACCTCGAACTGGAGTGGGAACTGCCACCACCCTTTTCTCAGCAAGATATTGACGAACGTCTGGCAGCGCAAGCAAACGCAGGGACACCGATCCAGAAGCGCGGTGACGCGACGAGAGCATTGCAAGGCGCGCGCGTGATCGAGGCAACTTATCGCACACCACTGGCAGCGCATGCTAATCTTGAACCGCAGGCGGCGCTGGTCGATGTGCAGACCGAACGAGTGCGGGCCTGGGTGAGCACCCAGTCACCGATTCAGGTGGCAAATACGCTGGCCAGTCTGCTTGGGCGCAAACCAGAGACGGTTGAAGTCATACCAACCTACCTTGGTGGTGGATTTGGCCGCAAAATCACCACAGTGGTAGCCAGCGAAGCAGCGTTGCTCTCGGCAGCGGTTGGCCGACCGGTGCATGTGGGCTGGACGCGCACTGAAGAGTTCCGCCACAGCTATCTGCGTCCACCGACCTACGCCACCTTCCGGGCTGCGCTCGATGCAACCGGCACTATCGTCGCGCTCGAACAACGACACGTCAGCGGAAACGTTCTCTTTGAGCTAATTCCGGCACCGCTACGCTGGCTATTCGGCAGCGATTTTGGAGCCTGGCGCGGCGCGCGTCTGGTGTATGCCATTCCAGACCTGCTGGTCACCTCACACATCGTTGATCTGCCGGTGCCAACCGGCCCGTGGCGGGGGCTGGGCTTGCTGGCCAATACCTTTGCGGTTGAGAGCTTTATCGATGAACTGGCAGTGGCAGCGAAGATCGATCCGCTCGAGTTTCGATTACGCCATCTGCCCAATACTCCGGTCGGACGCCGTTTTCGGGCAACATTACTGGCCGTGGCCGAGATGTCCAACTGGAGCGAGACACCGCTACCTGGTCGCGCGCGCGGTATTGCGTGCAGCATCGATATGAACACGATTGCGGCCCATGTGGCCGAGGTTGGTTACGAAGGTGACCGCCTGCGCGTCTATCGCGTCTGGGCTGCGGTCGATCCCGGTATTGCGATCAATCCTGACGGCCTGATTGCGCAGACCGAAGGTGGCATTATGATGGGATTGAGCGCAACGCTGTTTGAGCGCATCACAATTCAGGATGGACAGATTGCAGCCGGCAATTTTGACCGCTATCCACTCCTGACCATTGCCGACGCGCCGGAAGTGCAGGTACAACTGCTGCGCAGCGGTGATCAACCCTTTGGTGGTGGTGAACCGCCGATGGGGCCAATTGCTGCGGCAGTTGCCAATGCGCTGTTTGCGCTCAGTGGTGAGCGACGACGTGAATTGCCACTGCTCGGGTAGACTGGTAGAGAACAGGGCAGGTTGCGCCTGCCCTGCGTTACCTGAGGCTGATATTTGTTGGTCACCAGACTTTGCGAGCCTGGTGGCCTCAATTGACATTGAAGATCCTCACCGAGACCACGTTGATGCTAATCAGCCGTCCCCTGACCGGCCACAACGGCCCGTCCTTCGGTAGCGCCGGCGATAGGCCGTTTGAGGACGTAGAGCATAGCCGCCGTCACTAGCGTACCGGCCAGAATTGCCACGATGTACATCGGCAGATTACCGACCGCGTTGGGGATGGGCAGAACGAAGATACCACCGTGCGGCACAGCCAGCGTCGCGCCAAAGAGCATCGAGAGAGCGCCGGCGACGGCTGAACCAACCATAATAGAGGGAATTACGCGGAACGGATCCTTCGCCGCGAAGGGAATCGCCCCCTCAGTGATAAACGAGATGCCGAGCACTGCTGCGGCCTTGCCTGCCTCGCGCTCCTCATCGTTGAAACGATCCTTAAACAGCAGCGTCGCCAGCGCCAAACCGAGTGGCGGAGTCATACCGGCTGCCATGACGGCTGCCATTGGGGTCGTCACCTGCGAAGCCAGCAGACCGGTAGCGAAGGTATACGCCGCTTTATTGACCGGGCCACCCATATCGAAGGCCATCATTGCGCCGAGAATGAGACCGAGCACCAGCGCGCTGCTCTGCTCCATGCTCTGAAGCCAGGCCGTCAAAGCATTCAGAGCGGTGCTCACCGGTTGTCCGATAACGTACACCATCAACAAACCGACAAACAGCGAGCTGAGCAAGGGCAGGATCAGCACCGGCTTCAGACCGGCCAGCGTCTTGGGCAGATTGAGATTGCGATTAAGCCACAGCGTGGCATAACCGGCGATAAACCCGGCCAGAATGCCACCCAGAAAGCCTGAACCGGTTGAGGAAGCCAGCATACCGCCAATCATACCGGGGGCCAGACCGGGTCTGTCGGCGATGGAGAACGCGATAAAGCCAGCCAGAATCGGCACCATCAGCGCGAAGGCCGATGGCCCGCCAATCTGGAACAAGGCCCAGCCGAGCGTGCCGCGGTTGGCGTCTTCGTAGACGTAGATACCGCCAAAAGCAAAAGCCAGCGCAATGAGCAGGCCACCGGCAACCACAAAGGGCAGCATATAGCTCACGCCGGTCATCAGATGCTTATATGGGCCGGCCACTCCAGCCGCGCGCGCGGCTTTGGCTGCTGCCACCTGATCAACCAGATCGGCGCTGCTAGACGCGGTTGCCGAAGCCGTCTTAGGCCGCGCCTGTTCCAGGGCCATTTTCACGACGGCTGCGCCATCGTGAATTGCCGCCTTCGTGCTCGTTTCATAAATCCGCTTGCCAACAAACCGACTCAAATCAACTTTAGTATCGGCAGCGATGATAACCACTTCAGCCGCGGCAATATCTGCTGCGGTCAAGGTGTTTTCCGCGCCGACCGACCCCTGGGTCTCGACCTTGATCGTGTGGCCGAGACTCTCCGCGCCGCGCTGCAAACCCTCGGCTGCCATAAAGGTGTGGGCAATACCGGTAGGGCACGACGTGATCGCAACAATGAGCGCCATAACAATCCTCCCTTTGCTCTCACAACCACTATTGATCAACGGGCGGCACCGCAGTAACCGCCGGATCAACCACTGAAACCGACACCCTGGCCGCCAGCGCGATCAATTCGGCGCGTGGCGGCAGATGCGCGCCGATGGCAGCCAGCGCCGCCAGCGAGAAGGCCGTTGCGCGGCGAGCAATCTCTTCGAGCGATAGCCCTTCAACCAAACCGGCAATAGCGCCGGCCACCATTGCATCGCCGGCGCCGACCGTACTCTTGACGGTGATCGGCGGCGGTACGGCATGGAGCAGATTCGCGCCATCACTAAAGATTGCGCCTTGCGCTCCCATTGAGACAATCGCCAGCGCTACCCCCATCTGATTGATCTGACGCGCGGCAGCGGCGACTGCCTCTATCCCCTCACCGGCAAGCAGATCGATTTGACGCAATTCATCAAGATTGGGCTTGACCAGTGAAGGTTGCGCAGCCAGCCCGGCAGCCAAGGCCGGCCCGCTGACATCGAGAGCGACAGCGCGATGGTACGCGCGCAACCGGGCGACCAGTTCAGGCACAAACTCAACTGGCACGCCGGGCGGCAACTTACCGGCCAGAACAAACCATTCGTGATCCACGGCCAGCTCATCGATCACGGTCAGCAAATCATCGAGTGCGCCAGGTGGCGGCGGCAAACCGGGGAGATTGATGTCAGTCGTTTGCTGATTAGCTTCATCGACAATCTTCACTCCAATCCGGGTTGCGCCCGGAACGCGCACGAAACGATCATTAATCCGCTTGGCGGCAAAATGACGCTCAAAGATGTGCGGATTCTCAGCGCCGAGCAGGCCGGTGGCTGTCACCGTCAGGCCGTAATCGGCCAGGAACGACGCCACATTTACCCCTTTACCGCCGGCGTCGCGTTGCATAGCGCGCGCCCGATTAACTGTATTCGGCTGAAAATGATCGACAAAGACGGTCTGGTCGATAGCCGGGTTAAGCGTAATCGTTGCAATCTTCATAACGCGCGCACCTCCGCTGCACTGCGACATGCCAGCGCCCGCCGCGCCAGATCGCGCATATCGGCAGCGCTCAAGCTGCGCAAATGCGCTTTGATGGTTGCCACGCTGGGAATACTGACACTCAGCTCATGCACGCCTAAACCAACCAGTATCGCCGCTCCGAGCGGATCACTGGCAATACCGCCACACACTCCCACCCAGAGACCAGCGCTGGTCGCGCCCTCGACCGCGCGGGCAATCGCGCGTAGCACTGCCGGATGCAGACTGTCAGCCTGGCGGGCCAGTTCGGGATGCAAACGATCCATTGCCAGCACATACTGGGTGAGATCATTAGTACCGATTGAGAAGAAATCGACCTCGGTTGCCAGCACATCGGCGATCAAGACTGCCGAAGGCACTTCAACCATAATCCCGATCTCAACCGGCGGCGCATTGAGTTCGGCCCGAATCCGCTCGGCGATGGCCCTGGCCTGTTGCACCTCTTCGAGCGTCGCCACCATCGGGAACATGATCTTGAGCGGCCCGTGCCTGGCGGCGCGGTAGATGGCGCGCAACTGTGGTTCAAAGAGATCGGGACGACGCAGACAGAGCCGCAAACCGCGAATACCCAGGAACGAATTGTCTTCGCGCGGGATATTGAGGTAAGGAACCTCTTTATCGCCGCCAATATCGAGCGTGCGGATGATCAACGGGCGACCAGCCATCGTCTCAACCATTGTCCGGTAGGCTTCGTACTGCTCTTCTTCATCAGGCGCGTGATCGCGTTCAATGAAGAGAAACTCCGTGCGCATCAGACCAACGCCATCGGCGCCATTCTCAATTGCGCGCGCAGCATCGGCCACCCGGTTGACATTGGCAGCCACCTCGATCTGTAGCCCGTCACGAGTGATCGCCGGTTGATGGCGGGTCGCAAATGCAACCGCTTGTTCCTGATCCAGACCGGCTTGCAGGGCGCGCGCTGTCTCAACATCAGCGGCTGAAGGGCGCAGGTAGAGCTTACCGCTAAAGCCGTCGAGAATGGCCGGTGTGCCATCTTCAATGTCAAGGACTCGATCACCAGCCGCGACTATCGCCGGTAAACCGAGGGAGCGGGCAATGATTGCCGTATGTGACGTAGGGCCGCCAAGCGCCGTGCATAAACCGAGGACACTATCGGGATCGAGCGTTGCTGTGTCAGAAGGAGTCAGATCGTCTGCCACCAGAATGGCAGGTTCAGCGAGACTGATAAAAGGCGCTTCACCCAACCCCAGCAAATGGCGCAACACCCGCTGACCGACATCACTCAGATCAACCGCTCGTCCGGCCAGTACCGGATCATCGAGCTTCTCAAGTTGGGCCACGCGAGCCGCAATCGTCTGCTGCCATGCCCAGGCGGCGCTGTGACCATCGAACATGCGGCTTACCGTTTCGCGCACCAGAGCAGGATCGGCCAGCAATTCAGCATGAGCGCGAAAGATCGCTGCGCGCGATGATCCCAACCGTCTAGACACCTCACCGGCTAGCAGTTCGAGTTCGCTTCGGGCAGACTCAAGCGCTTGCTCCAACGCCGCCACTTCGCTCATCCGATCGCCGGGAGTATCGGTAATAACGAGTGGCGCGCGCCGATAATGACGAATCGGCCCGATAGCCAGCCCCTCTGCAGCCGGAATCCCTGCGACAACAGCCGCCGCATGCTGCGGTGCCCAATCACGAAGGTTGAGTCGAGGGCGCGCAACCGCCTCGGTTGAAACCGGCTCTTCGCCCATTCCGGCTTCAACCAGTGCACTCAAAGCGGCCAGCGCAACATCGGCGTCAGGCCCCTGAGCCGAAATCGTCACCGTCGCGCCAGCACCCACACCCAACTGCAACAGGCTGAGCAAGCTCTTACCATCGGCCACCTGCTCGCCGTGACGCACCCGAATTGCGGACTGAAAGCGTTTAGCCGTCTCGACGAACGCAGTTGCGGGGCGAGCATGCAAACCGGTAGGATTGTGGATCGTTACCTGCACTCCATGCTCGTAGTCGCCAACCGAGGATGGTGACGCAACCGGACGCTCGCCGGTCAAAGCCTCAACCACATCGGCGGGATCGCGCGTCTGCCGCAGCTTCTCAACCAGCGCATGATCGCCGAGCACGCGGGTCAAGCGACGCAAAACCTCGATGTGTTCATCGGAGCGGGCAGCAATACCAACGATCAGGTGCGCGGTTTCGCCATCATTCCACGGGGCGCCAGCAGGAACCTGCAAGACGGCGATGCCGGTTTCGATAATCAGATCACGGTCTTCCGGTTTGCCGTGGGGGATTGCAATGCCATTGCCGAGGAAGGTATTCGCCAGCGCCTCGCGAGCCAGCATACTCTCGATGTAGGCGGGCTTGATATTGCCGGCCTGCACCAGTATCTGCCCAACCTGCCGGATCGCATCTTCCTTTGAGGTAGCGACAGCGCCAACGCGAACACTCGCAGCCGTCAACTGTAACATACAGCACTCCTCTGTGCGTGAGCCTGCATAGGCTGAAGCCAGGACCACGCCAACGGTGTGGTCATTCGACAACTTGCCGCAGCGAGCAATTGGCAGATTGGGCGAAGCTGTCGATACGGTCAGATAGTCAACGATGGCAGACGGTAACAGTATCGTTTGATGCCACTATCATATCATACATTTTCGTTTTGTCAATACTTGATTTTCGTTTGATTTTGTTTACCTGAGCATCGCTTGAATTCGGTGAGCAAGGGTGTTTGCTGGTCATCATTTCCCACTTGACGCCCATCATGTCGGTGCCGTACAATAGAACCGAAAATAAACGAAAGCTATCTACCACCGGAGTATCGCTCAATGCAGCCTGATGAAAGCGTGATTGGCGAACGCAGTCCGTTAATGCTCGACCGACGAAGCCGGATCGCCGAACTGGTGCGCCAACGAGGTTCGGTACGGGTCAACGAACTGGCCGAATTATTCGGGGTTACCCCGGTCACTATCCGCAACGATCTGGCTGCCCTCGAACGCGAGGGAGTGCTGATCCGCGATCATGGTGGCGCCGTCGCGCTACCGGCCAGCAGTGCCCTGATCGCGTTCGAGCAACGAGCCGGGATCCGTCTCGAAGCGAAAGCGCGCATTGGCGCTGCTGCGGCGCAGTTTGTGAATCCCGGCGATACGATTTTGCTCGATGCCGGCACGACGGTGGTAGAGATGGTCAAGCATTTGCGCCAGTCTACCCCGCTCACCGTGGTGACAAATGCCCTGAATGTGGTCATCGAGCTGCGTCATCTAAATGATGTACAAGTCTGGATGCTTGGCGGCGTAGTCAACTATGCGACATTCGGCACGCTGGGGCCGCTGGTCGAGCAGAGTCTTGGTGAGCTGGTAGTCGAGAAACTGTTTCTGGCTGCCGAGTCGGTCGACTCAAACTACGGCGTTACCGACTCAACCAGTGAGATCGCGCAGACAAAGCGCGCTTTGGCCCGAGCGGCGCGGCAGATCTTTTTGCTCGCCGATTCGAGTAAGTGGCAGCGGCGCGGCTTCATCAAAGTGTTACCGCTGGAAGCGATTGATACGGTTATCACCGATACCGATCTGCCCGATGTCGAGCGACGCCGCATGGAGGCTGCCGGTACACGGGTGATCCTGGTCTAGGGTTATTTACTCTGGTCAACGCTGAGCAACTGTATCTTTTCCGCGCAGTCATCACCTCTTGCTACATTCTGTTAGATTTTCACTAGAACTTTTTGCCTGCCATTGACACTGTTCCCGTTGCGTTTCAAAATACATTAGGCGCGGAACACTTTTTCCGCTTACCAATGTGGAGAACCGCTATGAGCGACGAAACACTGTCCGACCACTCTCTTTCAGAGACAACTGAGACACCATCACCTGAGACCCTACCGCTGATTCCACTGGAGGGGGTAGTGGTCTTTCCCTATACCGTGGTCAGCCTACCGCTCGACGAGCTGGGTGCGGCAGCGGCAGAAGCGGCCTCGCGCGAGGGACGCCAGGTCTTGCTGGTTGCCCGCCGACCCGATGCGCCGGATGATGCGCCGATGAGCGATCGCCTCTTTCGGGTTGGAGTCGTTGGCCGCATCGAGCAGCTCGGCACGCTCCCCAACGGCGCAACCGGTATCGTTGTGCGTGGGTTGGTGCGCGCCGAGCTTGGACAGGCAGTGCAGACGACGCCTTATCTGCGGTTTACCTTCACCCGCCGTCCTGATGTCTTTGAGCGCACACCCGAACTCGAGCAGTTGATGGTTGAAACACACGCTGCCATTGACGCTGTGCTTGAATTGCGGCCCGGTGTGACCCAGGAGATTCGCAATTTTGTGCGCTCAATCGATGATCCGGGTCATCTGACCGACAATACCGGCTACTCGCCAGACTATACCTTTGCCGAACGCCAGGAGTTGCTCGAGACATTCGATGTTGTTGAGCGGCTACGAAAGGTGCGCGACTTTTATCGGAAGCAGTTTACTCTCCTCGAGGTGCAGGCCCGGTTGCGCCAGGAGGTGCAGGAGAGCGCGGCCAAGCAACAGCGTGAGTTTTACCTGCGCCAGCAGTTGAAGGCGATTCAGAAGGAGTTGGGTGAAGATGGCGGTGAAGCTGCCGAACTTGACGACCTGCGGCAGAAGCTGACCAATGCCAATCTGCCCGAGGTGGCGCGCAAAGAGGCTGAACGTGAACTGAACCGGCTGGCGCGAATCAATGCCAGCTCGCCGGAATACCAGATGGTGCGCACCTACCTGGAATGGCTGGCCGAGTTGCCCTGGAATGTCTATACCGGTCAGCCGATCGACATCGGCTATGCCCGGCAGGTGCTCGATGAAGACCATCACGGCCTCGCGAAGGTGAAAGAGCGCATCCTGGAATATCTGGCGGTGAAACAGCGGCGCGCAGCGCTCGGTGAAGAAAATCTGCGCGCAAATCGCGAACCAATTCTGGCCTTCGTTGGCCCACCCGGTGTTGGCAAGACGAGCCTCGGCCAGAGTATTGCCCGCGCGCTTGGACGCGGCTTCGTGCGGATGAGCCTGGGAGGCGTGCGCGACGAAGCCGAACTGCGCGGTTTCCGTCGCACCTATATCGGGTCGCAACCGGGCCGGATTATTCAAGAGTTACGGCGCGCCGGCACGGCTGATCCGGTGATCCTGCTTGATGAGATCGATAAGCTGGGCAGCGATTACCGCGGCGATCCGGCGGCAGCGCTGCTCGAAGTGCTCGATCCCGAACAGAATCACACCTTTACCGATCATTATCTCAATCTGCCCTTCGATCTGTCGCGCGTGCTGTTCCTGGCTACGGCCAACACCTGGGATACGGTACACCCGGCACTGCGTGACCGGATGGAGGTGATCGAGTTATCGGGTTACATCGAAGACGAGAAAGTTCAGATCGCGCAGACCCACCTGGTACCGCGCCAGTTACGCGCCAACGGTCTGCGCCCGGAAGAGGTAGTGATTGAGGATGCGGCGCTGCGCTGCATCATCAACGAATATACCCGTGAAGCCGGCGTGCGCAACCTCGAACGATCTATTGGCGCAGTGTTGCGTAAGGTTGCTCGCCGGCTCAGCGAAGGAGATATTGATCCGGCTAGTCTGCCTTTCGTGGTCGATGTCGCCTTCACGCGCGCGGCGCTTGGTCGCCCGCGCTTCACCAGCGAAACCCGGGAACGGATCGATCAACCGGGCGTCGCGATTGGCCTGGTCTGGACACCGGTCGGCGGCGATATTATCTTCGTTGAGGCGAGCGCGGTCGAAGGCAAGAAGGAGCTGACCATTACCGGTCAGCTCGGGGAGGTGATGCGCGAGAGTGCTGAAGCCGCGCTTACCTATGTTCGTTCCCGTGCCCGCGCACTCGGCATCGAGCCAAACTTTTTCGAGACGCATGCCATTCACATCCACGTGCCGGCAGGAGCGGTACCGAAAGATGGCCCCTCGGCTGGCATTACGATGGCGACGGCACTGGCATCGGCAGCCACCGGACGACTGGCGCGCGATGATCTGGCGATGACCGGTGAAATCTCGCTGCGTGGTCGGGTATTACCGATCGGGGGAGTGAAAGAGAAGGTGCTCGGCGCCCATCGAGCAGGGATCCATACCATCATTCTGCCGAAACGCAATCTGGCCGATCTCGACGATCTGCCGCCGACCGTCGTCGCCGAGATGACCTTCATTCCGGTAGAGACACTGGACGAGGTATTGAGTATTGCGCTGTTGCCCGCTACCGACAGCCCGGCGCTCACGCTGACTCAGCCAACCGGTGAAGTGACTGCGGCTACGCCGTGATCGGCTCCCCCGCCGCTGGATTAAAACGACTCTGCTGGATCGGCAGGCGGATGTGGCTGTCGCCTGCCGATCAGAGCTGAAGGTACTACAACTACGTTCTTTGCCGGGAAACGTCATTACTATGAGGCACAAAAGAGCGCAATCTTCCCGATAAAAGAGAGTATTTTGGCTTCACATGTATCAACAGATGCGCGGATTTGAGTTAGCAGATTGTCTTCACAACGTTAAGAAGTGTCAGGAAATAATAGGCACGATCAGCACTTGAATAAGAATGGTATCATCCACTGAGATGAGCGTTACCAAACAGCGCAGGCGACTAACCAGCACGATGGCACGTCATTCGTTACAAGGACACACCCTGAACTTGACGGTCAACAAGCTGACGCACATACTGCTGCAAATTGTCGATCGTTCCCGGCACCAATGACACCTTCACCATGTCACCGTCTTTCGTGGGATGAAACACCCAAAATCGCTCGGCGCCAAACAGGATCAACTGACCTTCATCAGACACCGGTTCTCGATTGGCTTGATAGTGGATCAACATCACATCACCAATGGCCTTTGTATGCACCGCATCTTCGCTCAACGGACGGCATATCGTGGCCGGCAGCGCAGGGCACAGCAGGTTTTCGGCTTCCGCTACCTGTTTCTGGCGCAGGGCCTGGCGAAACAGCGACTCGGCGATAACCCCTGCGGCTTCAGGTGTTGGGCGAAACGTCTCAAGGCTGAAGAAGAGAGGGCAGGTTGTAACCGGTTCCGCTGCATCGACGCGCGTGATAACGTGAACAACCCCCGTATCGATCCAGTGCTCGTAGATACTATCACCCACAAAGTGGTAGGAAAGGACCCGGCGCTCTTCAGGCGACGATAGCGAATAACGCAACGTGCAACGAGCGCTGGTCATCATGTCAACCACTTCAGTCAATATTGGCGAACCGACAACGTTGCCATCCGCTGACAGATCGAGCAATCCCTTGCCCAGCAGCGTATGACTGGCGGATGTCAAGCGACCAATCAGTTCATCCTGGCTTACATCGCGCCCAAGACTGCCTGCAATCAGGGCGTTACCTTCCTCTGCTTTACCATTCAGAATGCATGCCAGCGCCAGCTCTTCGATTGATATTCGAAGGGTTAAATCCTTTTCCATAGAGCTTATACTCCTATCCCTTTGAGAAATCCTCGAATCTGCGAATCAAAATGCTTTACCTGATCCTGCATAAACTGAGCGCCATCGTCGAGAAACTTCTTTCCTTCATTAAGTAACTTCTTTCCTTCATCAAGTAGCTTCTCTCCTTGCTCAATGGTGTCGTCAATAAGATCGGCGCCTTTCTGTACCACATCTTCTCTCCACGTCTGATAAGATTCGCTTTCAATGATTTTTTCAGCTATTATCTCACCAACAAATCCACCAGCAACCCCTCCGATCCTCGCGCCCACCGCAACTCCTAGCGGAGCAAGTGTGCCGCCGCTGATGGCGCCCAGCCCTGCTCCAAGCGCCACACCGCAGACAGCGCTCCCGATGGCTTCACAGGTCGTTTCTACTGCTGTGTCTAAAACTGTTGCAACCGCTGTTTTTTGCCACGCCTGTTCATCATCTTTATAATCTTCCCAGTTATCCAATACATTTTCAGCAGAACCAATTAGTATCGAAAAAGGAATACCTTTACCTACGTCCTTTATAATATTTGGCGTTTGCTTTTGTAGCGCATTTATCAATCCTCCTTTCATATGCGTTGTTGCTGGCAGAAGGAATGCTGCTTCCTTAGCTTTCAATGATCCCTTAATAATTATCTGATTAGCATATTTGTTTCCGTTTACAATTTCCAGCGATTTTATTAGCGTTAGATCTCTGAATAGCTGTATGGTTTCATGAGCGTCTTCAATAACATCGATCAACCTACCCAACCTCAGCTTAGACAGATTGGCGCCAACAATAGGGGCAACACCGCCAAGAATATGCATATCAGAGGTGAACCTGATGCCGCGAGACGCATCAGTATCAGCGATGGATATGACGCCATCGCCAAAAACACGCCCGGCTTCTTCTAATGAATCGGTAAAACGATCTGTTTGCGTGATCAAATGATTGAGCGTTTCAACAACAGGAGTAAACTGTTCTTGAATATGCATCCACATCGCCTCAGCGCGCTGGCGATTCTGTCCAGACCATGGACTGTTCTGCAATGATTGCATCGCATGAGTTGAGTGCTGAAAATGTTCACTGAGCTGTTCGCTACCCTGCCGCAAAGCGGCTGCCATTGCCCGCAAAAGCTCGACATCAGCCCCGATAACTGCCATAGCGCCCCCTATCCTGGCGGAAGTACTGAATTAGATACAATGCTGAGAAGTATAATCCTAATTATAGCACAATACATTCTACTCAATTAGAAAGATGTCATTTTCAGTCAATTTGCAACTATAATCGATTATCGCATGATATTCCACTTAGCACAGATAAAAAAAGAAGGATCTGCGCAGCAAAATGTTTATTCTTTTCATCAGACGCAAAGCATCGACGAGATTGTTCGATAATCGGGTAATGCGCACAGTATAACATACCGCAATAACCAATGCATTACACAATCGGCTACGGTAGTGTCTGCCAGCCGGGCCGAAACGGACATGCGCATCCTCTAGCCGGCGCTCACGCAGATGCCGTTTGCCGACAAGGAGATCGATGATAACAAAACAGAGACGGAGCGTTGCCCCGTCTCTGCGCGCTGACAGCAGTCAGCTTATCATGCTGCGCTCGCCGGCTCTAGCGTTTCCCACTGCAAATTGCCGGCATACTTGTGCGTTACCTTGCCGCGATCATCCATTGCAAAGAGGTAGAGCCAGCCGTTATCGAGCAACTGGCGCACCTGTTCGTGGCGGGCAATGATCGCGGTCATCGCGTCAATTGGCGCTTCAATCACCACGTGCAACCGCATCGGTTCGTGAACGTACCGTTCACCGTCGTGTACTGATTGCCAGGGCAGGCCGACGCGCAAATCGCCCGCGTTGCCTTCAAGCACGCCAAGTGTGCCGATCACGTTGTGCAGAGTCTTGTTGCCGCTGCCGAAGACCTGATTATCGACGGTCGAGCCGTAGTATTGCAGGTTGATCCAGCTCGCGACAATCATTGGCGCGGTAATGATCAGCTCCAGCACACCAAAACCATCATCCTGCCGCCATTCGTAGTTGTGCAGGAATGTCCGCCCATCGAGTTTCACCCCGGCAGTGCGGCTTCGCGGCGCGGCAATGAACGCGGCACACCCGGCCAGACCCCACTCCGGACGCACCTGCGACCAGTCTTTGCTGCGCCGGCGCACTTCCCGATCGATGTCACGTCCGTTATCGATCTTCAGCAGCGCAGCGCGCTCGGCGCGGGCCAATCGACCGGCAGCATTCAGATCGGCGATCAACTGCTGGAGATCGGCCTTGTGGCTGACGGGAACATCGTCCTGATCGAAGATGGTAACGTCATCGGTAGTGGTATCGTGCAATCCGGCGAGAAAGATCGTATCAGCGGGTATCTCAATGCCACGCTCGCGCAAACCGGCCCGCACCGCCGGATCGTTGAGGATCTGCGCGGCGACCCGCACATTCGCTTCGCCGGTATGGCCGCCGCAGGCGCCGCAGTCGAGACCAGTTGCGTGCGGATTGTTGACGGTGGTTGAGCCGTGACCGGCCAGCAGCACCAGGCGCGCAAAATGATCGGTCAGTGACATTGCCTTGAGCGCACCTTCTGCGGCTGCAATCCGCTGCGCGAGTGTCATGCCGATTACGCGACCGTTGGCTGAGCGCGGTTCGAGGCTCGGCTTGACGCGGGCACGGGTAGCGGCATTGAGACCGAACGTAGCCGGATGCGGCACCGGTCGCGTAATGCCAAGTGTGTCGAAGGTTAGTTTGTAGAGATAGCCTAATCCCACCGGGCCGACAAACCCGAAACACGAGACGGGGCCAAACTTAAACATTCGCCAGGCTTTGGCCACGCGCTGGCGCATTGACCGGCGCTCGATGGCCGCGTTGACTTCTGCTTCGCTGGCGCCAGCCACCGACTCGGTGATCACGAACTGGGGCGTTAACAAGACCGGGCACTGGGCGCCACCGCGCGTTTCGGCCATCGGTACGTACTCGATGGGAAAACCGAAGAAGCCGGCAAAGCCGATAGTCTCAACCTCATCGCTCACTGTCTCAAGCGCGCGGCGGAAGATCTCAGAGCGAACATCGATGCAGAATGCCGCCTGCGCTCGTTTGCGCGTAACCGCTGCCGGAGCTGGCTGGCCGAGGCGTTGAAACAACTGACGCTGATACGCCTTCTCGAAAGCGCGCTGGAGCAGCAGATCGCCGTCAAGCGCGCGTTTGGTCGCCTCTTCCACTTGAGTGTTAACCAGTTCACTCTTGCGCTGCTGCCAGTGTTCGGCCAAACCGCTGCTGGCGAAACTATGCCAGAGCGCCACTTCCCATACCAGCCGAATCGCCAGCAGATCGGTCAAGGTCTGATCTTCACCGCCGTACAGTTCGGCATTCCAGCGCAGATAGCGGGCATAACCGGCCCAGCCGTGGATCGACAGCAGGAGACGGTGCATATACGCTTCCAGACCATCAGCCGGAATCTGCAACAGCTTAATCGCGCTGACAATCGTCTCGGCTGCTGTGGTCGGCAATTCGCGCAAAGCCCGGCGAAAACCGCGCGCCCCCCGCACCAGTGGCGCGCGGTCAAAAGCAGCTTCGGCGCGCCAGGCCTCGTATGCCGGCAGGTGCGCCCAGGGTGACCGCCAGTATGACTGACCCAGATCGAAATACGCTCCGGCCCAATTCGAAATCGTATCGGTGACTATATCAGTCCATTTGACGCCGGTTACCTGATACGCCACATCAGCTACAGTCGGCAGCGTCTTGAAGACCGGATCGGGCGCGCCACTCAACGCAAAGGTCTTCAGTGCCGCCACACTGTTCGGCGCGCCGGGAAAGGGAATACCTTCGGCAATCGCCGCCGCAAGGTCATCGTCGGTGACACGACCACTCTGGATGGCCTGGGCGTAGAACGAACGTGGCGCGGTCATTTTGGCGCCGGCCCGTCGCGCCAACAGTTGCGCTGCCTGCGCAAACGAGTGATCGATCAGGCCGAGATATGGATTAACCGCGACGAACGTGCGCAGTGGCCACAACGGCGCAATGCGCTGCTCGGCAAGCCTGGCCGCTGCAAGGATCTTCTCGGCAGAGAGATCATCAACCGGCGCCGACATCTTCGGGAGCGTTTTGATATTGGTCTCAACCAGCGTCATGGTATTCATTCCTCCAGCAAATATCGCACACTGACGACAGCACACAACAGCTTCACCGACCTTGTGGTCTTGCGCGCCCGTATCTGTCGAGCGCGCAGAGAACAGTTACCGCGCTAACCGCAACGTATCGAGCAACCGATCAAACAGGGCGTTCGCGTAGAAGCCATTCTTGAGGTGAACGTATAACACGCGCCAGACGGGACGATTGACCAGTGCGGGCAGGAAGGCGCTGAACGCCATCACAGCCACGAAGATGATGACTGCTGTGACCACGGCAATCCACGTCACGCTATCGAGTGGTGGATAGACTGCCACAGCCTGACCGAGCGACGCTTCGGCCACTACTTCCAGGATGAAGAAGGCAATCGTTACTAGCGCCGCCATTCCCATTGTGCGCGCAATGACCATCAGTGGAGCTTTGCCGGTATTGCCCTTCACCAAAAGGTAGGCGACTGCAGTCATAAAGATGGTGATCATTGCCGTCTCGCCTGGTCGCTTCGTAATATCGATGCCCAGGACCGTGGCAACTGCTACAAACATCGCCACCGCAATGACCATATTCACAATCAAGGCCAGCGGATTTGGCGCCTTATCCAGTTTCTGAATACCGGTGTTGCGCACATACTCGATAATGCTACCCGACGAGAGGAAGGCGTGCGCCTTGTAGCAGGAGTGCGCGATCAGGTGCATAAGCGCAACGGTATGAGCGCCAAACCCGCAGAGCATTAGCATGAAACCCATGTGAGCTGCGCTTGAGTAGGCGAGTGAAACCTTGACGCTGCTCTGGGTAATCATCGATGATGAAGCTATGATTGCAGTCAAACCGCCCAGCCCGATCAGCAAGAGGAGCGCTGGCGTCGCCAGGAAGGTCAATTCGCCGAAGCGCACAACCAGGAAGATACCGGCATTGAGTAGACCGGCGTGGAGTAGCGCAGAAACCGGTGTCGGCGTCTCCATAACTTCGAGCAGCCAGCCGTGGAAGGGAAACATTGCCGACTTGAGCGCCGCCGCAATGACGATCAGGATAGCGGCAACGACCGCGCCGGCAGGCGCCACGCCGTCAGCCAGCGCAGCGCGCGCAGCTTCGCGGAGCTGGCCGAGATCGGTAGTGCCGAAGGTCTGCGCCAGCGCTACCGCAGCGGTGATCAAACTCAGATCGCCAATCCGGGCAACGATGAACTTTTTGCTCGCAGCGCGAATTGCGCGCGGACGATCAGGGTAGAAGACCAGCAGTTCGTGCAGCGCCAGACTGGTGCCAATCCAGGCAATCACCAGTTGCCAGAGATTGCCGGACAACACCATGAGCAGCACTGCGCCCAGGGTAGTATACAAGCGGATGAAAAAGATCTTCTGGCGCGGATCGCCATCGAGGTAGTTGCGACTGAACTGGATCAGAAGCGCACCCAACAGCGTGACCAGCCACGACATCATGACGCTGAGCGCATCGAGCCGCAGCGTGAAGCCGATCTCGCCGACTCCGATCAGGGGACTGACCAGCGGTCCTCCGGTGAAGACTACGATCCCCAATGCCAGCATCAAGCCAAATGCGCCAAAACTGACGGCACGCCCCAACTGAAACGTCAACTCAACCGTCCGCACCAGGTTGAGCGCCGCTGCTGCTGCCGCGAGCAGCAGCAGCAGCGGCGCGAGATACCCGATGAGTGCCAGCCCTCCATCCATACCCATACCGTCGTTACCTCCTTGGTGTCAAAGGTCGATGTCTGGATAGTATCATGCCAAGAATAATCAGTAAAATATATGTATTTTAAAAATATGTTCTATCTAAAAGAACATTAACCACTCCGACAGTTCGCTCGCACACAGCAAGCGGAGTGTTGCAGCGCCAACCCCCATTGCGAGCCTGAACGCGATCTGGCATACTGGTAATCGGATCGACCGGTTGCAAGAAACGCGAGGGCAAGGAAGTCAGTATCAACACGCAGATCGGCTTATGAGCGATGGGAGCATGCGGCTCTGGCAACGCTGCCCATCAACCAATCGCAAGCTGGGGCATAGATTGCCTCGTGATGCTGACCTGACCATACACACCATCGTATGTTGAATTACCATCATCTCCGCTATTTTTGGATTGTGGCGCACGAAGGGAACTTAACGCGCGCTGCGCGCAAACATAACATCGCTCAATCGGCGCTATCGATGCAGATCAGCGCGCTCGAGGAGTATCTGGGCCAGCCACTCTTCGAGCGCGTGGGTCGCCGCCTGGTGTTAACCGAGGCTGGTCACATTGCGCTCGACTTTGCCGATGCAATCTTTGCCAAAGGCGATGAATTGCTCGGTACCTTTGGACGGTTGTCCGCCAATCAGCAGCCGGTCTTGCGCGCGGGCGCTTTGGCCACGCTCTCGCGCAATTTTCAATTACGCTTCTTGCGTCCGCTGCTCCGCGATGGCGATGTCAAATTAATCATTCATTCGGGAACTCTCGACGAGCTGTTGAGTGGTTTGAAGCTGTATGAGCTTGACGTGGTGCTTTCGGACATCCCACCACCGCGCGATCAATCGACACCGTGGATCGTTCAGGTTATCGACACTCAACCGGTGGGATTGATCGGTCGTCCCGATCCGGCGCGTTATCAGATGCCCTTCGAGGTTTTGTTGCAGCGCGAGCCATTAGTCGTACCGGCGCCAGAATCGACGATCCGGGTTGGATTCGACGCTCTGATTCATCGACTGGGGATTCAACCCAGGATCGTGGCCGAAGTTGACGATATGGCGATGTTGCGTCTCGTGGCGCGCGAACACAACGGACTGGCAGTGCTGCCGCCGATCGTGGTAAACGATGAGTTAGAGAGCGGTATCCTGGTTGAGTATGCCAGGTTGCCGGATCTGGCCGAAACCTTCTGCGCCATTACCCTGGCCCGTCGCTTTCCTAACCCTCTCTTGAACCGTATTCTGCCCAAACATACCGCTCCAGATTAAGTTCCCATTCCATTCTCTGGCACCTCTTGCCGTTTACCCTGCGTGCTGACGTGGCGCCTGACGGCAGTGGTAGGCGCTGCTCGCGGCGCGCGCTGGTCGTTTTGTTTTGCTGTGATAAGCATGTTTTACCCAGGAGATCGAATTATGACAAAGTACTGGCTCTTTCTGCTGATCGCTATTCTGAGCGAAGTGGCGGCAACTTCGGCCCTGAAAGCCAGCGCTGGCTTTACCCGCCTGTGGCCGTCGATCATCGTGGTCGCCGGCTATGGGATCTCGTTCTACGCCATGTCGCTGGCTCTGGAAGCGATACCGGTCGGCATCGCCTACGCGATCTGGTCGGGGATTGGGATTGTCTTGATCACCCTGATTGCCTGGATGATCTATGGCCAACAACTCGATAGCTGGGCCTGGATTGGAATTGGGTTTATTTTGATTGGCGTGGTGATCTTGAATGCGCTGTCGCGAGTGGAAGTGCGTTAAGCGGGCAAGATGATCGTACACTGCGCATGATGCCGTTCGCTCCGAAATCAAGAGATCACTCCCGCCTATGTCCTGTTTGCTTCCGACCGGGGCATGCTGAATTGAGGGCAAATGACGCGCAGCGCGTTGGCAAGAACCGGTCGGCAATTGTCCCCGATTGACAACGCAACCGCAACTGATACAATTACGACCGAGCGGTAGTATCAATTACGATGTATTTCTCATGAAGCAAGTTATCCTGCAATGGTTCATCCAGCTCTTCGCATTAGCCCGGATGTTCCCGACAAACCTCACGCCACCGGAGCGATTGCGAGGATTGATTCATCAGCTTCATCCGCTCGCGCCACCGGTACCTTTCATCCGGCTCGGCCCACCCGGTGATGGAGGGTACCTCGTTCCGGATGATCTGGCAGGGATCGTGGCCTGCTTTTCTCCCGGTGTCGGCCCGGTTTCCGAATTTGAGCGCGCCTGCGCCGAACGAGGCATGCAGGTCTTCATGGCCGACGCCTCGGTCGATGGGCCGGCGACACAACATCCGGCATTTCATTTCCGCAAGCTGTTCGTTGGCGCTTACAGCGATGGCCGGTTCATCACTCTTGCCGACTGGGTCACGCAATCGCTGGCCGGGGACGAAACGAGCGATCTCCTCTTGCAGATGGACATTGAAGGAGCGGAATATGAGGTGTTGCTGGCGACACCGGTAGCGCTGCTCAACCGGTTTCGGATTATTGTCCTGGAGTTGCATCATCTCGACCAGTTGTGGAATAAGTGGTTTTTTCACACAGCCAGTCGAGCGCTTGAGAAGGTATTGCAAACGCATGCCTGCGTTCACATTCACCCCAACAACCGGCGCGCAGTCAGGCGAATCGGTGACATCGTCATTCCGCAAACGATGGAATTCACCTTTTTGCGTCGTGATCGTGTGACCGACACAGTCTACCGGCGCGATTTTCCACACCCGCTTGACAGTGACAATACCACCAGGAACGCATTGCCATTGCCGACGTGCTGGTATCGGGGTGGGGCGTAGGGGCGAATGGGGATGATGCCGGCGCGGCGAACCGATGGGGAATCATGACGACGCGGCGAACCGATGGGGAATCATGACGACGCGGCGAACCGATGGGGAATCATGACGACGCGGCGGGGGACGTAGGGGCGAATAATTATTCGCCCCTACGTCCCATCCCCGCACAATCATCCGCCCCACCGCCCACCATCCCCATCCCCGCACAATCATCCGCCCCACCGCCCACCATCCCCATCCCCGCACAATCATCCGCCCCACCGCCCACCAT
>NZ_CAKZNK010000073.1 GCF_937129525.1 uncultured Chloroflexus sp. | reverse complement strand
ATGTTCCAATACCTCGGTACAGAGAACCGTATCAAACGCACCATCCACAAAAGGCAATTGTTCGCCCAAGCAGATCAGATCGGCAGCCTGCACCCCATGAGGCGAATATACCACTTCTGTTCCGATGCTCTGCGCGACAAGCTGATCGTAGATCAAGGAGTATGGTCGCTTGCCACACCCTACATCGAGTAGCCGTCCCTTCATGTAAGCCCGCGCCGAAAGGATCAGCTCGAGCAGCAATTCGTTCGCCAGAATTGATAGAGTTGAAAGCTCATCAACACGGTAGTCGTCTAATTCTGCATCGTATATCAAAAAACCACGCTTAACAAGCATTCCCCAATCCCTCTCTCAGGCTTACGCTAGCAGTTGCGCCAAACGTTGCCCTGACAACAACTGCCACATCACAATACCATAGCCACCCATCACCACCCCAACCCATACTAGCCGCCCAACTATTGCCAGCACACTGACATCCGGCCACCACTGATCGGCCAACCACAATCCACCATACCCAATTGCGGCAGCGCCTGCAACCCCCGCGATCAGCCCTAATGGATACCTGATTGGATAAAGATGGAGTGAGTCGACAGTAATCAATCCTGTCCAGACTACGTAAGCTACCACAGTTGCCCATGCCGCTCCGATCATGTCGAAAGCCGGGATCCACCAGAGGCAGAGACCAATGTAACTAAATGCTGCGATAAAGCCAATAACCGGCAGATCGCGGGTGCGATCCTTCAGCATAATGCCCACGTTCAACGGATAACTGAGGCCGTAGATGATGTAGGCCAGCAAGATAATCGGCACTACGGCCATCGCCGAGTGATAGGTGGCCGGGGCTACCAGAGCATATACTAATGGCGTAACGGCAACGACCATTAGACCGAAGAATGCAACCACCCATAGGTAGAATACCAGCGCGTAAGCATAATTTTGCTCGGCCTCCGGTTGCGTGGCTATCTTGAAACGCCGTGATGCCCAATCGAGTGCAAATGGTCTGGTAATGAGCACATCAAGGATCGTGGCAACTTTGTACGCGAAGGTGTAGATGGCCACATCTTCCAGAGTGAAAAAGCTCTGAAGGATATAGCGATCGGCAGACAGCAAGACATAAGCGGCAAGATTGGTCGGAAGGAGCGGCAACCCATACGCCGCGATCTGCCAGCCGAACGCGCGATCGAACTGCCAGACAATCAACCGGCGCGCAATGAACCAGCCAACCCCGATCGTGACCACACTCGCAATTAACCGCGCAGCCAATGCTCCGATCAGACCCATTCCGCCGGAAACCGCCAGGGCAATCAGCAGTGCGAACAGGAGCAGACGCCCAAGCGAGAGCGTAACGAAGGTGATCGCCTGTTCGCGAATGCGGAAAAGAGTGAGGAAGAGGGTAACAAGGGCATCACTCCAACCAATCCATAACACCAGCAAGAGAGATAGAGGGGTACCGGAAAGATCGTTGCCTACACCGGTCAGAATGAGAGCAGTTCCCACACCAACGACGAGCAACCCAAGCCCGGTCACTGCCAGGATCGTCGTGCCCACGATACGGGCACGCCCGTGCTCACTTGACTGAAACCAGTACTGGCGCATCAAACCGACTTCAAGACCGGCCAGGATCAGCAGATAGAGCAAGAAGGTGGCGATTTCAAAAATCGACCACGCGCCATACTCAGCCGGAGACAGGGTATTGATCAGAAAGGGAATGACCAGAAACAGCGCCGCACTGTTGGCGGCGTTGCCGATCGCATAGACCAGACTATTGCCGATAAGCCGTTTCATACGTGGACTTTCCGGGCAACCAGCCAGGTACTATTTGGCACCCGGCGCCCGAATGTTGCCAGCAGGCACGAGCGGTCGAGCCATCCAAGCACTTTTGGCAGCAAGCGATCGACGACCGACCAGCGGGCATTGCGGAACACCAGTTTCCAGAAGAGGCCGTTCAACTGCCAGCCAAAATGAATACCTGTCATCGGAATAGGATGCAAAATTACAAAGATCGGCTCAATGTGAACGATGTTTAACCGATATTGCGCAAGGATACGTCGGTACTCCTCAATTGAACGGAGCCGAACATGAGCACTAATTTGCACCGTCTGTTGTGGGAAGATATCAGAAACTATCCAAAAAAACATCTCTTTTTAACAAAGCACTCATGTTTTCAACCGACTGTTCAAACTGTTTATCGCCAACTATATGAAACAACACATCAGAAGCAAACACTATATCAAATGATTTGTCGATTTCTGCGGTATCCAATTCAGCAATATCCGCACAGATAAACTGGAATCCAGCAAATCGCGTTCTGAGATTTTCAACACTGACTGGAGCAATATCTAAGCCAACATACCGCCCAACACGATATTGCGCGAACAATTGTGTATAAAAACCGGTGCCACAACCTGCTTCAAAGACATGTGATCCCGGCAGAGAACATCCAACCCGTGACAGCTTCGTCAGCAACGAATCTCTTCTACACGCATAGAGAGCGGCGTTATAGCCTGGACCTAATCCCGCATGACCGACTCCGGTAAAGTCAAAACGCTCTTTGAGTCGCTGCTCCCAGTAAGTACGAGGATTGAGGATTGTATGGCTTCATTATTCACATTCTTTCAGGTTTCCCAACTCGACGCCAGCCTGACGCGATTGTGCACACAGTGCCGCTTGCCGCTCCGGTTCCTTCACCCAGGCCCAAAATTCGATCAAATTACGCCAGATATCTGGTCTTGGATCCAGCGACAAAGCTACGGCGAAAAAGTGCGCCGCGCGATCAGCCTGCGTTGGATCGACCAGATAGAGCACTTTCCCGTAGTGAATATTGGCCCACGCACTACGTTCATTCAATTCGAGCGCTCTGGCCATATACGGCAAGGCTTCGGGTAAGCGATCTTGTTCCCACAGGATTAGCCCGATCTGGCGATAAACATCTGACAAACGCCAGCGCACTGCGGGATCGGCCTCTGACACCCGGGCTGCATTCCGAAAGGCCTGCTCTGCTTCTTGGGCGCGCTTTTCTTCGCGAAGCAATACACCGGTTCGATACCACGCATGAACCAGGAAAATATCGTTTACCCAACCGCGATCAAGCATCACACTGCGGGCAAGATCAGAGCGATCATCGGTCATCAGATAGCGGATATACCACATAGCGCTCGCGGTATCCATACCCAGCGCCGCAGCCCGCCTGAACCATATCAGCGCTTCAGGGTATGCTTTGTGCCGATAAGCCAGCATTCCATTCTGCACGAATGCGGCAGTTGTAGCGCCACCTTGTCGCCACGCTGTCGCTGCGCGCTGCCAGCAATCTACCACAACGCATGGCCATGCAGTCGCCGTGACGACCTGTACGTCAGCCCATATTGCTAGCGGATGATTGGATGTCAATACGAGGTCAACAGTCTGACCGGCCCACGCATCCAAATCAACCCGAGCCAGTTTCCAGGCCTCGCCTTCATCAGGCGCTATCTGATGTTCCGCAATCGGTTCGCCATTAACGGCTACCTGATATGTGATCACGTTGCCTTCAGACTGTGACATCCAAAACGTCA
>NZ_CAKZNK010000072.1 GCF_937129525.1 uncultured Chloroflexus sp. | reverse complement strand
AGTGACAGGCGCCGGAGCCGGCGCCGGGGTAGGAGCCACTGCCGGCGCCGGGGTAGGAGCCACTGCCGGCGCCGGGGTAGGAGCCACTGCCGGCACCGGGGCGGGGGCAGGCGCAACAGCGCCACGGCGAGCTGCGAATTCCTCTACATTCTCCTTGATGATGCGGCCTCCGGGGCCGGTACCGACAACCTGCCGCAGATCGATCCCTAGCTCTTCGGCCAGGCGGCGGGCGACCGGCGATGCTTTGACGCGACCATTGTCATCGCCGACAGTGGTGGTGGCAGGTGGCGCGGTGATCACGGCAGGGGTAGCAGCCGGCTCTGGCGCAGGCGCGACTGTGGTCGGTGTCGATGGCGTTGGGGCAGCGGTCACAGTGGACGAGCCGTCGCCGATGATGGCAATTGGTTGCCCGATCGGCACTGTCTGACCTTCTGGTACCAGAATCTGCTGGAGTACGCCAGCCTCGAACGCTTCCAGTTCCATCGTGGCCTTGTCGGTTTCGATCTCGGCGATAATGTCACCGACAGCGATCTGATCGCCGACCTTCTTCAACCAGCGGCCCACCGTACCTTCCGACATCGTGTCGGAGAGACGAGGCATGGTTACTTCACCCATGGAGCCTCCCGTTATGAAATAACGTTATCCTTCAAATCGTATGCAAACTTACTGTCATATCGTGAAACTATCGGCCCCTCTCCCTTTTCCCTATCCGACACGGTGGAAGAGGGGCGCAAGCGATAGCGTTCGGTCGGTTTCCTGATGTGTCAGGTATGAAGTTACCTAACAACCACTGCAACGTCATCGCAGACGCTTTGTGCCGCGCAGTACCTGTCGAATAGCATAGATCAGGCTATTGGCATTGGGTTTTGAGGCTGCTGACAGCTCTTTTGCGTAGGGCAGCGGCACCTCAAGACCGGCGACGCGATAGACTGGCGCATCAAGGTAATCGAACGCCTCTTCCTGAATGGTTGCTGCAATTTCGGCGGTTACACCGTAGGAATACCAGTCTTCGGCAATCACCACGGCGCGGTTGGTCTTCTTCACCGACTCAATAATGGTGGGCCGATCGAGCGGACGCAGCGAGCGCAGGTCAACGACTTCTACACTGATGCCCTCTTGTTCCATCCGTTGCGCGACTTGCAGGGCAACGGCGGTCATGCGCGAATAGGATACGACGGTGACATCCGTGCCCTTGCGCTTCACTTCCGCCACTCCAATCGGCACGACATAATCGCTGTCTTCGGGCACTTCGCCCTTCGTATCGTACAGGGCCAGCGACTCGATGAAGATTACCGGATCGTCATCACGGATGGCGGCGCGCAGCAGCCCCTTCGCATCGTAGGGAGTCGCCGGGGCAACCACCTTGAGGCCGGGGCAGTAAGCGAACCAGTTTTCAAACGACTGGGAGTGAGTCGCGGCAAGCTGACCGGTGCCACCCGATGGAGTACGGATGACCAGAGGCACACTCACCTGACCGCCGAACATATAATGGATCTTTGAGGCGTGGTTCACCACCTGATCGATAGCAACCAGAATAAAGTTGATGGTCATGATCTCGACCACCGGACGCAGGCCGAGCATCGCAGCGCCGATGGCCACACCAACGAAACCTTCTTCGGCGATAGGCGTATCCACAACCCGCTTCGGACCGAATTCGGCCAGGAGACCTTCGGTAACGCGATACGAACCCTGAAACAGACCGATCTCTTCACCCATTAAGAGAACGTTCGGATCGCGGGCTAATTCTTCGCCAAGCGTATCGTTGAGCGCCTGACGATAGGTTATCACAGGCATAGTAACCTCGTAAATAGTTGCAGGATGCCGGCTACTCACCGGCCAGAGCAGTTATGCCGATACCATTGACCAGGCCCAATCAGCCTTAAAACTCACCGTGGTTGATCTTTACGGCGTGGATCGCATCTTCGGCGGTTGGCGTATTGGGCACCGGGGTAGCGTACATATACTTGTAGAGATCCTCAAATTTCGGATCAGGACTGTTGTTGGCAAAGTCGATTGCTTCCTGCACTTCGCGCTCAACGCGGTCAGCAATGCTCTTGAGCCAGGCGTCATCGATCACCCCGTGCTCAAGCAAGAGCGCGGCAAACTTGCGGATCGGGTCGTACAATTCGCGGCCACGGCGCACCATTTCAGGGTCGCGGTAGCGGTCGGCGTCGATCACCGAGTGACCGCGGAAGCGGAAGCTTACGGCATCAATGATAGCCGGCTCACCTTCGGCTTCGGCGCGGGCGCGCAGGCGTCGCACCACATCGCGCACAGCCAGCACATCGGTACCGTCAACCCGCTCGCCGTAGATGCGGAAGGAAGCACCTTTCTTCCACAGATCCGGTTCTGACGAACCGGCTTCGACCGACGTGCCCATGCCGTACCCATTGTTGACAATGAAGAAGAGTACCGGGCACTTCCAGATCTTGGCGAGGTTGAGCGACTCGTAAAACGCGCCAATGTTGGTTGTGCCGTCACCCATTTGGGTAATGACTACACCGGGCTTGCCCTGATAACGCAGCGCATAAGCCGCTCCCACCGCCAACGGTACTTGTCCACCAACAATCGCATAACCACCCATAAAGTTGGTCTTGCGGTCGAACAAATGCATTGAACCGCCACGGCCTCCTGAGACACCAGTCTCTTTGCCGAACAGTTCAGCCATGACCGGACCGGGTGGCACACCGCGAGCAAGAATGTAACCGTGTTCGCGATAATTGGTGAAGATGTAGTCGTCTTGAGTCAAGGCAGCCATTAACCCGACAATGGTTGCCTCTTCGCCGAGGTTGAGGTGGCAATATCCGCCAATCTTTGCCTTAACATACATCTCGCCGGCACGCTCTTCAAACCGCCTGATCAGCAGCATCTGGTAATAGTAATGCTTCAGTTCGTCGGCGGTAGCACGTTCGAGTAATGGCTGAGCGGCTTCAGCTACTTCGGCCATAGTAAAACTCCTCTCGCATAGTGGGCGGCCCGTTGGGCAGGGTACTGAATGCCCTTACCCAACGTGGCGCGCCGTGATACATATTGTGTCTTACGCCTCCACAGGCGTGGGACGCGCTTGATACAGTCAGAGCCGAACGAGGTTTGCAGCGTAGCGGCGGCTCTGACGGCGTTCTGGCGATCCTGACACCTTTTCGTTATCACCATCGGTAACGAAAAGGTTTAGCCAGGGATTGTGCGAGTCATGAATGTATGTGCGTTCACGTCATATTACCCAGTCTGCCCGGTAGATCGCGAGCAGGTTGCCGGCAGGTAAGCTGATACATTGTGATATGCACACCTGTATCTGCCACCCCTCGCGCCGGGAGCAAGGTACGTTACGACGATTGACACCTGACCATTTCTGTCATACGGCGCAGCATTCCGATGGTGGGTTACCCCCTATCCGGTGACCGGCGCGGGCCGGGAAGACGTTACAGTAAGACAGGCAGGTTAGACACGAATGCACAAGCCCTGCTGGTTGCCGGCTCCGCTGTGGCGCTCCGGGGATCGGCAGTGGTATGTTACATTCCCGGCGGCACGACTTCGTGGGTAAAGGCGCTGGCGGAAGCGCCACAACGCGGGCAATGTTCGGGCGCTTCAAGCGAGCGGACAATTTCACCGCACACATCACATACCCAGCGCATTGCAATCTGACGCACAAGATCAGAACGACTCACAATACCAATCACTTTGCCATTTTCAACCACCGGTACTCGTCGGATGCGCTGGTTCTTGAGCAGGTGCTGAATCTGCTCAACCTCGGTATCGGCGCTAACGCTGATCACGCTGCGGGTCATAATCTCTTTGACAGTACGCCCCTCTTTCGCGATCAGGTCGTGTTCCGTCACGAGGCCGACCAGCATGCCATGCGAATTGATGACCGGCAAGCCGCTGATCCGATTGCGGGCCATCAGGCGAGCAGCATCTTCAACAGCCGCATCATCGGTGATGCAGATGACATCGCGGGTCATGATCTCGCGCGCTTTCATTCCACCACACCTTTCATTGCATTCGTGATAGTATTCACGAGAGTAGTTGCGCAAACAACTCTATCTTAGTATAGCAGAGATTGACAAACCGGCGGCGTGGCGCGAATGTTGGGCAGGCCGTCAAAGTCATCGTCCAACGCCGCGCGCGAAGATGTTGGGCCAGGGTTGGAATGTAGTAGGGATCGTGTCGCGTCGACTCACTTCACCGTTTGTGTAGACGGTGCGGTACACTTCCACGCGCAATCCGCCACGAGCAGTGTCGGTTTGCCGGATCACGCCAGCCGGCAATGTGGGATCATCAACGTAGACCGGCTCGGTGGGTGCCGGCGTTCGTTCGAGAATCCGGTAGGAATATTCGACGCGACGATTGTTGGGAGATCCATAGAGCATCATCGTCAGTTGCTGACGTTGCAGATCTACCTTGCTGGTCAGCAACAACCAGCCGTCGGTATCGTTAACAAAGCGCAGGTCGTGGACACCGGTGAAGATAGCTGCATCGAGGCCGGGTGGTTCGCCGAGTTCTTCATACCAGCCGATGCGGAAAGAATGTTCGTGGCGTTCGATGATCGGCAATCCGGCGAAGAAGGCGGCCCGGAAGACGGTGGTGCTGACCTGACAGAGGCCACCGCCCCATTCCTTTTGGGTGCGGTTGGCGATAATTGCCAGCCCTTCAACAAAACCACGGTCAGGTGTAACCGGGCCGAGAGTTGTGTTAAACGAAAAGGTGGCGCCAGGCGGAATGAGCACACCATCCATCTGCCGCGCGCCAGCCTGAATGTTAGTGATCCGGTATTCGGCTGATTGACGGAACGAACTGACTCCGACTCCAACCGGCGTAGTGATACCGAGCATAGCGAGATTGTCGGCTGTCACGGGGGGTGGCAGCTCGCGTCGCGGCAAAACCACACTGCGTTCGCTGCTATAGAGCGCGGCATTAATGCGGGCGAGGGTTTCTTCGACGGCCAGGCCGCGACCCGGTGTACCAGGGGTGCGGATGCGTAAATCACCATTGTTCCAGTCAACGCGGGGCAGTCCACCTTCTTCGCGCAAGGCTGCGGCAATTGGAGTGAGCGCAGCGCGAATGGCAGACTGATCGATCACAACCGCCATTGCCGGGCGACCATCTACGGCAGTGAGGGGACGGAGTTTGATCCAGGTTGCGATCTGATTGATCGGCCATTCCCAGCGACAGCCGGCTCGACATTGACCACCCTGCCCTTCCAGCCGGATCGGGCCGCTCAGTAAAAGGCGCAATTCAGCTACGGTTGGCGCAAGATCGGCGTCGCGCACGCGCGGTTCGAGCTGGCGGGTGCGGATGGTAACCTCTTGCGGTTGCAGGCGCTGAATGGCAGCGGCAATGTCGGTCAGTGTCTCGTCGATCAGCGTTTGCCGCCCCCACTGTTCCTGTCCAACAATGATCGTGCCGTCGCGCAATTCAACACTGGCATCGACCGGCGCCTGGTCGATCTCGGCAGCGATGGCGCGCAGAGTAGCCTGCGCAACCCGCTGATCAAACTTCAGACGGAGCGGTAAATCGACGCCGTGTTGCCAGGTAGCGGCGGCCATGCGGGCATTGTCATCTACATCGGGGGAGTGGCCGAAGGCAAAAGCGGCGTCTATTGCTTCGTCGATAGCCAGACTTAAGCCGAGGTCTTCCGCAGCCGGTCGCCAGAGTTGACCTTCGAAGCTGAGCGTCACCGGCGCTGCAAGAAACCCGGCGTAACGACGCTGAAGAATGGCGCGGGCTTCGGCGCGGGTCATGCCTCCGATAGGCATGCCTCGAACGCTGATGTTGGGGTAGATACGTTCGGCTAACAGGCGATTGCCAAGCAGCAGTGCGCCGTAGCCAAGCAGGGTAACCAGCCCGGCCAGCGCAACGAGCACGAGGAGCCATTCGAAGACACGCCAATGTATTGACTGGCGTGCCCGTGGCATTCCGGCTGGAAGTGGACGATCCATTTCAGGCTCGCAAGGCATTCCAGTGCGGTGATCGTGATGGTAGTCTAGCGCGATGCGACGGGAGTGTCAAGCCCGGGATCTGAATAGGCGATAGGCGATAGCTGATAGGCGATAGGCGATAGCTGATAGGCAGTTGGTGCGTCTGAGCGCAGGGATGGGCGGGGAGGGTGTAGGGGCGCAGCGGTGCTTCGCCCCTCCATCTGCCAAGGGGGCGGCAAGCGCGTTTGTGTATAGCCATAGGCGATAGTAGGGGCGGGTTTGAAACCCGCCCCAAGAGACGATTCATCCCTGCGCCTGGAGGGGTATGGGTAGGGGCGACGTATGCGTCGCCCTTGTCTGAAGGGTTCATCCCCTTCGCGGCGGGGCTGGTTGGTTGTGGCGTGGTATGTCACCAGGGGATAGGCGGTAGCTGGTCATCCCTCTGCGGCCTCTGCGACCCCTGCGGTAGGATCAATAGATGATAGACCCTCTGCGGTAGGAACCATAGACGATAGGCAATAGCTGCGCCCTTACTGCGTTGCGCGCAGATGCAACTGGTGATGGTAGCAACGGATTGCGTCTGAGCTTACTGCGGTCGCAGTCATGCGCTGCGCTCTCGATGCTATCCTGCATTTACCTGGCCACTGTTACGTTTGCCCACGGTAGCGGCTCGATGAGCAGCCTGCCATTCACCGATCAGGGTTGCGGCCTGCTCGTTGGTAAGCTGGGTCAGTGGAACTTGAAACCGGCGCTGGGCTTCGGCGTCAGGATCAAGCGACAATTCACGCGCCAGCGACAGGATAGCGTTGCGTTGCTTGTCAGAGATTGGTTGGTTGGCATAACGAGCCCGCTCTTCGGCAATAGCCAGTCGCTGATGCTCTTCTTGCAGCCGGCGGAGTTCATCGATGAAAGCGGAGGCCTGCCCTTTGTTGAGCGCGACTAGATCGTAACCGTGCTGCTGCGCGAATGCAGCCAGTTGCTCGCTCGACCAGCCGAGCGCTTGCTGGAGAGTGGCAATGAAATTGCGCTGTCGTTCGCTGGCGGGCGCGTCAGGATCACGCACGGTAATGGTGGTTGCAGCGGCATGCTGTTCGCGAATCTGGGCGATCTGTTGCTCAACGGCTTCGCGTTGGCTGCGAAAGATGCGCCAGCCGAGATCAACTGCCTGTTGTACTGTCTGCTCATCGGCATCGATAGGCAGTGTGATCGTCTCTTCGATGGTGATAAAGTCGTCGCCCAACTTAATAGCGGTGCGATAGGTGCGGGTAACACTCCGCTCGCTCTGAGGTTTGGCCGGCATAGAGTTTCTCCTCCGACTGTCCGTAACGTATTCGTCCCAAAGCGCCCGATTTCTGTCGTAACCACAGCGCCGGCGCTTCTTGTATTATAGCACAAATGTTCAGTTTGGCAAGTATTTGTCAGAAAATACTATTCCAGGTACAATGGCAGTATATCCGTTTGGCAGCTTGAACGTATTGAAACGCAATGTACGACCTTCTGCTTCAGCATGTAGATGTTCTGCAAATAACGAACGGCGTTCCCTCAATTTTGTCGCGCCACGATATTGCCATTGTCAACCGGCGCATTGCGGCAATTGCTCCGCAGATCAGCCCTGGTCTGGCCCGCGAAACGCTCAATGGCGAAGGGCAGATCGCAATTCCCGGTCTGATCAATAGTCATGCCCATACCGCGATGAGCCTCTTCCGCGGTGTGGCAGAGGATGTGCCGATTGAAGAGTGGTTTAACAACTTTATCTGGCCATTGGAGACCAATCTGACCCCGGAAGATGTCTACTGGGGAACGTTGTTGGGTCTGGCCGAGATGATCGAATCCGGCGTGACCTGCGTGGCCGATCACTATTTTATGATGGATGTCATCGCGCAGGCCGTGCAAGAGACTGGCATGCGCGCATTGCTGGCCTGGACGCTCTTTTCAGGAGCTGACGAAAGCGATCAACTGGCGCGAGCGCGTCAGTTTACCAAACAGTGGCATGGCGCAGCCGGTGATCGCATTCGGGTCTGGATGGGGCCGCATGCGCCTTACACCTGTACGCCGTCGTTTTTGCGCCGGGTAGCGCAAACGGCGCAAGAGTTGGGAGTTGGGATTCATATCCATCTCGCTGAAACAGCAGCCCAGGTCACGCAGAGTCTGTCCGCTCATGGGCGTTCACCGGTGGTCGTTGCGCGTGATGCCGGGTTATTTGATGGTCCGGCCATTGCTGCTCATGCGGCCCATGTGTCGCCGGAAGACATTGCAATCCTGGCCGGGCATGGCGTGGCGGTAGCAGTGACGCCGAAGACTGAGATGAAGCTGGGCATTGGAGTGGCGCCGGTAATGGCACTGCGCGAAGCCGGTGTCACGGTAGCTCTCGGCAGTGACGGCGCAGCCAGCAATAACACATACGACATCCTTGAGTCGGCGCGATTGCTGGCGTTACTGGAAAAGCTGCGCAGCGGCAATGCGCGCGCTATGCCAGTTGGCGCAACGCTGGAACTGGCAACCGCCGCCGGCGCCCAGGCTCTGGGCTGGCAGAACGAGATTGGTGTGTTGCATGTTGGCGCGCGGGCCGATCTGGCGTTGGTTCGATCTGGAGCTGCCCATCTCCAACCACTCCATGATCTGGCGGCGACCCTGCTCTACAGCGCGCAGCCAGCCGATGTAAGCACAGTGATCGTTGATGGTCGGATCTTGATGCGTGACCGCGAGTTGCTGACCATCGATAAGCCGAGGGTGCTCCGTGAAGTGGCAGCGCGCATTGAACGGCTTACCCAACGCCAGACTGCTCAGCGCATAGCAGTCTATCCTGACGCGCGATCTGCGTAGGCGAGATGGTCGCTTTTCGCCTGATTAGGATCTACCGCAACCAGGCAGAGACTCCGCACAGCAGGATTCCCGTTGCCCCGACGGTCAACAGTTGAAGCCAGATTGGGGTAGCGGCCAGCGTTCCGCTGATGACAAAGGCAGCGAGACCGATCAGGCTACCAATAATAAGCGCTTCTCGTTCGCGGTCACTGAGCATACGCCCTCAGCGTTCTTTTTCACTCACGTCCTGGCCCTGTTCGAGTGAATAACTGCCGAAGTCCTGGGTGGGTGGTTCAGCCGCTTTCTGGACAATAACACCGATCTGAACTAAAAACCAGAAGATTCCTGATCCGATGAGCGCTACTACGATCAACCCGGCGATCATTATAACGATGAAGAACAACGTGCTCATCATAGCGAAATAACTCCTTCGCTGCAATTCCTGCTGCCTGCGAACACCGATGATGTGCATTGTTATATGCTTCTTTTGATCATACGCAGAAGTAGTGCCAAACGTTGCATTGCAGTGTGGCAATATTTCAAGATGTCAGTAAGCGATGACAGGTATGGTATACTGCTTGCAGGCTAAAAGCATCTAATATTGGTCATACCATAGGGAGGATAGTAAAACGCCAGTGCGCGGCGGAAGGGTAGGGTTATGAGTGAGTTGGGCGCGCGTCTACGACGGGCGCGCGAAGCAAATGGCATTTCGCTGGCTCAGGCAGCGGCTGATACCCGCATCTTGTTGCAATCGCTGCAAGCGCTGGAGGAAGGGGCCTTTGAGCGATTGCCGAGTGATGTGGTTGCGCGTGGATTCATTCGCAATTATGCTCAGTATCTTGGTTTGCCCATTGATGAGATGATCGATCTCTACCGCCGGGAGCGTGGCGCAACCGATAAGATTCGGATCGTGCCGGCTGCCAATCCACCACGGGCGCGCATGTATGTTCTCCCCAGCTTTTTTGCGATCTTCTTCATCACGCTCATTTTGATCGGGCTGGCCTATATTGGGTTAAGCGCACTCGGTCGCATCGGCGAGCGGGCCACACCTCCGGCAGGGGCATTGCCATCGCCGACAATTGTGCCGCCTTCACCATTGCCAACACCTGTCGCTTCACCCACCACAGCGATTGTGATGGCTACCGCTACCGCAGCGCCGGTTGAAGTGATTCCAGTGATGCCCGCAACGCCGACGGCTGAGCCAACTCCAATAGCGCCAATTGTGCTGGAAGTGCGTGTGCCAAATGTGCGCGGTAACGAGAATTCATGGGTGCGGGTGCAGGTGGATGGCACTACCGTCTTTGAGGCGATTATGCGCGCTGGCGAACAACGAGTCTTCACTGCGCAGCGACGGGTCTTCATTCGCGCCGGTAATCCAACCGACGTTGAGGTGACAGTCAATGGCTTGCAACAAGGGCCACTCGGCACTGTGCCTGGATTGCCGGTGAACTGGTCGTGGCCGCCAAATTGATTCCTGTTGTTCTGCTATCGTAACTAACCTAAACAAAAAATTCTGTCTACGGGAGGAAAAGATGCCTGCGGAGAATAGTTTTGATATTGTTTCAGATTTTGATCAACAAGAACTGGTGAACGCAGTTGATCAGGCATTGCGCGAAGCGCAAACGCGCTACGATCTGAAAGATGCCGGGGTGACAATCACCTTGAGTAAGACAGAACTGGTGATCGAAGCCGATAGTGAGATGTCATTGCGCAGCGCGCGCGACGTGCTTGAGACCAAAGCGTTGCGCCGTAAGCTGTCGTTGAAGATCTTTGAGTACGGCAAACCAACCGAGGCTAGCGGCGGCAGAGTGCGTCAGGTGGTGACGTTGCGTCGCGGGATCGATAGCGAGCTGGCCAAGAAGTTGAGTAAGATGATCCGCGATCGTTTCCCGAAGGTGCAGCCGCGCATCCAGGGTGATGCCTTGCGGGTAGTCGGCAAAAGCCGTGATGAATTGCAGGCCGTCATCGCCTTCCTGCGCGAACGTGAAGGTGACATTCCGGCGCCGTTGCAAATGACCAATTACCGTTGAGGTAGATCTCTTGTTTCCGGTCGGGGATGGCGTTTATGGCTGGCGCCATCCCTGTTTGTTTGTTTTAGTTGCCGCAAGCGATGGCTAACGATTAATGGTAACATACCGGCGGGCACATTGCTCCGTTCTAAACCGATCTATAATGCAAAGAGATCGTTGATCTGTATCTCGTCTGACAACTGATTGCACAAACGCAAAGAGAACCTTACCGATGAAATACCATATCGTCACGCTGGGCTGCCCGAAAAATGCAGTAGATAGTGAAGGCATGGATGGCTTGCTCAGCGCAGAGGGACATGAAGCGGTTGCCAGCGCCACTGAGGCTGATGTCATTATCGTCAATACCTGTAGTTTCATTGCTGCCGCTCGCGCCGAGACTCTCGGAGTGTTGAAGGAACTGGCCGAGCGCAAACGGCCTGACCAGCGCTTGATTGCCGCCGGCTGTATGGCCCAGAGCCATCCGGCGGAGGTGGCGGCAGTGCAAGGCGTTGATGTATCGCTTGGCACACAACAATGGACACAGATCGGCAATCTGGTGAACCAATTGGCGCAGTCAAGCGGTTCACGCTTTGCAGAGCGAGCATTCGTAACCATTCCCCTCATTGCCACGACTGCCAATGGTCAACCGGTCTCGTATGCTGATTGGCGCACAACGCAGATTCGGCGCACCCGCCACACACCTTCCGCTTACCTCAAAATCTCTGATGGCTGCAATCTCCGCTGCGCTTTTTGTACCATTCCCAGCTTTAAAGGCGATATGCGCTCGAAGCCGGTTGGGGCAGTGTTGGCTGAAGCGCAGGAACTGGTGGCGCAAGGCGCGCGCGAGATCGTGCTGGTGGCACAGCATCTGACCGATTACGGTCGCGATTTGGGTTTGCAAGATGGTCTGGCAACGCTGCTGGAAGAGCTGTGCCAGGTGACGCCATCAGACATCTGGATTCGCCTGATGTATGCCTACCCCCACGGGATCAACGAGCGATTGATCGCCACGATGGCTTCTCATCCCCAGATCTGCCATTACCTCGACATGCCGCTCCAACATGCCCATCCCGCAACCCTGCGCCGCATGCGGCGTCCACCTGACACCGACCGCACGTTGCGTCTGATTGCCGAATTGCGCGCGGCTATGCCCGATATTGCCATTCGGTCAACGTTCATTGTTGGCTATCCCGGCGAAACTACTGCCGAGTTCAACGCTCTGCTCGAATTCTTGCGCGCGGCGCAGCTCGATCGGGTTGGCGCTTTCCGCTATTCACGCGAGCCGGGCACGCCGGCTGCCGAACTACCCGATCAGGTGCGGCCTCAGGTCATCGAACGTCGCTGGCACGAACTGATGCAGGTACAGCAGCAGATTTCGCGCGCGCGCAACCGGCGCTGGATTGGGCGCACTCTGACCGTTCTGATCGAAGGTAACGGCGTTGCCGATGACGGCAGCGCCCTCAGTGTTGGGCGGTCGTTCCGTGATGCGCCTGAAGTTGATGGTCAGGTGTTTGTGTGGGGAGATTTCCCGGTGGGTAGCATGGTATCGGTGAAGGTGACTCAGGCCACTGAATACGATCTGTGGGGTGAAGCAGAGCAACAATGATGCCATTCCCTGCGTGGCAGCGGTGTGTACCCTGTCACGCAGGGAGGCATGTGGGAGTGGCAAGGATTTACGTGTTCAACCGGCGACTGATTTCGCGCTGGAGTCGACGTAATTCAGCCGGGTTGTTGTGAGCCAGGTAATCGACCATATATGAGATCGCAGTATCGCTGTAATCGTCGAGCAGGCCATCGAGCACCTGTCGCACCACCATATTGACAAACTCATCTTCGCTGATGACCGGTGTGTAGACGTAGGCCAGCCCTTCTCGTTCACGCTTAAGCACGCCTTTCTCGGCCAGGCGACTCATCGTGGTCATAACAGTCGTGTAGGCAATGTCACGTTGTTGGGCTAACCTGCGATGGACTTTCTTGACAGTGCTAGCTCCCTCTTGCCAAAGGATTTGCATAATTTCCGTCTCGAGCGGACCGAGCACTTTGACCAGGCCATCTTTGGTTGGGCTGAAACGAAAGCGCAGGTTGAATGCCATAATCACACCTCACAAGTTGACAGTGATAGCTGTACATCACGGTTCTATCCCTTGCTGCGAGTGTACGGCTTCACCATCAACTCGAAAAGATCAAAAAATTACGTAATGATGAAAGATAGTACTATTAGTTGATTGTCTTCTACGATAATTTGTCGTAATCGCTTGAAAAACGTTGCGGATTTGCTTCTTTTGATAGATTGCTGCTGAACTATCTGTGGAAACTTATAGATGTAATGGATTTGTAATGCGTATGACGACAGAACATGACGTTAAAACACAAATTCAGGCGGAAATGCGCGCCGCATTTCCGGTGGTCGAAGGACGGTTAAGTCGGTTCTACGCTATGCAGGAATATCACCTCGGCTGGCGTAATGAAGATTTGACTCCTGCTACAGCCGATCCGGGCAAGCTGATCAGACCGCAACTGGTATTGCTGGCCTGCGCAGCAGCCGGCGGCGATCCCCAACAGGCATTGCCGTTGGCGGCGGGTATCCAGTTACTGCACGATTTCTCGCTGATTCACGACGACATCGAGGATGACAGCGCCATGCGACGAGGTCGGCGCACACTCTGGAACATTTGGGGTTTGGCTCACGGCATCAATGCCGGTGATGCAATGTTTGTGATTGCGCATCTGGCAATTCACCGGCTCGCCGATACTGGTGTGCCTGTTGAACGGGTATTGACGATTTTGCGTCGGTTTGATGAAATTATCTTGCGCATTTGTGAAGGTCAGTACCTCGATCTCAGCTTTGAGGGCGATCTGAGTATCACACCGGACGACTATCTCGCGATGATCGGCGGCAAGACGGCAGCGTTGATTGCCGGCGCTGCCGAGTTAGGGGCGCGGGCTGCCGGCGCGCCGGAAGCAACGGTTGCGGCGCTCTCCGAGTTTGGTCGCGCATTGGGTCTGGCTTTCCAGATCGAAGATGATATTTTGGGGATTTGGGGCGCGCCGGAACAGACCGGCAAGCCATTTGCGGCTGATCTCTATCGGCGCAAGGTAAGCTTGCCGGTCGTCCACGCGCTGACGCATAGCCCTGATCGCGAGCGATTGGCCGCACTCTACCGACAATCCGTTCTTGACGATGCGGCAGTCGCCGAAGCGCTTGCCATTCTTGATGCAGCCGGTTCGCGCACCTACTGCGCAGCAATGGCCGGCGAACATCATCAGGCAGCATTTGCGGCGCTTGCGGCAGTGCAATCGCCGACCCCGGCGGCAATAGCGGCGCGGGAACGCCTGCGCGCATTGACCCAAAGTTTGATCGGAAGACAATCATAAACCGGTTGATCGGGCACCGACCATAACCTGCTATTAACTGAGACTTCAAAGGTCTTTTCATTCGGCGCTGAATGTGCTACACTATAGCCGTTACACAGCGTCACGTTGCCGCGAGAGTCTGTTCGTCCGCTCATGGCCCGATCGACTCCCCTGCCCGCATGACCTCCACGCCTGAGGAACAGCACGCGGCGCTGTGAACCGTTACCGCTTAGAGGCGAAGCGTGTGGCGTACTGTTTCGGAGGCGTGGTTTGTGGGCATTAGCCCCGTGAGTGACCGCATTTGGTAACAATGCGGAGGGAGTGGGACCGGATGTACGTGAAGCTCTTTGTTGGCAATCTGGCCTGGAGCGTAGATGACGCAACACTGGAGTCGTTCTTTCAGGCCTACGGTGATGTGCGCAGCGCGCGAGTAATTAACGATCGTGAGACGGGTCGATCACGTGGTTTTGGCTTTGTCGAGATGGATGTCGCTGATGTAGCGAAGGTCATCAGCCAGACCAATGGTCAGCCGATCAATGGTCGTGAAATTCGGGTCAACGAGGCTGAGGACAAGGGTTCGCGCGGCCCTCGTTCCGGTGGTGATCGCGGCGGTTTCGGCGGCCGGCGTTATTGACGCTTCCCGTCGAGCCGGTCGCGCCTCAACTGGCTCGTGAGCGGGATTATTTCGCCCCCTGTCATCGACAGGGGGCGCGTTGTGTCAGGATGTAGTTATGGTGATTGTGCTCTTTGTCGCCGGGATCGTGTTGCTGGTTTTTGGCGCCGATCTGTTAGTTCGCGGCGCGGCGAGCCTGGCTGCCAGTCTTGGGGTCTCATCGCTGATTATCGGCCTGACAGTGGTGGCAGTGGGTACCAGTTCTCCGGAAGTTGCGGTCAGTTTGCAATCGGCATTTGCCGGGCAGGGCGACATCACGCTGGGCAATATCATTGGCAGCAACATTGCAAACGTGATGTTAATCCTCGGCGTGGCAGCGATGTTTGGCTCGCTGCCGGTGGATCGCCAGATCTTTCGCCGCGATTTACCGGTTATGATCGGCGCTTCGCTGTTGACCTTGTTGCTGGCGCTCGATCGTTCACTGTCGCGGGTGGATGGCGCGATTATGCTCTTGGGGTTGATCGGGTATCTGTGGGTGATGTGGCCACGCGGCACGCAAGCAGAGCAGTCGGACTCGCGCCATCAGCATCCTCATCGCTGGCAAGCGCTGGTACTACAACTGGCAATGATTGCCGGTGGGTTGGCGTTATTGGTGGTAGGGGCGCGCTGGCTGGTTGATGGTGCGGTAACCTTTGCCACGTGGTTGGGAGTCAGCGAGCTGATCATTGGCCTGACGATTGTCGCCATTGGGACTTCCTTGCCTGAAATCGCTACCTCGGTGGTTGCCGGATTGCGCGGTGAGCGTGACATTGCGGTTGGCAATGTGATCGGTAGCAATGTGCTCAATCTGCTGTTCGTGCTGGCGTTGACAATGGCGCTCTCGCCGCAGCCAATCACGGTGCCCGAAGTGACGATCTGGCTTGATTTGCCGGTTATGGTTGGGGCCGCGCTGATCTGTCTGCCCATTTTCTTTACCCGCTGCATCGTTTCGCAGCGTGAGGGCAGTTTGCTGCTGGTCTATTACCTCAGTTATACGCTCTATCTGATTCTCAGCGCGAACGGCAGTGATCAATTGTCAGTTTACAGCGCAGTGGTCGGGTTATTGTTGATACCGCTCACAGTTGTGTTGCTGGTGGTGCGAGCATTGCGCTGGCTGGGTGAAGAGCGTCGTCGCCGGATCACGACTGGAACGAGTACGGTCGAATAGATGCGAGCCTTTTATTCTGACACGTTTGTCTTGCCGCTACCGCCGGGTCATCGTTTCCCGATGGAGAAGTATGCGCTGTTGCGCGAGCGCGTTGTAGCTGAGGGCATTGTACCGCTCGAACGGTTGCACGTGCCCGAAGCGGCGACTGTGGCAGAACTGGCCCGCGCGCATACGCCAGCATATATCGAGCGCGTACTGAACGGGCAGTTGACTGCTGCTGAACAACGCCGGATCGGGTTTCCGTGGTCGCCAGCGATGGTCGAACGATCGCGAAGGTCTGCTGGGGCAACAATTGCTGCCTGTCGGGTAGCGTTAAGCGAGGGGGTAGGCGTCAATCTGGCCGGTGGCACTCACCACGCTTTTGCTGATGCCGGCGCCGGTTACTGTGTCTTCAACGATGCGGCAGTGGCGGCGCGCGCCATGCAGGCTGAAGGTCGGGCGCGCCGGATTGCAATCATCGATTGTGATGTCCATCAGGGTGATGGCACTGCGGCAATTCTGTCCGGCGATCCGGCGATCTTTACTTTCTCGATCCACGGCGCGCATAACTTTCCCTTTCGGAAACAGCAGAGTGATCTCGACATTGCGTTGCCTGATGCTACCGGTGACGCTGTCTACCTTGACGCGCTTGAGTGGGGATTGCAGCAGACCTTTGCCGCAGCCCGACCCGATCTGGTGATCTACCTGGCCGGCGCCGATCCGTATTACGATGATCGGTTGGGTCGGTTGAGTTTAACGAAGGCGGGCCTGGCCGAACGCGATCGATTGGTCTTTGGCTATTGCCGGGCAGCCGGCGTGCCGGTGGCGGTGACGATGGCTGGCGGCTATGCGCGGCAGATTGCCAATACCGTCGATATTCATGCTCATACCGTAGCGGCAGCGGCTGAACTGGATCGAGGGTAGACACGAATACGCCCGGTCCTATCGGCTTCAGTCCTCAGTGATGATCGTTTATCTCGCCTGCCCTGCAGTCGTGCAATTCCGCATTCACATGCTATACTACAGGCGGGGACGATCTCACGGGGAGCGGGTATGCCCGAACCAGCACATATTCTTGTCGTTGAAGACGATCCTGATATTCGGCGTTTCTTCCAGGCTGTGCTTATCCGCGATGGTTTCCGGGTATCGGTGGCTAATTCAGGCGAAGAAGCGCTGAGCTTTTTGCAATTAATTACTCCCGATCTGGTGTTACTTGATCTGGCGCTACCCGGCATTGATGGCGCTGAGGTGACTCGTCGCATCAAGGCCGATGTTTCCAAGCCATTCATTCCAGTCATCATTGTTTCGGCCCATGCCGATCTCGATACCAGCGTCAGCAATCTCGATGCCGGCGCCGACGATGTCTTGCTCAAGCCGGTTGATTTCAACCTGTTGCTGGCGCGGGTGCGCGCGTTGTTGCGCCTGCAACGCGCGCAGCGCAGTCTGCAACACGAGCAACGCAAAACCGAGCTACTACTTCATCTGTCGCGCGATTTGGGATCAAGCATCGACCTTGATGTTTTGCTGACCGGTTTTCTCAACCACCTTGCCGATGCGATTGGCGCAATTCGAGCCAGTATCATTCTGACCGGGTTTGTTGAAGACAAGATCATGCTCTATTCAAGCAGCCGACATCAGCCGGTAGCCGAATTGCAAGACATCTTGCGTTACGGTGTGGCCGGGTTGGCTTTGCGCGAACGCAGCCCGATCCTGATTACTGATACCCGCCTCGACTCGCGCTGGTTGGTAACTTCCGATGTGCACAACGATGTGCGGTCGGTGGCGGCAATGCCGATCATTCGCGACAATCGGGTGTGGGGGGTGATCACCCTCGTTCATCACACGCCGGGATACTTCACTGCCGAACACCTCGAGTTACTGGCATCGGTGGCCGCTCAGAGCGCGGTAGCGCTGGAAAGCGCGCGTTTGTACCGGTTAAGCGAGCAACAGAAAGAACTACTGGCCCGACGGGCTGAGGAGCTGCGTCGGATCAACGAGTTAAACCGACTGCTCTCAGAATTGATGCAGATGGATCAACTGGGTCGATTGCTGGTGCAGATGATCCATCATCAGTTTGGCTATCCGCTGGTGGCGCTCGTGATGCGCGAGCAAAACCAATTGATCGCGCGGGCAGTCGCAAAGGCGAACCAGTCGGTGTCAACGAAGCTCGCGCTGGCGAGTGAGAGGAGTTTGAGTGGATGGGTTTTCCGTCATGGCAAACCACTGCGCATCGACGATCTGTCGCGCGAGGCGCGGTTTGTGCCAATGTTGCCTGATGAAGTGCGGATGCGTTCGGGCTTGAGCGTGCCGATCCTGTTGCCGCGAGAGGTGTTGGGCACGATCGAGGTGCGGAGTCCGCAACCGGCTGCTTTTAGCGAGAACGATGAAGCCATTTTGCTGGCAATTGCCAACCAACTGGCAATTGCCATCGGCAATGCGCGATTATTTGAGAACGAGCAGCGTCGAATCAGGCAATTAAGCGAGATCAACCGCCTGTCGCTGGCGCTAACCGCGCAAATCGCTGCGCCCGAAAACTTGCAACGAACGCTGGATTCGGTGGCGCATATCTTTCGCGCAAGACAGGCGGCAATGCTTCTCTTCGGCCCGCAATCTACTGATACCGTCATTGCGTTGAGCGGGCCGATAGCGCAATACGAAGCCGAGCTGAGGCAGCTCATCCAGCGTCATCCATTTTTGGCGGCACGGGTGGCAATGTTGGAGCAACCGAAATTGATTGACGATCCTGGCGCTCTGATCAACGTTGCTCAGTTGGAGACGTTATTGGGGCGCTGTGAGATTACCTCAGTCTTGCTAGCGCCGTTGAAGGTGAATGGCCAAACGCAAGGCGTACTCTGTCTGGATACAACAGCGCGCGGCGTGCTGGAAAAGACTGAACTTGAGATGGTCTCTACCGTGACCAGTCTGATCGTGCAGATTCTGGAGAACGCTCGTCTATACCGCATTGTGAGTGACGAACGTTCCACGCTAGACGCTGTGCTCCGCGGCGCGCCCGATCCAATCGTATTGATTGATCCCGACGCGCGCTTATTGCTGGCTAATCCGGCGGCGCGCGAACGGTTGCAGATCGATCCGGACGTACACCACGGCCAGCCGGTCGATCAATTTCCGGCTTTGCACTCCATTTCGCCATTGCTCGAATGTGAGCAGCCGACCACGGTTGAGATCGAGCCGAGGCCGCAGTTGCACTTCAGCGTGAGTATTGCGCCTGTGCGCAGTGTTGACGGGAAAGCGCTGGGTCGAGTTGTCGTATTCCGCGATATTAGCGCGATTAAACAGCTCGAATGGCAAGAGCGCGAGCGTGTGCGTAGCGTCTTTCGCCGCTATGTCTCGCCGCAGATCGCCGAACGTCTGCTCAGCGCCGGCGGGAATTTCGGCGCGCCAACTGAACGCGCGGTGGCGGTGCTTTTCGCCGATATGCGCGGTTTTACTACCCTGACCGAGCAGATTGATGCGCGTGTGCTGGTTGAACAGATCCTGAACCGCTATTTTACGGCAATGACTGAGGCGCTCTACACGCATGATGGCACAATTGATAAGTTTCTGGGCGATGGACTCATCGGCGTATTCGGTTCGCCAATCGCGCATCCCGATGATCCACAACGCGCGCTCAAGGCAGCAGTAGCCATGCAGCAGGCCTTTAGCCAGTTGACCAAAATCTGGCAAGATGAGCTGGGTCTTCAGATCGGCATGGGGATTGGCATCAGTTACGGCTCAGCCGTCGTAGGCAATATCGGTTCAGAGCAGCGCCAGGATTATACCCTGATTGGCGATGTGGTCAATACTGCCTCACGCTTATGCGGGATTGCTCAGGCCGGACAGATTATTGTTTCATCACATTTAGTTCAGGCGCTCGGTGGCCAATCAATCTATCCGCTGCGCGAGTTAGGCGCAACAAAGTTGAAAGGGAAACAGGAACCACACATTATCTACGAAGTATTAGTTGATCGTTTGGTCAATGTGGCATCATGAACCATGCCTCTCCTTTTGTTTTTGTGAAGAACATCTTCGCTTTTTGTGAATTTACCTGACGATCTGTCAATCAAGAAGACGGTCACGATAGCTTTCTTGACAGTCTGTTGTCAACCTTTTAAGATACACCTGGCCGGTGCGCAGGTTCCCGGCAGATCCCAAAATAAAAAGGAGTTTGACAACCATGGCGTTGTTACATGGGCGAAAGGCTCGCCGCTGGTTTTTCTTGCTCTTGCTGTTGATGCTCCTGGTTGGATGTACCGTTCGTCCGGTCGTGCTTACCGGTGTTGTGACCGACGCCTATACCGGACAGCCGGTTGCCGGGGCAACAGTGGCAATTGGCGAGCAGACGTTGACAACCGATGAGCAGGGGCGCTTCCAGACCGACCGCTGGCAACCGGAGGATACGCTGGCACTGACGGCGCCGGCCTATGAATCGCTCAGTCTGCCCCTGGCTAACCAGCCTGGCGTTGGCGAAAGCGGTGTTTTCACTGTCACGATCACCACGACGCTGCGCCCCAATACGCTGAGTGGAGTTGTGACCGATGCCTATACCGGTCAACCGATTAGCGGCGCAGAGGTGAGTCTGGCCGATAATGCAACGGAGTCTGTATTGACCGATACCGCCGGACGATACACGCTGATCAATGTGCCAGAGACATTCACGCTAACAGTGCGCGCCTCTGATTACGCGCCGGCTACTGAGACGGTAACGCGCGCAACCGCGCTCGATCTCAGTTTGCGCCCCAATACGCTGAGCGGTGTAGTGACAAACGCCTATACTGGTCAGCCCGTCCCTGGCGCGACGGTCAAACTCGCTGCCTTGAGCGTCACAACCGACGCCGACGGACGCTACGTATTGCGCGATGTGCCGACGGCAAGCGGTGAAGTGACCGTCGAAGCCGATGGTTTTGCGGCAGCCACGCAGGCGTTTACCCGCGCGACGACGCTTGATGTGGCAATCCGGCCTGATACCCTCTTTGCTCAGCTCATCGATGCAACAACCGGCAAGCCGGTGCCGAATGCCGCGATTATCGCGACCGAAACGATTACCTCAACCGCAGTATCGTTTGTGCGAATCAACGACAGTGTGGAAGGGCGGTTCCGCCTGTCCAATCTCCCCGAGCGCGGTTTTGTGCAGGTGCTGGCTCCAGGGTATGCCAAACGGGTTATCCCGATTGAGCCGGGAAAGATGCCGGAACAAATCGAACTGGAACCGTTCTATGTGCGTGGTATCTACATCACTGCTGCAGTTGCGTCAGTGCCGCGACTGGTTGATCGATTCTTTGATCTGATCGACCAGACTGAGCTAAACGCCATTGTGATCGACATCAAGAGCGACCTGCGTGACGATTTGGGCATGGTCTATTACGACTCACAGGTGCCGCTGGTGCGTGAATTGGGTCTCAGCGCGCCAAGAGTCGATTTTGCCTCGATCCTGGCGAAAGCCAAAGAGCGGGGTATCTATACCATTGCGCGGGTACAGCTCTTCTCGCACGATAACGCCCTCTCTGATGCCCGCCCTGAATGGTCGATTCGGCTCCGCTCGACCGGTGAAGTGTACGCCGATTATCCGGGGCCGGGTATTCGCTACGCTTATCTCGATCCGACCAACCAGAATGTCTGGGATTACAACATTGCGCTGGCGGTTGAGGCGGCGCAGATGGGCTTTGATGAGATCAACTTTGACTATATCCGTTTCCCAGACTGGTTTGGCACACGGGCCGAATTTCGCGATAAGCTGCTGTTTAGCGAACCGATTGATCCGGTTGATAATCCGGGCCGGATGTTCGATGTCATTCTCGAATTTATGCAACGGGCGCATTATGCGGTAAACGCTGCTGGCGCATTTATGTCGGTTGATGTCTTCGGTCGGGTCGTAAACGGGCCTTCGCTGACAATCGCGCAGGACATGGCTCGCATGGGTGAATTTACCGATTATGTTTGCCCGATGCCGTATCCGTCGCTCTGGTGGGGTGGGCTGGAAAATATCGCCGTGCCGGTTAAGTTCCCTTACGAAACGCTTCAGATCGCAGTGCGGAATGGTGGCCGGCAGATGGCGGCCAGCTATGGCAAGCAACGGCCATGGCTGCAAGACCACACCGACCCCTGGGCGCCGGTCGTGGTTGAGTATGGCCCGGCAGAGGTGCGCGCCCAGATTGATGCGACAGAAGAGCAGCCGGAAGCGGCATCAGGTTGGCTGTTGTACGACTCGGCTAACCTGTACAAAGGCGCGTTCAACGGCGCGGTTCGTCCCGACCGCTAAGGAATCAGAGGGATCGAGTCGACCTGACGCCCGGCTCGATCCGTCTGGTCAGTGAATTGTCATGCGTTTTGAGTTTAAAAAAGTGGACGACAGGCTGTATCTGCCGGTATAATCATATCCACGATGAACGTTTAGACATGACAGTAGCCTGATCTGGGCCGAGTGGCGCAAGTCGCTCTGGCAACGAGGCGCAAGGTATGAGTCGACAAATGGCGCTGAGAGTAGGCCTGCTGATCGCGCTGGCCGGAATCCTGGTGACGACCTGGCCGGTGATGGCACGGCCCGATCGTCTGGCGGCGCAGGTGTCGAGTTGGCGTCTGAGCAGTGTGAGCGATTGGCAAGCCGGTGAAGTGCAGGGCTTGCTGGTGGCGAACAATAGCGGCGGTGAACTGCGGCTCGACGCCGAAGCGAGTGAAGGTAGCTTTATCTCAGCGCCGTTCGAGACGGCGTTTGCTACCAATGCAGCCGGCGCGATCTGGCGGGCCGAGCTGGTTTCCGGCACCGATGTGCGTCTGGAATTGCGGGCGCGGGCCACGCCGCCAACCGGCGGTGATGATGATTGGGGGCCTTGGTTGCCGTTGGTTGCTGCCGACGAACCGCCGGCTGCTGACGCTGAAGCAATGGCAACGGCTGCGCCGCTGGCGTTGCCAGAAGATACCCGCTATCTGCAATTGCGGGTGACGTTTACCAGCCAGATTCCACGCGCCTCGGCAGTGCTCAACGATGTCACGGTGACATACCTGGCCACCCAGATCACGCCGCCGATCTTCGCTGCCGGTTTGCCGCAACGCCCAATCTTGTTTGGCCAGCCGGTACTCACTCCGCGCCCACTTCAGATTGCGCGTGTCGATTGGGCCGAACCGGCAGCAGCCCGGCCTGATCGACGTGATCCGCGCGGTGTTGTCATCCATCAGCTTGCGATTGATGTGCCACCGGCAGCCACGCTGGCCTACTTGCGCGCTCTGCTGGTGTATCAGACAAATGTGCTTGATTGGGACGACCTCATCTATCATTACATTATCGATAGCGAGGGAAATCTGTTTGAGGGGCGGCTGGGTGGGCCGACTTCACTGGTGCGTCAGGTGGCGGGCAGCGTCGCCGATGTGCAGATTGCCCTGCTGACACCGGCCAATCAATCGCTCACGCCGGCTGCTCAATCCCGCTTGATTGCATTGCTGGCCTGGCTGACCCAGACCTACAACATTGCGCCGAATGCTCAACAACCAACGGCGAATGGTGGCTTGCGCCCGACGATTGCCGGTCATTCCGAGGTCAGTCCGGCAGCGGTGGATCCGTACCCGGCATTGCGCGCCCTCCTGCCGGCGCTACGGGAACAGACGGATACGGCTACCGTGCGAGCGCGCTGGTTTTTTGCGGAAGGGAACACCGCTGGTTACAGCCAGCGTCTAAGCCTTTACAACCCTGCTTCGCGACCGGCAAGGGCGCGGATTACCTTCTTGCCGACCGGTGGCCAGCCGATTGTGCGGGAAGTGCAGGTGCCTGGCAGCGGTCGCGCTGATGTAAATGTCAATGACGTTGTGCCAGGCGCCAATTCATTGCCAGCGATTGTTGAAGCCAACGAGGCCATCCTGGCCGAGCGATCGATGGCGCTAACCAGCGATATTGACAGCGGGCCAGGAATTGATCGCCTCTCGCGGGTCTGGTACTTTGCGGAAGGAAGCACGACTGAACAGACCCAGACGTATTTAATCATCTTCAATCCACAGTCGAGTGACACCAGAGCGCAGATTACCTACATGGAGCGCAACGGCGCTATCTTCGAGCAAGAGGTGCAGATCGGGGCGCGCAGTCGGTTGGTGGTGGCAGTGCATGACATTACCTTACCCGATGGCACCCGTCCGCTGGCTGATACCAGTTTTGGCGCGCGGATCATTGCCGATCAGCCGGTAGCGGTTGAGCGCACCATGCGATTCGGGCCTGGCGGAAGCGGTTTGCATACCGGGCGCGGGATTGACACGCTTTCACGACGATGGCTCTTTGCCGAAGGCACTACCGAAGGCGAGTTTCGAACCTGGCTGCTGGTACTCAATCCAAACAATCAACCGGCCAACGTTGAGGCCAGTTTTCGCGGTCCGCAGGGGGTTGCGGCGACGCGACGCTACGCCATTCCGCCGCGCGCGCAACTGGCAATCGATGTAAATGAAGTGGTTTCCGATCTCGGTTTTGCCACCGAAGTAACTGCTGACCGTCCGGTGGCGGTTGAGCGGGTTATGCGCTTTGCGGGCGGCACGGTGGGCACAATTGGGGTTGGCGCGCGCGCTCCGGCATACCGCTGGGCCTTCATTGATGGTCGTACCAGCGACGCGACATACTATCTCTGTCTGAGCAACACCAGCCCGTTATCGGCAGTTGTAACAGTTGAGGTCATCTTCGGCGATGGCACGAAGACAGAGGTAGGCGCGCGTGTTGCCGCCGGAGCGCGCTACACGCTCGCGCTGCATGAAGCCTTCCCCAACGAGACTGCTGTCGCTGCAATTGTGCGTAGCAATCAACCAATTGTGGCCGAGCGCTCAATCTATCCCGGCGGTGGCGCGCGTGGCGGCAGTGCGACATTGGGCATTCCACTACCATAACTGATGGGAGAAAACACAGATGCCAGGATTGGGCAATCGCCCGTTGCCTGGCATCTGATCTTTAGAGAGCAATCAGCGCTGGAGTCGCCGCCGGATTGCCAGCGCACCGGCCACAGCGGCAATGGCAGCGGCGATCATGGTTGCGCCGGGCACGATCAGTGGCGGCAAGAGAGCGGTGAGTTCGGCAGGCGGTTCGGTCACCTCCCGCACATCAGCAGGTGGTGGCGCATTGACCATGCGGGCTAAATTGTCGAGGGTTGGGGTCATCGAGCTGGCGTAACCCTGAGCAATCTTCTTGCGCAAGAGAGAAAACGGGAAGAATGTGGGGAGCGCATAGATCAGCGCCACGCCATTGGTCACCCGAACGCCATTGGCTTCCGGCTGGAGATGGAACATCCAGATTTGGGCAATACCGGGGGCGCTGGGCAGACCGACGCGCCAGGCAAACCGGTAGGGAGGATCCCAGATCACCACCCGGTTAGCCGTCACGTAGTGTATCCCGCGCATAAACTGTTGTGACTCAAACACTGCGCCAGCGGTGAGCGGTCGCCCGCCGCGAATCGTCACTGCCTGCACTTCGCCGCTGCCGGCAATTTGTGGATGGCGCTCAACATCGCTTACCAGTTCCCAGATGGCCTCAATCGGGGCATTAATGCGACCACTCACCGAAGCGCCTGTGTAACGAATCATACGTTCTCTTCTCCTTGATCTGCTTGCGATACGCTGGCGAGGCTTTATCTGCTGCGCTCGTTACGGCGCAGCGGTGAAATAGAGTGATTGAAGCCGATATTCGCTCGCGCTGACGGCGCGATAACAACAATGTGTCTCGTCGTTACAGTGTTCTGGGCGTCGCCGATAGCGGCAAGCGGGCAAAGATGTGATAACGGCGCTTGCCCGGCAAAGTGATGGCGCTGTACGGTTCAGGCCATGGCGCGCAGCGCACTGCATCGAACAATTAAATTATATGACACTTCAGAGATAGCGATCAGCAGTAGCGTTCACGAACGGCGCAACCGGGCGACCAGTTGGGTGTAGAACTGATTGCTGGGGCGGAGCCGCACGAAGGTGCAAACCTGCGGGCTACGTCGCACTACAACTTCATCCCCTTCGATCAGGTCAATATTTTCGCGTCCATCGACTGCCAGCAGCGCGTGGTGACGAGAACGGAGCTGCATAGTAACCACGGCGTCTTCGTGCAGCACCATCGACGGAATATTGGTCAGATGGGCGGCAATTGGCACCAGCACAAGCGCTTGTGAGCGGGGATCGACAATCGGCCCACCCGCCGCCAGCGCATACGCGGTCGAGCCGGTGGCGGTGGCGACAATGACCCCATCGGCGTGATAGGTAGTCAATGGACTATCGTCAATGGTAACGTGGACGTTTACAATGCGACTCAAGTCGCTGCGCGAGATCACGACCTCGTTCAGCGCAGTGTGCTGGCCGAGTTTCTGCCCTTTGCGCCAGAGTTGAGCGCGCACCAGCGCTCGCTCGTCAAACCAGCCGCCGCCATTCATAATCTGCTCACAGCCGCTGAACACTTCGTCGGGGCCAATTTCGGCCATAAAACTAAGATGGCCGAGGGCGACCGGCAAGACGGGAATATTGTGCGGGAAGCAGAGCCGGGCAGCGCGGAGCACGGTTCCGTCACCGCCGAGAGCAATCATCAGATCGCAATCGGCCACCAGTTGCGGCTGATCGCGAAACTCTTGCGATACGCCGCGAATGGCATTGACCCCGCGCGCTGTCAGCCAATCAACGACTTCGCGCGAGAGCTGAATCGAGGCGTCACTCAGTGGATTGTACAAGACCGCCACGCGCTCAAGCATTGCCAGACCTCCGTGTAACGCTGTTTGCATCAGGATACCATAGGAATAGCAAACAGGGCGAGACGAATGCGCTCAAGGAGCGGGTTGGCGGTTTCGTAACCGGCGTTTCCGGCAGTGATCGTGGTATACTGCTTGTGCATCAAGTCAAACAATATCTGAAATAGAGGTGCATGTGGAGAATGTACAGCAAGTAGCTGCGCGGATCGTGGCGAATGTCGAACAGGTGATTATCGGCAAACGCCGGATTGTCGAGCTAGTGCTGGTTGCCTTGTTGTGTCGTGGACACGTCTTGATTGAAGATGTGCCTGGCACCGGCAAGACGATGCTGGCTAAGAGTATTGCTCGCTCGATCGGTTCGAGCTTTAAGCGCATTCAATGTACGCCTGACCTGTTGCCCGGCGATGTAACCGGTGTATCGATCTTCAATCAGCAGACGCGCGATTTTGAGTTTCGGCCCGGCCCAATTATGGCTCAGATCGTGCTGGCCGATGAGATCAATCGCGCGACGCCGAAGACGCAATCGGCCCTGTTGGAAGCGATGGAAGAGCGCCAGATTACGGTTGATGGCGTTACCCATCCGCTGCCACAGCCGTTTGTCGTGCTGGCCACGCAGAACCCGATTGAGTACGAAGGAACCTTTCCGTTGCCGGAAGCGCAACTCGACCGTTTTCTGTTGCGCGTTCATCTCGGCTATGCCGACCGACTCGACGAGATTGCCATTCTCAAGCGGCAACGTGAAGGTCATCCGCTTGAAACATTGCCCAAAGTGGTTGAAATTGATCAATTACTGGCCCTGCAAGAAGAGATCAAGCAGGTTCACGTTGATGATCTGATTGTCGAGTACATTGTGGCGATGACTGCGGCGACGCGCACTCACCCGGATGTCTACCTCGGCGCGAGTACGCGCGGCGCGTTAGCGCTGTACCGCTCGGCGCAGGCATGGGCGGCATTGAACGGACGTGATTACGTGACGCCGGATGACATCAAGGCACTGGCGCAACCGGTTCTCGGCCATCGCCTGATTGTCAGTCCGGCGGCGCGTGTGCGGCACGTGACAGCGCAGGCGATCATCGATGAGGTGCTGGCGTCAACGCCGGTGCCAGGAGCGCGAGCAGGACGACGGTTTGAGCGAATGATTGCCGGTTAACCGGTGGCAATGAGGCGCGCTGATGGCTTCTGATGAACAACAGGAGAGCGCATGGCAACGACGCGCGCGCTTGCGACTCATGTTGCAGCGGATCGTGCTGCTGCGCGAGACCGGCCCCAAGAGCGCAGTGTGGCATCGCGCGCGAGTGAAGGCGATGTGGCGGTTGCAAGAGCAGTTAGCGGCTGACGCTGACTTGCCAGAACAGTCAACGAAGATTCGCGATGAACAGTGAACTGACGCACTGGCTTTCTCAAACTGGGGATACCTGCTATTGTATCGCTCTGGCGCTGGCGCCTGATGAGCGGGCAGCGTGGCAACTACTGCGCCAGTGGGCCATTGGATTGCGCGCCACGCCACCTGTGTCATGGCGCGACGATGATCTGATTGCCCGCCTGTATCAGGCGGCGGTAGTGAAGTTTGCCGGTCTCCCGCTCCAGCGCCGACCGGCGCCGGCAGCGGCGCCAATCCTGGGGCCATTGCGCGCCTTGCCGTTGTCGCAGCGCATGGCGATATTGGCCAATGTTCTGCTGAAGGCCGATAGCGCGCGGCTGGCTCGAATCCTCAATTGTGATCCGGAAGAGGCAGTGAATGCGCTGGCGCAGGCTGGGCAGACTCTGGCGCCTAAAACTGGTCACGCGCTGCCCGTTCAGATGAGCGATGATGCGTGCGAACCAACCCGGCGCGCGCTGATTGATCCAATCCAGCATCTACGCCTGTTTGAGGCAACCCGACACCATCTCGCGAATTGCGCGCACTGTCGATTGTTTGAACGCGAATGGCATGAGGCAATGCGTGATTTGGCGGCGGCGTTGCGACGCTGGGTTAGCGAGTCGCCCTTGCCACCCCGCGTTGCCGCTCGACTGCTCAAGATTGCCACCCCCCGCGACCGGCTGGCGCAGCTCATGTCGGTCGCGCCGTTGCTGGCGCTAGGCGCTATCGTCGCGCTGCTCATCTTGCCCGGCTTGTTTCGGCAATCGTTCACCGTTGTCATCACCAACGCAGCCGAACCGACGTTGAGTGCGGCGGAACTGGTGGCACAGGCGCTCGCGCATGGCGGCATTCCCGAGCCGGAAGGCCCTCCCGTCTGGCAGGCGCGCTACCAGACCCTCTGGTATTTCAGCAATCGCACCCTGGCCCCGCTCTTCGCCGAAATCTGGCACGACCGCGATAATCCGGCCCGCCATCGCCTGCAACTACGTCACGTTGAAGGCGGCGCGCCCTACGAATTTCAGTTAGGTGATGGCAGTCGTCGCTTCTACTATGCAATCGATGGCGCCTACGCGCCGACCCTCTACGGCGATCTGCCGGTGCGCGCCCTGCCGGACGAACCGGATCTGGTAGTAACTTCATTCACCCCAGAACAGCAGGAGACAGCCTACCAGGCGCGCCGGGCCAGCGGGCCATGGGCAATTCCGCACTCGTACCTGCAACAGGCCGCCGCTGCATCGAATCTGCGTTTGCTGGGACGGCAGCGGGTTGGCGACCGGCTGGCGGCTATTGTCAGTTTTCGCGGGTTTAGCCCTATCGACTTCCCGCCAGAAATTACCGAACCCTTAACTGTGCTCATGGCAATCGATGAGCGAGATGGTCACGTACTGAGTATCACGGAGTTGATCGGGCCGTCTGGCGCCACTCAAACCAGTCGAGTCGTCTGGAAGCTGGTTGATTTCAGATGGCTGGTAACGGGCGACCAGATTCGCGATGCCTTCACCTTTGAGCGAGCGTGGAACGGGCGAGCTGAAGCGTCTGGCGCGCCGATCCAAACACTTTTTGATCCGGCATGGCCGCTCTTACGTATCAATACGGTAGTCGCGCCGGCCCGCCTCAACGAGATGGCTGATTCGGTAGTGCTGCCAGCAACTGCGCCGACAGGAGTATATCGAGCAGCGTTGCTGCGTTTTCGCGGGCCGCGAATGAATGGCGTGATCTATACCGGCGTTGGCCGGCGGCTGATCATTACCTTTGATCGACTGCCAGGCATTGACAATTCCATTCCGGTTGAGGTCATCGGGCCATGGCGCACGCGCATCGAACCGGCGCGCGGACAGCGCTACCGGGCGGCAATTGAAACGAATGCGCCTCGTCGTGGCAGCGGCACTCGAGTCTCACTCGATGCGGTTGGGTTTACGCTGGATGAAGTGCGCGCCATCATTGCCTCGTTGCAGCCGGCCAATCGACTGGATCTCAGTTCCCAAGCCGGGCTGTTTGCATCGACTGAAGTGACAGTGCGGTAGTCAGCCCAACTTCAACTTTCAACGCAGTTGGCGAGCTGGGTGGCAGCCGGGAATTTGCCGGTGAGAGTAAGGCTACGCATCGCGACAATCTTCCTGTAACAGGGCAACGAAATCATGTATCGTCCACCCGGACGTGGCCGGAGTCGGCGGCGAGCCGATTCGGCTGCGCTGTGGTGGTGGTGACGACCGGCCCAACGGAAGTCTACCTCCCGCTAGTGACGCGGTAAGGGCGCATGATGGAAAGAGAAGGTAACGGCGGGCGCAAGGTTTGACCTTGCGCTCGTTTCGCGCGCTCAGGGCGCAGCGCGTGGTTAGCGCGCCGGTGTCATCGCTCAGGTCACGGCAGGTGTGGATGCGGTCAGTCTGGCTGCGCGCCCGGTGACCTGTTGCGCGCGAGGGCAGATAGAACTTTGGTACTGGCAGAAACGCTCTAGAAGTACTGGTTTTTTCTGGGACTATTGGGGGATTGCGCGGCGTTGCGCGCGTTGCTACAGTCGGTCACAGATATTGGCGTGGAGCGTCAGGGATGTTATTACGCTCAGCGGCGCTCCCCGGCGACGTGGGCGCGTCAACTGCGCGGCAGTCGAGCCTGGGCCAGAACCGATGGCAGGCGCGGCGACTGGCGAGTAACAGTGTTTGTGTGTGTCGCGATGGAGTGACCAATGCAACACCGACAATGGCAACGCTGGGGGATGATCGGCCTGCTGGCGCTGGCGCTGGCGGGACTGGCGTGGGCGCCGATCGGCGGGCGGGCAGGCGCGCTGGCGCTGCCGGTAGGCGCGCCGGTAGCGCAGGCGGCGGCGAATCTGCCGCAGGTGAGCGCGGGCGACTCTCACACCTGCGTGATTAACGAGGCCGGGCAGCTTTATTGCTGGGGGT
>NZ_CAKZNK010000071.1 GCF_937129525.1 uncultured Chloroflexus sp. | reverse complement strand
TATCGGCTATCGGCTATCGGCTATCGCCTATCGCCTATCCCCTATCGCCACCGGTTGCACTCCTCTTCCATGATGTGGTATGATACGAACATCCATGACGCAGTGCGTCTAAACGTATGGTTGTAAATCTACAACCATCTCGCCAGGTGCAACCTGTCCGCAATGAAGAGACACGGTCAAGGAGGACTCAATGGCCTATCAGATCAAACGGGTTGGTGTGATCGGCGCCGGCACGATGGGGGCCGCAATCGCTGCACTGGTAGCCGGTACCGGCATTCCGGTACTGTTGCTCGATGTTCCACCCTCCTCACTGACTCCGAAAGAGGAGGCGAAAGGATTGACGCTGAACCACCCGCAGGTGCGTAACCGGATCGTGCAGCAGGGATTCGAGCGCATGCGCAAGGCGCACCCATCCAACCTGTACAGCGAACAAAGCGCTGAACTGATTACGCTGGGCAATACCGAAGACGATTTTCACCGGCTGGCCGAGTGTGACTGGATCGTTGAGGCGATTGTTGAACAGATTGGCCCCAAGCAGGCACTGATGGCCCGGCTCGAAGAGGTGCGAAAACCGGACGCCATTGTCACTACAAATACCTCCGGCATTCCGATCAAGGTGATCGCCGCCGGGCGCAGCGAGGCGTTCCGCCGCCATTTCTTCGGCAGCCACTTCTTCAATCCCCCCCGCTACCTCCGCCTGCTCGAAATCATCCCCGGCGACGATGCCGACCCGGCAGTGGTTGCGACTTTCCGTCAGTTTGCCGAAGAGCGACTGGGGAAGGGTGTGGTGATCTGCAAAGATCGACCCAATTTCATCGGCAACCGCATTTTTGTCTACGCCGGGCAGGTGCTGGTGAATTTCGCCCTGCAACACGGCTATAGCGTGGAAGAAGTCGATGCGTTAACCGGTCCGCTGATCGGACGGCCAAATACCGCCAGTTTCCGCTTGCTCGATCAGGTTGGAATTGACGTGATGGCCTTCGTTGCCGCAAATCTGTACGATGCCATTCCCGACGATGAAAGCCGCGAGGTCTATCGCCAAAACGATCTGACGCAGCGCCTGGTTGCTGCCGGCAAGCTCGGCAAGAAGGCGGGGCAGGGTTTCTACAAAGAGGTCAGGCGCGATGGTAAGCGCGAGTTCTGGCCACTGGATCTGCAAACGCTAGAGTATGTGCCTCCCCAGGGCACTGCCGCTGTTGATGGATTGATCACGGCAGCGCGCAAACACAAATCGCTCCCTGAACGGTTGCGCTTCATTCTCAATCAAGCCGAAACGGGCGATCGCGGCGCGAAGCTGGTGGCAGCAGCGATCTTCCCATTGATGGCATATGCCGCGCGGCGTTTGCCAGAGATTGCCGATAGCGTCGCCGATGTTGATAACGCAATGCGCTGGGGCTTTGCTCACGAGCAAGGGCCGTTCCAGCTCTGGCAGGCGATGGGCATTGCCGAGACGGCAGCGCAAATGCGCGCCTTCGGCGAAACGTTGCCGACCTGGATTGATCAGCTTATCGCGGCTGATGGCCGCTTCTACGGCGAGCTGAATGGCGCGCCAGCAGCGTTCAATGTGGCGACTGGACGCCTTGAACCGATAACACGCGATCCGCGCGCAATCGATCTGGCCGCGTTGAAGACGGCTGGCCGTGAAATTCTTGGCAACGAGAGCGCCAGCGTGATTGATCTGGGCGATGGCGTTCTTTGCTTCGAGCTGCATTCAAAGGCTAACACGATCAGCGGTCGCGTCGTCGAAATGCTGATTGCTGCCCTCGATGAGCTGGAGCGCGGCCCGTGGGTTGGCATGGTTGTCGGCAATCAAGGGCCGCGTTTTTCGGCTGGTCTCGACCTGAACGATGTCGGCGCAGCCGTGATGGCCAGCGCGTGGGATGACATTGACGAGTACGCTGCGCTGGTACAACAAACCTTCCGCCGCATGCGCGATAGCGCCAAACCCATCGTTAGCGCGCCATTCGGGCAGACGCTCGGCGGTGGGGTTGAGCTGTCAATGCACAGCGCGGCCTCGGTTGCTGCCGCCGAAACCTATATGGGCTTTGTGGAATTCGGTGTTGGTGTAATCCCGGCCTGGGGTGGCTGCACCGAGATGAACCGACGGATCATCGCCGCGGCAGCGCGGAGCGGAAACAATCCGCTCAAAGCCTTCCAGCAGGTGTTCGAGACAATTGCGCTGGCTAAGGTTGCAACCAGCGCTCACGAAGCGAAAGAGCTGGGCTTGCTGCGACCAACCGATCGCATCGTCTTCAATCCCGATTATCTGATCGGTGAAGCGAAGCGCGAAGTGTTGCGCTTAGTGGCCGATGGTTATACACCGCAGGTGAGCGCCAAACCGTGCTATGCGCTCGGTCGCGATGGGCTGGCCGCAGCGCGCATTGCCATCTATCAGATGCGTGAAGGCGGCTTTGCGACACCCTATGACGCAGTGCTGGCCGAGAAGTTGGCTTACGTCCTATGCGGCGGCGATCTGAGCAGTCCGCAATGGGTCGATGATGTCTACCTGCACAACCTCGAACGCATCACTGTGATCGAATTGCTGAAGGACGAACGCACGCAAGCGCGCGCGCGCCATATGCTTGAACACGGAAAGCCGCTGCGGAACTAGCAGTATAGCCGTCACAAGGGTACATCACCGGATTGAGCCGGGAACGGTGATGTGCCCGCATCCATCATCAGCCCGGTACCGGCTATCACTCACGATATCAAACGAAGGAGTTGTTCAATGCGTGAGGCAGTGATTGTATCAGGAGTGCGTACCGCCGTGGGGAAAGCTGGCCGTGGCGCATTGCGCACTGTGCGCCCCGACGACCTGGCCGCCATTGTGCTGAGAGCAGCGATCGAACGGGCCGGGATCGATCCGGCGCTGGTTGAAGATGTGATTATGGGTTGCGCTATGCCAGAAGGCGAGCAGGGTCTCAATGTTGCTCGCGTTGCCGCGCAACGCGCCGGCCTGCCCGATAGCGTCTGTGGCGTGACGGTTAACCGGTTCTGCGCGTCGGGCCTGCAAACGATTGCTATGGCTGCCTATCAGATTATGTCTGGACAGAACGAGATCGTTGTTGCCGGCGGCACTGAGAGCATGAGCATGGTGCCGATGAGTGGCAACAAGTTCTCGCCTAACCCCTATCTGTCTCAACACGATCCGGCAGTTTATCTGAGCATGGGCCTGACAGCCGAAAACGTTGCCCGGCGGTTTGAAGTCAGTCGCGAAGAACAGGATGCCTTTGCGCTGCGTTCGCATCAGCGCGCGCTGGCGGCGCAGGCAGCCGGTCTGTTTGACCGCAGCATCGTGCCGGTTGAGGTAGAACTGGTTGAGCCAGGGCCTGATGGTCGCCCTCAACGCTATGTGCAGATCTTCGACCGCGATGAAGGTCCCCGCGCCGACACCTCAGCCGAGGCACTGGCAAAACTGAAACCGGTCTTCGCTGTCGAAGGAACGGTAACTGCCGGCAATTCTTCGCAGATGAGCGACGGCGCTGCGGCAGTGGTCGTGATGAGCGCCGAGAAGGCGGCTGAACTAGGGTTGAAGCCACGAGCGCGGTTCGTCAGCTTCGCTGTGGGTGGAGTCGAACCAGAGGTGATGGGCATCGGGCCGGTAGTCGCTATTCCCAAAGCGCTGAAGCAGGCCGGCCTGACTCTGGCCGACATCGATCTGATCGAGTTGAATGAGGCATTCGCTGCCCAGGCCCTTGCCGTTATTCGCCAGCTTGACCTTGACGAAGAGCGCGTTAATGTCAACGGTGGCGCGATCGCGCTCGGTCACCCCCTCGGTTGCACTGGCGCCAAACTGACCGTGCAGATTCTTGATGAACTCGAGCGACGCGGCGGTCGCTACGGCATGGTAACGATGTGTATCGGCGGTGGCATGGGCGCAGCCGGGATTTTTGAGCGTTTGTAATCTTTGATAACAATCTCACCGGTCAGGGCGAACGATGGTTCGCCCTGACTTGCTGTTATTACTCTTGCTTACCTCGCCTGCGCGCCAGCAATAACTATATTCATGCTGATTGAAAGGTTGACATCCTCTTTATGAATGTCTTACTATTATAGTGTTTCACTCTCCACACGCAAAGCGAGAGCAATGATGTCACCAGAATTGATCTTCCTCGGATCGTTATGTCTCTTTGTGATAGTAGTGCTAGGTTTGATCGTGCTTTCCTTCTTCCAGGGTCTGCGCAATTTTGAAGAAGTGCTTGCCCATGGAATCGAGACTGATGCTACCGTTGAGCGCAAGTTTCGCCGCAAGAATGCTCGCTTCTATGTCCAGCTTAGTTACTACGACCTGACAGGTCGGCGACATCAGTCCACGAAAAGAGTGTTGCCGAGCGAATTTCATCAATTGCAGGAAAACGGCAGCGTAAAAATTGTGTATTCGCTCAAGAACCCACAGATTTTTTCCTTTTATGAAGACGTTGCCCGAGCGCGGGAATTGCGCAAACAGCAACCCAACTGAAGGCAAGATGATGCGCTACCGGTATCGGCGCTACCGTTTGGCAAACTGACCTGGATTCGACAGAATCATGCGCTACCGGCAAGCTGATTACTCTCGAAAAAAGCCAGCGCTTGCCGCGATCCCGATCGCCCGGCGCGGATCAACCACTCGCGGCCCACGCGGATTTAGCCGCAACCAGGCAACATCACCCACCCCTAGTTCCAGTTCACGCTCACCATCGAATGCCAGCACTGCCGGTCGCTCGCGCCGCACCTGCACTACATCACCGGGAGCCAGCACTCGATGGTCTAATACGTGTACCGTCTGCATCAACCCGGGCGCTACCGGCGCTCGCACCGGTTGACCGGTTGGGCCGAGTTGCAGGTAGAGGCCGTGTCCAGGCGGATAATGACCGGCCAGAAAGCTGGCGCCAATTGACGACAAACCGATATTGCCCGGCTCGGCCCGCGTCAACACCAGATCACTGATCCGACTGCTATCCCAGATTGCTCGGGCGGCAACAAACCGCTCATCGTAGACAGCAACATCAACCAGGGCAATATCGTCAGGTGGCGCGCCATCGGGAAGATCTGCCGCAACCCGACCGGCTTTAGAACAGTAGACATCAATCCGTGGCGCGCGTTTCACCGCCGCTTCAGCCCGACCACTTGCCACCAGACCGGCAGCCAGACCGGCTGTCGTCGCCTCGATCATGAGCGGAAAGACGTTGTTGGTTCCGGTCGAAATCGGCATGATTGGAACCTCGCCACAGCCTTTGGCGACCAGACGATTTGTGCCGTCACCACCGAGCGTTACGATGCAACCTACTCCTCGTTCGGCCAGCAGACGAGCCGCCCGCAATGAGTCGTCTGGATTGAACCACGTCGGCATATCGAGCAGACTCGCCTCAATCTGTAGCGATAGATTATCGAGCGCCTTGAGGCCGATGCCGAAACGATCGGGCATGATCCAGGCACTCTGAACGCCAACGGCTTCCAGCCCCAACAGCACTCGCTTAACGATGCTGACCTTCTCTTCGTTGTCGAACACCGACCCGTGGGCTACCAGCCGCCGGATGTCTTTACCCGACGCCGGATTCGCGATAATACCGGCAGTAATCATACCTGTGTACCGCAGGATACATCAGTCCTGCGCTGCATGCCCGGCGCAGCGTAGCAAGGCGCTCCAACCGCGACGCCACGCCACAGCTCATTTCACATTTGTATCAGGCCACCACTGGCAACACCGCGCGCATAAAGGCGACAATGCTATCGGTCACCCGAATGAAGCCAGCGCTACCGGGTAACACCCAGTTGAAGTGAGTCATCCCCGGCACAATCTCCAGCCGACACGATTGACCGGCACAGGCGGCAATCGCCTGCGCTTCCGCCAGCGGCACCAATTGATCGGCATCGCCGTGAATGAGCAGCAGCGGACGCGGCGCAATCTGATCGGCCAGCTCCTCCGGCGCATATTCGATCAAGGCTTCGGCACTTGCCAGAGGAACTGTGACTTTCATTTGCGGAAATTCAGCGCTAACCTGATCGAGAAACGCGCGCGATTCGGGATCGGGAAGCACGATCTCCAGTGGATCAACCGCAGTCGAGACACCGGTGCGCACCCGCTGATGGCGATCGTCCTCCAGGCGCCTGAGAAACTGGCTCCATTCCCAATGACGGCGCAGGCTCTGCAACCAGCGCGCGCCATTCCCCGGCGGCTCCAACGCCACCGCCGCTTTCACCCGTCTATCGAGCGCAGCAACTGTAATCGCGTGCGCGCCGCCGAGACTAATACCGATCACGGCCAGTTGGTTCGGATCAACGGCAGGCTGATCGCTCAAGAAGGTCAATGCCGCGCGCGCATCGGCTACCTGCTCCATCGGCATCAACCGGCCACGCGGCCCCTCACTATCGCCAAAACCGCGATAGTCAAAGACCAGGGCTACATAACCGGCAGCATTCAACACCTTCGCAATCTCGGGCATGACCATCGTCTTGAGATAGGTGTATCCCACTAACAAGACCACACCCGGCCTGCGTTCACCAGCCGGCAAACCGCGCGGCGTGTAGAGCAGGCCATCGAGCCGGTAGCCATCGCTGTAGAACTGCACCCGCTGAATCGGCAACGCCGGCGCAGCGCGCGCCGCAATAGCCCGCTCGACATCCTCTTTGACAATCGCGCCACCGGGACCACTACCGGTCAGCGTGCTTAGATCAATCCCGTGCTCTTGAGCCAGCTTACGCGCCGCCGGCATTGCCCGCGCGCCACCGGCAGCTTTGGCCGGCGACGGTTGCGCCGCCGGTATTGCCACTGCCGGCGCCTGCGTTTTCGTTGCCGTCGTTTCAGTCGCGCCATTCGTCGTCACATCAGCCAGCGTTTCACCGGGCGCAGTGATATACGCAATCACCTTCGTGACCGCCACCACACTCCCTTCGGGATAACAGAGCCGCGCCAGTGTCCCGCTGGCCGGCGCTTCGACGACATTGGTAATCTTCTCGGTTTCGACCTCTGCGATCGGCTCCCCTTTTTGCACTGCCTCGCCTTCTCGCTTGAGCCAGAGGTTAATCTTCCCCTCCTGCATACTCAAGCCCCACTTGGGCATGACAACCTCGGTAGGCATGGGCACTCCTGCAACAACACAACAGCCTTAACCAAGCGTTGCCCGCGCCGCGGCAACAATGCGCTCAGGCGAAGGCACATAAGCATCCTCCAGCGTTGGGCTAAACGGTACCGGCGTATGCGGCGGCGTCACCAGCTTCACCGGCGCATTGAGAAACTCGAGCGCCTGAGTGGCTGCCAGTGTTGCAATGTCGCCAGCTACACTACAGCGGGGATTATCCTCATCAACCACGACCAGCCGTCCAGTCTTGCGAATCGACTCGAGCACAGTCGTTTCATCGAGCGGAGAAAGAGTGCGCAGATCAATGACCTCAGCGCTAATCCCTTGTTGAGCCAGGTGATCCGCCGCCGTGAGCGCGTGCAGCACCATCCGCGAGATCGCGACAATCGTAACATCACCACCTTCACGCTTGACCTCAGCCTGACCGAGCGGAATCACATACTCACCTTCGGGCACTGGCCCCTTCATATCGTAGAGCAGCTTATGTTCACAAAAGATCACCGGATCATCGTCGCGAATGGCAGCAATCAACAAGCCTTTTGCATCGGCAGGCGTTGCCGGTGCCACGACCTTCAGGCCAGGAAAATGAACGAAGGTTGAATAGATTGAGTCAGAGTGTTGCGCCGCAGCGCGAAAACCGGCGCCGATCATCGTGCGAATAACCAGCGGAATTCGCGCCTTGCCGCCGAACATATAGCGCATCTTGGCCGCCTGATTGACGATCTGATCCAGGCACACACCCATAAAACCGATAAACATCAGCTCAACCACCGGTCGCAGACCGGTCGCCGCCGCGCCAACACCGGCGCCGACAAATCCCGACTCGGTGATCGGGGTATCGCGCACGCGCTGCCGACCGAATTCATGCACCAATCCCTTGGTCACACCCAACACCCCACCCCATGCGTCGAGATGGCTTTCATCTTCGCTGTGCGAAGCGCCGGTCACATCTTCACCCATCAAAATCACCGTCGGATCGCGCCGCATCTCAAGGCGCAAGGCCTCGTTAATCGCTTCACGGTAGCTCAGCGTGCGTACTGCCTCTTCAACCATTGCTGTCATACGATCACCTCATCATTGAGAGCATTGGCGAGCGCGCTGCGTCAACGCTCAACCCGGCTTTGCATTCATTCAGCAAGAGTATTGCGCCGGCAGTTCCGGCGGGCACTAAGCCCGCGCGACAACCGCCGCATCCTGGAACGGCCACAACCCCTGTGTCGGATAGCTAACATAGACATCGGTCAGGAGTTCAGCCGGATCGGGCATTGGACTATCGGCGGCGAAACGAACTGCATCTTCAATTGCGGCGCGAACACTCGCATCGATCGCATCCAGTTCGTCGGCGGTGAGCAAGCCCTGCGCTGTCACAGTCTGCCGAAACCGATGGAGACAATCAAGCGAGCGATAGTACTCCTCTTCATCGCGATTGCGATAGCGGATAGAGTCGCCCTCAAAGTGGCCATAGTAACGATAGGTCTGCGCTTCGATGAATGTCGGCCCCTCGCCGCGCCGGGCGCGGGCAATCGCCTCACCTGCCGCTTCGTAGACGGCAAAGAAATCGAGTCCATCGATGGCGATACTCGGCATGCCGAAACCTCGCGCGCGCGCGGCAATGTCCTGACCGGAGACCGAATAACGCGGTGAAGTCGTCTCGGCATAGCCATTGTTTTCGCACACAAAAACGACCGGCAACTTCCAGATCCCGGCCAGGTTCAACCCTTCAAAGGTCGTGCCTTGATTGGAAGCGCCATCACCAAAGAAACAAACGGTTACCTGATCGGTTCCCTTGATTCTGGCCGTCAGGCCGGCGCCACAGGCCAGCGGCGGACCGCCGCCAACAATGCCGTTTGCGCCCAGCATACCCTTATCGACATCGGCAATGTGCATCGAGCCACCTTTGCCCTTACAGGCGCCGGTCGCTTTGCCGTAGATCTCGGCCATCATCGCGCGCAAATCGACACCCTTGGCGATACAGTGACCATGACCGCGGTGCGTGCTGGTGATAAAATCATCATCGCGCAGATGAGCGCAAAGGCCCACGGCAACCGCCTCTTCACCGGCGTAGAGATGAACGAAACCAGGGATTTTGCCGGCGGCAAAATCGGCGTGAAGCCGGTCTTCGAACTCGCGAATGAGCCGCATCCGCTCATACGCCCAGAGGAGCTTTTCCCGACTGATTTCCATAGCGCGTTCTCCGTTCGACAATGAACGATACACCTGTCTATCTGTAGCTCAGCAACGAGCCAGGCAACAATCATCAGACTGGGACAAAACCCTGCACTGGCGGGAAGACGAGTAGAATTAACGAGAGCGGAGCGAGGTAGTGAGGGTTTATTCTTTTTGGGAATAGTTCAGATAGCTGTACTGTACTACGTCACAGTTGACTTGTCAAGGGAAAATGAGAGGGAGAGAGACGGGATAATACCACAAGCCGCCGACAACATCGACGAAGCGGTAAAAGCACTGCGCTCGAAGATCGATATTGGATCAGACAAATCCAGCGATTGCGCTCAACACACCCCAAATCCGGCGAACCATCATTGCCTCGGTGTTGCGCGTGAGGAAAACAACCAACATCTCGCGATACCGGTTCATATTTGCTGAAGATCAACGCAGATGCACTCAACATGAGCTGCAAAAGCAAAGCGCAGTCGCAAGTGACTGCGCTTCACGACTTGAAGTAGAAACGAGTTTTTAATAAAAAACCGGTCGACAATAATAGTTCAGCCAGCTATTCTTTCCGACCAAGGATGAAGCTAATCTTACCATCGATTGGAGTGCCATCTGGAAACGTTACTTTTCCATCCGGCGCCTCGCGCAACTCAATCATACGAGTGGTTGGGGTGGTATGGGTTCCCATCACTGAACTACCTTCCTGATACAATAAACTGGCTTCGCTAATGCGCACCATAACCTTCCCATCTGCCTGTCGCTCAACCTGCTCGACAACAGCGACATGTCCATAGGTTGAATGAGCGCCCAGGACTCCCGGTTCAAACACGATCACCGACTTGTCAACCGGATGTGAGTCGATCACGTAACCGGCCCTCGTGGCTGCCTCATTCCAAAGATGAGCGTTCGGCCACCAACCCATATCATCGAGATTCAACCTTCGCAAAACATAATTAGTGCAACCGGCGGTATTTTCCAGCACTCCAGGCACAGTAGTTGATCCTTCCGCAAACGGACGGAATGCCAGAACTCCAGGAAACGGCGTTCCTGACGTGGCGCCGTTATCTGCACTGGCATTTCCCAGTATCCCTGCTGTCACACTGCTGACTGCGGCCTCATTCAAAAAGCTACGCCCCACCTCTTCAAGGTTATTTGTAAACTGCTCGGTGCGGTTTGCCAGTGTCTCTAGAGCCGTGATGATCTCGTTGAGTCTGGTCTGCGCCTGTTCCCACATCGCCTCAGCCTGCTGGCGATGATTGCCCGACCACTGACTGCTCTGCAATGACTGCATTGCCTGTCGCGCTCGCTGGAGTTCAGAAGTGATAGCGTTCCCACCCTGGCGAAATGCGTTCACGACCGCCCGAAGTTGTTCAGTATCAGCGCCAATCTGTGCCATTGACACACTCCTTCCCTGCGATGGATGACAATACTTATCGCCATTCACCGATCATAATATCGCCACCTCTGACCGGGATACCACGACCACCTGCAACCGCGCGTCCAGAACGATCGTAAACGGTATACGTAGCCTCTTGCCGCGGGTTTAGTCCACAAATTTGGGCATTGCCGCTTCCATCAAAGACTCCGCGCAAACCGATCCCATCGACCTGCATAAACCACCCTGCGGTATCAATGCCTCCAATTTGCATTGTGAAACAACGGGCATCATCATCCTCATTGAGTTTTCTGACGCGCAGTCGCGGAGGTTCCCGCGTGGGTCGCGGCGTCGCCGTTGGAATAGGCGGAACATTCCGATCCGTGACGATCCAGGCCGGCACATAACCGATAGCGCCCAGCACTTGCGGGTCATCGGGATCGAGCTGATTCGAGATAACCCGGATTTGCAACCGATCACCCAAATTCTGCAAAACTTCAACTCGATCGCCATTGCTCAGCAGAACAAATCCCTTTGTGGCGCGCGCCTTGTTCTGCAATTGATCGTCAATAAAGAGATGAGCGCCAAACATTGAAACTGACATCTGATTTCAACATGCAAAACGCAACAGGGTGCAGCAGTCTTCTGCTACACCCTGTCACGCGAGGAGGAGAGGATGAAGATGTTATAGCTTACGACCGGATCACCGCCAGCACTTCATCGCGCTTTGCTTCCATTTCGGCGCGCGAGGCAATCGATTCGAGATTGAGGCGAATGAGTGGCTCGGTGTTCGATCCGCGCACATTGAAGTGCCATGTGTCGTAACTGACTGAAACGCCGTCGATCCGCTCGATCGTGCCGTCGCTGTAACGCTCGGCGATTTCGTTGAGCTTGGCGGCAACGTCGCTGACCCGCGAGTTGATTTCGCCTGAGATGAAGTAGCGCGATTCGAGCCGACTTAACAGTTCGCTCATCTTGCCCCCCCGCTTCGAGAGCATCTCGAGCAGGTAGAGCGAAGGGATGATGCCTGAGTCGGCGAACGCAAAAGCCTTGAAGTAGTAGTGGCCGGAGACTTCGCCAGCGAAGATGGCGTCTTCGTTGGCCATGCGGCGCTTGATGAAGGCATGCCCAACCCGCTCGATCAGCGGAATGCCGCCAGCCGCGCGCACTTCATCCGGCACTGCCCACGATGCGCGCACGTCGTAGAGGATTTTGGCGCCTGGCTCTCTTTCGAGCAGGTAGCGGCCCAGAATGGCCGTCAGAAAATCGCCGGAAATAAACTCGCCTCGGTCGTCAATCGCAAAGAAGCGATCGCCATCGCCGTCGAAGGCAAAACCGATGTCTGCTCCTTCGGCTTTCACCCGCTGTTGCAATTCGGCCCGGTTTTCAGGCATAAGCGGGTCGAGACCGTGATTGGGCAGTGTGCCGTCGGGATCGAGGTACATTCCGGTCAACTGTATCGGCAGGCGAGCATAGACCTCTTGCAGAATGGGTCCAACCATGCCGTTGCCGGTATCGACAATTACTTTGAGCGGCTTGATTGCCTCGACATCGATTAGCGAGAGCACCTTCTGCACAAACTGCTCTTTGAAGTCATATTCGCGCCGCTCACCGCGACGGGTTGGGGTGGGAAAAGCTTCGCTCTCAACCAGTCGGCGCAGATCCTGAATTCCCTCATCGCCGGAAAGGAGATACGGCATGCGCCGCACCATTTTGAAGCCGTTGTACTGTTTCGGATTATGCGACGCTGTTACCATCATACCGGGGAAGCCGAGCTGAGTACAGGCAAAATAGTACTGATCGGTGCTGACCATGCCAATGTCGGCGACATCGGCGCCCTGATCCATGATCCCGCGAGTTACCGCATCGAACAGGCTCGGACCTGAAGTGCGCATATCGCGACCAACAATGACCGTCTCAGCGCCGAGAAAGGTCACAAATGCGCGCCCGATTAGATAAGCGATCTCTTCATTCAGTTCGGTCGGGTAGATGCCGCGAATATCATAGGCTTTGAAAATCGACGGATTAACCTGCACGGAATGCCTCCTTGCCGTGTTTAGGCGAACGATTCCGGCTGTATCGTACCATACTGTCGCATCGCATACATCACTCTGCTGCCCCGTTTAGCAATGCAATGGCCGCGGCATACGGATCGCGTCGCCGCGATGCAATCTCGCTGATGAATGCAGCCCAGCGCGGGCCGCGCAATCGCTCGAGGATCAACTCATGCACCGCTGCAGACAGTTCGCGTTCGGCAGCAGCCAGCGCGCGGCGAGCCTGGAGATCGGTTGTGGTCAAAAATTGGCGATGCCGCTCAACCGCATCAACAATCTGATCGCAGCCTTCGCCGGTCGTGGCAATCGCAGTCAGTACGGGCGGTGACCAGCCTTCTTGCGATGTTCCACCCAGTTGCAACATCGTCCGAAGCTGGCGCACCGTCTGCTCAACACCAGGTCGGTCGGCCTTGTTCACCACAAAGACATCGGCAATCTCGAGCATGCCGGCTTTAATGCTCTGTACGTCATCACCCATACCGGGGACTTCAACCACGATGGTGGTATCGGCAGCCTGGGCAATATCAACCTCGTCCTGGCCGGCGCCGACCGTTTCAATCAGCACTAACGGAAAACCGGCAGCGGCAATCAGTGTCACTGCATCGGCAGTGGCGCGAGCAAGCCCTCCCATGCGCCCACGATTGGCCATACTGCGGATGAAGACACCGGGATCGCCGCCAAGCGCCTGCATGCGAATCCGGTCGCCCAGCACCGCGCCACCGCTGAAGGGTGATGAAGGATCGACAGCGACAATGCCTACCGGCACACCGCGTTTGCGCCATTCGAGCGCCAGCGCCGTCACCAGAGTTGACTTTCCGGCGCCGGGAGGGCCGGTGATGCCAACGCGGTGTGCCTGCGCATAGGGGTAAGCCGCTGCCAGTATCGCCCGCGCCGGCGGGCCACCCTGTTCAACCAGCGAAATCGCGCGCGCCAGCGCGCGCCGCTCGCCGTTGCGCAGGCGCGTCACCAAATCGTGTTCGCTCATACCTCAACCCCGCGCCAACTGGACATTTGAGCGGATGAATTCAACGATGGCCTGCGTTGACGAACCGGGGCCGAATACCTCGGCAATTCCGTGCTCGCGCTTAAGGATTTCGGCATCTTCATCAGAGATGATCCCACCGGCCACAACCAGCACATCGGTCATACCCTGTTCGCGCAGCAACTGCATCACTTTGGGCAACAACGTCATGTGCGCGCCAGAGAGGATCGAGAGGCCAATCACGTCAACATCTTCCTGCAATGCCGCCTCGACAATCATCTGCGGTGTTTGTTGCAGCCCGGTATAAATCACCTCCATACCGGCATCGCGCAACGCGCGCGCAATCACTTTGGCGCCGCGATCATGGCCATCGAGACCGGGTTTTGCGACCAGCACGCGAATCTTTCGCTCCATTGAGCGCTCCTTCCGCTGTGATAACGATGTTGATTCGGTTGCGTGCTTGCCAGTATAGCACAGGGTGAACGTCACAGCGCACAGCCGCCACGCTCAACCAGTGACGGCAGCAGCCACCGCGTCGCCAACCGCAGCCGTGCTGTAAGCGCGCTGGCCGGGAGCAGCAATATCGGCAGTCACAATCCCCTGATCGATTACGCTCGCCACTGCCGCCTCGACACACTCCGCTTCGGCAACCAGATCGAGCGAATGGCGCAGCAGCATGGCTACACTTAGAATCGTTGCCAATGGGTTGGCCTTGCCCTGGCCGGCAATATCGGGGGCCGAACCGTGGATCGGCTCGTACAATCCCAGGCGCCCCCCGGCCAGAGAGGCAGAAGGCAACATCCCCATCGAGCCGGCCAGCATTGCCGCTTCGTCGGTCAGAATATCGCCGAACATATTCTCGGTGACGATCACGTCAAAATCGGTTGGGCGGCGGAGGAGATGCATGGCACAGGCATCAACCAGCATCGTCTCGAACTGTATGTCGGGAAACTCATCGCGAATGAGTCGGGTGGTAACACTGCGCCACAACCGACTGGTTTCCAGCACATTTGCTTTGTCAACCAGCGTGAGCTTACCGCGGCGACGGCGGGCAAGATGAGCAGCCACCCGCGCCACCCGCGCAATCTCCTCTTCGGTATAGATGCAAAGATCGCTGGCCCATTCGCCGTCAGGACCGCGCTCGCGCCGCTTCTCGCCAAAGTAGATGCCACCGGTCAGTTCGCGGACAACGATCAGATCAACTCCTTGCAACCGCTCAGGGCGCAGCGGCGAGGCATCGATCAGGCGCGGATGTACCTGCACCGGTCGCAGATTGGCAAACAGACCGAGCGCTTTGCGAATGCCGAGCAGACCCTGTTCGGGACGCACCTTTGCCTGCGGATCATCCCACTTCGGCCCGCCGACCGCGCCGAGTAAGACGGCATCAGATTCGCGACACAGTGTCACCGTTGCTTCGGGTAGTGGCTCACCGGTTGCATCGATTGCGCAGCCGCCGATCAAAGCCTCGCGTAGCGTGAACGTGTGGACGAAACGCGCGGCCACTGCCTGTAACACCTTCACGCCTTCGGCCACCACTTCCGGACCAATGCCATCACCGGGTAAGAGAGTAATAACAGCTTTCACAGTAGACCTCGCCACAGGTTAAGAATTTAAGAATGGTTACAGAGTGGTAAGCGCACTTCAGTATGATACTACTAGCTCTACTAATATCGAACGGCAGGCGCCAGGATTAAGGAAACAGAGTATGGCGACTCGGCGAGTCGAATCGTTTCTTGTCCGGATCGTTGTATCCGACGATGAAAAGAACACAACTAAACAGTGGCATGGGCGGATCCAACACATCGGTACCGGCCTCGAATGCCGGATTGACCAGCTTGATGAGCTGCTTTCTTTTATCAGCAACCATCTACGCCAGAACACTGCCGCGTCCGATACTACCAGCTCACCAGGCCCTACCGGTTGAGATCACGACGCGCGTTTACCACGCACCTGTTCAAACAGCGCTACTGTCTCGAGTAGCGGTTCGACACCCAACTCTTCACGCAGGGCAGTTACACAGCGCTGATAGAGGCGAATTGCCGTGCTCCGCTCACCAATCGCGCCATAAGCGCGCATCAACAACTGGTATGCCTCTTCCTGGGCCTTGTCATATTCCAGCACGCGCCAGCCCAACGCGATTGCTTCGTGATAGCGCCCCTCATCAAACAAGATCTGACCCAGGCTCAGCGCCGCATCGTTAAACAGCACCCCCAATCGCTCTCGTTCGACAACCGACCAGTCTTCGTACAGGCTATCGGGCAGAAACTGGCCGCTGTAGAGTGTTACCGCTTCTTGAAATGCTTCGCGGGCCTCGATGCGTCGATTCCGTTGCAATTCCCGGCGGCCTCGCTCAACGGCATTCACGAACGTAGCCACATCATACGAATGATCGCTCTCGATATTGAAACCATACGTGTCACCTTGCTGCAAGATATAGTAGGTTGGCGCACCCTCCGGTCGATCCGGTTCCAGCGCCTTGATGAGGCGGCTAATCGTCACGCGCAGATTGTTGGACGCCGACTCGCTATCGAGGCCCGGCCAGAGCATATCCATGATCTGCTCGCGAGGCAACATTCGACCTCGTTCGATTAGCAACAACTGCAAGAGATGGCGGGCTTTAACGCTGCGCCAGTCGCGATCGCGCACCTCTTGATCGCCGCGCATTACCTGAAAACTACCGAGCGCGCGGATGATCAGCCGGTAGGGTGGGCGATAGACCAGCCGCTCGAGCGCCTCGGTTGCTGCCTGCCGCACCTGTGGTGAACGATCTTTGAGCAGCGAACGCAGCGTGCCATACGCATTGAGCAGACTTAAATCACCGATTAAGCCGATGCTGCGCGCGCGAACCGCCGTCGGCAATGTTTCTTCAAGGAGCGGAACCAGGATCGTGATCAGCGTGTCGGCATCGAGTCGGCGGAGGGCGGTGATCATGGCCCGGCTCGACAGGCCAAGCCGCAATGCGGTTTTAATGGCCCAGAGCATCGCCGAACGCGGCAAGAACGGCAATGATTCGACGCCGGCCCGATCACAAATCGCGCACGCCATCCGCAGATCGGTTTCGATCGATGGCGCATCGGGTTGGCGCTGAGAAACCAGATATGCCCTATAGATGTGAATGAGTGCGCGGAACAACCCTTCACTGCGCCGGTCAGTGGTGTCAAGCAATTGCTGTGTCATGGCAAGCGCGCGCTCGCGCTCACCACCTTCGCCGAGAGCAATTAACAACAGGCTCTGCACCCAGGGATCCTGAGCGAGGAGGAGATGATAATCGCGGTCTAAGGCCTGCTGATGGTTGACATCAGTCGGGTTATACAACGTCTGCCAGAACGTCATTGCCCGCCCTGCGGCAGCGGAAAACTGTCGATCACGTAACAGGGCATAGACTTCAACGGCGCGCGCGCGCCAACCCAATAACCGATCATCGAGATCGGCAACTATCTGCCGCGCTCGTTGCAGATAAGTAGCTGCTTCTTCTAACCGGTCATGCTCAATCAACAGAAGCGACAGAATTAACGCAGCATGGCCGGTCAAAACACTGCCAGGAGCGTAGTCGTTCAGGCGATAGTAGCATTCCTGAGCCTGATCCAATGCCGTCTCGCTCTGACCTTGCTGATAGAGAGCCATCACCTGCAACAACAGCAACGACTGGCGCAGCATGTCATTGCGGTCGATCCGGGGCAATTCCAGCGCCACCTGAATGGCTGCCATCGCCTCTGCCGGATAGCCCTGCCGGGTATAGATTGAGGCTCGCAACACCGCCAGCAGCCACTGCCATAGCACACTTAACGGATGGCGATCGGCCCAGCGCGCGACTCGCAGCGCGGCCTGGAAGTGGCCACGACTGTAGAACAGGGCCATCAAACCGACCAGCGCCGCTCCACGCGACCAGGCATCATTCACCCGTGTCGCCGCTGCAATCACCTGCCGACACACCTCGGCGAATCGGTCTGGCGTATCAGCCCAGAAAAGCAGTACCGCCATATCGCGCAAAGCGCGCAACTCCTGGGCCGACGCTCCGGCTAGCCGGTACTGTTCGACAGCCTGACCAATCAACTGCAACGCCCGTTCGCGATCGGTATTGAAGAGGCTCCAGCCCTGCATGTGCAGAAGATCGGGATCGCGTTCACGCACCTCCGGCGGCAATCGTTCAATCCAGTTGCGCAGGCTCTCGCGCTGCGGCGAATCGATTAATGGCCATGCATATTCACGCAGCACACGGGCGATGATCGTCGGATTGCCTGTTTCAGCCAGATGGCGCAACGCGGCTTCAATCTGATCGTGGCGGGCGAGTGCCATGCCAAACCGCTCGTGAAGGTCACGCACAAAGACGCGATCGAATCGACTGAGCGCTCGATCCGCCAGGAGTCGCTGCCAGAGCGGATGAAAGCGAAACACCCGTTCACTGTTCCCGCTAGCGGTATCGATTGTAAGCGGCAGGCCAAGCATGATAGCCTGTTCGATCAATTGAGCGCTGTCATTTACACCCAGAGCTTCGTCAAGGAGAGCCGGGTTGACCTGTCCCAGCAGGGCAGCGCAGATCAAGCGATCAACCAGCGGTTGCGGCAACGCAGACAACACCTCTGAGGCAAGGTATTCAAATAGATCGTGCTGATTGGCTGCCAGGCCTTGCAGATAGGCGCGGCGCTGCTCAGGCGATTGACGCGCTAGCGCGCGCGCGGCCAGTTGCGCGCTCAACATCCAGCCACCAGTACGTTCAAGGAGCAGATCAATATCTTCCTCGCACAACGTCACTCCGCCCCGTTTCAGCAGCTCGACTACTTCATGGCGTTGCAGTAAGAGATCGTGCGGACTGATCTCTAACAGCAAACCTTCTGCACGCAATCGCGGCAATGGCGCAAAGGTGAGCGGACGCCGCGAAGCCATGATGACATGCAGATGCGGAGGCGCCGCGCGCAGCACATATCCAAGCAGATCTGTCGTAATCGGCCCGTCGCTCACCAGATGCACATCGTCAAGGAACAGCACAGTCAACGAGTGCAGCTCACGCTGAACGTCACTCAACAAGGCGCCGGCTACCAGCGGCCAGTCACGCTTGAGATCGGCCAGACTTTGTAGCATACGCAAAGCCTGCTCGCCGATGCCGGGTAGGGCGCGCTGAAAGGCGCCGATGAGATAAGCCAGCAAAAGGGCAGGCTCCTGATCACTGGCTTCAAAACCCAACCAGGCTACCTGCGCCCCGGTGCGAACGAGCTGTTCAGCCCATTGCGCCAGCAAGGTCGTTTTACCATAACCGGCTGGAGCAATAACCAGGGTCACCGGCAGGAGTCGAGCTTCGGCCAGCAAAGCCTGGAGATCGTGACGTAACATCTCGTCAGCCCGCACTGCCGGCGGCGTAATTTTGAGCGGTAACAACGAGGTGCGTACCGCAACCGGTGGCGCATGTTCGGCCAACTCGGTCATGGGCTGCTCCTTAAGCTACCAGGAAGCGTTGTGAAACATGATACTCTACGAACGGCCACGTTGGCTTAACAGGATGTGTTTAGCAATGTATGATACAGATGTATACTACATCACTGTCTGTATTGTAGCAAGATTCATGATGATGCGCACGATACTTCCTGGTTTACCAATACCCCATCCTGCCCTGATCTTCACGCGCGCCGAACGCGATCAGGCGGTTATTTTTGAGCCAGCCTGCGCGCCGCTGCTGCGTCCCCTGATCGATACGGCAACGCTACAATCATGGCATACGCCAATCGGCGATCGCTGGCTGCTGGCTTTACCGCCCGGCTACAGTCAGCGCTATGCGATCACCGGCATCGCCGATTTGATCACACGCCATCCCGGTCTTGGACATCGCCTGCGAGCTTACACTAGTGAATTGGCTTCAATGTGGTGGGAACTGCCACCAGAAGCCACTGCCGCTGTTACTGCGCCCACTCCACGGGTGTTGATTGGCGTCGGTGAACGTCCACCTATTGCGTGGGATACCGGTCAAACAGTCGCCGTGACACCGATCCGTATCATTGCGCCAGCCGATCATCTGACTCTGGCCCTGCTATCGGCTAGCGCCGGACGCAAACGACTCAAACAGGAAACCGGCGTGATTGCGCTCCCCACACCACCCACTGCGACGGCTGGGAGACTGGCCGAACTGGCCGCCCAGGCCGTTGCCATGACACATGAACAGCAGACAGTGAGTCGCGAGTTTGCCCGTCGTTTGTTGGCCGATTTCGGCCCACCCGGGAGTACACTTAGCCCTGCGCTCCAACGCTGGTGGGAACTCGAATTTCGCGAGCTATTGGCCGAAGTAACCTCCGCTCTGCAAAACCCCATTCCCGAACCATTTCAGCCATTTTGGGCAGCGCGTCATGCCGAAGGTCGCGCCCGCTACTACGCGCTGGCAGGCGAAATCGCCGCTATCGAAGCGGCTATTGATGAACTGGCCAATCCTGTATGGCAAACCAGGGAACAATGAACACCGGATACTATCCCATTCCAGCCGCCCCGGCCCGCGCGACCATTGTTGTTCGTGGTTCACGCTTTATCGCGCAAGCCATCCCCACACCGACTATTGCCGCTGCGCGGGCAGCCATTGCCGCTGCCCGCGCCGAAATGCCCGATGCAACCCACCACTGCTATGCTTATCTCATCGGCTACGGCGCCAGCACTGTTGCCGGGATGAGTGATGACGGTGAACCAGCCGGCACTGCTGGCCGTCCAATAATGGCGGTGTTACGCGGGACCGGTCTCGGTGATATAACCATTATCGTGACTCGCTATTTTGGGGGAACGTTGCTAGGCGTGGGTGGACTGGTGCGCGCTTACAGTGACGCCGCGCGCGCAGTGCTTGCCACGACACCTCGCGCGAAACGGATGATCTATCAACGGATGACGTTACGACTCACATACGCCGATTACGCAATTGTTCGTCATTTGCTCGAGATAGAGACAGCCGAGATACTCGCTGAAGACTTTGCCGACACTATCGCGATCACCGTCGATGTGCCTGCTGATCGAGCTGCCGATCTCAACCAGCGCATCAGCGATCGCAGCGCCGGGCGCGTTCAGATTGAGCTGATAACGAATATGGTATAATTGAAACGATGTACGCATTGCATCCTGCAACCGTTCATATTCCAATTGGGCTGCTGCTGGCCAGTAGTCTGTTTACATTTATTGCGCTACGCACCGGCCGCATGCAGTGGGAGCAAAGTTCCTTCCACTGTCTCATCGTTGGTTTGATAGGAGCGCTGCTGGCAATACTCAGTGGCCTGCTCGATGCCGGACGGGAGCTAACCGGTCGTGCCATCGATGATCCGGTTATTCTGTGGATCAATGGGCATGCTGCTGCCAGTCTGGCTGCCACCGCCTGCTATGGTCGAGTCTGGTTGCTGCGCCGGCGGCAACCGGCGATCCTGAACGACCCCACCCAACGCAGTGCGTATCTGGGATGGCATCTGGCCGGTGTTATCTTGCTGGTGCTTGGAGGCTGGTTGGGTGGCCGACTGGTCTTTGGTTTCGATCTTGGCCGTTAGTGAGGACGCAATGTTCGCCTACGTCGTTTATGGAATCCTCTATATCACTATCAATTTCTTCCGCCTGATTGGCTGGTGGCGCTGGACTATCGAAGGTATCGAACGGCTACCGCCGCGCGACCAGGGTGGCATGATTCTGGTGATGAACCATATCAATTGGGTTGACATTCCAGCAGTCGGCGCATTGCTACCATTTCGCTATCGTCTCTCGTGGTTGGCCAAGATTGAAATTTTCGCTCATCCCGTGGCCGGCTGGTTTTTCCGCAACATGGACGTGATCCCGATTCGGCGCGGCAAACGCGATTTAGCGGCCCTCGACGCCGCTGCCGAGGCGTTGCGCAAAGGCGCAGTGCTTCTAATCTTCCCGGAAGGTCATCGCAGTCGGAATGGGATCCTGCAACCAGGACGCGGCGGCGCCATCCGACTGGCGATGCAGGCTGGCGTGCCGATCGTGCCGATGGCGATTACCGGCACCGAGCACGGCTTTCGCGGCACGCTGCGCCGCGAGCCAGTGCATATTACTATTGGCACACCATACCGCATCGATCCACTGCCCGATAACAAGATTCCTGCTGATGTGATGGAACGCCTGACCACCGAAATGATGGTCAAAATTGCCTCTATGTTGCCTCCGGCTCAGCGCGGTCCTTATGCCGGACTTGTGGAAGCAGCCACAACAGCGCAAATCGGGTAACAAATCGGTAAAAGGCGAGAGAAACCGGGAAACTATCTGGCCGAAACCCCGGTCACGATCGACAATGCATAGCGCGAACCCGCGCCTGAAGGCGCGGGTTCATGCTGTCAGTCGCCATATCACGCATGTGCGCGCAGATACCACACTGCTGGTATGCCACAGGCTCATTGAACACCGCCTCTTGCCAGTTCTGACTCACTCGTTTCGTCACTCACTCTGCGTCGGTTCAAGAAACGTTGTTCCATCGGGCGTAACAACAGCGCACCATCCGCTTTGATTGCCGATCTCTACCCGCCACCACGTGTAGCCATCGGCAATGACCGGCCCTTCGCGCAAGACAACTTCTCGTCCAGCCGGGATGCGAGCAATGACCCGCGCCGTCAAACCGGGCGAGGCGCGTAGCCGCAGTGGCGCATTGCCGACATTCGTGACGACGGCGCGGCCACCAACCTGGAGTGTGGATCGAGCTGGCGTTGGCGATGGAGAGGGTGTCGGGACAGATGTGCTGGTAGGCGGCAACGGCGTGGCAGAAGGTAATTCAACCGTCGGCGCAATGGTGGCAACCGGTTGCGCAACGACTGCAGGCCGACGCAGCCCGATCAACCAGATCATTGCCACCACACCACTTAAACCGATCACGATCAGTGTCACGATGAGAAGCCGTGGCAGACGAGGTTGACGACGGCGCCGCACCGAGTCATACCCTTGTCGATAGTAGTAATAGTGCTGGTAATAGAAAGGGTTGAATTCACCCCGCTCGGCATCAGCGGCGCCACGCTCATACATCTCGCTCGTAGTAGGCATAGGCGAAGCAGGTAAACCGGTTACCTGGTCAGTACCAGATCTTCGCGCCCCATCTCACGCAGCATGGCCGGATACATCGTATACACCGGCTCAACCGCCGGCAAGAGCTTGAGGATCTTGGGAATTGGCCCTTTCGCGATAATCTGTCGGCGCGCCAGCGCTGTCATCAAGTTGATTTTACCATGCCAGAACTGATGGGCAATATCGGCCTTCATACTCATTTCAACATCGGGCTTGAGGTTGACGTCACCCCAAAAGACATCACAATACGCGCCGGGTTGAGTTGGAGGATGAGCAGCGTCAATTGTGACTACGCCGTGTGGTTCTTCATAACGAAACTGAATCACAATCCGTCCTTCGCAGATTCGCGGCGCAATCTGCGCATCACACTTAACCCGATCATACAGCGTGCCCAAAATCTGACGCAGCTCTTCCTCATCTTTGAAGAATGGCATAGTTGCTTCTCCTAAGCCGTCTGCCCAATTACGGCAATATATCGTTGGCAGGTTCCGTGTGGATGATTATACGCGGTTCATCCCCAGAACGCAAGACGGGATAACGCACTGCGTTAATTTTTCCATTTATTGTGCCGGCTCGATCACAAACACGGCTTACTCACCCAGCATAATCTCGCTGGTGTGGATACCGGCCAACCATGCGGCACCCTTCATCGGTCGCCGGCTGGCCGGTTGCACGTCAATCAATTCTAGCAGATCACTGCCGGTTTGCACTAAAGGATTGCCCTGCGAACTGCGTCCAACCACAACGCCCATCTCGCCTGAGGCGTTTGCCGGCGCCACCGCAGCCGTAATGATCCGCAACGGTTGCCCCCGCCAGAATGTGTAGGCGCCCGGCCATGGATCATACGCGCGCGTCATGCGTTCAATCACAACTGCCGGCAGCGACCAATCGATTCGACCATCTTCTTTTTTCAACATCTTGGTGAACGTAGCCTGGCTATGATCTTGTGGGCGTGGTTCGATTTCACCGCGCGCATAACGGGGCAGGGTTTGCACCAGTAGATCGGCGCCAAGACGGAAGAGGGAATCGGTTAATGGGCCGGTCCGCGCGGTTGGTGGCAGATCAACCACGGCTTGCGCCAGGATCGGGCCACTATCCATACCGACATCGAGCAACATGATCGTTACCCCAGTCACCGTCTCGCCGGCCAGAATCGCGCCGGCTACGGGCGTTGGCCCGCGGTAGAGCGGTAACAATGAGGGGTGAATGTTGAGATAGCCTAACGGTGGTATAGCCAGCACTGCCCGCCGCAAAATCTCGCCATAGGCGGCCACCACTCCCACCTCTGGCTGCAACGCTGTCAACTGTGCGACCACCGCCGGATCACGCAGCGTTTCTGGTTGCAACACCGGCAAACCATGAGCGCAAGCAGCCTCTTTAACCGGTGGCGGCGTCAGCCGCCGATCGCGACCGGCTGGCCGATCCGGCTGCGTCACAACACCCACAATTTCATGACCGGCAGCCACCAGCGCTTCAAGCGCATGCACAGCAAACGATGGACTGCCAAGAAACAAAATTCGCATGCCAGCACTCCTTATTTGTAGCTCGCCGCTGACACGGCAAGCAACAGTGTATAACGTCAGTTACGGATAAGAATGAAGCTGCCTTCGACTATGCTTTAGATACCACACAAGGCAAACGAAGGAGGCTT
>NZ_CAKZNK010000070.1 GCF_937129525.1 uncultured Chloroflexus sp. | reverse complement strand
AATATTATTCGAGATAGGGGCGAATATTATTCGAGATAGGGGCGAATATTATTCGAGATAGGGGCGAATATTATTCGCCCCTCTCACCCCTTCCCCTTTAACCAGGCAGCCAGCGCCTGACTGAGCGGACGGTCGGCGAGACGTACCCGACTCAACTGACGCTCGATTGACAGGTCACGCACGCGCAGGATTGTCAGGCGTCCGGCAATGATGTCCATTTGCAGCGTAACCAGCGACACAATGCTTAAACCCAGACCGGCGCTAACCGCCTGCTTGACCGCCTCTGTGCTACCTAATTCCATCACCGGGCGAATGGTAATCCCACGCGCAGTCAGCGCCTGCTCCATCACTTCGCGCGTCCCCGAACCGGGTTCGCGTAACACAAACGGCGCGCCGTTAAGATCGGCACAGGTCAGATTCGGCTGGCGAGCCAGCGGATGGTCAGGCGCAGCGATCACAACCAGTTCGTCGTTGCGCCACGGGCTAATCTGCAAGCGTTCGTCAGGCTCAACCGGCCCTTCAACGTAGGCAATATCGATCCGGTAGGCAAGCAAATGTTCCATCACCTGTTGGGTATTGCCGATGTCAAGAAAGAGTTCGATTCCCGGATACTGGCGATGGTAAAGACCGAGCAGCGGCGGTAACAGATAGGTGCCGATCGTGCTACTGGCGCCGATGGCCAAACGTCCGCGTTGTAAGCCCCGCAACTCATTCAAAGCCTCAATCGCGAGTCGCTCGTGAGCGAAAATCCGGCGGGCGTGTTCCCCTAGCACGATGCCAGCTTCCGTTGGCACCACGCCGCGCGGGCGTCGCTCGAGCAGTACCGTGTTGAGCTGCCGTTCCAGTTCCTGGACAGCTCGCGAGACTGCTGATTGACTCATCACCAGCGCTTCCGCTGCTCTGGTAAAACTGCCTTGATCGAGCACGGCCACGAAGATCCGTAACAGGTGAAGATTGAGTGACACGCTGATCCTCACAATTTGGACAAGGTGATGCAAGGTGTTTCGCCAATTTTTTGTGTGTACGTACTATAACGCATATGCGAAGATGTGATGTATCTATGCTTCGATTCGATGTCAGTTATCGAAAATATTTGCTTGTTCGATAGCCAGACGTATGCTAGGATATGATGCAGTCAGGATCTTTATTCCATAGCCAGAAAGAGCTGGCCATGACAAACTACGGCTTCCTCATCGATCAGCGGAAGTGCATCGGCTGCCATGCGTGCAGTACCGCCTGCAAGTCGGAAAACGAAGTTCCACTTGGGGTCTACCGCACCTGGGTGAAGTATGTCGAAACCGGCACCTTCCCCAACACTCGCCGACACTTTCAAGTCACGCGCTGCAATCACTGCGCCAATCCGCCTTGTGTCCGCATCTGTCCCGTGACGGCAATGTACCAACGCACCGACGGCATCGTTGAATTCGATCCGAAGGTGTGTATTGGCTGCAAAGCCTGTATGCAGGCCTGCCCCTACGACGCCATCTACATCGATCCAGACACCCACAACGCGGCGAAGTGCCACTTCTGCGCTCACCGCATCGATCAGGGCCTCAAGCCGGCCTGCGAGATTGTGTGTCCAGAACAGGCAATCATCTCCGGCGATCTCGACGATCCCAATAGCCTGATCAGTCAGTTGATCGCCCGCCATCCGGTTGCGGTGCGCAAGCCCGAACAGGGCACTGCGCCGAAGCTCTTCTATATCGATGCCGATCAGACGACGCTGACACCAACCGCAGCGCCGGTCGGCGCAACCTTTATGTGGGCTGATGTGGTCAGCGAGCAACTGGTCGGTCATCACAACGGTAACGGGCATGCGAAGCCGACGCGCGAGGTGATACCACTCACTGCCGCGTCGGGCGCAACGATTCGCCCCCCGCGCGAACAGGGACTTGGCGTCGGCCAGACTCCGCTTATGCTCGGCGGTCGGATTGCCGGTCACATGGTGCAAACGGGCTACAATGCTCAGCACAAAGTTCCCTGGCACTGGCCGGTACCGGCTTATCTGGTAACTAAAGGCATCGGAAGCGGAGTATTTCTGGCCGTTGCCGCTGCTGTCGGTCTGGGGCTGGCCCCACTCACCGCGCCACTGCTGGCGATAGCTCTCTTTGTGAGCCTGCTCTTCATTGCGATTACAACGCTACTGCTGATTATCGACCTTGACAAACCGCACATGTTCTTCACGATCCTTACCCGTCCTCAATGGCGGAGCTGGCTTACACGCGGCGCATTTGCGCTGATTGCGTTCTCGGCGGTTGCCGGAATTTGGTTCCTCGCCGAAGCGGGAGCTGCGCTCAATCTGGTGCCGGCTGCGGTCGCCGAGGCGTTGCGTCTACCGCTGGCATGGGTGGGCATGCCGCTGGCAGTACTGGCTGCCATCTACACCGCGTTCCTGTTTGCGCAGGCCGAAGGTCGCGATCTCTGGCAAAGCCCGCTATTGCCCGTTCACCTGCTCGCGCAGGCATTAATGGCCGGTTCGGGGACGATGCTGATCATGGCGTTGTTTATGTCAATGCCGCCGGCACTGCTCACCGTGTTGGTCTGGCTTTTCGCCGGGAGCCTGATCCTCGATCTGTTTATGATCCTGCTCGGAGAATTCGGTATTCCGCATGCCAGCGAGGTAGCTGCTCGCGCTGCACATGACATCAGCCACGGTCGCTACCGCCAGCACTTCTGGCAAGGCGCGATTACGCTCGGTCACGTCGTTCCAATTGCGCTGCTTGCGCTGGCGTTGCTTGCGCCTGGGCTGGCTGCGCCGCTGCTGGCCGCAGCCGGTCTGGCCGCCATTGCCGGATTGTACGCCTTCGAATACGCTTTCGTCATGGCGCCGCAACACGTGCCGAACAGTTAAGAAAGGTGTGGTCATGGCGACATCATTGCTAAACCGATTGCTTGGTACGCTTAGCCAGACATCATCGGCGCGGGTTGAACCACTCACGCCGCCGGTTGCCCGCTACGTTCCCAGTTCAGCGCCGGCTACCGCGCCGACCAGCGTCGAGCTGCGCGACTATCCGCCGGTTGAACGCTGGAATGACTGGACAGAATACGATCCCAAGGCCTGGCCGCAAAAGGTTGCCCGTCGTTACACGCTGGTGCCAACCGTCTGTTTCAATTGTGAGAGCGCATGCGGTCTGCTCGCTTACGTGGATGTTGAAACGCTTAAGATTAAGAAGTTTGAGGGCAATCCGCTCCATCCCGGCAGCCGCGGTCGCAACTGCGCCAAAGGGCCGGCAACGCTGAACCAGGTTTACGATCCTGACCGCATTCTCTACCCGCTCAAGCGGGCCGGCAAGCGTGGCGAAGGAAAGTGGGTGCGCGTTTCGTGGGACGAAGCCCTCAATGAGATTGCCGCTCGCATTCGCAAAGCCATTATCGAGCAGCGCCAGACGGAAATCATCTATCACGTTGGTCGTCCCGGCCACGATGGCTTCATGGAGTGGGTGTTACCGGCATGGGGAGTAGATGCCCATAACTCGCACACCAATGTCTGCTCATCGGGAGCGCGTTGCGGGCAGGCAATGTGGATGGGGTACGACCGGCCATCACCCGATCACGCTAATGCCCGGGTGATCTTGCTCATCAGCTCGCATCTCGAGACCGGCCACTACTTCAACCCCCATGCGCAACGGATCATGGAAGGAAAGATGGCGGGGGCGAAGCTGATTGTTTTCGATACCCGCCTCTCAAACACCGCTTCGCTCGCCGACGAATGGATCTCGCCCTGGCCGGGCAGTGAAACCGCGATTCTACTGGCAATCGCTAACTATCTGATCCGCACCGGTCAGTACGACCGCGCATTTGTGCGCCGCTGGGTGAATTGGGCCGACTATCTGCGCGCCGAGCATCCCGATCTGCCGGTCAGCTTCGAACATTTTGAGATGAAGCTGCAAGAGTTGTATGCCCAATACACGTTTGAGTTTGCCGCTCAAGAGAGCGGCGTCAGCGCCGAGCAGATCGAGCGAGTAGCTAAAATCATTGCCCGCTGCGAGGGCAAACTCGCCACTCATAGCTGGCGCAGCGCAACCAGCTCAAACCTCGGCGGCTGGATGATCGCGCGCTGTCTCTGGTTCCTCAACGTGTTGACCGGTTCAATCGGGGTAGAGGGTGGCACTTCTGCCAATGTCTGGGACAAATGGATCCCGCGCCACCCCAATATGGCGCCCCACCCGAAAGTCTGGAACGAACTCACCTGGCCGCAAGAGTATCCGCTCAATTTCTACGAAATGAGCATTTTGCTGCCGCACTTCCTGAAAGAGGGTCGGGGCAAAGTTGACACCTACTTCACCCGGGTGTATAACCCGCTCTGGACAAATCCCGACGGGATGAGCTGGCTTGAAGTGCTGACCGACGAGAGTAAGATCGGCCTGCACGTTCACCTGTCACCCACCTGGAGCGAGACCGGATGGTTTGCCGACTACATTCTGCCGATGGGAGTCGGCGCCGAACGTCACGACATGATGAGCCAGGAGACGCACGCCGGGTGCTGGATTGCCTTCCGCCAGCCGGTGATCCGCGAAGCCATGCGCCGTCTGGGTCGCCCGGTGCGCGACACGCGCGAGGCCAATCCCGGTGAAGTGTGGGAGGAGGTTGAGTTCTGGATCGAACTGTCGTGGCGTATCGATCCCGACGGTAGCCTTGGGATCCGCAAAACGTTTGAAAGTCCCTACCGGCCTGGCCAGAAGATCACGGTCGATGAACTTTACGGCTGGATGTTTGAAAACCATGTGCCGGGGTTGCCCGAAGCTGCCGCCAAAGAGGGTCTTACTCCGCTGGAGTATATGCGACGCTACGGCGCATTTGAGTTGCGCAAGGGTGTGCAGCCAACGTTTAACAAGCCGCTCAGCCCGAGCGAACTGGCCGAGGCGACAATCGATCCCGATACCGGTATCGTCTACACCAAAACACCGGCGCCGCCGTCGTCGAATATCACGCCGTTACCCTACTTTGAGCCAGATCCCGAGCGAGGCCGACCGATCGGGATTCGATTGGAAGACGGCGAGATTGTGACCGGCTTCCTGACCCCATCGCGCAAACTCGAATTCTACTCAACCACGCTACGCGATTGGGGATGGCCGGAATATGCAATCCCCACCTACATTCACAGTCACGTGCATCCCAGCAAAGTTGACCGGTCGAAGAATGAAGTCGTGTTGCTCTCGACCTTCCGCCTGCCTACGCTCATCCACACGCGCAGCGGCAATGCGAAATGGCTGTATGAAATCAGCCACAAAAATCCGGTCTGGATCCACACGAGCGACGCCGAGCGCCTGGGATTGCGCACCGGCGACCTGATCAAGGTGATTACCGAAATCGGCTACTTCGTCGATCGGGTTTGGGTCACCGAAGGCATTCGTCCCGGTGTGATTGCCTGTTCGCACCACCTGGGCCGCTGGCGCTTGCAGGAAGACGGCGGCGGTCGGCTCTCGACGGCACTGGTTGAGCTGAAGCAAGAGGGTGACGGTCAATGGAAGATGCGCCAGATTCACGGTATCAAACCCTATCAGAGTGACGATCCTGACACAGCGCGGATCTGGTGGGAAGACGCTGGCGTGCATCAGAATCTGACCTTCCCGGTGCATCCCGATCCGATCAGTGGCATGCACTGCTGGCACCAGAAGGTGCGGATTGAGCCGGCGGGGCCGAACGACCGTTACGGTGACATCTATGTTGATACAAAGCGTGCCCACGAGGTGTATCGCGAATGGCTGGCGATGACGCGACCGGCTTACAAAGTATCACCCAACGGTCTGCGCCGTCCGCACTGGCTCCTGCGACCGTTCCGTCCGGCCCGCGAGGCGTATCGTCTACCGCAAAAGCAGAAATCGTGAACGACTACAACAATCTCCTTGCCCGCCAGACTCTTGCCGATCTGCTGGGGCGGCTGCTACTAGCGCCGCCCTCAGCCGATCTGTGGGCTGAGGCAGCGAAGCTGCCGGAACTGGCAACATTGCTGGGTGAAAGTCAGTCTGAGCTGGCAATCGCCTACGAATACCTCGTGGGGCGCAACGTCTACCCCTACGAGTCGCTCTACCGCGATGAAGACCTGATGCTCAACACAGCCGCTGCCGATCGGGTGGCCGCATTCTACGACGAATGTGGCTTTACGCCTGATCAGAGCGCAGGCGCTCCCGATCACCTGGGGATTGAGCTGATATTGCTGGCCCGTCTCATTGCCACTGAAGCCGCGGCCATGGCTACCGGCGACGACGCATTGGCCGGCTGGTCGCGGAGACAGGCAGCAACTTTTCTGCGGCAACACCTCGCTGGCTGGGTGCCGGTGTGGGTTCAGGCAGTGCAGCGGATTGCGACTCACCCGTTCTACTGGCGACTGGCAGAACTCACGCTCGAACTGATTAGCAGTGAGCTAGAGCGACTGGCCGACGAGCCATCGGCAAGCCGCGAAGTCATCCCGCTCCAGCCAGTATCAACTCATAGCGAAGAGACCGATCTGACGATGCTGATTCGCCACCTGATTACCCCGGTTCGGTCGGGAATCTTTCTCAGCCGCGCCGATCTATCGGCGCTGGCGCGTCGATTGGGGTTCAGCATCCCGATCAATGACCGGTTCACAATGGCGCGCGCGCTCTTTGAAACTGCCGGCGAATTCGAGCAGGCACATGCGCTGATCAACGCTCTTGATGAATTGCTTGGCGTAGAAATCAACGATCTGCATCGCCTGAGCGCAACGCTGGCTGCGTGGAAACCACTGTTACAACCCTGGATCGATCGGCTGACCGCCAGCCGCGCAATGCTTGCCGCCGGTGTGGAGTAGCGGTAATACCTGCGAAGGAGAAGAGGGGACACCCCCAGTATTGACAAGAGTTTGCTACCGCTGCAGCGAGCGATGAGCGCACGCTTCTGCCCTGACCAGGGAGGCCACGGGAAAGTAGGGGCCAGTGGGCTGCGTCCATCCGGCAATGCCGATTCCGGGTTGCGTTTGCTGGAGCGAGCGCTACCGAAGCTCTGCGCGATCTGATGGAACGACTCACCCCGCGCAGGTTCGCTGCGAGAAGGTTGGGGTATCCCTCCTACGGCGCGCCCATCCACTGCTGACGCAGTGCGGACAGCAGGCCGCGCTCATCGAGTTGCTGAAGAGCGCGATTGATTGCCAGCTCGAGTTGGAACGCACTAGCCGGCATCGCCAGCACATATGGCTCGTAGCTGAGGGCAGCGGCAATGCGGAGATCGCCTGTGGATAGCGCGCCCAGCGCGGCTACATGATCGAGGATCAGAGCATCAACCGCACCGGAACGCAACGCTACGATCAACATAGCCTCTTCGTCAGCCTCGTAGATGGTTACCGGCGTAGACAATGCAAACCGTCGCGCCAGGGCATCGGCCTCGCTGCCTAAAATGACACCTAACCGCCGCTCACGCAAATCGGACAGACTGCCGATAGCGCTGTCGGCTCGCGTCACCAGCATCAATCCGCCATCGAAATAGGGTTGCGAAAAACGCGCCCGGTAGCCCTGTTCGGGTGCGTATGGTAGCGCCGAAGCAATCAGATCGGCCTGTTGGCTCGTTAACTGATCGTAGAGCGCGTCGAAGCCGCTGCGCACAAAGACTACCTCAAGCCCTAGCTCAGCGGCCAGGGCGCGAGCAAGATCAATATCAAAGCCAACCAGCATGCCGTCTCGCTCTTCGACGAATGGTCGATAGCCGGGATCAACCGCCACCCGCAGGACACCACGCTCGCGTATCCCGGCATAGATTGGGTCAATCGGCGCTTCCTGGCTCTGCACACTCCATGCCAGCCAGCTATACGCTATCAGAACGACAATAGCCATTCCATCGAGCATTCGGTGTCGCTTCATCGTTGTCGATACGTCTTGAGGGAAATGCATTCCGGCTGAAGCGCGCAGTTCGCCGGCTACAGATACGTTTTATGAGAGCTTTCTCATTTTCTTGCCTTGACCGCGCATTCCTCTATCAGTATACTTCATAATAACAATAGCACTACGATATATATGTAGCACTCTTCCCCACTCTTTCGTCAGCGCAGGAGCGCGCAGCCGTAACGTCAATTCTGAATGGGAGTCGCGCATGGCAATTGAGCCCTATCGCCCAACCCCTGAAACAACCACCAATCGCGAACAGGAGCTAGAAAAGAAGATCGCCAAGCTATTTGAGCGTTGGAATTGGAAACTCTTCCGGTTCTTGCGCTTTTTGCTGTTTCTTGGGATCGGGATCTGGCTGGCCGCCAATTTACTTCCGGGTATCTTCAACATCATCATCACCGGTGAAATTGGCGATCTGATCCTCCAGATCATTCCGGTAGCCGTCTATCTATTCTTCTTTATCGGATTTCAATTCTGGCTCATGTACTTCTTCATGGCCCGCACCCGTATCTACTGGGTCAAACCGGGTGAAACTGGCGTGAGCTTCAAGGATTATCGCGGCAATCCTGAAGTGCTGGAAGCGGCGCGCCGGGTTGTAACCTTGTTGAAAGGCGCGAAGGAATTCAAGCAGATGGGTGGCGAAGTCACCCGCGGTATCCTGTTAATCGGGCCTCCCGGCACCGGCAAGAGCTATCTTGCTCAGGCGATTTCGACTGAAGCCGGAGTGCCCTTCGGCTATCTCAGCGCGCCATCGCTCCTTTCGGCCTGGATGGGTATGGGCAACATCAAGGTTATGAACCTGTACCGCAAGGCCCGTCGCCTGGCTCGCGAATACGGCGCATGCATCCTGTTCATTGATGAGATTGATGCAATCGGCATGGCGCGCAGCTCGAATTTGATGGGCACGAGTGGCGCTGGCGCAGGCATGCATGCCGGTGATCGCGATCGGGTGGTGATGGGAGTGGGTGGCATGATGGGTGGTGGTAGCAGCTTGCTCAACGAGCTGTTGCTGCAGATGGATCCACCGCCGCAAGAGCAGACCTGGTGGGGTAAGTTGTTGCGACTGGTTGGGCTGCGCCGTGGCAAGGCCGATATGCCGCCGGTGCTCACAATGGCGGCGACCAACCTTGCCGAAACGCTCGACGCTGCTCTGCTGCGACCTGGGCGCTTCGACCGCAAGATCGCGGTGGAACCACCCGACGCTGATGGCCGCCGCGAGGTGATTGAATATTATCTGAGCAAGGTAAAGCACGAGCCGATGCCGATCGACCGCATGGTAGCCGATACAATCGGTTATACGCCGGTTGCGATCAAATATGTCATCAACGAAGCAACTATTCACGCTCACTTTGATGGTCGTGCGGCGATCAACTATTGGGATTTCACTCAGGCTCGTGAGATCCACGAATGGGGCCTCAAGCAGCCGATCCGCAGCATGTCGTATGAAGAGCGGCGGCGCATCGCCTACCACGAGGCCGGTCATGCGTATGCAGCAGTGAAACTGTTGAAGAAAGAGCGCCTGACCAAAGTGACGATTGTGCGCCATGGCAACGCACTCGGCTTTGCGGCCTGGAAGCCGGAAGAGGAGATCCACACGCGCACCCGCGAAGAGCTGCTCGACCGGATCAAGATTTCGCTGGCCAGTCGGGCTGCCGAAGAACTGTTCCTCGGCACGCAGATGAGTGGTGTAACCGGCGATTTGCAAAGCGCAACCGGCATTGCAGCAATGATGGTCGGCGCCTACGGTATGGACAACAGCTTCTTCTCGTACCTGCTCTTCGGCATGCAAGGTCTATCAGCGCCTGATGTCAAGCCGCGGGTTGAGGCGATTTTGCAAGAGCAATACCGCATCGTCAAGCAGATGCTTGAGCAGAACCGGATGGCGGTCATCGCGATTGCCGAAGCGCTCATCCTGCGCAATGAGCTAACTGACCTGGATGTGAAAGAGATTCTGAGCCGGGTAGAGGCAGAGCATCCGTACCTGCCACCAAATGAGAAGCCTGAGCGTCCGGCGTTCGGCTTTGCCGCCGCCCTGTCACGTTCGAACACAACGCTGGTGCGCCGACGGCGCGAGCAGGTGGCGCTCCCCGCGCCGCGGCCCGCTCCGGAAATTACGATCATCGACGCGCAACGCCGCGACTCGACAGGCGAGACGGCGCCAGGGCACTGACCCGTACCGACAGGTAATTGAGACAAAGGGCAGCGAGGCGGGTAGAGATTACCCGCCTCTGCTATTTGGAAGAAGAAGTTTCAACCCGGTCGATTATCATGAGTGTGAATGGCAGGGCACTGCGAAACAATTGCACCGCCTGAGAGCATAACAGTGTATAATCAGCTTAGTATTACGGATAGAACTGAGGAATATTTGACGATGACCGATACTGTCATTTCAACCCAAGACATCTTGCGCCAGCGCTATGGCAACGACGCGCCTGAGACCCTGCTCAGGAATGGCACCATCGACGTGATCTTGAGCCATCGCTCAGTGCGTTCATACAGCAACGAACCGCTTCCGGAAGGAACGCTCGAAACGATGATCGCTGCCGCGCAATCGGCTGCCACCTCGTCGAATCTGCAAACGTGGAGCGTGGTGGCAGTGACCGATCCAGAGCGGAAAGAGCGCCTGGCGACGCTGGCCGGCAACCAAAACCATATTCGACGCGCGCCACTCTTTCTGGTCTGGCTGGCCGATCTAAACCGGATTGCGCGGGCAGCCGATGCGCGCGAGATGCCCCACGAAGGGCTTAACTATCTCGAAATGTGGCTGGTGGGGGTGATCGATGCGGCACTGGCCGCGCAGAATGCGGTCATCGCCGCCGAGTCACTCGGTTTGGGCACCGTCTATATCGGAGCGATCCGGAACCGGCCACTGGAGGTAGCCGCCGAACTCAAACTACCGCCAATGGTAATGCCTGTCTTTGGCTTGTGCGTTGGCCGGCCTAATCCGGCGCGACCGGCAGCGGTCAAGCCACGTCTGCCCCAAGAGGCAGTGCTGCACCGTGAGGAATATCATGCCGAACAGATTCCACCGGCAGTAGAGCGCTACAATGCGACGATGAGCGCATTCTACGCCGCGCAGGGGATGAACGTGGAAGGGGATTGGGTCGATCACTCAGCTCGGCGTGTGGCCGGGCCAGAGAGCCTTTCCGGGCGCGATGTCTTGCGCGAGGTCTTGCATCGGCTGGGTTTTCAGTTGAAATAGCGATCTGCCTCGGCGCCGGACGTAGACGTTATGAGTGGCACATTTGCCAATCGACCGGTTTCCGGTTGAAATACCACAACTACCATTGACAATCATTTCATACTCCCGCCGGACAGGTTTTTGACCGGCGGGAGCTGTGTTATACTATGTGGTATACTGTGTGAAGGTTTGATAAGATTTAGTAAGATTCCTGGTAGAGAGATACGTCATCAGAGGGGCGACAGTAACACGGCCAGGATAAGATAATGCCGGGCTATCCTGCGAGAGCTTGTGCCGCCAGGAATCAAAGAGTGAATTGCGCGCATGTGTCTTGTCGTCAACGGATACGTATGAATGATAAGGAAACGCCAACCTACCTCTCTCTTTCGGCGGCAAGCCGGTTGCTCGGTGTGCATGCCTCAACACTACGACGCTGGGCCGATGAAGGCGCCGTGCCGGTGTATATCACTCCCGGCGGTCATCGTCGGTTTGCGCGCGCCGACATCCTGGCGCTAGCGGCGCGGCGACCGTTACCGGCGCAGTCGCTCAGTAATGCTCTGGCCAGCAAGGCCCTGGCGCAAACACGCAATGAACTGGCAAACCCCGGAGTAGCGCCGGCGTGGATGCAGGAAATGAGCGAACAGGAGCGACAGACCTGGCGGCGGGTCGGTCAGCAATTGATGGGGATTGTGTTGCGCTATGTCAGCGCGCGCGATGAACATAGCCCGCTGCTAGACGAAGCGCGCGCCGTTGGCAGAAGTTATGCCCGTCTCGCTCGTATGGCAGGGTTGCCACTATCTGATGCGATAGCAGCGGCGCTCTTTTTTCGTGACTCGCTGGTAGAGGCAGCAATGGATCTGCCCGAAGAGGCGCATGTGCGCCCATCTGAAAGTGCCCGCCTCTTGCGCCGGATTAGCCGGGTTGCGAATGAAGTGCAACTGGCGGTTGTGGCCGGTTATGAAACAGAGGAGTGAACTGTGGAAGCAAATGAGCAACGTCTCGATGTGCCGCGCACGCTCAAACTAGGCACCTTTCACATTGGTTCATCGTTTATCGATCTCTTAACTTCAGGTGTGCTCAACCGGGTCTTGATCACTGATTTGGCGCTCGCTGCGACACCGGTAGCGCTGCTCTCGGCGCTGCGCTATTTGCTGGCGCCACTCAGTATCTGGGCCGGCTACCTTTCCGATCTGCGTCCACCCGGTACGTTGCGCCGGCTGCCTTTCATCTGGGGTGGTCGTCTGCCCATGCTGCTTTCGTTGCCGTTGTTGCCGTTTGTGACTGCGCTGCTGGCGAGCGATCCTTCCTCGGTATTAGGCTGGACGCTGGCTTTCATCGCGTTTCTGGTGTATGGCATCGGAACCCTGATTTCAGGCGCTACCTACCTCAGTCTGGTGCGTGACAGCGCGCCGCCTGCTCGACGCGGGCAGGCGATTGCGATTGTGCAGGTTTTTCTGGTTATCAGCTTTCCGGTGGCAGGTGTTATCTACGGCAGGCTGATGCCGATCTACGATCAGGCCAGTTTCTGGCGCCTCGTGCTAACCGGCATGGCCATCGCCTTTGCCTTCATCGCCTTCGCGCTATGGAAGGCCGAACGTCCGGCGGCAACGCCGGCGACAGAACCTCCGCCGGCTGAGCCTTTCATCCCTCTGCTGCGCCGAATGTGGAGCGATCCGCGAGCGCGCTGGTTCTTCCTCTTCCTGGCTTTGGGCGCAGTGAGCGCCTTTGCCCAGGATGCGGTGCTGGAACCGTTTGGCGGCGATGTGTTCGGCCTTGATGTTGGTGAAACCACTCGTTTCAACGCCTACTGGGGGATTGGCGTGGTGATCAGCCTGTTGGGGACGGTCTATTTCACTCGCCGACGCGCAGCCCACGAACAGACGGGGGTGGCGGTGCTTGGTCTGGCGTTAACTGCTCTACCACTCTTGTTGTTGGGCGTGATTGCGTTTACCAAGGCGCAACAGCTTTTAATCCCGGTGCTGGTCTTCTTCGGCTTAGGGTTCGGAATCTATACAGTTGGCGCAGTATCGCTGCTGGCAGCAATGACGACCGATCAGCACGCAGCCGCTTATCTCGGTCTGTGGTCGATGACTCAGCTTCTCTTCCGCGGACTCGGTATCTTTGCCGGCGGCGCAGTGCGTGACATAGCGCTCGCCATCAGTGGATCGTTACCGATAGCGTATGCCAGTGTCTTCTTGCTGGAAGCTGTTGGTTTGCTAACGTGCATCTTGATTTTGCAACGGGTCGATGTGGCGAGTTTCGCCCGTGGCGAACAACAACCGCTCGGCGCAGCCGCTACGCTGGCGGCGGCTGATGGATGAAATCAGTAAATGCTGAACAAAGCGCCAAGAGGACAAAGTGGTTTGGCTTCGTCCTCTCGTTTTGTGACTGAGATCGGCTTGCAACCGTGATGTAGTACAATGGAGAAGATTGGCTACCATATATTGCTTCCGGCACATGATGAATTCTATTCATCGTCGGCTGGCGCTCACATTTCAAGCTCATGAACCGATTTCTCAGCATCACCATTCTTTTGCTCATCCTGGCCGGCTGCGGCGAAGCTGCGCCACTTGCTCCTACCCGTTCGGCCCTGGAGGTTCGTCAAACACAGGTTGCGCTCCAGAATCTACCAACTGTTCCGCCAGCCCCCACCGAACTCAGTCGTCCTACTGCCACACCACCGCCACCGATTGATCTGGTCAGCCTGCTCAATCTCACCGCCGACGATCCACGCGCATTGGGCGATCCAGATGCGCCGGTGCTGATGATCGAATTTACCGACTACGAATGTCCCTTCTGCGCGCGTTTCGTCAGCGAGACCCGCGAGCGCCTGATCCGTGAATTCGTCGATACCGGTGTCGCGCGCCTGGTTGTGCGCGATTTTCCGCTCACCTCAATTCATGCCTCTGCCATGCTGGCCGCTGGGGTTGCCAATTGCGCCGCCGAGCAAAACCAATTCTGGCCGGTGTACGAAATGCTCTTTCAATCTCACGGCGTCGAGTGGGGTGGAGTGCCGCGGCGCGATCGACCGGTGTTGATCGAAATGGCGGGAGAGTTGGGCGTTGACACTGAGCTGCTAAATGCGTGTCTCGATCGGCCAGCGACTGAGGCGACGATCATCGCAGAGATGGAAGCGGCCCAACGGCTGGGGATCAATTCCACGCCCAATTTTCTGATCAACGGTCAGATTGTGCGGGGCGCTTTGCCGTTTGACACTTTTGCTTCGCTGATCCGGCAACTTGCGGCGAATCGTGGGACGCCGTAGCGCCGATCAGGCGGTGGTTAGCCGGTTACTGACCAGCTTCAGGCCGACTGCCAGCGCCACAATCATGGCTGTCAACACGGTTAGATGGCCGGCAATATCATTCAGAGCCGCTCCACGTTGCACAATGGCGATGACCGGATCGATCATGTAGAAGGTGGGAAAGATCTGCGCGATCCACTGGGGGATGACCGGGAACAGCGCGATAAGCGCCGGCGCATAGAGGATCAGGCCGAGAGCTTTCACGGTTGCGAAGAGCGAATTGATGTCACGCACTATCACGCCGAGCAAGACGCCAAACTCGGCTGAGAGCACTGCGCCGAGCGCCAGCACCAGCACTACAAGACCGATCTGCCGACTCCAGGCGCCATTGAGTGCCAGCACCAGCAGCGCCATCACGACGCTCAAGACCACGCCGACGATTGCCTTGGCAACGTAGATTTCTGCGGGTGTGGCCGGCGTTACCAGCACTGCATTCAGGGTACGGCGCTGCTTTTCGCTCACCAGTGAAGAGGCTGGGAGCATCAAGGCGCCAAACACGACCGTCATGAGCACCAGCAAGGGCAACAATCGCTGCTGCCAGGTCAGATCATTATTTGCTCCGAGCAAGGTCGTTTTAATCGTCACCGGCGGCTCGTGTCCGGCCAGTTCGCGCAGCCAATCGGCGATGGCTGTGCCGATCAAAACCCGGTCACGCAGCAGACTCTCTCCCCAGACATAGACGGTCAACTCGCCGGCCTGGGAGCTGGCAACACGTTGATCGAAATCGGCGGTCAGCACTAACCCCACATCCACGGCGCCACGAGCGGTAGCGTCGCGCAGTTCATCCGCGCTGACGAAGCGTTGCACGATCAAACCGGGCATTGACTCGGCGAGGACGGTCAGGCGGGAATTGCCGGCATCAACGATACCGAGGCGCGGTTTACCGCTAAAGAACGTGCCAAAGATGAGACCGAGCGCCAGACTGAGGCCAAGCGGAACCACGATTGTAAAGATGAAGATAAAGTTTTTCGGACCTTGACCCACTTCACGATACAGCAGAGCAGCGATACGGCGCAAACTCATGCGAACCTCCGTTGCAAGATAACCATCCCCATGGCCAGCAAGAGCAGCGCAGAGCCGGCCAGCGGCGCTAGATTGCCCCCCACTTCAGACCAGCCGGCGCCGAAATTGAGCGAGCGATAGATGGTATCGACCAGATAATGAGTGGGAATGAGTCTGACCCAATCGGCGGCCAGACCGGGGATCAAGACGGTGAAGGTTGGCAGCGCCATGATCAGAAGCGCCAGCATACCCCACCCCATCACCGACATCAAATCACGACCGAGCGCAGCGATCAAAAAGGCTACACCGGTCATCAAGACCGATCCGATCAGCAACGCCGTCAGATTGAGAAACGCGGCCTGCGCCAACCCGCCGGTGACAGCCATCAGCACAACGGCCTGCACAAATGCAAAGAGTGAACCGAACAGGCTCTTGGCCAGAAACAGGCCGCGCATCGTCAGCGGCGTCACCAGCAAGGCGCGGATTGTGCCCTGTTCGACCTCGGCCACAATTAGACTGGCCAGACCGAGACATTCAACCATCAACACCAGCACGGCAAAGAGTGGCAGCATGCGCTGACGAGGAGCGATCTGCGCGCCAGCCAGATCAGGACCGAGCACCACCTCGCTAATCGTCACTGGCAGCTCCTGACCGATCAGGCTAAAACTCAATTCACGACCAGCCGCCTCGTACACCGAGACCAGATCGGGGGTCACTTCAGGAGCGAGAAACAATTCAACGGCGGGCCGCGCTCCCTGGCGAATCTGATCGTAGAGATCGGGCGGGAACGCAAAACCAATAGTCACGGTACCGGCAGCCACTGCGGCGCGCAATTCATCGGCGGAGGCAAACTGCGAAATCTGCACGGCATCATCGGCGAGCGCATCGGCGAGCGCTGGTGGCAACGAAGGGATAACCATCCCTATCCGCACCGTCTCATCAACAGTCGCGGGCAACAGAAAATAAATCGTGACATATGCCACCAAACCGAGCGCCGTTACCAGCGCAAACAATCGGTTTGCAAAATAGAGACGAACGTCCTTCTGGATCAACGCCCAAATTGCAGCAACATTCATAAGCCGAATTCCTGTGGCGCAGGCGACACACTCACGCCAGGCCACGACCGGTCAGGCGGATGAAAATATCTTCGAGCGTTGCTTCTTCGCTATGCAGTGTCACCACCTGTTCGCGGGCAAGCAAATCGGCAATTTCGGCAGGCGTTTCAGGTCGGTCAAGAATAATCTCACGAGTGCGCAACGCACCGTCTGGACCGACAAGTTCAGCGCGCACCATACGCTTGCCATACTGCTGCTTAAGATTGTGAGGCGTATCGAGAGCGACAATTTTGCCGCTATTGATGAAGGCAACGCGGTGACAAAGCCGATCGGCCTCATACATATCGTGGGTGGTGAGAAAAACAGTTGCGCCTCGTTGTTGTTCTTCGAGGATTACCCGGCGGATTGCTTCGGCAGAGGCGGGATCGAGGCCCTCGGTCGGCTCATCGAGAAACAGAATATCAGGACGATTAACGAGGGCGCGGGCGATCATCAGGCGCTGCTTCATCCCCTTAGAGTAGCGGCCCACCAGATCGCGACCGCGACCATCAAGGCCGACGCGGCGAAGCAGCGCATCGACATCGAGATCGGAGACATTAAACAGGCGAGCGAAGAGGCGCAGATTATCGACACCGCTCAACTCTTCGTAGAGGTTTGGCTGCTCGAAGCAGATACCGATACGAGATTGCACCCGTTTCGGGTAACGGGCCACATCGATACCGAGCAAAACAGCGCGCCCGCTCACCGGACGCAACTGACCGGTCAACATCTTGACCGTCGTTGACTTCCCGGCGCCATTGGGGCCAAGAAAACCGAGGATCTCGCCGCGTTCGACGGTAAAGCTGATGTGATCGACGGCGAGCAAATCGCCATAGCGATAGGTCAAGTCTTCGGCGACGATAGCAGGATCAGGCATAGAGCGACCCCGGCAAGACAAGAGTGGATACGGGATTATTATAGCACTGATAGGCGATAGGCG
>NZ_CAKZNK010000069.1 GCF_937129525.1 uncultured Chloroflexus sp. | reverse complement strand
GTTTTCCAGCGTAGCGGCTCGGTCAGCGCGGCTGGATGGAGCGTCAGGCGAAACCCGTTCCGATATTTGTCTAAACCCATAGCCTGGAGCCGCAGCGCCATCCGTTCGGCGTAGCAGTGTTTGCAGCCGGGGCTGACTTTGGTGCAACCGGTCAGTGGATTCCAGGTAACTTCTGTCCATTCAATGCTGGTACGCGCCATGCAAGGGTACTCCGGCGATTAGTCGGGATAACTTCTTTCATTGTAACACAAATGTTCAAATTGGTTCAGTCTTAGTCAAGATATGATCTGCTATCTTTATTGCTGTTTTCGCTCCTCTTTGATTGCTCGCAGCGAAACACAACAGGTATAGCGGGGTATTGCGCGCGCTAGCGAGCATGCGCGGTTTTGGAGCCACATCAGCGAAAATGGTTTGCAATCGTTCGATGAAAAATTGACCGATTTGCTGCAAGTTTGCTGTTTTTGAGCTGATCTCGTTGCCGAACATGTCTGATTGTCGCTGATAAAATCGATCTTTCCAGTCCTCGGTGCCGAAAAAGTCGGTGAGTTTCTGTTCCCAGACTTTTGGAGGAGGACTTTTTCGGGTCAACAGACGGTTTACTGCTACGCCAAGGGGAAATAGTACCCAGAGATCAATTGCTTTCGTTGCGGCAATTTCTTCTAACAGATGCCATTTGACCTGCATTCCATAAGGATCGAGAAAGACAACTGCGCGAGTTTTTTCCAGTCAACCGTTTGCAACCAGTCACTCAAGGCTTCATTGGCGTCACCTTGCTTGATGACGATACGACATTGTGGGAATTCATTGCAAAGGTCGGTCAGTTGCTGCGCGCGATGTTGATTCTTTTCAATAAACAGGTATTCGTTGAATGGTTCTGGAAGGTTCAGCGCAATGCGAGCGCTTCCGGCAAGAAACTGTTGAGGCTCTTCGCCAAGCAACTCATCGAACATAGTGGATTCTTCTGGCAACGATCGGTAACCTGATCCGGCGAAAGCGTCAACGTAAACGGTGTGAAAGAAGCGCGCTCGCTCATTTCTCGTGAAAATCTTCATATATGCTGCGAGGTATTTGCGCAGCATTTCCAGCTTTTCTTCAGTCCAGTTGCCACCAAAGCGATGACGAGCTGTCATCATTGAACTCCGTTGCGTGTTCACATAACCAATTCGATACATAGCTATACCGGGAAAAGACGAAATTACTACTTTGTAGAATACTACAATTCCACTATTTAAGGAATATCTGTTTCGATCAAATGGCATCTTCTGGCATCTGCGCGTTCGTTCAAAGCAATTCCTGACATGGCAGTAATGGTTTGCTCCAGAATTGGAATCGCAAACAACACTCGATCAGCGTAGAAAAATGAGAGCCTGCGATGACAGACCTGCTTTGCCATAGTTAAAACATGCCCGAGCAGACGTTATTTGACCGTAATCTCTGTCAATCTAGAGTCGGCAAGTGTGGCGCGCGTCAGGTGCGATTTTTGTATTGTGACCTTCTATAGTGATGATGTTCGGCGACCGTTACATTGCCGGAAAAATGCGGTTGACGAACGGCCAGGTTTCTGGTAAAATCAGAACAAATGTTCTATCTTGTAACGGCGCATATCAATCCAGGATCGAGCGACGGTGCGCGAGGTTTAACACAGGAGGGCGGCGATGGCTACAACCAGCCGTGAGCTTCAACCGGCGCGACGAATACATTTGCTCAGTCGCGTGTTCAACAGAATAATCATGATTCTGGCAGCGACAGCGCTGGCAATCGTGATCGGGGCGTTGAGCGAATCGGCTCGCATTCTGCTCGATGACTGGCGTTACGGTCGGCCTCGCACGACCCATCTGACCGGCTATGCCGGCCTGCCGGCGGAACGATCCGGTCAGCCGTCGCGTTTCGTCGCGCTGAATCTCGATCGGCAGGTCGTGATCATCGCTCTGCCCGGCGGCGACCTGACCCAGATACAAACCTGGCAGGGACCATACCTCTTCGGGTTACACGAAGATCTCACGCCTGTGGTATTATCATTGGAAGATGCCGACAACGATGGGCTAGCCGATCTACTGGTTACAATCCATCAAGAGCGACTAGTCTATCTCAATCGTGATGGCACGTTTCGGTTGCCCACTCCCGAAGAGTGGCACCGGCTGGCGCAGGAGCATTCCAGGTGAGCGCGCACTCGAACCGCAGGCGAACCCGGCGATTGGGACAGCCACTCTTTCAAATTGAAGATGCAGGCATTGAGCGCGCGCCAGCGCAGCCGCTGGCTGAAATGATCGCCGATCTCGACGAGACAATCGCCGATCGCCACCGTCTTCCACCTGCATATGAATCTTCGGAGCCGATTGGTTTGCGAGTGCCCCCGGAGGTGCGCGCAGCCTTCAAACGCGCTCAGCAATCGACGCGCGCTGTCGGTTCGGGCAATGCGCCTGACCAGACAGCCCGTCAGCCTGTGGCGCCACCCTCAACCAGAAACGATCCGGGCCGAAATAGTGAGCGATCTGCTTCGGCGGCAGCCAACGCGCCATCTGCCGTTTCGCATCGCGCAGCCAGGCCTGCCACTGTCGTGACTGCTACCCTTAAGCGCGAGGTAGCGCGAACTGATGCGCTGCCGGCACCGCCAGCGCAACCGGGTTCACGCCCAATCACGGATAACGTGACTGCTCGTCAGACGTATCCCGCTCGCGCTGCGACCACATCGACAGTCGCTGAGATGCCGCTTCGACGGAGCAACGTTCCTGCATATGTGCCGGTTTCTCTGCTTCCCGAAGCTGAATTGCCGTTATCGCGAGAACGTTGGATCGACCCGACAGTTCAGGCTAAATGGTTCAATCGCCCGCTAGTGCAAGTTACCATTGGGCTTATCAGCCTGGTGGTAATCGCTTTGTACTGGTTCTTTTCGTCAGCCGCGCCAATTTTAAGTTTTCAGTATGCCAGCGTTAGCGAGCGCGAAGCGGCGGCAAATATCGCTCTGGCCGCAGTAGCGCCGCCAGCGACAGGCGATTACCGTTTGCGTGCCGGCCCAAGTCTAACGCCGGAGCAGATTGATCAGATTTTGCGCAGCTATGGCTCACCGGCAACCGGCACCGGCGCGATCTGGTACCGGCTCGGCCTGGAATACAACATCGACCCGGCCTACGCTGTCGCCTTTTTCATCCACGAGAGCAGCGCTGGTGTTAACCCAAACTGGGCCGGGCGCAAGCCTGATGGCAGCACAACCCACAACGTCGGCAATATTATCTGCGCCGGTTATCCGACCTGCTATGGCCGGTTCCGTGATTATCCCAACTGGGAAACAGGGATTGCCGACTGGTACCGGCTGATCGATGTTGAATACATTCGAGGCCGCGGATTGCAGACAGTCGCTGAAGTTATCCCGATCTACGCGCCGTCGATCGAAAATGATGTGCAGGCCTACATTAATGTGGTCACCAGCCTGGTCGATCGATGGCGCGCCGGTCAAATCCCCTGATTTGGTGGCTGGCGCCATGGGGTTGAATGAATTCGGCACGATTGTCGAATCCACATGGCATGATCTGTTTAATCACGTAACGGGGATCGGATTTGGATGGTTGATCGTGATGCCCAATCAGGGATTCAGGGATCATCAATGCTTCAGGGGCGACGCAGCGCGTCGCCCCAATCGCCGTTATCGCATGCGTAACCCTGCGGTCGAATGGGTTGCCCCCGCCATCGCGCGGGCGATTTGTTCGGCGCGGTGGCGCGCGGGGAAATGGAATGGAACGAAATGGGTCAGATTACCTGCCAATGGTGGGTAGACATCCCATTATTTGACCAGTTTGTGCTGCAAGGCAATGACCGCAGCTTCGGTGCGGTTGGCTGCGTCTAGTTTGGAAAGCACGTTGCTGACGTGAAATTTAGCCGTTGAGGGACTGATCCCCAACCGTTTGGCAATCTGATCGTTGTTCAGGCCTTCTACCATCAGCTCCAGCACTTCGCACTCGCGCATGGTCAGATCAAAGCCACTGTTTTCGGCGGGGTGACGGGCAGGCTGAATGAGCGCCTGAGCAGCTTCTGGCGCAAGGATTGGTTTGCCCATTGCGGCAGCGCGGATGGCGCTGGCGAGTTCGGCGGCGGTCACATCTCTTTGCAGGCAACCAATCGCTCCGGCTTGCAGCGCGCTTTGCGCCAGTTCCTGCTCTTTGGAACTGGTTGATACAATGACCTGCACATCGGGGCAGTGCTCGCGCAACTGACGGATGACAGTTGTCCCGTCCATGTCAGGCATGACCAGATCCATCAGGACCACATCGGGCTTGATAAGCGGGCAGCGCTCCAACGCCTGTGCGCCGCTTTCGGCTTCGCCCACCAGTTCCATATTGTCACAGGTCATCAGAAAGATCGCCAGGCCGCTGCGTACAACGGCATGGTTGTCAATCACCATGACGCGAATGTTATTTTGCATAACGGTCTCCGTCCCGTTGCCATCGAATATTGTGGTCTTTTGTGATTACTTTGTCAATGCGACGTTCAGAAAAGATTGAGCGATAGCAGACATAATTTTCACGGCATTGGTGCGCTCACTTGCGGCATATGATACCGTAAGCGATGTTTGAGGGCAATGCTGAGACACAGTAATGTTCTTCAGGTACAATTAGCGAAAGCGAACCTCTCGAACCAACAGCGCAGTTGGAAGACAGCTTGTATACGACCAGATACTTCATTGCGCTGCGCAGATAGCCACCGGTCGATTGTTGCGAAGATTTTTTCCAAAGAAGATAATGCCATGTCGGGATTAAGATTGCCCAGGCAATTGGGTGAAATGACAAAAAATTATCGCTTTGTCAAGGATACAGCGGGCATGTCTCCGGCTCGCGTGTATCGATTAATCGGGCCACATGAAAATCTCTATTTAAAAATATCCGATCGCCGCTATCAAGGAACAACATATGATGTCGAGCGTGAAAAAGACATCATGCTCTGGCTTCAGGGTAAACTGCCGGTTCCCGAAGTATTGCACTTCGAAGCGGATGAAGACGAAAAATTTTTGCTGATGCGCGAAGCGATCGGTGATGCAGGTTACGCATATTACGAAAAACAGCGCGATCCCAAACAAATGATCCGCATCTACAGCGAAGGTATCAAACTTTTGCAGGCCATCGATGTGTTTGATTGCCCCTTTGTCAGTGACATCGATTATCGACTGAATGAATTGGATTATTTGCTGCGGCATAACCTGGCGGATACCGACACCGGCAATTGGGAAGAGGATACACCTTTTAGAGATCCCAATGAGTTATATGCTTTTCTCAAAATGCATAAGCCCGGCGAAGAATTGGTTTTTTCGCACGGCGATTTCGGAGACGGTAACATTTTCATCATGAACCATCAAATAAGTGGGTTTATCGATTTGGGAAGAAGCGGAAAAGCGGATAAATGGTGTGATATTGCTCTTTGTGTTCGTTCCATTCAACACGACATGGGCAATGACGAAGAGTATCTTGAACTATTTTTCGAGCTGCTTGATCTCGAACCAGATTGGGACAAGATAAGATACCACGTGTTGTTGGATGAGTTATTTTGAGGAAAGAAAGAGCCTGGATTGCGGCGCAGCGGGCGTCTGACCAGGGCGTGTTGTGAGGATAGGGACCCGGACGTGTCCAGGAGAGTTCGGGATAAATCTGTGGTGAACGATCCTGTATGAATGGCATCAAGGATGCGACGATTCTGCGCAGTGCGCGCAGAGTGAGCAGCGTGATCTGGGTGGCCGAATCGCCGCGTCGCGTGGAGTCAGGCGACCGGATGGCGGTGTTGTGCGTGGAAGACGGGTTATTGGGTTGCCTGATCACGGTGTCGCTGGTATACTTGGGGTGCAGGCAGCAAGATCTTCGTTGTGTTGGTCAGCAATTCCAAGCGTTAAACGGAGTATAATAAGGCCATGGAAACCTTTATTTCTAAGATCAAAGAACTATCTGCTGAATATGATCGAAATAAGGAAATACCAACTTTTTTTGGGCAACAAATGCTTAGAGGAACTGTTTTTGATATTGATGAATCAAAGGTAGATATCAATACACCCACGTTATTCTATTCCCATCCCCACGGCGAAATATGGATCGGAGATGCCATTATCTGGCTTCGCACGCTAGAATCTGGTTCGGTTGATATGATTTTTGCCGATCCACCCTACAATATCAAAAAAGCTGAATGGGATACCTTTGAATCTCAGAAAGAATACGTTGAGTGGTCATTAATGTGGATACAGGAAGCAGCCAGAGTTTTAAAGCCTACTGGCAGTCTATACATATGTGGGTTTTCTGAAATTATTGCCGACTTAAAATTGCCAGCATCTCGATTTTTCAAGGGATGTCGTTGGCTTATTTGGCATTATAAGAACAAAGCCAATCTTGGCTCGGACTGGGGTCGTTCCCATGAGAGTATTCTTCACTTCAGAAAGAGCAAAAATTTTACTTTCAACATTGATGATGTGCGCATTCCCTATGGCAATCATACCCTAAAATATCCAGAACATCCCCAAGCTGAAACCAGTCAATATGGAAGGGGAAATGGGAGAAAGAGGGCTGTATGGAAACCACACCCACGCGGCGCAAAGCCCAGGGATGTTATTGAAATACCTACAACTTGTAATGGAATGCACGAGAAAACGCCTCATCCAACGCAGAAACCTGAAGAACTTTTACGCAAGTTGGTTCTAGCATCATCTAATGTTGGAGATCTCATCATAGATCCGTTTCTTGGCTCTGGAACAACTGCTGTGGTTGCCGAACAGCTTCAACGCAATTGGAAAGGCTGTGATATGTCGTTAGAGTATTGCCGATGGGCCGTTCGGCGTATTGAGTTGGTGGAAGATTGGCCGATAGAAAAGTGGATTCAATATGATTTTGAAAATGCAGAGAGAAGGAAAGCCATTCGATGACAGAAATCACATTGGCAGACTTGCAAAACAGTGTTCGAAACACGAGCGTTTTCAATAGACTGGAAGATTATTGCCAGCTATGCCAAACTTTCCTCGAACTTATGCAGAAAATGCGACTAACTCCCATTGTTTCTCCAACGAACAATGATTATGTGTTCTATCAGTATAACGAAGATTACAGTTATAGAATCACTCGACCTCTAAATAAGAATTTATTTGTCGACTCAAAAGTAGAATTTATGGCCGCTTTTCAACGATTTAAGTCATTCCTCGCTGATCTCAAACAATATCAGGATACGATACTTGATCGAGAAGAAGCCAAAAGATATATCGAAACTTCCGAGATCAATAGAGTCGTTTATACAGTGCAACAATCTATCGGCAGTATTGCGGATTCTTTTGAGAATCCTAATCCGTCAAGAAAGCGTGTGGGACAACTCTTTGAAGCTCTTGTCAAGCTTATCATCAAGGAAGTGGGGTTAGAATGCGAACATCGCACCATAAGCATTCCGATACCTGGTTATACAGGCCATAAGATGTCTTACGAGCTGGATTTGGTATTTTCTCGCAACAAGGCTATTGTTGCTACCCAGACCAGATTCATCCATGAATCAGAAATCGTTGGCTCTGTAAAGACTACAAGCAAAGATCGAATTGACAAGATTTTTCTTGACAAGTATTTGTTGACCAAACTGCTGGGAAGAGAAGTACCTGTTATTGCTGTCTTTTTGCATGATGTTCAAAGAGCGAAAGCTGGTCATAGCATTTTTGGTGTCAATTCGACTTTCAAAAGTAATCATTTTATAGGCTATACCGTAGCGTTGAATAGGTTAGACGGCGTATACTATGTCGATCTACGTCCAGAAATGAGCGCCAATGAGAGACTTCGAGAACAGATCAAAGACTTTCAAACATTTCTGGTTCAAGATTTGTGGCGGTTTTCCAGCAGATAAGGGTTTGTTTGTCAGAAATTGCCAACTAACCCGCGCTTTCACCTGACGCTGCGCGGCGCAGATAAAGCGCAGGCAATTAGACCTTACTACCGCCTGGTAGCTATAGCTGTAGGAGGTGAAAAATGAAAGGGATCGCAACTGTCAATTTCAAAGGTGGAGTTGACAAGACAACTGTGACCTGACTTCTTGCCAAATATGCAGCAGAACAAAGTAAGAGGGTCTTGGTTGTAGATACAAATTCACAAATGAGTCTTACACTTGCTGTACAATTACAGGAAAGTGGTGCTATGTACGGGGAATTCGAGCGTTGGCATGAAAATCAGTATAGAAAAAAGAAATAAAACTGTTCTTAATGCTCTTGAGCAGTATAACAGAATGAAAGATTGTTGTTTCGACTTTCCGACTGATACCTCTTTAATATATATATCATACATTAGATGAGCGAAAATCTCTGAAAGAATTGTCCTCTTCTCTGACTGCCTGGCACCTGCTGAACTGGGAGCGATTCCGGAGGGGTGGGAGGTGGGATGTCTCAGTGTTGTTGCAGATCATCCCCGTCGCAGCATTCAAGCCGGACAGGTAGATCTCGATACACCTTCATCACGTCACAGCACACAAAAAGACTGCGGAATGCGACCGCGCGACCGCGCATTGGTGCGTGATGAGGAAACTGGCTGGCTGTTCTCTGGTCGTTGTCTGCGAGTTCGACCGAACCCTCTCGGCACGCTGGACGACAAAAGCGAACCGAACCGCAAAATGAGCGAAACGCTGGAAGAAATGGCGCGGACGCTGTTCAAGGCGTGGTTCGTGGATGTCGAGCCCGCGCGCCAAATGTAGGGGCGGGTTTCAAACCCGCCCTACGCCGCTTCCCCGACCGCGTGGTATCTTCCGACGCCGGCTCGACAGGCACGAAGATGCCACGTACAAGCTAGACAGATATATCACGGTACGAGCTTATTCGGCCACCAAGACGCATAGAAGCATTGTTCACAGATTTGATCCGTCCATCGGTTGGACGTATCATTACCAGTATTTACGAATCCCGCACCTTCGCCGCCTGCGCGACGCGCTGTTGCCGAAATTGATTTCCGGCGAAATACGAGTGAAGGATGCGGAGAAATTCCTCTAGGAGCACGGCCTATGACCTCGATCTTCAACGCCACCACCACCGTTCCATCCGCCTGAAGGGGCACGATTACGCACAGACTGGTGCGTATTTCATCACGATTTGCGCGCAGGATCGGGTCTGTCTGTTCGGCGAGGTGGTGGATGGGGAAATGCGGTTGAATGAGGCGGGAAAAATCGTGCATGCAACGTGGGAGGGTTTGCCCAATCATTACGCTAACGTTGTATTGGACTCGTTTGTTGTCATGCCAAACCATCTGCATGGTATAGTTATGTTGCACGACCCCAACGTAGGGGTGGGTTTCAAACCCGCCCCTACAGAAACCGCCCCGACGATTTGCAAATCGCCAGACAATGCCACGCCATTGCCCAAACGATATGGCTTGCCCGAAATCGTGCGCGGATTCAAAACCTTTTCTGCGCGCGGTATCAACACCCTGCGCGGCACGCCCGGCACGCCTGTCTGGCAACGCAATTATTATGAACACATCATTCGCAACGACGATGCCTTGAACCGCATCCGCCAATACATTGCGGATAACCCACTGCGCTGGACATTCGACCGTGAAAACCCAACCGCCATCAACCCTGAACCGGAGGACGCATGGCGTATCTGACCGAATCCGACGTTGAATCTGCTGCCCTGGACTGGCTGAAAGCCGCGGGCTGGCAAATTGCCCACGGCCCCGCCATCGCCCTGGATACGTCTCTTGCCGAGCGGCGCGACTATGGCGAGGTGATCCTCGCCCAACGCCTGCGCAACGCGCTGGCGCAGCTCAACCCTGAGCTGCCTGCCGAGGCGCGGGAGGATGCTTTCCGCAAGCTCACCCATCCCGAAGGCGCCGACTTGCTTCAGCGCAACCGCACTCTTCACCGGATGCTGGTGAACGGCGTCGCCGTCGAGTACCGCGCGCGCGGGTGAGGTTCGCGGCGCGCAGGCGCGGGTGATTGATTTCGACGACCCGACGGGTAACGACTGGCTGGCGGTCAACCGGTTCCGCTGTGAGAGTCTCCTTTCTGCACTTCGCGCCTATCAAGACATCAGGTGGGAGGGTAGCGTTTCACCTGGTCAGTTAGTGAGGATGGCGCAATCGGGTATGCGCACTCACAACCTCAGGCAGGCATCCGCCGCCAGCCAGAACAGGCTCGCGCGCACTTCCTTGCGCGATTGCCAGCCGCGCCTGTCCCAGTTCTCGCCGCTCAGGTCGTCGCCTGCGTACAGAATCTGCCCCAGCCGAACGTTCCTGAACTGCGCCACGGCCAGCAGACTGGCGGCTTCCATTTCAACGGTCAGGCAGCCTTCGCCGCGGCGGGTGTCGATCATAGCTTGGGTTTCGCGGTAGGGGGCGTCGGTCGTCCAGGTTTTGCCGCTGACGAATGGCACCCCCCGCGCTTGCAGCGCGGCGCGCATCACTGCGAGAACCTCTGGCTGTGCCTGGATTTCGCGACCAGGCGGGATGTAGTGATAGGACAGCCCCTCGTCCCGCACCGCGCTCTCGACCAGGATGAGTTTGCCGACGGCCAGGCTCTTGTCTAGCACGCCTGCGCCGCCGATGACGACGAACGTTTTACAGCCGAAGGCAATCGCTTCTTCGAGCAGACCGGCGGCCAGCGGCGCGCCCACGCCGGGGTGAAAGAACGCCAGCCGCCTGCCACGATATTCGATTTCGTAGATGGGGTGCTCGCCATCTTCCCAGCGACTGACCGCTACCACCCGCGCCTGTTGTTCGGAAACCACGTTGTCATTCACGTCGCGGAAAAACGAGATGATGCAATGCTCCGGCACATCACGCGGCTTGATGATCCGGGAGGGTTCAATCTTCGCTTCCGCAGCGAAGTCGTGCTCAAGGATGGGATAATTTAGTGTCATAGTTCTCCTGTTGACGGGGGAACAAAACGTCTGCTAAGAGTGGTCACTGCTCAACATTTGCTTCAAACCGGTGATGGTCATAAGCGAAAGGAACGGATCCTGGCCTGATGGCAGGTAGGGAATTGGTCAAGTCCCAACTACTTGCCCCAAATAAAACACATAACCGTACCAGTCCGAATACTGGCGGTAGACCTCGATTTCGGCGCATTCCGAATCCAGCGCAGCCTGAGCTTCGGGGTTCTCGCGATACGCCTGGCGCAACAGTTCAATGCGGGCAGCCATCGGATGATAATAGTTGTCCCACCAGTCGCGTTCGGGCAGGGTGAAATGACCCAGGGAACGATAACCCGCCGCAGCGAGGCGCGTCAGGTTTGCTTCGACAGAGGCCATGCCGGGATAGGCTTCATCCCAAAACGCGCGCGCCGCTTCGGGCAGATTCGGCTTGAGCCACGAGATTTCGGTCACGGCAATGAGACCTCCCGGTTTGAGCAGCCTGCGCCATTCACGCAATCCGCGTTCGAAGCCGATGATGTAGATAGCACCCTCTGACCAGATCAGGTCGAAGGGGTGATCGAAATCCAGGTCAAACATGGAAGCCTGGAGCGGATGAATGCGGTCAGCTACGCCAGCCTGATCGGCGCGATGGACGAGTTCATCCAGAAAAGGCTGATGCGTATCGACGGCGATAATGTGGCCGCTCGTGGCGCGTGCCAGAGCAACCGTCTGCGCGCCGGGACCGCAGCCAATATCGAGGATGCGGGCAGAAGCGGGCAGTGCAGGCAGCATCGACAACGCTCGCAAAGTAGAATCATCGCTGCCGGGGGCTTCGCGTGGCAGGTCACGGTGGACTTGCCAGAAGATGTTGTGGTTCAAGTCGGTCATAAGACGCTCGCGAAAATGTTGTCTGGAAACAGTAACCGCCGAGGGCGCAGAATACATAGAGAGATTATAGAATACGATGAATAACATTGGGGGAAGGGGCGACGCGCCGCGTCGCCCCTATCGCCGTTATCGCATGCGTTACCCTGCGGTCGGATGGGTTTCCCCCACCATCCGATGGGTCGCCCCCGCTATCGCGCGGGCAAATGTGTCCGGCGCGGCGGTGGTCGCAGCGATAACGGTGTCTTGCTGAGCCGTGACGATGACGACAGATCGCGCGCAGGCAGCGCGACCCACTCGTTTCGGCCTCAAGGTCACGTGGCACGCTCGCTGGCCACTGCGCTCCCAATGGCGCGCCTGCCCTGAATAACGTCGCGCCTCAACGACGATGCGTGGCCGTGTCAACGGTGTCGTTCCGGTCGAGTGCGCCTGCCGACCTGTTTGATGCTCAACACATTCGGTCTGTCAAACTCGCGACAGCGCGGGGCTGGCACGCGCATCGTTCGCTGCCTGCCGGACGGTGGATACTCGCAGGAGCGCGCTCGCGCAAAACGATGAACGCCCGGCATGTTAACATATGAGCGTGGTATTTTTTGCGTCAAGGTTAAGGAGATGTTGATATGAGCGAGAATTGTTGTTCGCAAGCGTCCGCGGGAAGCGCAGTTTGTGAACTTCCATCGTCAACAATTCAGCGCCTGTCTTACCCAGAAACGGTATGCTTTGAATGTCATCAAAGAGGAAAGGCTGTACAACGTCAAACTGTTAAGGCACTGGTATCCGTTTCACTTCGCGCTATTCAGGATACGCAATACTATTTCTGCCGCACACAGTCGTGTCCTGTTGTGTATTACGCGGCAGATTGGAAATCTACATTTACAATTCCCCAGTTGCGTGAGCGTGTTTATCAAAAAGAACCAAACGCAGATGATGTATATGTATGCTACTGTTTCCGGTACACCGTAACGGAAATTCGCAATGCTTCATCTGAAACCCGTGTTGTCATAGTAAACGACATCATTGCCGGCATTCAGTCTGATCAATGCGCCTGTGATTTGCGAAATCCACAAGGTTCATGTTGTTTGGGAAATGTGCGCAGTCTGATGAAACAGGTGAATCGGATGTCTACTCAAC
>NZ_CAKZNK010000068.1 GCF_937129525.1 uncultured Chloroflexus sp. | reverse complement strand
GCGCGATCTCTTCCGGCGACAGCCCCAAATCGGCCAGCGAGAATGGCGTCAGCTCTGGCTCACCGCTCGTTGTCGGCGTCGCTGACTTCCCCTCGAGCTGCGCGATCTCTTCTGAAAAGAATAGCTCCGGACCTGCTTCAGTTGACAATCTAGCAGACGGTTCAATTACTGCCGTCTTGGCCCCATTTGTGCCAGACTCACCGAGGGTCCTCGCGCCAGATGGAGGTGGTGATTCGACAGCTACTGCCGGCGGCGAGAAGAGCAGCATGGCCAGCAAATCATCATCAGAGACACCAGCAGCTACTGCTGCTGGCTGCGCTGCCGGGGTCAGCCAGCCTGCTTCGGCAAAGAAATCATCTTCAGTTATTGTGGCTGCGGGGGTTGCTGCGACTGTGCGCCGCTGCCGCCACTCAGCCTCGTCCCATACCGGCAACGACACATCAGGCGTCGGAACACCAGCCGGTAGCGGCTCAAAGAGCAGGCGCGCCACGACCTGATAAGGATCAAGGCGCTGCGCAATGCGCCAGTGCTCTATTCCCTCTTGATCACCATCAGCCAGCAAGATAGCGCCGAGGATCAAATGCGCTTTGAGCAGGAGCGGATATTGCTTAAGTGCCTGCCGACTCACTTCTACCGCTTCATCGAGCTGATCATTGCGCCAGAGGGCTTCGATCAAGCCAACCCAGGCATCAAGTCGCCTGGGATGTTCCGCAACCACATTGCGAAACTCGTGAATTGCCTGCGGCAACATCTGACCACGGGCGTAGAGGCGCGCCAGGCCAGAACGACTCAAACGCAGCGCCGCATGCTCACTCCCCCATGCCTCGGTGTAAAGACGAACCAGTTGCGCGCGCAATTCCGGCATGTCGGGGCGAATCTCAAGTGCCTGTTCAAATTCGGCAATGGCTTTGTCGAGCCGACCCTGCCACTCGTAGGCCATACCCAACCCCACGTGGGCCGGAATATTCTCGGGATCAGCCTGCAGCACCCGCTCAAACGCTGCCACTGCCGCCGGCAAATCGCGCTGAGCGAGGTACGCCTCGCCAAGAATCCGCTGCGCCTCGAGATTGTCGGGATGATAGGTGAGGATGTGTTGAGTCAGGCCAATTGCCTGCTCGATCTGGTTCGCCTCGAGGAATGTTCTGGCTTGCGTATAGGCGTCTTGCAGGCTGATAGTCGCCATCCCAAATCCTCCCGTGTAGATTATGACCGGCGCCGCGTGAAAAAGATAAACTTATGCGTCGAGGGAACGCGGTAGCAGCGCGAATGGTATTCGCCACATGCTTGCAGTATAGCGCCGAACCATGGAGGGTGTCAAGATGTGCACCTTCATTATTGGCATTTTACCAGTATTACCGGCGAAAAAATCATTTACTGCTCACCTGATGGAACGACAAAAAAGAGAAGCTGGCGAGAGTACTCTCGCCAGCATGCAACCTGGTCGGGGCGACTGGATTTGAACCAGCGACCTCCTGAACCCCATTCAGGTGCGCTACCGGTCTGCGCTACGCCCCGAACGCCCCTGATTATAGCGCGGCTACGGCGAAGAGTCAAACTTCGCGCCAGATGAGTGAGGCGAAAAAACCTAGCGCCGCGCCAAACGGCAACGCGCCCAGCCCCCAGACCAGCATTGACGGTAACAACACGCGCAGCCACTGGTTCCAACCGGCATCAGGCGCTAACTGACCGGTGAACAGCCCGATGACAGCGGTAAACACACCACCCAACACTACCGACAGCAAGGCCAGAAACAGCGCGCCGCGCACCGCCCAACGCAACCGACGAGCAAGTGAAGGATCTTTCGTCATCATTTAACGAAATACGCTCAACGCCATGTAAAACGACACACACCAGTTAGGAGCATCGACAATCTGACTGATACGCAAATCACCGGCCAGACTGCACAATACATAGGCATCTTCGCGGCTGAGCTGGTAATGCTCACCCAACCATTCAATCATATCACGAACGGCATTCCGCGCGTTTTCCATCAGATCGGGACCAATAGCCGTAGTCACATAATAGCCACGCGCGTCATAGGCAGGCTGAATTGGGCCAGGAGGCGTGTAAAAGTGGTACCGCCATGGCTTCAATGACCGACCTTTGATTACGTTAAAACGTAACGAAAACTGCATCGGACATTCGATCCCGGTAACGCACACCTCGCCATCGCCTTGCGCCGCGTGACAATCACCTGCTGAGAAGAGGGCGCCGGGCACGAACACCGGCAGGTAGAGTTTTGCCCCTACATTGAGATGCCGGGTATCGATATTGCCACCGCCTTTACCGGTGGGGAGAACATCGAACGCGCCCGGCTCGTCGAGAGCAACACCCATCGTACCGCAAAATGGCTGGATCGGAATATGAATATCATCGCGGAGTGGCGCCGTCTGTCCGTTGCTGAGATCGAAGTGGCGAATATAGGGAGCGGTAAAATCTTGCGCAAGCAAACCCAAACCGGGAATAATCCCCGTCCAACCCCAATCGAGTGGCTGTAAGCGCAAAATCTCGACCTCGAGCACATCGCCGGGCATGGCATCTTTGACAAAAATCGGGCCGGCCAGCGGGTAAAGCTGGGAAAAATCGAGATTCAGCAAGACGCTGGCATCACAGCCGGGCGTCACCTGATTGTTAGTCACTTCAGCAGTCTCGCAATGAACCACATCGCCTGAAGCGATTTCAATCGCGGGAGGCAAACTGTTATCCCACTTGTGATGGACTTTACCCTTTTCCAGGACGTGTTCAGCCATTGTACTGCCCTTTCTCGCTGCGCCCTACTTACCCAATCACCATACACGTGATCGTGCGCTTAATGCCACTAATTGCATGAATTTCACTCATCACCAGCCGACCGATCTGGCGCGGATCAGGCGTCTGGACTGTTGCCACAATATCGTAGGGCCCGGTGACGGCATCTACCGCTATCAAGCCATCAATTGCGCGCAACGCCGCCAATACCTCGCCGATTTTGCCCGATTCGGCCTCGATCAACACATACGCTCGCGCTTCCATTGCCATCTCCTCTCTAGCTTACGTTCGGCTCACTGCACTCAGCAATTCGCGAATGTAGGCTGCCGCTCCGGACACTCGTTCGCCCGGCGACAAACGCTCGATGCGATCGATAAGGGCGCTTCCGACAATCGCGCCATCAGCCAGTCGAGCAACTTCCGCCACATGGGATGGCTGACTGATTCCGAAACCGACCACAAGCGGCAAATCGGTCTGCTGCCGCACACTGGCGATGAGATCGGACAGATTGCTCGCCAATGCCTGTCGCGCGCCGGTCACGCCGGTTAGCGAGACGATATACAGAAACCCACTGGCCTGAGCCACAATCTGCGCGATGCGGGTTGGCGGCGTTGTGGGCGCAACAAACATAATGAGATCGAGACTATGAGCGGCGGCAATCTGCTGCAAATCGGCAGCCTCTTCGAGCGGCAAATCCGGGATGATCCAGCCATCGCCGCCGGCGGCTGCAAGGTCGGCGCATGCCCGCTCAAGGCCATGACGTAACAACGGATTGTAGTAGCCCATCAAGAGTAACGGCGCCATCACCTTGCGCGCGCGCAACCTGGCTACCGTGTCGATGCAGTCGGTGATCGTGATCCCATTCTCGAGGGCGCGCTGAGTGGCGCGCTGGATGGTAGCGCCATCGGCCAGCGGATCGGAAAAGGGCACACCCAACTCAAACAGGCTGGCGCCGGCTGCCTCTAGCGCTGGCACCAGCTCGAGCGTGCTCTCTCGCTCGGGAAAACCAACTGTCAGATAGGGCATCAGGGCAATGCGCCCTTCCGAGCGGAGTCTGGCAAAGGTTTCGGCAATTCGGCTCATAATTTGTTTATCTCTCGCATTCTTTTGCTGTGATTATCATCATACCACAGAGTATCATCGGCTACAGCGCATCGTGAGTATGGAAAGAACCGTTTATATTGCATGTCACGGCATGCTATAATACGACACAACAATGACGCTCTAGCGCAAGGAGCCGAAAGATGGCAATGGCAGACACGTTGCTGCGGCCGTTTCGTCAGGCGCAACACTGGCTGGAAGCCCGTCCACGCCTGCGCATGTGGCTGCGCGTTGTTCGTCTCAGTCTATTTCAATTCGGGATGGGTCTGTCGCTGGCGCCGTTAACCGGCACCCTCAACCGGGTTCTGATCAACGAGTTGGGTATCGCGGCATTTCTGGTTGGTTCCTTGCTGGCAATTCACTATTTCATTTCGCCGGCACGCGCTATTGTCGGTTTCAAATCAGATGTCCATCGCGCTGCCGGGCGCTGGCGTACCCCCTACCTGGTGTTGGGCGCGATGCTGACCTACGGAGGGCTGGCCACAGCGCCGTTTTCACTCATCTTGCTGAGTGGCGAAGGGTATTTGCCCTTCCCACTGGCCGTCATTGTCTGTTTCGCGATCTTTTTCGCCTACGGTTTGGGCGTTAACATTGCCGAAACAATCTATCTCGCCATCGTCAGCGACGTAACCCCTCCCGCCGAACGAGGACGGGTGCTCAGCCTGCTTTGGGTGGCCCTGGTGCTGGGCACGATTGTCGGTTCATTGCTTATCGGCGAGCTGTTGCTCGACTACAGCCATACCCGTCTCATCCAGGTGATGCAAGGATCGGCGCTGGCATTTGTCTTCCTGACCTTCTTGTCGATGCTCGATCAAGAACGCTTGAAGCCCAATGGCGAACTGGTCGATGCAACTCCGGTGCGGATACGCGAGAATCTCGGTGAGTCGCTGCGTATGCTGGCAGCGCAGCGTCCACTCCGCAATCTGTTCATCGTCCTGGCGCTGGCAACGACCGGCTTTGCCGTACACGATGTATTGCTCGAACCATACGGCGGGCAGGTGTTGGGGATGAGTGTGGCGGAAACGACCCGCCTGACCGCAGTGTGGGGTGGGGGCATGCTCACCGCAATCGTGCTGACCGGCTGGTTGCTCTGGCGCGGTCACCCGGCTTTGCGGATGATTGGCGGCGCATCATTACTGGGTATCGCCGGTTTTGCGACTATCAGCCTGTCGAATTCGCCTGATCATGTCGGGCAATTCCTCGGTGGGATTGCCCTGATCGGTATGGGTCGCGGCATGTTGATTGTAGGCGGTCTGGCGCTGGTGATGGGGTTGTGTGATCGCGCCCACGCCGGCTTGTTCCTTGCGCTCTGGGGCATTACCCAGGCCCTGGCCCAGGGTGTGGGGACAATCGCCGCCGGTCTGGCTCGCGACGTGATTGGGCGCATGAGTGGCGTGGTTGCCAGCGGCTATATCGCTGTCTATCTCAGCGCGCTGGTCTTGATTGCGATTGCCGGCGTGCTCCTGCTGGCGCTTAGCCTGCGAGGCCAATTGCGCGCCGAGCAGGTGCGTTCGCCGTGGAGCAGTCTCGAACAGGTGAATGCCGATCAGATTATTTTCTAACGTTGATCAGGCGGCAGCCCCTGTGGCTACCGCCTGACCTGATTGGGATCGTTACCCGTTATCAGTCGGTGTTTCGCCGTAGTAGCAGCGCCACTCCGATACCGATCAGGACAATTGGCCAGATCCAGCCGGCCTGATCGAAGATCAGCTCGAGCAAGGTGATACCACCCTCACCGATCAGGATGAGCGAGCCGATCAACGCCATCACCCCACCGGGAATGAATGGCCACCAGACCCGTTCGTGTGCAAACAGCGCGCTGAGCAGTGGAATAGTCGCCCATCCAGCCGCAAACGAGAGCAGGAAGACGCCGCCTTCCAGATCTTCGGCCAGCGGCAGCGTTTCGATCAGCGCCGCACCTAATCCAATGCCTCCAAGGATGCCAGCGGGAATGAACCAGGCTGAACACCGAGCGCGGATCCCGACTATCGCAAAGATCATTGCCATCAGGGGTAGCACTACTAAACCGGTGTCGATCACATAGCCAAGCAGGAGGGTGATCCCCAGGGCAATCAGCGCCATGCCGACAATTGACCGATTGCGCTGTTCGGTCATGGTTGTTTCGTCAGTCATCATTCGCCTCGCTTTCGTGTCACTCAAAGCGCTTTACCTGCTTCAAGGATAGCGAAGTGGCGAACGACCTGCCAGTGTCGAAAGATAGATTGTGGTCATAGTGGTAAGAATGACGTTTGACACCCCGGTCATATGACCCGGCTGACCCGGCTATCAATGCAACAGCCTGCGCCAGAGTGCTACCGCCGCAGATGGGATCATGTGATCAGGCCCAAGTCGCGGGCGCGAATGATGGCCTGTGTGCGATCGCGAACCGCGAGTTTCGCCAGCAGATTTGAGACGTGGTTTTTCACCGTGCCCTCGCTGATACAGAGCTGATCGGCAATCTCGCGGTTTGATTGACCAGCCGCAATGCCGCGCAACACTTCCATTTCACGGTCGGTGAGTGGCTCAACCAGCGGCGTCGGCGTTGACCGCTGCGCGTCGGCCAGGCGGGCAAATTCGGCCAGCACTTTGCGCGTAATGCTGGGTTGGATCAGCGCCTCACCGCGCGCCACCGCATGCACTGCGGCCACAATCTCGCTACTGTCTGCATCTTTCAACATATAGCCGCGCGCGCCGGCTTTCAACCCGTCAATCACGTACTCATCATCATCGAAGGTGGTGAGGATGATGACGCCGATCTGCGGCCAGCGCCGACTGATCTCGCGGGTTGCGGCCACGCCATCCATGACCGGCATCCGCACATCCATTAAAACCACGTCAGGTTGAGTCTGCTCAATGAGTTCCAATGCCTGCTGTCCGTTGGCCGCCGCTCCAACCACCGTTAAATCCGGTTCAAGATCGAGCAACGTCTGGATTCCCTGTCGCACCAACGTCTGGTCATCCACCAGCAAAATGCGGATCACGGTTTTTCCCCTCTGTTCCTGTTTGCGGCAGTCTGACGACCAGCCGAAACCCGCCTTCAGCGCGCGGCTCAGCCTGGATCGTTCCGCCTAACTGTGTTGCTCGTTCGCGCAGGCCGGCCAGGCCGAAACCGGTATCAGCCGGCGGCAAAGCCGGTGGACCGTTGTTGATCACTTCGATTTGCACCCAGTCGATGTCGCCCTTGAGCCTCACTGTGACGGTTGTGGCCTGGGCGTGCTTTTGAGCATTGGTCAGTCCCTCCTGCGCGGCCCGGAAGAGGGTCATGGCTACAGCAGGCGCCACCGCGCCGATCTTGCCCTCAAGCTCAAAACTGACGTGTAACGACGAGACACGACCGAAATCGCGTACCAGACTGGCAATCACATCGGCGAGTGGCTGGTTGGCCAGCGGGTTGGCGCGCATCACGGCAACGCTCTGCCGCACCTCGGCCAGCGCTGCCTGCGCCTCTTCACGACACAGAGCCAGCGCCTGAGCCGCGCGATCCCGGTCGCGATCGAGCAGGCGCGCCGCCGCCTGCAACTGCACGTTCAACGCGGTGAGATGATGACCCAACCCATCGTGAATTTCACGGGCCAGACGCATGCGTTCCTCGATGGCCGCGAGCGCCAATTCGCGCTCGCGGGCCGCGGCCAGGGCTGCGTTTGCATCGCGCAACTCGGCGGCTAACTGCTCGGCGCGGGCTTTCTGCTCCGCCATCCGCACCAGCGCGATGGAAAAGACCAGGGTAAAGATCAGGCCGAGTGCAATCGATGTGGTTTGCGCGGCAACCTGGGCCAGCGCTGCGCCCCGTAACCAGAGCACACCACTCCAGGCTAGCGTCAGGCAGAGACTGATACCGAGACCGCGCCAAACCCCTAGTTCAATCACCGCCTGCGAGGCAAGCACGAAGAGCAAAAAGGGCAGGAATGTCCAGCCTTCATCAAGACCAAAATAATTGGCGCTGAGAAACAACGCTGCGCCCAGACCGAAGTAGATGAAACCGGCAACCGGTTTGCCCCAACGGTTCTGTAAACTATCCCAAACGGCATTCAGCGCCAGCAACAGGCTCAGGCTGAGCACAACCAGATAGAACTGCGCTGGAGGGAAGTGACGGTGGAAGAGGATAAACTCGACCAGTGCCACGCTGATAATCGCATACGCGGCCAGCATGAGCGTTCGCTGGCCGGTATCGACCGAATAAGTCAATCGCTGCCAGAAGCGTTTCCATTGCGCCAGAGCATTCATGGCACTATCCACGGTTGCAAGATATACAGCCACCAGTTGCTGGCAATGCCATCGGTTTCACCGGCTACACGGGGCAGATGATCGAGCCACCAGAGATGGTGTAGGCGCATATCGCCACCGCCCCATTCACTACAGCGCATCGGGCGGGCCGACAAACTGAGATCGGGAAAGTTGTACCATGCATCCGCTCGCGCTCGAACCAGACGCGGATTCCCCCAATCGTAGTCACGCGCGCTCGAGGGGGCAAAGTGGACATTGCCACACTCATCGAGACGGGTGAAGCGTTCCCAGAGATTGCGCTCCGGCGGGTGATGACGATAGACGTAGGTCATGATCGACTCGACTCGATGACCAAAATTTTCCAGCATACAGCCCACATCACGCTCAACGTTAAATCCCATCACGATGTATCGCCGCCGGGCGGCAGGTAGCAGTAACGGCGGCGCGTTGCACCAGAAGGCATCAATGCCGACCATACGACTCTCGTAGTAACCGGCATACGGAAAGCCAAATAGCCAGATTTCATCAATCTCGCCACGTTCAATTGCATCGGCCAGACCGATCTGGTCGAGCAGGCGTTCGTAATCAACTTCATCCGGTTGATGGAATGGGATCCGGCGTTCCCAGGCGGCCAGATAACCGGCGCTATCGTAGCGGAATCCGTCAATCTTGACCGGAAAATCGGTGTAATGCTGTCGCAATACCACCCGATAATCAGCAATCCCGCCTGAACAGGCGCGCAGATCGGCGATATATTGCGTTGCCAGTTTCTCGGCATCATGCCAGCCCATCACCCGGCTGAGCGGTAGATTGCCGCGTTCTGGAATAAGTGGATCGTGGCTAATCAGCGCCACCTTGAGCGTGATCGGCACACCGGGCCGGTCGCTGCGCAGAATTGCCGGTTGATCACCGGCCTGAGGGGGCTTCCCCCATCCAAAGAGACGCCGAAGCATAGCTCTGACCTCCACGCTCGCTAGTGAGAGTGTATGACCGGCAAGGTGGCGCTATCGAACGCACAATCACTATGGTTATGCTACCACGGCTCTGGCGGGTATTACCACTACTTCTATGCACAGATTGCATTGCATGGATCATCAGCCTGCTCGATCGCCGCACCTTGCTAGCACTACTTCCATGCACGGATTGCATACATGTTTACGCCCAACCGGCGCGCCAGCCAGACCTCACCTGACGACGGTATATGCGCCACAGTTACGAAAGACCTTCGCATGTCCCCGGATCGGCGTCCGGCGCGGTATCTCCCGACAGGACGCCACTATCGCCCCACCACATTTCTACCGATCATCTGGTTGTGATATGATGACACTATGATACGACTACTGCTGTTATTTGTTATCGCCTGGAACTGTATTGCCACACCGGCACCACCGTCGGTCTTCCGTGACGAGCCACCAGCGGCGGCAACCACGATTGATCCCTTTATCGCAGCTCAAGCCGCCGCAATGCGGCCAGAATACGTTGCCGATCTAACGCAAGCAGATTGGGATCGCTACACGATCGATATACAACTTGACCCTGATAGGCTACGGCTCGACGGCCAGATCACCGTTGTCCTTACCAACCAGACTGAAATCAACTTCGATACGATCTGGTTCCATCTCTACCCGAACCATCCCGATTTCGGGGGTCGGCTTGATGTCACTTCGGCTCACATTGATGGCATTCCGGTGCCATCACGCACTTTACACGGCGACACGCTGATCGGGCTGGTCACACCCCGCCTCATTGCCCCCGGCGATAGAGCAACGGTCACCATGACCTTTACCGCGCACGCGCCGCGCAACGCCAGCCGCCGCACCTTTGGCGCCTACAATATGGAAGCCGGAGTCTGGTCGCTGGCCTCGTTTTACCCATTGCTGGCCCGCTACATTCCCGGTATCGGTTGGGATACACGCCCCATTGTGGCGCGCGGCGATTTTACCGTCAGCGCCATTGCCCTTTACGACGTTACTGTGAACATCCCTTTCGGTTGGGATCTTGTGAGCAGCGGCAGCGCAATTGAGGATCGCGGCCTCGCCGATGGTCGCCGACAAGTGCGCTTCGTGAGCGGGCCGCAGCGCGAATTCTACCTCGCGGCGTTGCAAGGGCTACAACAGGTCAGCGCCAGCATTGACGGCACCCACGTGATCAGCTACGTTCAAGCGGGAGACACCGCTGCCGGTGAGCGCAGTCTGGCCATTGCCACCACGGCCTTGGGCGTCTTCAACCAACATTTTGGCGCCTACCCCTACGCCGAGTTCGAGGTCATCCAGGCCGCACTGACGCAATTTTACGGCATGGAGTATCCCGGAGTAGTGCTGATAGAGCAGAATCTCTACCGGCGCGACGACCGGCTATTGGAAACAACGATTGCTCACGAAATTAGCCATCAATGGTGGTACGGACTGGTAGGCAACGATGCGCAGGGAGAAGCCTGGCTTGATGAAGGGCTGGCCAGCTACAGTCAAATCCTCTACTACGAGTTGACAGGAGAGTCAGCGCAGGCGGAAGCTGAACTCAACGCCTTTCGGGCCACGTACCGGCGGCTGCGAGAGCGCGGCGGTGATGCGCCACTGGCCACGCCACCATCAGGATTGAGCAATGGCCGCTATGTACCGGTGGTGTATGCCAAAGGAGCGCTCTTCTTCCACGCCCTCCGCCAGCGCATTGGTGAAGAAGCGTTTCAGCGTTTCCTGGTGGGGTACGTTGAGTCGGCGCGTTACCGCGAAATTGCCGGCCCTGATCTGCTGCGCGCCGCCGAGCAGGCCTGCGCGTGTGATTTAAGCGATCTCTTTCAGGATTGGGTCGTATCAGCAACTGCGGTAGCGATACCGTGAGCGAGCAGAAAGGGCGCGGTTTCGCCGCGCCTTTTCCGCTCAATAAGGCAATAATCTATCCCTTCACCGCCTCTTTCAGCGTGCTGCTGGCGCTAAAGCCAGGAGTCTTGGTGGCGGGGATGTGGATCTTCTCGCGGGTTTGTGGATTGACACCCTCGCGAGCCTGTCGTGAGCGAACTTCAAACGTGCCAAAACCGGTCAGCGTCACCTTCTCACCGCGGGCCAGCGCTTCGGTAATAACTTCTAGCGCCGCGTCAATAATCTGCTTCGTCTCCTTCTGCGAAACCTTTGCGCGTTCGGCCACCGCTTTGATGAAATCCGTCTTCTGCATTGGCGCAGTCCTCCTCTATGCATTCAACCCTGATTGGCTCTTCAGCAAGCAGTATACCGCATCTGTCAAGATCTGTATCCCTTACTGATGCGTTAAACGGCTTTTTTGGCTTTCCAACAATATTTTATGGCTTTGCGATGCGAAAAATCAAATAAACCGCATCGCAAAGCCATAATCCGATAATGATATGACCCTGACCAGAAAATTGTATTTGCAACCATTTACCTGGAGTGTGTGACGTATTCGGTTATGCAGGAGTCAATCTTCGCTCCGCTCCTGGATCACGTAAAGCAACTCCAGCAACACATTTTTCACACTCTCGCGGTCGGTCGCCGTGCAGGGCAACACCTTGATATGCGGCGGCTGGCGCAGAGCAAGCCGCAATTCTTCCGGCGACCATGCATTGGGACGATCCTGCTTATTGGCCGCAATCACATACGGCGTATCGCGATACGAGACAAAGAAATCAATGATCCGGTTCGTCTCACGGAACGTTTCGGGGCGGGTGCTATCGACAAGGATCACCAGACCGAGCATACCCTCGGCGAGGATCTCCCACATGAAATCGAATCGCTTTTGTCCCGGCGTTCCAAAGAGATGGAGCACGAGATCATCAGAGATCGCGATGCGCCCAAAATCCATCGCGACAGTCGTTTCCTTCTTGATCAGCCGAGTATCGTCGGTCGCCCGGCGTTCCGTCGAGACGACCTCGATCTCAGAGATCGTCTTGATAAACTCGGTTTTGCCGGCGTTCACGGCGCCGCTGATCACCATCTTTACCGTCTGCACACAGCCCTCCGCTCCGATGCTCCGGCCCCAGCTACATGCTGCGGATCCGATTGATGATCCGGTTGACGAGGCTCTTCTTCACGCGCGGCTGTTCAACCGGTGGCATTCCGGCGTTCAGTGCGCGCTGCCGTTTCACCAACTCTAACATACCGGCGGTCAAAAAGCCATAGACCGCGCGGCACACATCAAAATCACTCAGCCCGGTTTTCTGGGCAATTTCGGCTAACGTATCGCGGCCATTAATCCGCGCAAAGACCTTCCACTCTTCTGGCGCGAGGCGCATACCCTTGAGTTTCTCGCCTGGCGGCGCCATAAAGCGGGGAACCAGATCGGTTGAAGGAATGCGGTCGCGAATCCGCTCCCACTCATCGATCCGACGCACCCCTTCCATGATCAGATGATCAATCGAGATCGGCACTGGCGCCAGCGGCGCATCAGGCGCCGGTCGCTGATTATGCTCGAAGAGAAAATCACCTTCCGGCCAGGCAAACAGGCCATAGACCGATTGCTCAGTATGGCTCATCAGCGCGCCTTGCAACCGTTCGAGTGAAACCATACCGGCATCGAGCACCACCTGACTCAGCGTAACCCCATTGCCACGCGCCGTCAACGCTTTGCAGGCCTGCGCCACCTGATCGGCATTTAGCACGCCCAGGCGCACCAACAGCTCCGGCTTTTCATCTTCTGGCCGCCGGGCAGCCAGCAGCAGCTTCCCTTTTTCGAAATAGAGCCGAGCGGTCTGGTCGTTGTGCGACAAATGCAGTGCGCCTGTTTTGTACCCGCGATCAACAAGCGAGAGAAAATCTGACAGGCTAAAGTCGCGGATGTTTCCCACCAACGCCATACATTCCTCCGCTATCGCGGGTGTTGCGCAATTATCATCTCTCTCATAACGTCGGTCGAGTATCGACGATACCGGGCACTACGTCTGTTAGTGGAGCCGGTTGCATTTCCGCCAGTTGATCGGCGGCCAGCACCGGCTCAAAGGCAGCAATTGCCGTTGCAATCATATCATCATCTGGCTCGCGGGTCGTTAAGTATTGCGCAGCCAGCGTTGGGCCTAGCAACCAGCGCACCCACGGCAGATGGTAATAGTTGGCTGCAAGCTGCTGCGCTTCAAACGCCACCGCCGCAACCAGCGGGATCAACACAATCCGGGCAATAATCCGCTGCCAGACCGGCAAGCCGGCGACCGACAGAAAGATCAGAAAACCGATCAGAGCTACCGCCAGCAAAAAGCTGGTGCCGCAACGCGGATGGATCCGGCTGCACTGCCGCACTGACTCTACAGTGAGCGGCAATCCAGCTTCGTAAGCATTAATAACTTTATGTTCAGCGCCATGATAACCAAAGACGCGACCAATATCGGGAATACGACCAATTGCCGCGATATAGGCAACCGCCAGTGATACATTGATCAGCGCTTCGATAACTTCACGAAGCAGCACCGGCGCGCCCATCTGGCCGATGAAATTGGCGACCAGGGATGGCAACACGACAAAGATGCCGATGGCAATGGCAAGGGTAACGGCAAAAATCAGATGTTGAACCAGCGGATGGATATGTTCATCTTCTTCGGCAGCGACCACAGAGGCCGAAAAGTCAAGCGCTTTGCGCCCAATCGTAAATGCCTCAATCAGCGCTGCAAATCCGCGTAACAACGGCAATTGTTGCCAGCGAGCGCCGCGGGCGGGGACGGGCAAATCGAGCCGGGCAAAACTGCCATCAGCCCGTCGCACAACGACGGTCGCTTGCCGGCGCCCGCGCATCATGACCCCTTCCAACACAGCCTGTCCGCCGTATTTAAACCGCTGTTCGCTCATACCAACTCGATCACTGGCTTCTTATTGCCGATTGACCGGCCTTTCGCTCTTATCTATCTTACCATATCGACAGGCACGGTAACGTATCGAAAACGAGGTTATGTCGTGGGTTCGTCAGATTTGCCCCGCCGGGCCAGCGTCACTGCGGCAGCTCGCACACCGGTGACCAGACTGGAAACGCGGATGATCGGCGACACGACGCGCTCGGCAACGTAGGTAGTGGCTGTGGTTGCCGTTTGCGCCGAATCACGCACATTGTTAGCAATGGCGCGGGTAGTATCAAGCGCTTCGTTCGCTTTCGCCAGCGCTTCGTCGAGCTTGGGCAACACATTGTTGCGCGCCAACCGGTTGATTTGCTCTATGGCGTACAAGATTGCGATTAAAATGGCGATCGACAACACTGCCCCGATGAGCTGCAATGCCGCCAGAATCACGATGAATACATCACGCCATGCCGCGCGAAAACCGTCGCCCAGGAAGATCGCTGCAATGATAAACCCGAACAGAACTGCAGTTAGCAGGCCAATACCGATGCCAATCCAACGTAACACGGGGCTACCTCCGTACCAGGCCGCAGCAAGTGCGACTGCGAGGGCGCTCTAATGCGCCCGATTATATCATAGCCGCAAGCGTGAAACAACTATCAGCAAGATCCAGGCCAGCAATGATGCTTCAAGCATCGGAACTCCCGCCGGCGTGGGCAGATCGAGCGGAAAGCGCCAGCCCAGTAGCGTGGCAATGAGACAGCCGGCGGCAGCAGTTACCCAGAAGAGGGGGATTTGCCGCCACGACCGACCCAACAGAAAATGGGCCAGCGCCGCATGGGTCGTGGTTAGCAGTAGCAAGAGCAATGCAGCCGGTGAGAGCGCGCTCATCCAACCTCCGGGCGAGCAATCCAGCCGCCGCCGATCACCCGCGCCCCGTCGTAGAAGACGGCAGCCTGACCGGGACTGACAGCGCGCTGCGGACGCGCCAGTTCGACCAGCCAGCGCCCATCGGATTGAGCTGATACCCGCGCCGGCAGTGGATCGGCGTGGGCGCGTACCTGTACGTCACAGGTAAAGCTCTCGGCTGGCGGCGTGTCATCGACCCAGCGCGCGTCGGTGACAGTAAACCGTTCGCGATTTAGCGCCGCTGCCGGGCCAACGATCAACGCATTACGCGCCGGATCAATAGCAATCACGTAGCGCGGTTCACCACCACCCAACCCCAATCCGCGACGCTGCCCCACCGTGTAGAGCGGTAAGCCCCGATGCCGACCGATCTCACGCCCTTCCAGATCGACAATTGGGCCGGGGACGAGGCTTTCCGGCGCTTCCAACCGCAGCAGATTGCGATAGTCGCCATCGGGCACAAAACAGATGTCCTGACTCTCTTCGCGGTCGGCGCTTGGCAAGCCCCGCGCCGCAGCCATCTCCCGTACTTGCGACTTGGTGTACTCGCCAATCGGGAATACGAGTCGGGCCAGATCGTCCTGTCCTAGCATGTGCAACATGTACGACTGATCTTTTTCCTGATCTACTGCGCGCCAGAGCTGGTAGCGACCATCGCCACTACGCGCGATCCGCGCATAATGCCCGGTTGCTACGGCGTCAAAGCCGAGTGCGCGCGCCCGATCAAGCAAAGCACGGAACTTGATCATGCGGTTACACTCAACGCAGGGGTTGGGGGTCAGGCCGTGGGTGTAAGCGCGAATAAAATAGTCGATAACGTGACGACGAAATTCGCGCTGGTAATTGAACACATAAAACGGAATGCCGAGCAACGCGCAAACCCGCCGCGCGCTGGCAGCCGCCTCCGCAGCGCAGCAGAGACTCTCGCGCAAACCGTGATCGTCATCGTCCCACAGATGCATTGTGACGCCGGTCACCTGATGGCCGGCTTCGAGCAAGAGAGCAGCAGCCAGTGAACTATCGACACCGCCACTCATTGCGACCAAAATGTTTGCCATATTGCTATTATACTCGCTGTCAATGTCTTGTTAGCCCACAGGTATAATGCTTGTAAACCAAAAGTTCTTTCAGGCCGCCGCCGATAACGCAGTCGGTTTCTTTGTGCGCAACCACTGCATCAATCGACCGGCTATCTGAGCAACCATTTCAGTATCCGCAGTGTCTTAGAGATGATCAAACGAAACCGACAACCTGCTATGTCACCACCATCGACGCCAACTGTTCCCATCACTCGCCACTACCATGACCGGTTGGGCATCAGTTACCTGCGCGCGGGTAACTACGGACCGGCCATTGTCTTTTTGCACGGCTGGGGCGCGTTCAAAGAATTGTGGTGGAGCGCCTTGCGCGACCTTGGCCGTGATCATCGCTGTTTTGCTCTCGATATGCCCGGTCACGGTGAAAGCCGGATCGGGCAAGCCGATCGGATCGAGGCGATTGCCGAACTGGTAGCCGAGTTTTGCCGCGATCTCGGCCTTGATACGATTATCCTGGTTGGCCATTCGATGGGGGGAAGCGTGGCCGTAGAACTGGCGCTGCGCCATCCTGCCCTGGTGCATCGGCTGGCACTGATCGATGCCGCCGTTGACGCTTATCGGATGCCGGCCTACACTCGCACCTATTTGCTGCCCGGCGTCGGCTGGGCCACCTTTCGGCTATCCCAGGCGGTTGGGCGCGCTTTTCGCCCAATCGGTCAGCGGATTCCGCACGAACACGGCGGCGGCTGGCTACGTCCGTGGCTGCGACGCGCCTCGTACCTCGCCACCTTCGATCCTGAAGGATTGTACCGCATTTTACGCTCACTCTTTGCAACTCGCGCTGATGATCGCTTGCGCCAGCTCACGATTCCAACCCTGGTGATGAGCGGTCAGTTTGATAGTCTGGCCCCACCGTCGCATGCGCGCCGATTGGCCGCGACTATTCCCGGCGCTCGCTTTGTGATGATCCCGGCCAGTCTGCATAATCCGATGGATGAACGGCCCCGCGCGTTCACGCGCGAATTACGGAGGTTTCTGGTTGATACCGGCATTCCAGCCACAGGCAAGGAGAAAACGGGCCGATGATGTCGCATCCGCAAGCCGAAACCGATCAGGTAACGACCACTACCCGTTTTTGCATGCCTTTGAGATAAAACTATGAACCTCGCAGCGTACCGTAAAGAGATTCAGCTCACCGGCACATCGCCGGTGCGATTGAGTGTGGTTGATGTCGGGCCACTTGATGGCGAACGGCAGGGAACAATCGTTTGTATTCACGGTTGCGCCGGCAATCTCGAACAGTGGACTCCTCAGATCGCGCATCTGGCCGGTCGTTATCGGGTTATTGCGCCCGATCTGCGCGGGCATGGTCAATCGGAAGTGGTCAATGCAGCCTATTCGCTGGAAGAGTTTCTCTGGGATCTGACCCAATTGCTGACCCGCTTGCAGGTTGAAGAACCGTTTATTCTGATGGCGCATTCGTTCGGCGGGCCGATTGCGATTACCTTCGCTGCCAGTCAGCCGCAGCGCGTCAGTCGCCTCATCCTGATTGCTACCGGGCCGGAAATGCACCTTCACCCGCTCCACGAGCGGATCGTCAAACTGCCAGTTTCACTGGCGATGCTGGAACGTTTGCGCCCGATCTTGATGCCGAAGACGTATGCGCCGGTCAAGGTGATCCAGCGCGTGCTGGCCGGGACACTCTTCCGCTGGAATGGCCGCGCCGTCTTGCCACAAGTGTCAACGCCGACCCTGATTATCGCCGGTCAATGGGATTTTATCGCGCCGGTGGCGCAGGCCCGCGAGAGTCAGCAGTTGATGCCCAATGCGCGCCTGGAAATTGTCCGTTACACGCGCCATTTGCCGCACCTTGAACGGCCTGATGCTGTTAATCGCCTGATTGATCGTTTTCTGGAAGGGCCGCGGGTTTGGCGGGATCAGCGATAATTGGGGAAGCTCGATGAGCGCCGGGAGGAACTCAAAGCTATTGACACTGCCAGTTCCATCCTCCCATAATCCGATTGAGACGCAATGCCACAGAACTGTCATTCCACTGTTGTTGCGCTGGCCTAACGTCTGTACTGAAGGAACGAATGCATGATGTCAGATCTGTTTGCCGCTCGTCCATGGCTGCGCCACTACGATCCGGGCGTGCCGCTGACGCTCAACCTTACGCCAGCGCCGCTGCCTGAGCTGCTGCGCCAGGCCGCCGAACGGTTCGCTACCACTCCCGCCATCGCGTTTTACGGTCGCGCGCTCAGTTATGCCCAACTGTGGGAAGAAACCAATCGCTTCGCTCGCGGTCTGCTGGCAATCGGGTTGCAACCCGGTGAGCGAGTGGTGATCCTGTTACCCAATATTCCGCAGGCAGTAATCGCCTATTATGGGGTTTTGCTTGCCGGTGGCATTGTCGTGCTGGCCAACCCGATCTTTGACGCCGCTGGCTTTGCCCACGAAGTGCGTGACTCTGAAGCCACAACGGTCATTGCGCTCAGTATGTTTCACCAACTGGTTGAGCAGGTACGGGCTGAGCTGCCTTTTCCCCGTCTCATTTATACAAACCTGAAAGAGTACCTGCCGTCGAGTCAGCGCATCCTGTTTACGTTGCTGCGCCAGGAACGCGAAGGCCATCGTGTCCCCACCGAGCAGGCAGCGCAGGCGCACTGGTTTCAACATGTGCTGGCTGCCGGCGACCACGGCGACTTGCCCAGGCTGCGGGCCGACGATCCGGCTGTGATCCTCTACACGAGCGGCACCACCGGCGCGGCAAAAGGCGTTTTACACCGCCATGCCAGCCTCTACGCCAATACCTGTCAGACGCGAGCATGGTACGCCGAAGCTGACGAGGGCAATGAGCGAGTATTGTGCGTCATTCCCTTTTCACACGCCTATGGGATGACTGCCTGCATGAATGTCGGCATCGCGCTCGGCGCCACTATGATCTTGTTGCCAACGTTCGAGACTCGCAATGTCTTGCACACCATTCGCCGCGAGAGGCCAACGTTTTTCCCTGGTGTGCCTCCGATGTACGCCGCGTTGAATGAAGTGCGCGATGTGCGTAAATACGGTCTGTCGTCGCTGAAGAGCTGCCTGAGCGGGGCGGCTCCGCTGCCGGTAGAAGTGCAGGAAGGCTTTGAACGGATCACCCGCAGCCGCCTGGTTGAAGGCTATGGCCTGACCGAAGCCGGGCCGGTGACGCACGCCAACCCCTTGCGCGGCGCGCGACGGGCAGGCACGATTGGACTGCCACTCCCCGATACCGAAGCGCGGATCGTTGATTTGCAGAGCGGCGCCGATCTGCCACCGGGAGCGATTGGCGAATTGCTGGTGCGCGGCCCACAACTGATGGACGGCTACTGGCGCAATCCGCAGGCGACCGCCGAAGCGCTCACGGCTGAGGGATGGCTGCGTACCGGCGATGTGGCCCGTATGCTACCTGACGGCTATTTCCAGATTATCGAGCGCAAGAAAGAGATGATTATTGCCGGCGACTACAATATTTACCCTCGCGACCTTGAAGAGGCGCTTTACGAACACCCAACCGTTATCGATGCCGCCGTGGTCGGAGTGCCACTTCCCGATGGCCGCACCGAAATCCGCGCCTTTGTCGTGACCCGTCCCGGCGAGCGAGTTAGTGAATCCGAAGTTTTTGCCTTTCTACGGGAACGGCTCAATCTGCCGGTTATGCCAGAGAAGATTGAATTCCGTGAGGCGTTGCCACGCAGCTTTATCGGTAAGTTGTTGCGCTGGCGGCTGGTGGAAGAGCTGCTTCACCACGAGCGTTGATAAATTGACGCCTGATCCACGTGGGGATGCGCGCGCAAGACGTAACCCAACGCCTCACAAATGGTCAGATCTGTCCCTGTCCCGCGCGCGGAAGTCATGTCCAAGAAACCACCCATTCGTCGCTAAAGCTCAGCGCACAACTAGCGGCACAAATAAACGGTTGCCTGGCCGCCATACTGCTTCAAGCGCATTGCCATCAGTCGTGATCGGTCCGGTGGCGCCGGTCGCTACATCGAGCCACCAGATGTCGGTTCGACCATCGAACCGCTCAAGCGTGTACAAGAGGTATGCGCCATCCGGTGACCAGCTTAGACTGCTGATGCTGCGGCCATGATCGGCAAACAACAGCATGCGCGGATTGGCAAGATTCTGGCGATCGTACAGCATGATCGCAAACCAGCGTTCACTCACATCGGCAGAAGGGCTGGTCGTGAGACGAATCACCGCAAATCGACGACCATCAGGTGCCCATACCGGTGCCCGGTCGGCTTCAGAGGCAATCAATCGAGTCTCGCCCGGCGGTTGCGTCCTGGTGTCGATCTCCCATACTCCTCCGGCGCGATTGCTGCGTGACGATGACAGATCAAAACCGTCAAACAAGATCCGGCCATTCGCGTGAACGGCTGGCCGTGTCGCGTGCGGGGCAAGGGTTTGTGTCTGTGGTGAGGGAGGCGCCAGAATGAGCAGATCGCCGCGCCCGCCCTGGGCAAGATTGCCATTGCAGAAGGCGCCAAACCCGGTTTGGGCAATTGCGATGCGCGTGTTGTCCGGCATCCATTGCACACCGGAAAGGCGCACCAGGAATGAAGGCCGCTCAACCGGCTCGCCGGCAGAGGGCACAAACGGGCAGCGCGATCCTTTCTGACTCTGGGTTTGGTAGACCTGTCTGGCGCCTGAACCGTCAGCATTGAGAACCGTCACTGCCGAAGCGATCAGATTATTCTGTGGGTCGGGATCAGGCACCGGCCACGGCCATGTGTTATGATCAACGACAACCAGCCGCTGGCCATCGGGTGACCAGGCCGGCGCGCGCACATTACCGACCAATCCCTGATAGATCAGTTGGACATTTCCGCCATCGGTATCCATCCGATACAGCCAGCGATTCTGACCACTGACTCGCGTGACGGCCAGCGGGCGACTCCCATCGCCGCGCAGTCGCGGCGGCAACGGCGCCGCCGTTGTCCGCCCATCGGCGGCAATCACACTCACATCGTCGATCAGCAAGACTGCGCCCGACTCTACGCTAGCGTTGCCCTGAATCACGATTGAGAATCGCACCGGTTGCCCGCGAACGCGCGCAAGCTGCTCGCCTTGCAATACAGTGCGGTACAATTGCCATCCCGGCGGCTGATCGGTCGCAAAGGTTCCGAGCTTGACTCCACCTAAATTCGGATCAAACTGATAAAAACCGCGGGCGAGAAAGACATCAATCGTCATTCCTGTCGCGGCGCGAAACCAGAACGAAACGGTTACTGCGGGCGCGCTGACCGGGATCGTCAGCGGCTGGCTGAGTATCTGCCGGGGAGTGCTTAAATCCGGCAATTGTGGACAATCACTGCCATCAGCCTCAACCCCCATCACGACAGCGTACCGACCAGAATTGACAAATTCGAAACCGGCAGCCTGACCATCGACAAGCTGCACATTCCCGCACGCCTCCCACGAGTCTCCCTGTTGTTCAAAACTACCATCCTGGATCAAGTTCTGCGCGCTGGCTTGCCCTGGCAATGGCGAGATGGCGAATGGAAAGAGCAATCCACACATCCATATGACAATCAGCGCATACCAACGGTTGCGGTAGACTCGCCGCAACAAAGACCGGAGTGCCATGCCTGCTGACCCTTTCACGATCCTTGAGTGAACATGCCTGACTACCAATACCAGGTCTCAATATCCATTGTACCGAGGGTTCACGACGCAAACGGGCATCGATTTCATTACAATATGCTTATACAATTTGATGACACGACAGACATAAACACAAGCCTGTCTAATATCGTCACTTTTCTTGTCTCATTCGGCAACTTTACCCGGCCTCAATGCGTAACACAGACAGCAACACTATTTCACCGGCGATGTCTGACACAGTCGCAACTGTTACAGATTGACCCTCATCTGCTCTACTAACCTTCGCGTAGCACACATACACATAAGGAAAGCCGTTGTCCAGAAAGGAGTGATTATGAATCGCCTCCAGCGCAGTCTGGCTACCGCACAAAAATTGCTGGAAAGTGGCGACATCGAACAATTCCAGATCAAAGCCAGTGATTTCATCTCGCAACGATCGGGCAACGAAGCCGGAGCAACCCGGATCGAGCAGATGAGTGTCCTGCTCGATGAAGCGGCTGAACTGCTCAACCGCAATTTGCAGCAGAAAGACAAAAGCGGGCAGGTCGCAAATATCATCTCGCCGGTGGTCATTCCGCGCGATCCGCGTTCGGTAGTCTGGATCGTGGTGGCAATCGTACTGGCTGTGATCGGTCTGTTCGGCTGGCTTATCAGCGCAACGATCGACTTCGTATCATTTGGTTTCACCAACCTCTCGCTCGCGCTGTTCGGCCCGCATTACTGGTTACTGGTGTCTGGCTATGTGGTATACAACCTCTGGCGCAACACGATCATTATGGTTCCTGACGGCTGTCAGGCCTTGATCACCCGCTTCGGCAAGCTGGAAGAGATCGCGCCAGCGGGACGCAAAGTGCTGCTGGATCCGTGGAAGCGGGTCAGCTACATTGTCAACGTTACCCGTGAATACCCTTACAACGCGCCGATTCGAGAGGCCCCCACCGCATCACGGGTTAACGCTTCAGTGGATCTGTTTTTGCAATTTAAGATTGAAGATCCGGCGGCCTTCATCTTCACCCTCGGCGGCGCCAAAGGATTTCAAGAGAAGTTGCAGAACGCAGTGAGCGAAGTGACGCGCGCACTCATCTATGAGCAGCGGGCCGAAGCGATCTACGATCTGGTTGGCGAGAGCACCCAAACTCTGCTCGACACGCTCAACCAGCAGTTTGCGCCGGCAGTGCGCTTCGTCAATGCCAACATCACCCACGCTGAGCCATCGAGTCAGGAATATCGGATCGACCTCGCCAAGCCAGAGATGATCCGGGTGGCGAAAGAAGCCTACACCTACGAGTATGAACTGGCGCTGCGCAAAGAGCAGGATGAGGGCGATCTCAACCGCGAGCTGACCAGCCTCAATGAACAGTTGTCGGCTATCCGCGCTGAGATTGCGACATATCAGGCCCAGATCGACACGGCCAGCGAAAAAGAGACCTATCGGGCGAGTGCCTATGCCAGCCAGTTGCTCAGCGAGGCCGAGAGTGCCGCCCGAGCGAACGCCGCCTTGCTCGAAGCGCAAGCGCTCGACATTCGCGCCGTTGGCGCAGCGATGTATCCTGAAATCTTGCAGTATCGCTATCAACAAGACATCCTTGACCGGCTTGAAGCTGTAGCCGACCATTTGCCGCAGATCGCGCAGATTGGTGGTAGCGATGAGACAGCTATCGACTATCTGGCGCTGGCGCAACGAATGCTCGGCATTACCGACACCCAGCTCTACTCGCCCGATGATGTAGCCGCAATTCGCAATCGTATGAGCGAGATTCGTCAGCGGATTCAAGCTCGCGCCGAGCAGATCCGCAAGGTGGTGGCTACCGAACAAGAGGCAGACCAACCAGTTGAGAAAGGAGATCAGGCATGACCGACGCGCGCCGTGAATTTTCCCGCATTCGCGAAGCTGTCGCTACCTGGAACCGCATTCGCCAACTGCTCCGTTCCGGCGAAGAGGGACAACTGGTACCGGTTGTCATTCCCAAAGACCGCCGACAGGCGCGCTGGTTGTTGCCCCTGGCGATCAGCCTCTATCTGTTTGGGGTGGCCGGATTTAGCGGCGGCTTCTTCGGCTGGCTGGCAGCGATCCTTGCGCTTCTGTTCTTGTTCGCTGCCGCTACATTATTCATTCTGAACGCCATCGTCGAAATCGAACAAGGCACAACCGGGATTCTTTCCCGTTGGGGAAAGATTGTTGGCACACTGACCCCAGGCCGACATTATCTCTGGTGGCCATGGGAAAAGGTCGAAGCGGTTGTCGATACCAGCACCGAGATCCCGTACACCGCTCCGGTAGTGGCTGCGCCGACCCGCGAAAACGTGCCGTTGAAATCGATTGAGTTCTTTCTCAAATTCAGGATCGAAGATCCAATCGCATTTGTGCGCCGACTTGGCGCCAGCAACTTCGATCTGGTGCTGAGCAGTGCCGTCCAGGACGCCATCCGTCAACGGGCGCGCCGGGTAGAGACCGAGCGAGCCTACGATCTGCGCGGAAGTGATGTCGGCGACATGCAAGCGTTGCTCAACCGGCAACTGGCCCGTTACGGCGCGCGCATCACCGGCGCCAACATTCCCGATGTACAGTTGCCCGATCAGTATCAGCAACACCTGGCAACGCGCGAGCGGGTAGCGAAAGAGCTGCAAGCTTACGAACGTGAGTGGGAGCTGATCAAGAAACAGCGGATTGACAACCTGCTTCTGGAAATTGAGCGGGCCAAAAAAGTGCGTGACGCTAAACTGATCGAGGTACGTGCTGCGCTCAACAAGGCGCGAGAAGATGTTGCCCGCATGTTGCAGGAGAAAGAGACCGAAGCGCAACGGGTGCGCTGGGAAATTGAAGCCCGCGGACGGGCAACATTGCGTCAGGCCGAGAATGAGGCGCGCGGGTTGGAATACCTGGGACGCGCTTACCAGGATAATCGGGCCGTTTTGCAATACGAGCTGGCGCGTCGTCGCCTGCAAGTGGCCGAGACGCTTATGAAACGAGCGCCACGTCCGATTGTAGTGCAGAGCGATGGTGGCGACATCTCGGCTTTGACCACCCTCATTACCGCACAGTTGTTACCCAAACTGGCCGGTTCGACTAATAGTCAGGCGTAATCCGCGCCTCGTGTTGCCGGTAGCGACATGTGTCAGCGGTCGCTACCGGCCATTTCTGAGCTGGGAACAATCTCGCGTCCCGTTACCCTGACAACTCATAGCCTTACCCTCTCTGCTACAGACCAGACGGTAGCTTCCGGTAACCTGCAAGCAATTCCTGCCAATCAATCATGTCACATCGGTTTAGAGCCAGATTGAAAGGTAGACATCGCAACTGTCACCTGTAGCCACCGCTGGTTGACAATTCGCTTGAAAACAGCGATAATTGTCAACTAACAGAAAGGAAAGTAGCTATGATCAACCGGCGATTACGCCAGCTACGCCTGGCGCGCGGTATGTCACTTGACGAACTGGCGCAGGCAACAGGCCGGATCGTTACCCGCCAGGCGATCTCGAAGTATGAACAAGGTCAGGCGCAGCCATCCCCCCTCGTGTTGCAACGGCTGGCCCAAGCATTAGGCATCCGCCCCTCCGACCTGCTTACCGATCATCCCATTCAGATTGAACTCATTGCATACCGCAAACGGGCTTCACTGAGCAAGCGCCATCAGGAACAGGTTGCGGCGCTGGCCCAGGAAGCGTTGCGCAGGCGAATGAGTCTGCAAGAACTGATCGGTGAACCGACTCGCCTCGACGTGCCATTGTTTGCTTACCCGATTACCAGCCTGGCCGACGCTGAAGCTGCTGCTGTCGATCTGCGCGCGCAATGGGATCTGGGCAGTGATCCTATCGCTAATCTCACCGACATCCTCGAAGATCGTGGCCTGCACGTCATCGCGCTCGATGCAGTCGATGGCTTCGACGGCGTCGCCGCCATCGCCCGCGATGAACACAACACGGCAGTGGCGGCTGCGGTGGTTGGTCGGCGCAGCAACGATGGCGCGCGCTGGCGCATGAATCTGGCGCATGAGCTGGCTCATCTGGTGTTGCAGCCAGATGATGACCTCGATCCAGAACAGGTAGCTTTCGGCTTCGCAGCAGCTCTGCTGGCGCCAGCCAGTGATCTGCGCGCGCACATTGGTGAACGCCGCCACCATTTGCATCTCGCTGAATTGTTTTTGCTCAAGCGCCATTTTGGTATGAGCATCCAGGCCCTGCTTTATCGCATGCGGACACTGGGGATTATCAATCAGCATCTGTACAAATCCTGGATGATCGACATTAGCAAACGAGGCTGGCGCAACGCCGAGCCGGAACCGTTACCGCTAGAAGAACCCCTCTGGTTGCAGCGCGCTACACTACGCGCGCTGGCCGAGGAGATGATCGATCCCACTGAAGCGCGTCGCCTGCTGGATAATGAAGTTCAGCTCCCCGATGTGACTGCTACCGATACGCTGGCGCAAGCAGTTCAGTTCCCTGATGTGACCGCTACCGATACGCTGGCGCAAGCGGTTCAGTTCCCTGATGTGACCGCTACCGATACGCTGGCGCAAGCGGTTCAGTTCCCTGATGTGACCGCTACCGATACGCTGGCGGGCGACTGCCGGTATCTGATCCGCCAACCACTATCAGCGCGCCACGCTGTGCTGGCTAAACAGGCTGCCGCCGCCAGTGATCTCTACGCGAACACCGCCGATCTAGCTAACGAGGTTGAAACGAGTGAGCACGACTGACCTCCCACGCCGTGGTGAAATCTGGCAGGCCGATCTTGGCGGAGGCTGTTTATCACCAGTGTTGATCATCAGCACCGATGCGCTCGCCAATCTGCCAATCCGATTAATCGTGCCGCTGCGTCCCTGGGAAGATCGCTTCGCCAACCTGATCTGGATTCAGCGGCTGGAGAAGAAATGGCCAACACAATTGGGAGATCCACATGCCGCCGATCTGCTTCAGATCCGCAGTATCGAGCTAAACCGGTTACGAAAGCGGATTGGACGGGCGCCGGCAACGAAGATGGATGAGATTGCCGCCGCTGTCGCACTGGTGGTAGACTATCAATTGACGAACTCGTAAAGAAATCGCCTTCAGGCCACACCACGCACAACACGATGACACTCACATCATCCTTCTCCATCCATCCCGGCGCCTTGCTGGCCACTACGCCCGCCACTGCCACTGCCACCGCTCTCAATCAAGCGCTGGCGCCATACGGCCTCTGCCTGCCGATCGTGCCATTGCGCGCCGGTGTTACTCTGGCAGAGCTGGTCGCCTGCAATAGCGGTGGTCGTTACCGTTTGCAGAGTGGCCCAATCGGGCGTTATGTGCGCGCCGCAACCATTGACTACAATGGCAATACCATTACTATCGGCGGCCCGACACTTAAACGCTCGACCGGCTACAATCTCAATCGGGCGCTGGCCGGACAAGGAGTGCAGTTGGGGACGGTGCGTGAACTGACCTTCAATCTCCGTCCTTTGCCGACAGCAACAACGCTGCGATTGGCGCAAGGATCGCTCGAAGACTTGCTGGCGCTGGCCGCAGAGCTGGTTGCTAACGGTCTTGCGCTACGCGGATTGGCGTTCGATGCTGCTGGGATGCTGTTAGTTGAGCTGGCGGGCTTGCCGGTAGTGATCAATCGTCAGGCGTCGGAGGTTGAAGCGGCTGCGGCGCGTTTTCACCTCACCGTCATCGCCGATCCCCCCAATCCCTGGCAACATTGGGAAACACTGGCTCAACAACATGCTGCCCTTCCCTCCGATCAACGCCTCGACGTGACCTTACCACATCGCGCCTTGCCAGACTTTATCGCTGCCTGTCGGAATCTGACCAACGTGGTTATCTGGGGTGATGCCGGGTTGGGCAGCCTCCACATTAGCCCTCTGCCCGACCGTCGCAGCTATGCCAGCCTGAAAGCGCAGGCAGCGGCGCTCGGCGGGCAAGTTTGCTTTGAATTTGGCCCACCGCCACAACCGGCGTTCCCTGCTCTCAAGCCGACCGCTCTGGTCAAGGAAGCGAACCTCATCAGCGCCTTGCAGACGGTGGTCGGCGTTCGCTACCTTCTCCACCACCCTGACCAGCTCGCCGTTTACGGTCAAGATGCTTCGATCGCCCAACCCGAAGGATCGCCATTGGCCGTCGCCTTGCCAGCAAGCACTGCTGAAGTAGCAGCCTTAATGCGCATTGCCGCCGCGCATCATTTGCCGGTTGTAACCCGTGGCGCAGGCAGTGGACTGGCTGGCGGCGCCGTGCCAACGGCAGGCAGTCTTGTCATCGGTCTCAATCGGTTAGAGCAGATCCAGATCGATCAGACACAACAGGTTGCTCACGTTGGTGCCGGTGTCGTGACTGCCGATCTGCAACGCGCCGCCGAGCGAGCTGGTCTCTTCTACCCACCCGATCCCAGTAGCCAGACTGCTTCAACCATCGGTGGCAACATCGCCTGTAACGCAGGAGGTCCGCGCTGTCTGAAATACGGGGTTACTGCCGACTATGTGCTCGGTCTGACGGCTGTCCTGGCCGATGGCAGTATTGTCCGCTATGGTGATGGGTTGACCGGGCAGGGCGAGAGCGATGGTCTGGCCCAATTACTGGTTGGTTCGGAAGGGACACTGGCCGTCATAACCGAAGCGACGTTGCGCCTGATCCCATTGCCGCGCGCGCGACGCACTACTATGGCAATCTTCCCTGATCTGTACGCCGCCTGTGCCACGGTCGAACAGATTATGGCGTCGGGAATCATTCCGGCCAGTCTGGAATTGATGGACGATACCACCATTGCGGCAGTGGAAGCGTATCTGCGTATTGGGCTACCACGTGACGCAGGCGCGATGTTGTTGATGCTGGCTGACGGCGAACCAGAGACAGTTGAACACGAGGCTGCGGCGTTGGCCGAACTGGCGCGAGCAGGAGGAGCGCAACGAGTAGCGGTAGCGCGCTCTGCCAGCGATGAAGCCAGTCTCTGGCAGGCGCGGCGCGTGATCGCGCCGGCGCTGGCGCGCATTCGCCCCAACCGGCTCGGTGAAGACATTAGCGTTCCCGTGACCCGCATTGCCGAATGTGTCAGCCGAATCAAGCAGGTGAGCGCGGCGCATGGCTTGCCGATTGTCGTCTTTGGTCACGCTGGCGATGGAAATCTGCACCCTAACATTCTGTTCGACGCGCGCGATCCTGCCGATCTGTCGCGGCTATGGCCATGCGCCGAAGCGATCTTCGCTGTCGCGCTGGAAGTGGGTGGCACATTATCAGGTGAACATGGTATCGGCACGCTCAAGCGGCCTTTCATGAAGCAGGCGTTAGGCACGGCCCAAATCGCCATTCAACGTTCGATCAAGGCGCGCTTCGATCCTGAAGACCGACTGAATCCCGGCAAGGTACTACCGCCATGCTGATCACCAGTCTCGCCAATCCCACCATCAAAATGCTGCGCGCCCTGCGTCAGCGCAAAGCGCGCGACGAGCAGGGTCGTTATCTGATCGAAGGTATCCGGCTGGTTGCGGAAGCGATTCAGTGTAACGCGCCTCTCGATATGCTTATCGTGGCCCCGGAACTGCTAACCAGCGCATTTGCCCATGAACTGGTCGCGAACTATGCTGCGACGGGTGGACGGGTACTCACAGTCAGCGCGGCGGTTTTTGCCAGCCTGGCCGAAAAAGAGCATCCTCAAGGTATTGCAGCGGTTGGTCGGATTGAGTATACCGCGTTAGAAAGCTTCCCGATGGCGCAGGTGGGCTGGATCGCGCTGGTGGAGGTGGCCGATCCGGGTAATCTGGGCACCATTTTACGCACTGCAGACAGCGCGGGCTTCAGTGGGGTCATTCTTGTGGGCGCAACAACTGATCCGTTCGATCCGGCAGCGGTGCGGGCCAGTATGGGAGCGCTCTTCAGCCAGCGTCTTGCGCGCGCCGATTGGGGACATCTGGTAGCGTGGTGTCGCGCGCATGGAATTGGGCTGGTAGGAAGTTCTGATCGCGGCGCACTCGATTATCGCACTGCCACCTACCCACGACCACTGGTGCTGGCACTGGGGAGCGAACGCGAGGGACTCAGCGCCGATCAGCTTGCCAACTGCGATTGCGTGGTACGGATTCCGATGCGCGGACGAAGTGACTCTCTCAATCTGGCAGTGGCAGCGGGGGTGCTGATGTATGAAGTTACCCGCCACGATGATTTCTAAGCTCTGATAATCGGCGTTGTCTTTCATCAGCCCAGGGCTATGACACTGCCATGCGTACCCCCAGGGCTGCCAGCACCGCGCCAGTCGCATAATTCAACCAACGCCGCACCGATTGCCGACGCAACCAGTTGCTCACTGACGCCACCACTATGGTTAAGAAGGAAAACCAGATCACACTCAGAGCGAAATGGATGGTCGTCAGCGCCAGTGCCGTCAGCAAGACCGGATCGCGCGGATCGATGAACTGCGGCAGAAACGCCAGATAGAATACGGCAACTTTTGGATTGAGGATGTTGCTCAAAAGGCCCTCAACGAAGGCGTGGCGCTCTTGACCGGCAGGCGCATGCCATTCGATTGTGCGCCGCTGCTGCCACGTTGTCACGATCGTCCACATTCCCAATCCGGCCAGGTAAAACGCGCCAGCTAACTTGATCGCATGATAGAGTTCTGCCGACTTAACAACAACGGCAGCCAGGCCCAGGCCAGAAAATGTTGCCTGTACAAACAAACCGCTACCGATCCCGAAGGCGGTTGCCACGCCGGCAAGACGACCACGCGCCAGGGCATTGCGCAGCACGAGCATCGTATCAGCGCCGGGGATGATCGTAAGGATGGCAACGGCGATAGTATATGCGAGCAGACGATCAAAAATCACGACGGTTCCTCCAGCGCAGCAAACCTGTAACCTGAAACGTATGATACGCGATCTTGCAGTCAGGCATTGCTCAAGCAGACGATCACCAACAGTTGCGCAGACATACGCTTGCCGCGCCGTAGTGACGTGTGGTAGAGTGACAGAGGGCATGGCAACGTCGCGCCCTGTCCGAGGCAGATAACAGCTTTCGGCGCCAGTTTTTATCCAAAAACAGAGCGAGTAACTCAATCATCCAATGACACAATAGATATGAAGATGACACGACACCTGATCTGGCTTTCAATCATATTCCTTGCCGCCTGCGCTGCGCCGGTAGCTTCAACACCACCAGCTACCCCTACTCAACCATCCAGCCAGACGCCAACGTCCACGCCAACCACAGCGCAGAGTGCTCCAACAACTACTGACTACTTTCCTGAAGTACCGCGCGGGCGCACATCCGAAGGGTATCATTACCTTGGCAAGGCTGATGCTCCGGTAACGATCACCGTCTACTCAGATTTTCTCTGCACTTCGTGCGCGATTTACACGCTTGATATTGAACCGCGTCTGATCGAGGAATTCGTTGCCACCGGCCAGGCCCGACTGGTCTACCGTCACCTGTTACAACTGGGCGAACGCTCGCAGATACTATCTGAAGCCAGCGAATGCGCAGCCGATCACGGCAAATTCTGGGAGTTGCGTCGAGAGCTTTATGCGCGTTATAATCAGCTATATTTTAACACCCGCGAGACGGTCATCGATCTTGCGGCTGGTTTAGGGATCCCGGTCGATGACTTTACTACCTGTCTTGACTCGCATACATATCAAGCTCAGGTTGAGGCCGATTACGCCGCAGCGATGGCGGAAGGGATCTATGCCCGACCGGTATTACGCATCGGCAATGAAACAATTATTGGCGCGCAGCGCCTTGAGGTATATACACAGCAGATCGAGCGCGCGGCGCAACGCTAGAGCGCCAAAAAGTGTTCCATGGCAGCATCACATCGCTTCTGGCCGTTGAGCATTATTGTTATCGGCTTGATCGTCGCAGGCTGGCTGGCAATAACGCCATCCCCCGATTTCTCGTGGGCGCAACCGAGTTGCGATGAGCGACCTGCCTATCCAGGCTGTATCGAAATCCCGGTCAACTGTGGCCCATATCCTGACAGTGTGTGTAATATTACCAAAACTGCCGTTATCGCGACTCGCACGGCGGCGGCAGCGCCGGCGCTTACTCAGACTGCACAGGCAGGCGGACAACCATCGCCAACCGCTTCATCAACGCCTACCACAACCAGCACTGCCGCCACTAATACGCCGACATCAACGCCAACTTCAAACCCGATCCCGACCAACTCACCAACTGTTGTTGCCACTATCCAGAGAACGTTGACTCCAACCAGCACACCTTCGCCAACAGCACTGCCAACAGCATTCTTGATGCCATCGCCAACTATCTCAACAGTACAGCGCTGCGCTCCCGGTGATACGCTGGAGCTGACCGGCACGACTCGACCACAGACCGCTCTGCTCGCTCTCTTCGATGACCGTCCGGTTGGCGGTGGCGCAAGTGACCGCAGCGGCGCGTTTCGGATTGTCTTGCGCATTGGCGATGAGCGTCCTGGTATGCATGAGATTATTGTGCGCGAGCGCGAAACTGCAACAGATGTGGCAACGTACATGTGCGAAACCTCGCCGCCACCGACGCCAACCCCTACCTTCGGCCCGATCCGGGCAACCCTGCCGGCTGTGCCGTGATCGGCAACAAGAGACGAGCGGGGAGCGAATGCTCGCTTCCCCGCTCGTCTGGACAAGCCCCGTTACACCGCATTTACAATGTTTCAGAGCGAGGTTGTGGCTGAGATATTACCGGTTCGCTCTTTCCAGCAGCGGATCGGTCAATGGCATGCATGATTAATGCCAGTGCCTGTTCGCGCGAGCAGGTGAGGCGTTCAAGTTCGGCGAGCAAGATAGAGAGGCGACGATAATCGCGTCGGATTGCCTGTTCGTCGGCAGATGAGAGACGAGGTTGAGTGGCAGCCAGCCACTCTTCAAATGCGACCCGCCGGCCAAGCAGGTCGGGTGAGCCAAACTGGCTGAGCCGTTGCCACAGAATTGCGGCACTATCGGTCAGCAGACGCAAACTGTCAATGGTCATAATGCCGGTATCATAGTTAGCTAAACCCACTTCCACGCGCGTTTCGCACCCATTGTATGGTAGTCGGAGAGCAATTCAGTGCGGATCGGTCGTGAGATTGAGTTTCGCCTCTGGTATAATCGAAATAGCAATACTGGCAGGAACTTATGCGTGAACCAATCTCTCTTCAGACAACCGAAACCGCCAACTCTGGCGCAGTCCCTCGTCCAACCGTACCACCCCGTTTTCGACCGCGCGAGCGATTTTTACGGGTTTCGTCGTTTTTTCTCGGCGTTGTCATCCATATCTACATCTGGGACATCTTTCTCGCCCGCTTTGCCATCTTTCGCTGGTATGTGCAGCGCACCATGCTGCGGCGCTGGGTGTCAATTGCCCGCCGCTTTCGCATGATGGCGGTAGAGCTGGGTGGGATGCAGATCAAACTCGGACAGTTCCTTTCGTCACGGGCCGACATCATCCCCGACGTAGTGCGACGTGAACTGACCGGACTGCAAGACGAGGTGCCACCGGCGCCCGCCAGTCACGTGCTTGAAGTCATTCTGGAGGAACTCGGCGCGCCACCCAGCGAAATCTTCCGCAGCTTTGATTCGGAGTGCGTTGCCGCCGCCTCGCTTGGACAGGTGCATTACGCGGTGCTTCACGATGGCCGCGAAGTCGCTGTGAAGGTGCAACGGCCATGGATTGACAAGATTATCGAAGTCGATCTGAGCGCGGTGACGTGGGTCGTGCGCCTGATCAAGAACTATCCGCCGATTCGGCGACGCGCTGACCTTGAAGCATTGCTGGCCGAGTTTGCCCGGGTGCTGGTTCAAGAGCTGGATTACATCCAGGAGGCGCGTTCGGCGGCTATTTTCCGCCAGAACTTCGCCAACCATCCCGGTATCTACATTCCTGAACCGATCTTCGAGTTGACAACCCGCCGCGTGCTGGTGATGGAACGTATCAGCGGGATTAAGATCACCGATCTGCATACGCTCGATCAACTGGGGGTCAGCCGTCTCGAACTGGCCGCTCGCCTCAATAACTGTTACCTCAAACAGTTCTTTATTGATGGCTTCTTTCACGCCGATCCCCATCCCGGCAATCTGTTTGTCAGGGTCGAAACCGGTCTGGCGCCATCGTCACCCCCTACGCCACCGATCCCGATGAGCGCAAATGGGCACATTGCCGTTGACACACTTGAAGCGCAGCTACCGATCGATCATGCCCCTGAAGAAGTGCAAACCGGCACTCCCTTTACCCTTATCTTTGTCGATTTCGGCATGATTGGGCGCTTGCCACCACAGACAATGGAGATTATGCGGCAAGGGGTGCTGGGGCTGGCCACCAACGACGCTGACCGGCTTCTCAACTGTCTCGAACAGCTTAACGTCATCCTGCCTGGCGCCGACCGGCGTCAGATTAAGGCGGCCATCGAGACAATGTTGCGTTACTCGTTCAATCGCACAGTACGCGAGCTAACCAATCTCGATGTCGAAGCAATCATGGCCGAGACAAAAGATCTGATCTACGATCTGCCATTCCAGATTCCTCAAGACCTGCTCTATCTGGGGCGAGCGCTGAGTATGGTCGCAGGACTGGCAACCGAGATCTATCCCGATATTAATCTGTTCCAGGAGTTGCGTCCGTTTGCGCGCGCGATGCTGGCCCAGGAACAGCGCAACGGCAACTGGATCGAGAAGTTACAACAGGAATTGAGCGAATTGGGCCGGATTCTGATCGGCCTGCCTCGCCAGATGGATGCCTATTACCGGGCTGCCAACCGCGGCGAGTTACAAACTCGCTCGGACCTGAGTCGGCTTGAACGCAGTATGAAACGGGTCGAGCGAGCAACCGACCGACTGATGGGCGGGATGCTGGCGACCGGTCTCTTCCTCGGTGGCGTGCAACTGCGCACTCGCGGCCTCGAACGAGAAGCACAGCGGGCATGGTGGGCCGCAGCCGCGGCAATCCTGTGGGCGCTATGGCCGCGCAATGAGCGCTGGTAACTTGCGTCAGAACATGACACGAATGGATTGCCGCTCCGGTGCTGGTTCTGCCCGATTGTGACGAAACAGCAATGCCAGGATTTGGCCCTTAGCATCGTAGACGGTAGCTCTTTGCCTTGAAGATAAAGAACTGTGCATGAGCAACGAACTTCGCTTTCCAGCCAATTTCCTTTGGGGAGCAGCTACTGCTGCCTATCAGATTGAAGGCGCCTGGAACGAGGACGGCAAAGGCGAGAGTATTTGGGATCGCTTTGTGCGCCAGCCTGGCGCGATTGCTCATGGCGACACCGGCGATGTTGCCTGTGACCATTACCATCGCTACGAGGAAGACCTCGATCATATGGCGGCACTGGGCCTGAAGGCATATCGCTTCAGCATCTCCTGGCCGCGCATCTTTCCCAATGGCACCGGCCAACCCAATCAGCGTGGGTTGGATTTTTATCGACGGTTGATCGAGGGCTTGCATCGGCGTCAAATCCTGCCGGTTGCCACCCTCTACCACTGGGATCTGCCGCAAGCGCTGGAAGATCGCGGCGGCTGGATCAACCGCGACACAGCGCTCTATTTCGCCGAATATGCCGATTACCTGTTTCGCCAGATCGGCGGCGAGGTCGCGTTATGGGCAACGCACAATGAGCCGTTCATTCAGGCATTCTACGGCTACGGAAATGGCGAAAATGCGCCAGGCAAGCGTGTACCCTGGCAGGTACTGAAAGTGGTGCATCACCTGTTACTCTCGCACGGGCTAGCCGTGAGCGCCTTTCGCGCTGCTCGACCGCAACCGGTTCGCGCCGATCTGCCACCACCGCAGATTGGGATCGTGTTGATGATCTGGTCGCATTATCCGGCCAGTGAGCGGGTGGCCGACCGCAAAGCGGCGCAGCGGGTCGATGGCATTATGAACCGCCTCTTCCTCGAACCGCTCTTCCGCCAGCGTTACCCGGAAGACATCATCGACCACTTTGGCCGCCGTCTCATCCATGCGCCCATTCAACCCGGCGATATGGAGATTATCGGCCAGCCGATCGATTTTCTCGGTATCAACACCTACACCCGCCTCTTGCACGCATTCAACTGGCAAGAGCCGTTTGTCATGGCCAGGCAGGTGCCGGGGCCGTTACCCAAAACTGCCATGGGTTGGGAGATCTATCCCGATTGCATTGTCGAGGCCTTGCAGAAAGCGCGCGCATATACCTCGATCCCGCTGTATATCACCGAAAATGGCGCCGCGTTTGCCGATCCGCAACCCGATCCTCACCAGACAGTGGTTGAAGATCCTGATCGGGTAGCATACCTGCGCGATCATATTGCTGCCTGCCACCGCGCTCTGGCTGCCGGCATCGATCTGCGCGGCTATTTCGTCTGGACTCTGCTGGACAATTTCGAGTGGGCGAAGGGGTTTAGCGCGCGATTTGGCATCATCTACACCGACTATGCCACGCAACGCCGGCTCTGGAAGCGCAGCGCACACTTCTACCGGGCAGTCATTGCCCACAATGGGTTAGAGTCGTGCTAAGCCAACCTAAAGCTTTGCCGTCCTTCGCTTCGAGCATCGTATGACAGCAGAGCAGCGCTATCTGACGATGTTCGGTCTCCTTACCGGCGGGCTAACTATCGGCTGGCTGTTTGCCACTATTGCCTATGCCGGGCTTGGCTACGACAACTACCGTCTCTCACTCCCTCTGATCGGTGAGCTTACCCTCATCGGCCTTCTCAACAGCGCACCGGTGCTGGCCGGTGGGATCAGCGGGCCACTCGCATGGTACGCTGTGGGTCGGTTGGGAGCGCGCTCTGCTCTGCTCATCGGATGTTTGCTACACGCCGCTGCATTGTTGACGCTTGTCGGCGCGCCATCAGCATCTGCCCTCACCGCTGCTGAAGCCTGGTTGCTTGTGAGCGGGATTGCAGTTAGCGGGCCGGCCAGCGTGTTGATTAATCTGGCCGGCCCGTCATTGATGATGCAGCTCAGCGGCGCGCATGGCCCTGACCGGCTGTTTGCCCGCAGCGCGGCCATAAACCTGATCATCAGCGGATTAGGCAATCTGTTTGCCGGTACTCTCAGCAGTGGCTGGCAGCTTCTACTGGCAACAGATGATCCCGTGGTGCCGTACCGCTGGAATGCCGGATTGAGCATGCTTATGGTTACACTCGCCGGCTTGCCACTGATCGGCCTGCGACCGTCGCTCACAACACCCGTTGCCCGTGATCACTCGCCAGGCGCTCAATTGCGCGATCTCTGGCAGGCAGTAGTCGGCGGATTGCCATATGCGATTGCGCCGTTCCTGCTCTCACTCGGCGCAGCGCTCTTCATTCCCTACCTGGGACTCTTTTTTCGCCGCCAGTTTGACGCGCCTGATCTGACCATCGGGCTGATCTTCGCCATTATCAACCTGAGTACTGGACTGGCAACGCTGGCCGGGCCGCGGCTAGCACGCCTGATTGGCCGTATGCAAGGGGTCGTGCTAACGCAAGCGATGGCAATACCCTGTCTGATTGCCCTGGCCTTTGCCCCCTCGCTACCGCTTGCCGCAGCAATTGCGATTGTGCGCAGCGCGTTGATGAACATGGCATCACCGCTATTTGAAGCGCAGGCCCTGAGCAAAACAGCGCCAGATCAGCACGCGACCGTTATCGGATTGATCCGGGCCGCAGCGTCAGTCGGCTATATCACCGGGCCAACGATTAGCGCTGAAATCCAGCGCGTAGACGGGTTCACTCCTGTCTTCCTCATTGCGGCGCTCTGTTATACCGCTGCCGTACTGGCCAACACGATCATCTTTCTCTGGCGCCGATCGGCCTGAGCAGCTTTAGACTATCCGCTTACCGGTTCCCAGCAAAGGTAGAGTATACTGAACAGAGACACAACATTTCTTTGCATAGAAACAGGAATGGATGGCATGCAACCACACCTTTTCACACCCCTGACAATCGGTAGCGTCACGCTGCGTAACCGGATCGGTATGTCGCCGATGTGTCAGTATAGCGCCATTGACGGCTTTCCCACTGACTGGCACCTCATGCACCTGGGCGCTCGCGCGGCTGGAGGTGTCGGCCTGGTTATCCTGGAAGCAACTGCCGTTTCGCCGGAGGGTCGTATCTCTCCCTTCGATCTGGGGATCTGGAACGATCAGCACATTGACGCTCTGGCCCGGCTGGTCAGACTGATCGAGAGTCAGGGCGCAGTTGCCGGAATCCAGCTTGCTCATGCCGGACGGAAGGCCAGCGTCAATCGCCCCTGGGCAGGCGGAAAACCAATTCCACCAGATGCCGGCGGCTGGCCGGTTGTCGGTCCGACTGCCGAACCATTTGCGCCTGGTTACCCGACCCCGATCCCACTCGATCAGAATGGCATTGCCAAAGTCATCGACGATTTCACCACCGCTACCCGGCGCGCGCTGGCGGCAGGGTTTCGTTGGGTCGAGATACACGCCGCTCACGGCTATTTGCTACACAATTTCCTCTCGCCGCTGGGCAATGACCGCACCGACGATTACGGCGGCGATCTCGGTAGACGAGCGCGCTTGTTGCTCGAAGTTACTTCTGCTGTTCGCGCCGTCTGGCCCTCTGACTTACCGCTGGCCGTCCGTCTCTCGTGCAGTGATTGGACGCCAGAAGGGTTGACCATTGCCGATACCGTTGCGGTATCAAAGCTCCTGCGCGAACGCGGTGTCAATCTGATTGATTGCAGTTCGGGTGGCATTGCGCCGGGGATCACAATTCCAGTTCGAGAAGGATACCAGGTGCCATTTGCCGCTCAAATCCGGCGCGAGGCTGCGATAGCCACCGCCGCCGTTGGTCTGATCACTCGACCCGAGCACGCCGATGCGATTGTGCGCAATGGCGAGGCCGATCTGGTCTTGTTAGGCCGCGAGCTGCTCCGCGATCCACACTGGCCATTGCGGGCAGCGCGAGCGCTTGGTCACGAATTACCACCGCCACCGCAATATCTACGCGCGTGGTGAGACAGAGCGCGCTACCCATTGAGTCGCGTTCGAGTCATGGGATCATCAGAGTGTGAGCGGATCTGTTCGCTTCACAACTGCTGCAAACGACGCCAAACGAGCGAATACCAGCGCAGCGCCGACCAGACACCTTCAGCGCCTCGCCCTCTAACAGGCAAACGAGGCGCTGAAGTGCGTCGAAGAGCGTAGAGGAGAACGATCAACAGCCGATTATCAGCAAATTACCAGCATTATCCAACCAATTCCACCCGCTCTGCGGAAAGGTCAACACCCCACCGCGCGGGATAGTTCTGGTCGCAAAGCGGTTTGGGTTGGATTCAGTTGCGTCATGACTCGTTGCACAATCCGCAGGTCAAAGGCAAGTTGAAGGTTGCGAGCCGGATCATCAACAAACAGCCCATTGCCGAAACGGTCGAAGCTATTGGCTAAAAACAGCCACATATCGCTGTCAAGTGTGACCGCAGGTGTCAAACCATACCAGCGCAGGAAACTAACGATCTGTGGCGATGGACTGAGCTGGGGTAGTTGCGGCGAACCGAACACGACGCGCAGTCGATCACGCGCCACTACCACATCATGCACTGCGTCACGAATCATTGCTCGCTGTAAGCCGACTGGCGGCAGCGGGAATCGCGGCGACCGGTATCGATATGAAGTGACATTAATCTGAGGCGCGCCGGACAGAACCTGAACATCACGCTCTGACAGATTGGCAGACTGATGGAACGTAACGATAAAGAGCACATTGGGTGGCGTCAGCGGACGATCCTGATTGACCGGGAGCAAGTGAAGCTGATCGTGCAGATAGTGGAAGAGTTCATCGGGAGCCAGCCCGTCAAACAGCACTACGTAGAGCTTCCCGGCGCCTTGAGCCGATTGAGCCTCGTGTAACACCTCGCTCAACTGCTGATCACCGAAACGGGTATGGAGGGTGCGATAGTAATCGCGTTGACCACTCCGCAACGTCCAATGCGACGGGCCAATGCGAACAAACTGACCAGGGGCATTACCGACAAGTGCCATTGCCAGATGTTGGGCCAGGGCAGCCTTCCCAACACCCGCGCTACCACTAAGCACCACACAGGGATACGTCTTAAGCGACACGTACACTGCTGTCAGCAAACGAGCTGAAGACGCATCAGCATATGTACGCAGCCGACGCGCGATCTCTTGCTCGGCGCTCAGCGTTGCCGACCGTTCCATCGTAGACCAGGCTGGCGGATGCCCGCTCGCGGGACCTGCCAACTCCCAGCGGCCCCCATTGGCCTCGCCGCGAGCGCCATTGCTTGCGGCATGGAAGTTGTAAGCAATCATAGTGGTTCACCCAAAACGAATATCAGATAGATCGCCAACGTTCAATTCCTGGCTTACTCCGCTCACATAGGCGCGATCACCGATTAAACTCCGGTTCAAAATGACCGACTGAATCTGTGCGCCGGCATTGATGATCGAGTCGCGCACAATAGCCTGTCGCACCACCGCGCCATCAGCGATTGAGACGTAGGGACCAACCACTGCCTGCTCAATCACTGCGGTAGGCGCAATATTGACGGGTGGAATGATCACTGCATTTGGATACTCAGCCGCGCGATTATGACCATTTTCGAGCAGATAGCGATTGGTATCTAGCAACGATTCAATAGTGCCGCAATCGCGCCAGACGCGCACCGTTTCGGCGCGCAGCTCTTCACCGCGATCGATCATCACCTGGAGCGCATCGGCCAGATAGAATTCACCCTTCGTCTGGATGTTATGCTCCATGATGTAATCAATCGCTGACAGTAACCGACTGGCTTCAGGCACGTAGTAGAAACCGGCTACAGCGAGATTTGAGATCGGCTCGCTCGGTTTTTCAACCAATCGCGCGATCCGCCCATTCTCAACTACCACTACCCCAAATCGACGCGGATCATCAACCTCCTTACAATAAATGATGCCGTATTCAGGATGCTTGTTCAGATGCTCAATATCAAACTCGAGCAAGCCATCGCCAAACACCACCAGTAAGGGGCCGGTCAGATCACGAGCCAGCGCAATCGCATCGGCCTGCCCCCGCATCACCTTCTGTTCGAGAAAGCGCATCGGGTACGAATAATTGGCCCGCATAAACTCTTCGATCTGGTTGCCGAGGTAGCCGACTACGCAGATCAGTTCGTCAATCTGTAGCGGGGCCAGGTAATCAATAATGTGCGCAAGCACCGTTTTGCCGGCCACGCTAACCAGCGGTTTCGGGCGAACAAAGGTGTGGGGGCGCAGGCGGGTACCCAGGCCGGCAGTCAGGATCATCACACGCATATGCTAACTCCGTGATCCACAACTACAGCCACTGCAACCACACCCACCGCTGGTTGTCGCCGGCGCCGACGCCATTGCAACAGCCTCTCCTCGACTATGTGCAGCAAAGAGCGACAGGCGACGCCGGGTTTGCGCACTCTGACAGAATGGGCAGGTGACAGTCTGGTCGGTTGCATTCATGGGCAACAGCCGCTCGAACTGACGCGCGCAGTCCAAACAGCTATACTCGTACATCGGCATACGTTCACCTCATGAAATCAGGGGAAAGAGGAGGGCGGACGAGGCCCAACCGCATTATACCACGGCGGTCAGGCGTCTTGCATAACGGTTTGCTTATCTTTACGCTAACATTTACGCAACTATGGAACTGGTGTATGGCCGCCAAGAAGAGTCACATCGCCGTAACCAGATCAGACGATATTGTCGGTATCGATTATCACCGCAATTCAGGTAATTCGACTGGATCCTCACGCGGCTCACACAAACCGCAAAACAGGGCATGAGCGGTGATAATAGCTTTATGATTGCCTTTGCGATCGGCATACAGCGCGACAATATGAGGCATCTCTTGCGCGTGATCGCGACAGACTGCGCGCCCGCAGAAAATACACGCGCCATGGGCTGGTCGGTTGCAATGCCAGCAGTTCATTACGACTCCGGCTTACTATGCGGGGCACGCCAGACAACGCGCCCCGCGCGCTCATTAACGGACAACGATCGGTATCCAGAGCTGCGGCCTGCTAAATGAAACAGGCGCATCCAGCAATTGATCGGTTATCTCAACTGAACTATTCACAATGTTTACCGTATTGGTCAGATCGCCGTTTATCTGTGCCGGATTAGCGGTGACCCGGAAGAGCAAGCTCACCCGTCCGGGCGTGCTACCACTCTGGGCAGGCACCGTAAGATTATTCCACGTCAATACAGTCCGCCCACTACTGGTACTGATCTGCGGCGCTGAACCGCGCAACATCGCATTGTAGGTCAGACCAGCCGGAAGCACATCACGCAGGGTAATAGTATAAGAACTATTCGTCGGATTGACTGCTTCGATCTGGTAGAGGAATGTCGGGTTTGGATCACCCGGCATGAAGGGCGGCAACGTCGTTATACTTGCCGTTTTGGCGACTGCCGGCCCGGTCACACAGATGCGTACCGTTGGATCTACCTCGCCATCAGTGCGTGGAATGATCCCGTCAGGGCTGGTCACTTCAACACTGGTTCCCTGATCGCTCCAAACCTGTCCGACGCGCAACAAGATTTGCAGCGTCAACTGACTGACATCAGCCGAGGAAGGCTTGGCCGGCACGGTTAGATTCCGCCAGACGACCTGGGTTGAACCTGCCTGAGTGCCGGTAGTGAGGTAATTGATACTTTGCGGCGCTGGAAAGCCATTATCAGATCGAACATAGCTTAATCCAATTGGCAGCGTGAGTGTAACGGTCGTATTGGTGTAGGGGATCAGGTTCGTATTAAGTAACGTCAGAGTATACAGCCGCTCATCACCCGCTACCGCGCACTCGTTGATACCCTCGATTCGCGGTGTGTAGGTGTGGAGTGGACGGGTAGTAACCACAACGAAAGCCATTTGATGACTCTGTTCGTCAACAGAGTACAATGCGCAACGATTTAGAGCCGCACACGTTGCCGAGAGCAAGTTGTCAGCCGTTGCGCGGGCATATACCCGACTTGAGCCGATTACATCAGCAGAAAAAGCGCGGAACAGCACATCAACCTGACCCCCTGCTGGAATGGAGGGAATCCTCCAGCGCAATTCAGTATAGCCATCAGGCAAGGAACGCTGGCCATCAAATCCGTGGTTACTGACCGTCTGACTGTAGAGATAACGCGGCGGCAAAAAGGCATAGGCGATGACATTGCTCAGGGGAGCGTTTGCATTCAGATTTCGCACCCTAAGTGTAAAGAGGCCTCGATCACGTAAGCTCAAGTTTGCGCGATCCACCTGAATGTCGTAGTCAAGCCGATTGGTTCCGCAACGATAGTCAATAACGGCTTCAATCGGCGGACGTGGCGATACACGCGAACTCTGACCGGTGGTCGGATCGATGAAGGTATAGCCGATCCGGTTTGTATACTCATCGGTGATACACGGCGGGTTGAAGAGTGTGCGAATCCGCACGGTGTAGGTCTGGCCAGGGGGGATCGCCAGGGTTGGCCATGTCCAGGGATTAGTGCCGCTAATCTCAGGTTGACGTTTGTCAATGGGTAGATTACTGAATTCGACCGCCTGAAATGCCAGTTCTTGCGGAGCAAAATCAACCAGACCGGCGGTATAAGTGTTAGCCGTTTCAGCGTTGGTAATAGTCAACGTGAAGTAAAGCGTCTGGCCACCTGGCGGCACCGGACCGGTGATAATGCGCGTCGTTCCCAGATTAGCGCCACCAGCATCGCTAAAGACTTTGCTGATCTGAATGTTTGGCGAAATGCGAACACAGGCGCGCGCGCTGACAAATTCAATCTCTTCACCGTTCAAGGAGGGATCAGGATTTATCAGAGCATTGACCATGCGCTGCTGATCGAGATCATTGCAGTAAGCGCGATTAAGCAACTGGCCGCGCGTAATCACGTTATACCGGATATAACGGGATTCGCCCGGCGCCAGGTCGATACCTTCCCAGATCAGGGTCGTGCGCTCAAGCGAGCCGCTTGGTGTGCTACTAATCATCGGCTCAAAAGGCGTAGCCTCATCGGGATTACCGCTATCAATCGTTGCGCTGTTTGCGACATAAGAAAAATCAGCCTGATTGCCGGCAGGGAGCAAATCGTAGACCTTGATATCGTTGATCGATTGCGAACTGTTGTTGATCAGCGAGATGACATACTGGAATGGTTGATTATTCCGGGCGATATAATTCGTGCCGCTTCGTTCAGCCTCGGAATATTTGGCGACTGCAAGGCGTGGCACTACATTAAAGCCACCAATATCGGCAACATTGCAGAACTGTGGCACCCCGGCAGGCACCACGACACTACCCACCGTTGTCTCATTGCCTTCAGTGGTATAACGCCCGGTTACTTCGAAAGCGAAACTCTGCTCAACGGGTGTGCTTATAGTGCCTGCCGGCATGTTGAATTGCCAGCTTAACGTTCCACCAGTTGTTTCGGTTGGCCCCTGTGCAGTAAAGGTACCAACGGCGCTAGCGCTTCCCGGCACATAGCGCACGTTAGGCTGCAAGACAATATTTACGCGCAATCCATTGAGGGCCTGTGGCCAGTAGTTCCGCACCTTGAAGGTAAAGCTACCGCGTTCACCGAACACGACAGGCTGGGTTGAACCGAAGACCACTTCGACAGGCGGACGCACACTGTATGAAACGCTACTGGTTTGCGGCGGGATCTGGTAACGATTGGTAGCGCTACCCGGTTGGAAGGGGATCTCGTCACTGGTCACGTAGTAATCGGCTTTTTTGTTTTCCATCCGGTCACATGGCTCGATATCGAGCTTGCGAAAGGTAACGAAAATGTCGATCGTCTGACCACGAGCAAGTTGATCGATCGTCCAGGTTAACACTACCCGCCCGTTAACCACCGTTTGCGCCGGCAAGAAAGGCGTCCGATCAGGCCCTCGCACACTGCTGACAAACTCGGCGCCTAAAGGAACTACATCGGTCAACTTGACATTCGTTGCCGTAATAGAGTCTTCGCGATCAACATTGCTCAGACGCAACCGAAACTCACCCGTCTGGGTGGGAAAGATGCGCGGATTTAGCCCGCTGACGGTACGCTCCTTTTCCAGTCGGAAGAGCGGACCTTCAACCAGCGCCGATGAATTGGCAACCACGCGAGCTGTGCTTTCACTACCGACAAAGAGTTCAGCCGACGCTGAAGGACGACGCGGTTCTTTGCCAATTAGCGGATAGACATTTTCCGGAACACGCAAAGCGATCTGGAAACTCCCACTTACGCCATTTGCCAGATCGCCAATCGTGTAGGTGTAGCTGCCAACATTGGTTGTCGAGTTATATTCAGGTGAACCACTGCGTGTCACGGCTGGACCGGTTACATTAATGGGAGCGCAGGCATTTGCGCCGGTAGCAGCGCAATATTGCTGATATTTATCGGCATTGAGCGTTGATGGACGAGAGCCAAACCAGAACGTCCACGTCACTTTGATGCGCACATTGCTTAACGCACTCCCGCTGTTATTTGCATACGAGACGGTATATATCAGATCCTCCCCACCACGAATGCGCGCCGGCGATGCCAGGATTGAAATACTGACACCGCTTTGCTCAAGCGTGATCGGTGGTGGTTCTTCGCCTGGTGGTATCTCGTCTCCCATTGCTTCGACCAGTGCGTCGCTGGCAGAAGCAAGATCAGGATCAGGTGTATAATCAGCGGCGTTAGCAGGAAGTAGAGACAGCGGTAAAAAGTTCAGGATGAGGATGAGTGTAAGTAGCGTATTCGCAAACGAGCTATTGCGCGACATACCTTCTCCTGTGAACGATGTTTACTATAACGCATACAGGGTGTCATCAGAGCATACTATATCGCTAGCCAGTTACCGAAAACGTACCACTTCTGTATCGTACCATTTTGTCGTTGATCAAGCCAGAAATCTACCTGATACGCACTATTTGTTTACCACGTATCACTGTCAGTGAATAAGTGCAACGTTTCCATATCAGAATATTTCTGCGGCCCGATCCTGTATCTGAAAATCTGTTCAACTTGAGGAAAGAATGATCACGATCCTGATCGACGTTCTCTTGCCGATTGCCGTGGTCGCAACGGCAGGATTTGCGCTCCGCCGCACCCTACCACTCGATCTGGTCACCCTCAACCGGCTGATGATCTATGGGCTGAGTCCAGCATTGATCTTCGTCGCCCTGGTGCGAGCCGATCTGCGCGGGCCTGATGCCGGACGGATGCTCTTCTTTGCAGTCGGTGTGCTGGTGTTGATGGCACTGACAGTCTGGATCAGCGCCCTGGTATTACGGTTGCGCGGCAAAGAGGTGACAGCGCTCTTGCTGACCAGTATGTTTATGAATTCAGGCAACTATGGTCTTCCGGCATCGCGCTTTGCGTTCGGCGAAGCCGGCTTCACGCTCGGCGTTTTCTACTTTATCATGCAATCGATCATGGCTCAAACGTTAGGCGTTGCTGTCGCTGCTGCCGGCGCTGCCAGCGGCGAGCGACATGTATGGCGGCAAGTCGTTGACCGGCTCATTCATATGCCCCAACTGTACGCTGTCGCCGGGGCATTGGCCCTGCGCTGGCTGGGTTTCAATCCGGCTACGGCGAGCGGCATCGCTCATAGCCTGTTTGAAGGTGTCGCCTTGCTCAGTGAGGCAGCACTACCAATCATGTTACTCATCCTTGGCGTGCAATTGGGCGCTGGCGCGCCGATTGTTCAACCGACAATGGTAGCTTTCGCCACTGCGATTCGCCTGATCATCTCGCCGCTGCTTGCATTCGGGCTGGCGCGTCTGCTCGGTATGGACGGTATCGCGCTCGGGGTGGGCGTAATGATGGCCGGTATGCCGACCGCGGTCAATACCACCATCCTGGCCATTGAATTCGATACTCGCCCTCAACTGGTGGTCAGTACGGTGGTCGTATCGTCATTTGCCAGTCTGGTAACATTGAGTATATTGCTGAGTCTCGTCCGCTAACCACAACGGAGCCGCCAATGACCTTCGCTCATGTGCTGTTGCGCCAGATTCGCCTGCCGGGTATTCCTGGTCTGCAGGCGATTGCGATCCGCCACAATCGCATTATCTGGATCGGTCCCGATGATGATGCGCCGCAGTGGCAACACTCGACTACCGAGATTATTGATGGTGGCGGAAGGCTGGCTTTGCCTGGCCTGGCCGACTGTCATCTTCACATCCAGAATGGCGCGCGCGCGCTTGGGATGTTGCGCCTGGAAACAGCTCAAAGCGTGACCGATTTGCAGGCTCGTCTGGCAGCCTACGCTGCGGCGCATCCCCTGTCGGCATGGTTGATCGGTCGCGGCTGGCGCTACCGACTGTTTGCCGATGGTGAGGTTCCCGATCGGCGGCTACTCGATGCCGTCGTCCCTGACCGGCCAGTGTTGTTGACTGCGTTCGACGGCCATACCGCCTGGGCAAATACGCGAGCGCTTCAGCTCGCCGGCATCCTTGACGGCGCCGACACCGGGAATCCTTTCAGCACAGTTGTCATAGGAGCCGATGGACGGGCCAGCGGCGAGCTGCGCGAAGCGCCCGCAATGGATCTGGTGCGGCGTTTGATCCCGCCCCCTGGCGAGCGCGAGTTGCGCGATCTTCTACAACGCGCAATGCGCCAGCTCAACGCTCTGGGGATAACCAGTATCCACAACATGGACGGCGATGAAGCGCAACGCGCGCGCTACCGCGAACTGGCAGCAGCAGGCGAATTGACTGTGCGTATCCGGCTGCCACTCTCACTGTCACCCGGCACCGATCCGCATCAGATCACAGCCTGGGCCGCAGATGCGCGCCAAAACAACCATCCGTTTATACAGACCGATGCGGTCAAGCTCTTTGTTGATGGCGTGGTTGAGGCCAAAACCGCGTTGATGATCGAGCCATACGCCGATGGCAGTGGCGAGCGCGGTGTCGCCAATTACGATCCCGTCGAGTTCGTTGACCTGATTACCCGCGCTGACGCTGCCGGCTTGCAGGTCTGCGTGCATGCAATCGGCGATGGCGGCGCGCGACAGACTCTTGACGCTTTTGCCGCTGCCCGACGCGCGAACGGTCAACGCGACTCCCGCCACCGTATCGAACATGCCGAGATCGTCGATCCGGCTGATCAACCACGCTTTGCCCAACTCGGCGTGATCGCTTCCGTGCAACCATTACACGTCGATTTCGGCATGGATCGCCAGAATCCATGGTGGCGATTGGTGGGAATGCAACGCCATCGCTTCGGGTTTCCCTGGCGCGATCTGCTGCGGGCAGGGGCAACAATGGCGCTTGGTAGCGATTGGCCGGTCGCCGATCCATCGCCACTGCGTGGGATGCAGGTGGCCTGCACGCGGGGCAAGCTCGACTTCAGCCCGCCAGAGAGTGACTTTCCCGATCAACGCCTTTCTATTGCCGAGGCGCTGGCCGGTTATACGACCTGGGCAGCCTACGCCGGTTTCCGCGACCATGAGCTTGGACGGTTAGCGCCCGGCTATCTGGCCGATCTCATCCTGCTCGACCGCGACATCACTACCGGCCCCCTCGATCAGATCGCAACCGCTCAGGTTACGCTCACAATGGTCGGCGGGAAGATCGTGTTCAGACATGATCAGGTCAGGTAGGTTAATATCTCTATCTCGTCGCCTGCTTCGATAACCAGGTTATCGGGCGGTAACCACTGAAAATCGTCACCGCGACGAACACTGAGTGGTAACTGATTGGTTGCCCGCAACTCGGCTACCGTCTTGCCGCTACGCTGATCGGTCACGATCTGGCGTCGCACCACCAGCAACTGATCGCCAATATCAAAGGCAGCTTCGACATCGGGCAGCAGCGCCGCAGCCACCAGACTCGGCGCCGCCAGCGCCGATGTGCTAAAGGCAGTGTGAATCCCGAACAGATCGGCCAGTCGGTCGGCCAGAACATCGCTAAAGACGCGCAATACCAGATGCACATCAGGGTAGAGGCTCCGCACCGCCAGCCCGATCTGCAAATTGAGCAGATCATCGCTGTAGAGTGCGGCCAGCGCTGCCGCCTGCTCGATCCCGGCTTCACGCAACAGCTCCGGATCGCGAGCATCGCCGCGCAAGACACGCACTCCCTGGCTGGTCAGCGTCTCAACGTAGCGCTGTGGCGTCTCGACAGTACAGATGACCGTCAGATGCGGACGTGGTTCGCGTCGATTGAGCAGGCGCACAACCTGTGTTCCAACTTTCCCCAAGCCACATACGATCAAACTGCCGTTGTGCCGCGCAGGCGGTGGACGATTAACCCACTGCGCCGCTTCGAGCGCCGATAATGGCCCCACAAGCGCAATCTCTTCACTCGGCAGAACGGGCAAATGCGCATTAGCTCCTGGCAGGCGGCGCACCCCAAACCGGGTTTCGAGTTCAGCCACCGGTCCGATCAACGGGCTATCATCGCTGACTGTAATGTACGCAACCCCCAACAAACCACGCGGGAGATCAAGCACATAGCGCACCTGCGAACTCAGCAGGGCAGCGGCAAAGGTCGGCGCGGCCAGCGCCGCCGGACTAAAGGCTGAATTGCGGCCAAACGTGCGCTCGATGCGAGCATCGAGCGCGCGACTAAAGATTCTTTGCACCGTGGGCAATTCAGGGCGCAAACGGCGCGCTGCCAGCGCAATCTCGAGATTCTTGAGATCATCGTCGATGGTCGCAATCAAACCCTGCGCTCGCCGCAAGCCGGCCCGGGCCAGCACTGCCGGATCACGAGCATCGCCATGCACTACCGGCACGCCCAGACCGGTCAGAATCGGCACAAATTCACAGTTTGGATTGAACTCGATTGCCACCACTTCACGGCGACAATCGAGCAGTTGCAATACAACCCGATAGCCAACCCGCCCCAAACCACACACAATCATATGGCCGCGATAGGTAGCCGCCAGCGACTCTTGCCAGCGATCTGGCCGGGCGCGCTTATCCACCAGTAATCGACCAATATCAACCGCGCTTTGCAACAGGAAAAAGAGACCGAACAAGGGGGTAAGAAAGAATAGGGCGCGTCCGATAACTTCGTCAGGCAGATCGAGATCAGTCTGAAAGATCAGTAACTTGAGCGTCTCGAAGAGAGCGAACGCAGTATCGGGCTGACAATCACAGCGTTCGGGGAGATAAAACCAGCGCAAATAGAGGGTGCAACTCGCCAGCACCAGCGTGAGCGCAGTGATGGGAAACCAGGCCTCACGCACGATGCGCAGGTCATCGATAATATTGGCAACAATTAACCGCCAGAGGGCAAACCGGTGCCGTCGCAGACGAGTGAGACGAATGTCTTGCGCCATCTTGTTCCAGACTCTTGTGGTCGAAAAGATGTGATAATTGAAGGCGGCATGCAAACGAGCGCCTGCTGCGCGCGCAACAACCCGTTCCCTGCTCCAACCGATGCTTATTTCTCAGCGCGACTCACTGCGATCATGCGGTTGAGCCGTTCCAAGGCCCGGCCACTATCGATACTGGCCTGAGCCATCTTGACCCCAGTTGGGAGATCAGGGGCCAGATCGCCAGCTACCAGAGCAGCCGCGGCGTTAAAGAGCGCGACATCGCGACGCGGCCCTCGCTCTTCTCCCGACAGAATGGCACGCGCAATCGCCACGTTGTACGCCACATCCCCACCGCGCAGCGCCTCACGCGGCGCGCGCGCCAGGCCAACATCTTCTGGCGCAACCATCGTCTGGCGAATTGGCTGACCGGCACGCACCTCGAATATCAGATTGGGGCCGGACAGAGTCAGCTCATCAACACCGCCATCGCCATGGACAACCAGCGCATGCGCCGTCTCAAGCCGGTTCAGGGCATTAGCCAGCTTCTCGGCCAGGGCAGCGCTGGCAACACCCAACACCTGATAACGGGCACGGGCCGGATTGGTCAGAGGACCGAGAATGTTAAACACGGTGCGAATCCCGATCTCACGCCGAACAGGCCCGGCAAAGCGCATCGCCGGATGGAATTTGGGCGCAAACATGAAGCCAATCCCTGCCTCGCGCAGACAACGGGTGACACCCTCGGCATCCAGTTCAATCTGCACTCCTAACCCCTCGAGCACATCGGCGCTGCCGCACACGCTCGACATTGCGCGATTACCGTGTTTGGCCACCGTTAACCCCGCGCCAGCCGCCACAAATGCGGCAACTGTGCTGATATTGAACGTATGAGCGCCATCGCCACCGGTGCCGCAGGTATCAATGACCGGCCCGTCAAAGTAAACATGCGTCGCCTTCTCGCGCATTACCGCTGCCATACCGGCGATTTCAGCGTCAGTTTCACCCTTAATATGCAACGCGGTCAAAAACGCACCAATCTGAGCCGGTGTTGCCGTACCGCTCATAATCTCTTCCATCACGCTGGCCGCCTCGGCCTGGGTCAAATCACGGCGGGCAACCACAGCGGCAATCGCCTCGCGGATGTTCATGACGCTCTCCTTAACGTTGCTTGCTCGCACTGCGGTAGTATTGTAGCGAGCAGAGGCATTGCGGTCAACCACCCCCGGTTTACCCCGTGACAGCCCGCTATTCACGCCGATAACAGACCTGCTCAAGATAACTGACGACGCCGGTTATCGTGCTTAACGGTGGATGATTGGCGATTAAACTTTCACACGAGTAACCATGGTCAGCATTAAAAACGCCGTGGTACCACCGCGCATTTGGCAACATGGCTGTTTTGATCGCGCCACTGGCAATATAGGCATGAATCTGCTGAACATATGGTTCGAGCAGTTGCTGCAAAGATGGACTGTATCGCATAGCCAGATTCAGGTCACCTAACGTCGAAGCATGAAAATGAGTTGGCTTGTCAACCAATACCTGTAGATAGGGTGAGGTTGGAATAAAGACAGGATCTTCGGCTGAACGAAGGATTTCGATGATTCGATCTCCGGCTTCTCGTGAAGATTGGGATGGGATCTGAGCCTGAACATCGTAACGCAAGGCCACAAACTGCATCACCAACCCAAGCGATGCAACGAGAACAATGCCTTTACTTAACCATGTAAGAGTCCGGATCTCCATCGGTCGGATCAGATGGTGGTAAGACTCTACGCCGACCAACACCAATGCTGCACAGACTGGCAGCAAATGATTAAGGTAGGCCAACTGTTTTGCGAATCCGGCCCACCCAATCCCAACGAGTGGCCCAAAGAAGCAGAAGAAAAATGTAGCGTAGTCGAACAGTAAGGCTCGATCGCGCTGAACGAGCAACTTCACCCAGGTCAATGCCATGATGACGAATATCCACCAAAAGCGCGGAAAGATGTATTGTTGCCAAAACTGATCACGGATGGTTTCAATCGAAACCGGATGGGCTGCGGGAATCAACACTGTGCATATCCAAAACCATCCCTCTGAAAGATGGTTCATCGTTATGACAAATATCCCGGCACAGATCCCAAATGCGCCACCCAGCCAAAACGCCTGTTTCCAGCGCCGTTGGAAGCAGAGATACAGCACAGCAAATGGCACAGCAATTAATCCGTTTTGCTTGGTTATATAAGAAGAAGAGTATACCGCCGCCTGCGCCCACCAGCTCCTCTTTCACAGGCTTCATAATGACCGTTACGTATGCGGCTAACAGAAAAAAAACCGCGAGCGTATCAATGCGGCCAATATCAAACCAATACCCTGACACTTCATAGGTAGCGGCAAACAATCCGGCAGCAATCAGGCTTAAGGCTGGACTAAGTGATCGCAAGCGAGCTAACCGGTAGATCATCACGAAGATACCGATGGAGGCCAGCAATGAGACCAATCGCATTGCAACCAGAATATTCCCGATCAGGTGCGCCACAATAGCCGCTGTGTAAAAATAGAGCGGCATATAGATCGTAGAAATAAATTCATAGGTAGGAGGAGCATAAAGAAATTGCCCGTTTAAGATACGCAACACCTGAACAAATGAATGCCCTTCTAACCACTCGAGCGCAAAAGGACGATTAATTCGCAAAACAGCCACGTAAAAGTAAACACTTACCGCAATAATTGATAATATCATTAAAGTAAACACGAAAATATTCACAATAAATGATTGTTTTTTGACAATTTTACCAAAATAATCAGATTGCATGGAGACATCCTTGTGTTATGAAACACCTCTGAACAGGAACTCATACAACGCAACTGCGCGCGCCATCTGACTGCCAACCAGATAGCGCGCGCGGAGACTGATATACGGTGTCGTCAACGAGAACAATCAGCACTCACTAAAGCCACAGGCGTGGCACTTGCGACAACCCTCTTCGTTGATCATAGTAGCATTCTGGCACTCCGGACAAATCTCACCCGACTCGATGAAACCGTGGTGGGCATGGGTCGGTTGCTCACTCGCCGAAGCAGTCTGCGCCGTTACCTGGAGCGGCTCGGCCACGACATATTCACCGTTGCTCACACCATTACCATTTACGTGGTTATCGCCATTGCCATTTTTGACGTAGTAATCCAGCAACACCTTGCCGATTGCATCAGGCACCGACCGCACGCGATCAGGGCCAAACCCGGCAGAACGTGAACCACCAATTCCCCGCAGTTGCTCGGCGATCAGCTTCACCGGCACACCACACCGGAGCGCCAGCGAGATCAGGCGCCCGATTGCCTCGGTAAAGGCAGTAACATCACTCCCGGCGCGACCGATAATAGCAAATACCTCAAATGGTTTGCCATCCAGCTCGGTCACAAACAGGCGGAGTTTACCGAGCGGCGTAATCACCGGGAAAGAATGACTGGGTAACGCCTCAGAAGGCACCGGTCGTGGCTTCAACTCAACCGGTTCGGGAGTTGCTGCCGGAACGTTCCCCGCTTTCGCGGTTGAGCCCGTCGAGAGCACCTGATTGGCGCGTGATCCATCGCGATAGACGGTAATACCCTTGCAACCAAGCCGGAAGGCCAGTTCGTAGGCCTCGCGCACCTGATCGGGCGTAGCTTCGTGGGGGAAATTGATCGTCTTCGAGATGGCGCTATCGGTATATTCCTGGAACGCTGCCTGCATGCGCACGTGCCACTCAGGCGCAATGTCATGCGCTGTCACCCAAACCCGTTGCGCTTCAGCCGGCACTTCCGGGTGATGGATGTGGCCAGTATCGGCGATGCGCTCCATCAGTTCAACGCTATACCATCCTTCGCGTTTGGCCTGCGCGACAAAATCTTGATTGATGTCAAGCATCCGGCTATCAGCCTGGTAGCGCCAGAAGGCAATTGCAAACAGCGGCTCGATACCCGATGAACAACCGGCAATAATGCTGATAGTACCGGTAGGAGCGACCGTTGTCACGTTACAATTGCGCAGCAAGCGTTGTGGACGAATACGCGAGCCGTCAGGACGGCGGGCGCAGGTTGCATCTGGCCCCCAAATGCTGTGCTCCCACTCAGGGAAGGGGCCGCGTTCGCGCGCCAACTGCTCAGAGGCAACTTTGCTCTCTTCGTCGATAAACCGCATCACCTTGCGCGCCAGTTCAATTGCCTCGGGCGAGTTGTACGGAATACCAAGCCGCACCAGCATATCGGCCCATCCCATCACACCCAACCCGATTCGGCGGATGCGCTGGCTCAGATGAGTAATCTGCTCGAGCGGATAGTGGTTGGCATCGATCACATTATCAAGGAAGCGAGTGCTTTCATGCACCACGTCGCGCAAATGATCCCAATCGATGGTTTGCTCTGGTGTCACAAACTTGCCCAGATTGATCGAACCCAGATTGCAGACATCGTAGGGAAGCAGCGGCTGCTCGCCGCAGGGATTGGTTGCCTCATACTGACCCAAATGGGGCACCGGATTATACTCATTGGCGCGATCGATGAAGAAGAGGCCCGGTTCGCCGGTCGCGTGGGCGCACTGCACGATCAGATCGAATACCATCCGCGCCCGCAAGCGCATCGGTTGACCGGCGGGCACGAGCACCTCACCGGTCAGCGGATGCTTCAACCCGTCTCGTGATGCAATCTGCACTTCACCTGTGCGCGGATTGATCAGGTCGTACAGCTCATCGCGCTCAACGGCACGCATGAAGGCATCGGTAATCGCAACAGAAATATTGAAGTTGGTGATTTTGGTCGTATCGAGTTTGCACGTAATAAACTCGAGAATATCGGGATGATCGCAGCGCAAGATACCCATATTCGCGCCGCGGCGAGTGCCACCCTGCTTGATAGCCTCGGTCGAGTGGTTGTACACATCCATGAAACTGACCGGCCCGCTCGCCACACCCATCGTGCTCCGCACCACATCGTTGCGCGGACGCAGCCGCGAGAAGCTGAAGCCGGTACCGCCGCCGCTCTGATGGATCAGCGCTTGATGTTTGAGCGTTTCGTAGATACTATGGAGATTATCTTCGATTGGCAGCACAAAACATGCGCTCAACTGACCAAGAGGCCGCCCGGCATTCATCAAAGTCGGGCTATTCGGCTCGAAATAGCCCTGAGTCATCAGATGGTAAAATCGCTCGGCCCGCTCTTCGACCTGCCCGGCAGAGGCGCCGTAGCGGGCATCAACGGCGGCAATCGTTTCGGCAACCCGCCAAAACATTGCTTCCGGCGTCTCGATCACATCGCCGCGCTCATTCTTGAGCAGGTAGCGCTTCTTCAACACGGTGCGGGCGATGTCGGTCAAACTGGCGGGAGCAAGCTCGTGTTTCATCATTTGAAGAATACTCCTCCGTTAGATAAACCGTTGATACGCCGGGAAAACCAAACCAACGAACCTTCAATTGTAAATGATTTTTAAAACTGTCGTCAATGACAGAGAGACCAGCACTAGAAGTGAATACTACATCTAGTGGTTTATATCGGTTTTAGTTCGCATATTTTGGCATTCCCGCACGCGCCGATAGTGTAACATAGCGATTGGTCTTGTGTCAAGCTCCAAAAAGATGGCAAAACTCTTTACAAGTTGACGATAACAAACCAGAGCCAGGCTCCGCCCCACCCCAATCCTATCATCGACCGCATTGACCTGAACGAACGCGCGCCAGATTGATGACTGATCAGCCGGAGGAACGATCTGAGCATCAGCTACCCTATTCATCAGTGCTCTGGACAATGACACCGCCGATAAGTGAATCTGGTATGATAGCAATGAGACCTTCCGTTTTAAAGGGATGCCTATGGCGATACTCGCTGCATCTGCCTCTGAAACTGCTGTGGCCGGTTTGCGCGCAACCTTTCGCCGCGCCGGTCAAGGGACACCATTGCTGTTACTGCATGGCTGGGGTGGTTCGTCACGACTCTGGCATTACACCCTGCGTGACCTGGCCGACCGCCATCTGGTGATTGCCCCTGATCTCCCTGGATTCGGCTCATCGCCGCCACTATCCGGTCGCTTATCACTCGAACGGCTGGCCGATTGGGTGATTGCCTTTGCGGACGCGCTCGGTCTTGAGCAATTTGCTCTCAATGGCCATTCATTGTGCGCGGCAGTTGCTGTCCACGTCGCCGCTCGCTATCCAGATCGCGTCAGACGGCTTGTCCTGACCAGTTTCAGCACCTTCCGCGATGAGCGCGAACGACGGGTTGTGGCCTCCATTCACCATCTGATGGCGCTCTGGCTGGCGCTGCGCCGGCCATGGATGCTCGAGGTGGAACCGATTATGCGACTGGTCGGCAATCGTTTCTTTTATCGTCTGCCCACCGATCATAGCATTCTGCGCGAGACGTTCGCCGATTTTCTGGCGATGGAGCAGCGCACAGCATTGGAAACAGCCCGCGGCGCGGGGAGTCCGACCATTAGCGCTGCGCTGGCTGCCGTTCGCGCGCCTAGCCTGATTGTCGCCTGCCGGCACGACCAAATTATGCCACCACCGGGAGCGCCAGTTGCCGCCAGCCGCATTCCCCGCTGCCGGCTGGTCTGGATCGAGCAGTGCGGTCACCTGCCGATGCTCGAACGTCCGCAAGAGTATCACGCCATCCTGACCGAGTTTCTTGAAGGATCACCTGTATGACAGCCGATTTTGCCAGTTATCGTAGCGAATTTCCGATCACCGAACGGTATGCCTTTCTTAGCCACGCCGCCGTCTCGCCGCTCAGTCGCCGGGTGCAGGCCGCCGTGCAAACCTATCTGGAACAGGCCGGTCGCGAGCCGTTTCTGGCCGTTTTTCCGCGCGTGATAGCGCAATTTAACGAACTTAAACAACGGCTGGCGCAACTGATTAATGCCAGGTCAGCCGATGAGATTGTGCTGATGCCTAATACTGCTGCCGGAATCAACACCGCCGCCGTCAGCCTGCCGCTGCGCCCCGGCGACAATGTGCTGATCCTTGATGGTGACTATCCGGCCAATGTCTATCCGTGGCAGCAACTGGCCTACCGTGGCGTCTTGACAAAAGTGGTACCGCAACATAAGGGAGGTCTCGATCTTGAGCTGCTGATACGGCGGATTGACCACCGCACACGGGTGATTGCGCTCAGTTCGGCGATGTTTGCCACCGGTTTCCGTAATGATCTGGCTGCGGTCGGACAGATCTGCCGCGAGCGTAGCATCTACTTTGTGGTTGATGCAATCCAGACACTAGGCGCATTTCCGCTCGATGTCCAGGCCTGCCATATCGATATGCTGGCCTGTGGTTCACAGAAGTGGTTGCTTTCAACCCCAGGAAGCGGTTTTCTCTACGTGCGCCGTGAGCTGATCCGCGAATTAGAGCCGGGAGCCTACGTTGGCGCAGCCAGTAGCGTGAGCGGTCAAAACTATCTCGACTACAACCTGACCCTGCCGGAAACGGCTGAACGCTTTACCCTCGGCACGCCGAATGTTGCCAACAATCTGGCCCTGCTGGCAGCGGTGACAATGTTGCAGGAAGTAGGGATCGAACAGATCGAGCGCCAGATCAATACGCTGGTTGCGGCGTTGATCGACGATTTACGCGAGCGAGGTTACCAACTGGCCGCCGACACTGCGCCACAACACCGCAGCGGTATTGTGGTAGCGCTGGTTGATAACCCAACCGCCGTTGCTCACCGGCTTACCGAAGCTGGCTTGATCGTTACCCCACGAGGATCAGGAGTGCGAATTGCCCCCCACTTCTATAACACGCTTGAGGAGGTATTACGGGTAGGCGAAGCGCTTGATGCAGCCACGAAATGAACGTAAACCGAGTCGCGCGATCGATTACGCGCGTTGAACACGTCATCTCAGACACCAATCGCTCGTAATCGATCGCAGATTGTCTGCGCGCTGCGCGTCCAGGTCCAGTTTTGCGCGCGGCGGGCAGCCTGCGCGCCAAGCGCCCGCGCTTCCTCACGCCGCTGATGCACTCGCCGCAATAGCTCGACCAGCGCATCACTATCGGGTTCGGCCCATTGCGCCCCGGCGTAGGGACCACTCGCCATGCCAGTCGGTGTCAAACCGCGGATCGGCAACGGATAGCCACACGTTTCATCCAAAAACTCTGTCAAGCCACTCCAGTCAGTAGCAATCACCGGCGTTCCACAGGCCATTGCCTCCAATGCCGGCATTCCCCAACCTTCACCGCGGCTCGGCAAGACGAAGCAATCAACACTACGGTAGAGTTCAGCCATCCGGGCAGCGGTCAACGTCTGATTGTAGAGCACAGCCACCGGCGGCGCATGTTCGTCCAGGATGGCCGCCAGTTCACGCAACGGGTTCCCATCAGCGCGATGGTCGATCTTCAACACCAGCACAACCGGATCACGCGGTTGAAACGCTGCCCGATATGCCGTCAGCAGCACATCCCAACCTTTACGCCGACTCCATTCGAAGACCGAGAGAAAGATAGTGCGATCGATCAGTTCAGTGCGCGGTGATCCAGGCGTAAAGACGGTCAGATCCACGCCGAGTGGAATGACGTGGATTGGACGA